>CAJOEP010000006.1 GCA_905233445.1 uncultured Bacteroidales bacterium | reverse complement strand
TATGTCAAAAAATATCTATCTCGCCGGTGGCTGCTTCTGGGGCACCGAGCATTATTTCAAGATGATAAAAGGGGTGGTCGAAACAAAAGTCGGCTATGCAAACAGTATCAAGGAAAACCCGACGTATAAGGAGGTCTGCAGCGGCGAGACCAAGGCCGCCGAGACCGTCATGGTGGAGTATGACCCGAGCAAAATCAGCCTCGAGTTCCTGCTCGACATGTATTTCCATGCCATCGACCCTACGAGCGTCAACCAACAAGGTCATGATGTCGGGTTGCAATACAGAACAGGAATTTATTACACCGATATCGTTGATTTAGAAACGATTAACAAGGTTATGGCCGAACAGCAAGCCAAAATCGAAGGCAAAATCGCCGTCGAGGTGATGCCGTTGCAGAATTTCTACACAGCAGAAGACTATCATCAAGATTATTTGGAAAAGAACCCTGACGGTTATTGCCATCTGCCGCTGGAGTTGTTTGAGTTTGCTAAAAAGACAAGATTTATTTGACAGGATTAACAAGATTTACAGGATGTTTAGTCGTCTAAATAAGGTTGTCCAAATCTTGTTAATCTTGTAAATCTTGTCTTATATTTTTAAATCCTGTCTGAATAGCGTCTCTCATTATCTCTTCATGGTCAAACGCCAATTTTGGCAGCTCTTTTACCGAAAACCACTGCGCTTTGGCGGCATCGTCCTGACCTTTGACTGGGAGGGGCTTATCCACAAAGGCGAGATATGCCACGGTGATGGTGCGGCCTCGTGGGTCGCGGTCAACTTTTGAATAGGCTCCAAGTTGCTGAATGTCAGTGATTTTTAATCCTGTCTCCTCTTCAAGTTCGCGGACGGCGCACTGCTCGGTGGTTTCGTCCATATTCATGAAACCGCCAGGAAAAGCCCAGCAGCCCTTGAAAGGCTCGTGGCCGCGCTCGATGAGAAGCACCTTCGGGTCGTCTTCGCGCGTCATCACGATGCAGTCGGCAGTGACTGCAGGGCGGGGATAGTCGTAGCTATAAGCCATAGTTTTTCATTTTTCGAGTTACAAAAATACAAAAAAGTTTGCAGTTGGCAGTTTGCAGTTGGCAGTTTTTTGTATTTTTGTGTCATGAAATTTTAATCGCTATGAAAAAATATTTTTCTCTGTTTTTGGCTTTGTTTCTGCCTATTTTGGTGTTTGCGCAGGCCAACGATTACACGAGATTTGTCAACCCTTTCATCGGGACGCAGACCGATGAGACGGGTGCGCTGAGCGGAAGCACTTTTCCGGGTGCGACGATGCCGCAGGGCATGGTGCAGCTGAGCCCTGAGACGGAGCAGATGGTCACTTGGGACCCTTGCTCGGGCTACGATTATAATAAAGATGTGATTTACGGATTCACCCACACGCATTTGAGCGGCACCGGTTGCACCGACCTCATTGATGTCAGTTTGATGCCGGTTTCTGAAGAAGTGACGCCTGAGCAGTTGAAAAATGCCGATTTCGGTCAGCATTACACACATGAAAACGAGTCGGCGCGCCCTGGATATTATCAGGTGTTTTTGCAGGAAAGTTCTGTAAATGTTGAGGTTTCGGCGACCGTAAGAACTGGAATTACCAAATATACTTTTCCTGAAGGGAAGCCGCAGACTGTGGTTTTAGATTTAGATCGCGGCATTTATCGTGGCGACGCTTATTACTCGGGTCGCCGCTATTACGACATCATCCAGGCGCAGATTCGCATCGTCGATGACCATACCGTTGAAGGCTATCGCGTGGTGTGCGGATGGGCGAAGTTGCGCAAAATCTATTTCCGCGCCGAGTTTTCGAAGCCTATAAGCAAGCATATTTTGATGAACGGAGGTTTGAATGTCGGTAACAGCGATGTGGTGAATGGTCGCACTTTGCGTGCAGCTTTGAGCTTTGATAGTATTGATAATCAGGAACTTATCGTAAAAGTGGCGATTTCGCCTGTCGATAACGATGGGGCACGTAAAAACATGCTCGCCGAGGTTCAAAGCTGGAATTTTGACGAATATGTTAAAAATGCACATGACGTATGGCAAAAAGAACTCAGTCGCATCGACATCGAGGGCACCGACGAGCAGAAAACCATATTCTACACAGGCCTTTACCACGTTTTGATGCAGCCGAACACCATGAGCGACGTCGATGGCCGCTACATGGACACGAATTTCGAGATCAAGCAGATGCCGGAGGGGCAGACTTATCACAGTACTTTCAGCCTGTGGGACACTTTCCGCGCCGCGCATCCGCTCTACACTTTGATTGCGCCGGATATCGCTGCTCAATTTGTGAGAGATATGGTTTTGCACCATAAAACTTACGGATATTTGCCTATTTGGGACCTTTGGGGGCAGGACAACTACTGCATGATTGGCAACCACGCAATCCCGGTTTTGGCAGATGCCATTTTGGCGGAGATTCCTGGAATCGACGTGGAAGAGGCATACCAAGCGATGGTCGAGAGTAGCACAAGAAGCCATTACAATTCGCCATTTGAAATTTGGGAAAAATATGGATATTTGCCGCAAACGCTTCAAAATGAGAGTGTTAGTATCACGATGGAACAGGCTTTCGACGATGCTTGCGTGGCTTTGGTGGCTAAAAAATTAGGAAAATCTGAAGATTACGAGCGTTTTTATCGCCGCAGCATGTTTTACAAGAACCTCTTCAACCCTGAGACAGGATTTTTCCGTCCGAAAGATGAAAACGGCAACTGGATTGAGGACTTCGACCCGCTCAGCTACGAACAACCTTGTTTTGTTGAAGGTAACGCATGGCAGTACATGTGGTTCGTGCCTCAGGATCCGCAAGGTTTGATAAATCTTTTCGGAAGCAAGAAGACATTTTTGAAGAAATTGGATGAAAACTTCACTCTGACCGCCACTTCAGGCGAGGTGAATGGCAATGCGAGCGGATTCATCGGGCAGTATGCGCACGGCAACGAGCCGAGTCACCACACCGTTTATCTGTATAATTTCGCAGGAAAACCTGAGAGAACGCAGGAATTGGTGGAGCAGGTTCGCTCAGAGTTTTACCGCGCCACTCCATGCGGCTATGCAGGCAACGACGACTGCGGTCAGATGTCGGCATGGTATATCTTTTCAAGCCTCGGATTCTATCCGTTCCACGCCGGAAGCGCTGAATATGTCATTGGCACACCTTTATTTAAAAAGGCAGTTTTGCATCTCGAAAATGGCAAAGATTTTGTGATTTCGGCGCCGAATAAGACACCAGAGAAGATTCATGTGAAGAGTGTGAAAATCAACGGGAAGCCGATAAAAGATTACAAGCTCACGCATAAGCAGATTTTGGAGGGCGGAACGCTGGAATTTATAATGAAATAAGTAAAAATTTATCTCAATGGAAAAGACTTTTGATATAAAAAAGACTATTCTTTTAATAGTTATTTTGTTGATAACCATAGTGTTATGGGTTTTGCCTACAGAGTCGTTCGGCATTGACGGACTGACTGTCATCCAGCAGCGCACCATGGCGATTTTCGTTTTCGCCGCTTTGATGTGGCTGTTTGAAGTCATCCCAGCTTGGGCAACTTCGGTGACGACCATCGTGGCGTTGCTTTTTGCGGTTTCGAACAAGGGTTTTATGGTCGATGTGCCAGGAAATACTGTCAATTACAAAGACATCATGGCGTCGTTTGCCGACCCTGTCATCATGCTGTTTTTGGGTGGTTTTGTGCTTGCGATTGCGGCTAATAAAGTCGGTCTTGACGCTTATCTGGCAAGGACTTTGCTCCGCATCTTCGGAAGCAAGCCGAAATATGTGCTTCTTGGGCTTTTGCTTGTCCCAGGCACCTTCTCGATGTTCATGTCAAACACCGCCACCGCAGCGATGATGCTAGCGTTTATGGCTCCTGTCTTGAAAAACCTGCCGAAAGACAGCGCCGCTCCAGCCGCTTTGACGCTCGCCATCCCGATTGCAGCCAATTTCGGTGGTTTGGGAACGCCAATCGGCACTCCTCCTAACGCCATCGCGCTAGGCGCTTTGACGAAGGTTGGCATCGACATCAGCTTCGGCTCTTGGGTGATTCATATGGTGCCGTTTGTGCTGGTTTTGCTGCTCATCGCATGGGTCGTGCTGATGCTTCTCTTCCCGATAAAAATGGAGAAATTAGAGATTGAAATCGAGTCGAACGCCAAATTTGACCGCGACTTCTGGATTGTCGCCATCACCATGCCTGTCACGATTTTGCTGTGGGTCACCGAAGGCTGGACGCATCTCGACGCTAACATCGTGGCGCTGGTGCCGTTTGCTGTATTCTCGATAACAGGCGTCTTCAAAGAAGAGGATTTCCCGAAGATAGAGTGGCATATCCTTTGGATGGTGGCTGGCGGTTTCGCCCTCGGCACCTGCCTCAATGGAACGGGCTTGGCGACAGTGCTCATCAATGCGATACCGTTCACAAAATGGTCGGCCGTTGCAGTGATTATCGGTGCAGGTCTCATCATGTACCTGCTCTCGACCTTCATCTCCAATTCATCGGCGGCGAGCTTGCTCATGCCAGTGCTTGCAGTGGTGTCAACCGCCATCAAAGGTGAGCTGACAGCCCTCGGAGGCGCCGCCTCGTTGATACTTTACGTTGCAATCTGCTGCTCGTTGGCGATGACACTGCCAATCTCTACGCCGCCTAACGCCATCGCCGCTTCAACTGGAATGATAAAGACATCCCAGATGGTGAAGGTGGGGTTGATATTGGGGGTTATTGGCGGAGTGCTGGGATATTTGTTACTACGAGTATTCCCATTTTAATTGGAATAAGATATTACAATTGTAGAGACGTCATAATATGGCGTCTCTATGTGTTTATTTAATGAATAGAAACACTAAATTTTGTGAGATTTAATGAATAGAAACATTATTTGGCGATAAGCATTGCTTATTTGTTGATGCAAAAATATTGCAATGAAAACTATATAAAGCAAGTCTAAATAATGCATTATACAAAAAACCTCTTTGAAGATATAAAATCAATTAGTTTTCATAATAAAAGCATGTAATTGTTCGATTAGCTTGTCTGGCGTTAAAATATCTTTAGGAGAGCTTCCAATAATCGATGGAATATATTTTTCATTTTTTAACTCAGATATGATATTAGCCTTTTGATTTCCTTTGCTTGAATGATGATGGATTTGTCCAATAATAATTAAATCGTATTTAGATTGTCCTTTTTGCAAGGATTTAAAAATATTAGCGTTTCCTAGTTTTGTATTACTGATGAAATCTACATCCCAATCGGTTGTTGAAACCCCAATTTTTGAAAAATATGTATTTAACTCGTATCGTATTTGCGATTGGTCAGAAACCTCGCCTAAAATGCAAATGTTGAACGGAGTTTTTATCAAAAGCTTTTCAATATTTGGTGTTTTTGGTTTAATCACATTGGACAAAACATCAATATTGGATTTATATTGATTGATAATAACTCTTGCCTCCTCAAGGCTCAATTCGAGAAGTTCTCTCTTTTGTTTTTCATCTTCTAAAGCAGAAATAGATTTGTCATACTCATCAAACAAATCTTTATACTCTTCTTCCAATTTGCTTAGTTTCTCATTGTTATCTATTTTTGATTGGATTTGCAACTGCTGGCTCTTAATGTATTTCATAAGATTATGCTCGTAGATGGATTCAAAACCATCTAAATCCATATCGTTCAACTTCTTAAAGAAATCATAGTAACACTTTGGAGAAAGAATATAAAAACGAACCTTTTCATTTCCTTTCAAACGCTGCAAATAATCTTTTCCAGCCAATAGCTTATAATAATTATCTGCTTTAAAATCCTTATCATCTTTTATTTCAACGATAACTGTTTCTCTTTTTGTCTGAAGAATGAAATCAGGATAAAAGCCATAGTAAAAACCGTCTTCTTTTTTGTATGCGATACAGAAGTATTTGCTTTCTTTTTCTCCATTTTTGAACCACCATTGCAAATAATCATCCGCTGACTCCATATTTGAAATAAAGGTAATTTCAGGAACAGAAAGCATCGACCTACCGTTTTTATCCTTTTTTGCAATATAACGTCCACAATCTTCTTGCTTTAGAATTGATCTTGCACTTGGAATGATTACCTCACAATCAGAGAATATATCTACAGAATTAGGTATTTGCCAATCCTCATTTAGTATTATTTCATCTTTCTTTGTCGGTAGATTTCTATATAATTCCTTTGCGTTCTCTATGACCTGTCTAAATTGAGAATTATTATTTCGGCTTTCACTTAAAACTATCAACTGAATAACATCATCATCAGAGATACTTAATTCATTTTTGAACCAACTACGAATTGCTGTTTTTAAGATGTTTTGGGAACGAGCCACTTCGTATGGATTTACCATTTCGCGAACAAACCTGTCGTAAAAACTCTGAATTTCAGCTTTGCTCCTTAAAACTTGTTTCTCTTCATCAAACAGGACATTTTGCTCTCCACCCTTGTCTATTTCCTTGATGGTTGCACCAAATTTGATTGTCTTTGTTATCTGTGTAACATCACAGTTAATTTTATCTTTTAAACCATATTCCTGTGCGGCTTGAAAAAACACTGTTTTAAAATCACCAGATAGTCTTGTGAGTTCTCTTTTGCGTCGAATATGCTCACTAAACAAAGTTGGTTTTGAACTATAAATGCTATGGTCAATCTTCAATTGTTGTTGGCTAACGTAATCTTTTGCCAAATCTTCCACAATTGTAAAGTTATCTGATGCAGTGTAAACATAACCATAATTCAATTCAGGTTTGTCGTCGTAGTGCGTTTGCTCCGGCATTCGCATTATTCGGCCTAATGTCTGTATGTTAAACTCGTACCGTTCATTATTCCATTCTCGTTGAAGATACAAAATACTTGCTCGTGGACAGTCCCAACCTAGCGCAATTGCTTCTTTAAATATAAGCACTTCGACGGGACTGTTGTTTAATTCAACCTCTTCCTTGTTTCTATGGTCCTCTGACAACCATAATGCGACCTTCCCGTTTTGAATTGTTAGCCCAAATTCACTTAATAAACCTATAATCTCATCTTCAGGATTTATGACATCATTTGCTCGTTTATTTGGAATCTGGATGAGTAATAACGGATTTATGTCTTTTCCTAAACTTTTGTATGCCGTCTGCAATTGCGTGCGTTTTCGCAATGCCATTTTTAGAATATCTTCGTTGCTTTTAATCGAAGAAGGTTTTTCATCATTGATGTGTACTTCTTTCTTTATCATACCTTCGTCTATCACCTCTCCTAATGGAATATCTATAAGTGTACCCGAAGTGTTTTTGGGTGTTGCAGTAACCTCGATAATCAGTTTGGGGCTAATAATATCAATTAGTTCTTTCGACTTGTCTGTACTTGCATTTCGATGACTTTCGTCTATCAAAAGTACAATGGTGTTTCCAATATCTTTTGTGTTTTCAACAACTGACTGGAGATTCCAATTTTGTTCGTTTTCCACCCTGAACAATGAATTCTCTTTGTTGATGCTCTCCCAGTTGATAAACATAATCTGGTTTTGCTCAATGGTATTGTCGTTCAAATCGTTATTGGTAATGCATTCAAGTATTCGCTCGTCTTCAAAATACCTTGACAAACTGTTCAAGCTTTGCTCGTGCAAATTATTGACAGAAATCCAAATAAAGGCAAATGCAACATCTTGGTTATCTTTCACCATTTGCGTCAATGCTTGTGAAACCATATAGGTTTTGCCTGACCCAGTTGGAGCCTTGAAAACAATAGTGCCACTATCACGATATTTGTCAGTTATCAACTCTTTCGCTGCATTAGCAAGTTTGTTGATGTATTTTATTTGGTATTTAATCTCTTTCATTTCTTCTTCATTTTTGAGATCTTGCGATATACATTTATTATTGCCTCTGGTATAGGCTTAACAGAAAACTTGATGTCTAATGCTTCAAAATCTTCTGCATCATAAGTATGGTCATAACTAAACACATAAATCATCGTAATTAGTTCAACCTTATTGTTATTCAGATAATCAATGCAATCTGTTATACTATCCTCATCATAAATGATTGCCATTTGCTTATTGTTACCCCTAAATACGGCAAAGTCTGAATATTTATCCCTACTATGTACAAATTCAAAACAATCTTCCGCCACACAAAGAATTTCAGTGCTTCTATTAACCAATTCTCGCTTATCATTATCAGAAGTAACAACTGGAACAAAAGTTTGTGTATAATACTTTAGATTCGCGGGTATTCCTTGTACATCGGAATATCCCTCTATTACCTTCGATATTCTCGGATATGTAACTTCAGTGCAGATATTGTTTTCATTATTTGTACATAATATGAATTTACGATTACCACCATCGCTCTTGTTCATTTCAAGAACTGCTTGGCCAGTAGTTCCACTCCCAGCAAAGAAATCAAGAATTGTACTATTTTCATAACTGGCTAATTCCAAAATCTTCATAATTAAAGAAACAGGCTTCGGATTGTTAAATTTCTTGTCACCAAGTATCTTTTCCAATTCTTTTGTTCCATTGGTGGTTGTGCCAATATCATCCCATATGGATTTTGCAACAACGCCTTTTTCAACAGCTTCATTATAAAAACGTTTTAATTGTGGTTTAGATCTTCCTGTTTTTCCAAAGACGATACGACCATCCTCAAGAAATTTTAGATATTCTTCTTCGGTTGTTCGCCAATGTCTTCCTTTTGGGGGTAAGTATTTCTTTCCCGTATTGGGATTTTCTATAATATATGTTAAATTAGCTCTTACTTCGGGTGCATCAAAAGGATCTGCCGTCCAATCTCCTCGTGGATCATTGTCAGGATTTGAGAACTTTTCTTTTGAGCCACGTAATCTATAATTGTTTTTGCTTTGTTGTATTATATCTACATCTCTTGCATAGACTAAGGTATGATTGTGGTTTAATGAAATGATAGTGTCGTTTGACACAGATTTCCTTGAATTCCAAATCACATCTACAATAAAATTCTTCTCGGAAAAGATGCTATCACAAAGCAACTTCAATTGGGCAAATTCTGTATCGTCTATCGATATGAATATTAATCCTCGTTTTGATAAAAGGTTTTTTGACAATCGGAGTCTTTTACTCATAAAAGATAGCCATTTTGAATGACGAAACTGGTCTGTTTTATCAACATAAGTGTCATTGTAAACGAAATCTTTATTTCCAGTATTATATGGAGGATCAATATAGATAACGTCAATGCTTTTCTTGTGAGTAAAACTAAGGGCATACAAAGAATGATAGTTGTCGCCTTCAATGATGATATTGTAAGGCAATTTGGGGTCACTAACAATTTCACGAGAACTGTCTTCCTTAAGCAAGGGCAATTCTGAATCACATCGTTTTGCAACATCTTCTTCCTTGTCTTCCCAAACAAGTCCATATTGTTCTTTTTCAAGTTTTTTAAGTTTGTCTATCAATTGTTCTCTTGATAGACTATCGTATTTTGTATCTTTAGCCATTTCTGATAATTATTTATTTTAATTCTTCAAACACCCAACTGGCACCACATAAACCCCGTCATCTCTTCTGAATGCATACGGCCCAACTGCTGTTAAAACCATCATAAATGCTGGTGACTTCATCTTCGTAGTGTCTATTTTGTTGCTAAGTTTCAAAAGACTTTCAGCACCTTCGTTGATAAGTTGGTCGCCGCCAAGTTTGATTTCGACAAGACCATAAGAGCCGTTGCGGAGATGAACAACAGCATCGCATTCCAATTTGTCTTTATCACGATAGTGGTAAACTTTGCCATCAATGGCATCAGCAAAAACACGCAAATCGCGGACACATAGTGTTTCGAAAATCAGGCCAAAAGTATTTAAATCATTAATCAAATCATTGGGACCCAATCCTAAAGCAGCGGTGGCGATTGATGGATCAACAAAATAACGGTTGTCGGATGTTCTGATGGCTGTTTTTGAACGCAAATTTGGGTTCCACGCAGGCATGTCTTCGACAACATAGATCTTATTCAACGCTTTGAGATATGTAGCGACAGAATCTTCACTAAAAGAGGTAAGTTCATTAGTCTTCATATCATCTCTCAAAGTAGTTAATGCTGCTTGTGTTCCCTGATGACGCGCATACGAGCGCAATAAACGTCGCACTTGTTCAGGATCTTTGTGTACATTATCTGCCGCTGAAATGTCGGTTTCAGCAACTATATCCACATAATCAAAAGCTTGATCTAAAGCAATGCTTTTATCTATGTCTAATGTGTCTGGCCAGCCGCCTCGACATGTCAAATATGCAATGTCTTGTAAGTTGAGTTCACATGTTCCAGCAATGCGCTCTGGCGATTTGAACAACTCCGCCAAACTTACCATTCCATTTGAGTCGCCCGATTCCCATAAACTCATTGGTCGCATGACGATGCGTCCGATACGTCCAGCTCCTGAATGATGAATCTGTGGCTTACCATCCACATCATCTTTTACAACAACGGAGCCTGTAAGGATGAAGTGTCCATGTCCTTTGCGGTGATCCACTTCAAAACGCACTGCATCCCACAACACAGGAGCCTCTTGCCATTCGTCGATGAGTCGTGGTGTGGATCCGTCGAGAATTAAATGTGGGTCAACATTCGCCAACTTGATGTTTTGTTCGCGTGTCTTTGTATCGCCCATATAAAGTACGCTTTGGGCAATTTGCTCGGCTGATGTGGTTTTTCCACACCATTTCGGACCTTTAATCAACACGGCGCCTTTGCCAGCCAGCTTCCTTTTCAGCAATTCATCGACAATTCTAGGTCTATATGTATCCATTGTTATAGTTTTCACGCTGCAAAAATAACTCTTTTTTTAATCCATTCGGCACTTTGGCGGAAATTTGTTCGGCGAGTTGGCGGAAATTTGTTCGGCGAGTTGGCGCGATTCTGTTTGGGAACTTGGCTTAATTCTGTTTGGGAACTTGGCTGCTTTTAATCTCCGGCATCAACCTCTGCACCACCTTTTTGTCGTAGAAAAATCTTCCGGCGATGACACGGATGACTGTGTAGGCCGGGATTGCGGCGAGCATGCCTAAGATGCCGCCGATGTTTCCTGCAAGGAGCATCACGATGAAAATCTCAAGCGGCGTCGCCTTGATGCTCGTTGAGTAAATGATTGGCTGAAGCACGAAATTGTCGATCATCTGCACTGCCAGCATGATTAACAGCACAATGAGCGCGAAGAACCAGATGTTGACGTCCAGGCCGACACCAGCACCGTAATGAAGCACCATGCACAGCAACGCGCCAAGCACCTCTCCGATGATTGGTCCGACATACGGGATGATGTTGAGAATTCCGGCGATGAAAGCGATGCCGAGGGCATAGCTGACGCCGATGCGAGCGATTAGCCACAGACCCAGGAAGTTGAAAAGTGCGACGCAAAACATTTCCGTGATAAGACCGACAAAATAACGTGAAAGCAGATGATCAATATCTCTAATTGACTCGGTTACAGAGGCTTCAAAGTGGTCAGGGACCAAAGCCGCGACAATCTTTGAGAACAGATTCTCGTCTTTGACGAAGAAAAACGAGATGAACACCACCGCAAAGAGTCCGACGGCGAAGTTGATTACGACGGAGCCGACCGAGCCGATAATGCCGGTAATGTTGAAGTCAGTCACGGCACCTTTCAGATAGTCGAACAGCACGCTGATAGCGTCGAAATCCTTGCCCAGACTGGGAAACATACCGATTATCCACTCGTTGATGTTGGTGCCAAGGTTGCCGTTCAAGTGGTTTATATTACCGAAAAGTGAAGCTTCGTTGATGATATTGGTTATCACCGGAATCACCAGAATAATCATCATCAGCATTACGGCGATGACGATGAAAATCGATACGATTGCCAAAAGCCAACTTGGCGCACTTTTTCCTTTGATGCGAATTTTTCCTATCAGGCGTGCCAACGGTCGGCTGACGAGCGACACCACAAACGCCAGAATCACATAAACGAGCACACTGCTGAAATACCAGCACACAAAGCTTAGAATTGCCAGTATTCCCAGATAAATCAAGTATTTTGACAGTTTTTCAACGTATGATTGTTTTTCCATAGAAAGATGTTTTTGCAAAAATAGGAAAAATTAGTTATTAAAATGATATTTTCCGCTGCCTAAATTCTTTACTTTATAGCCTTTAGAAGTCGGAATCCAAACCTCGGCTTCGGTGTTGGCAGGAATCGATATATCCCACTCGAAACGCTTACCATTACGTTTCCAGTTACTCTCGATGCGACCGCTGACGGAGTTATAAGTGCAGTTCACAAAGTCAAGACCGTCAATGGGGTAGGGCTTCAGCTGGATCTTTTTATAGCCAGGTTCGAGGGCTCGAATTCCGCCGAGATATTCGTATTCCCAGATGATGAGGTCGCCGAGGAGCATCACATGGTTGCCGGAGTTCATCGAGGGGTCGGCGGTGTTGCCGTTCCAGAGTTCCCAGATGGTGGTGGCGCCGTTGCGGACCATGTAGCCCCAGCTCGGATAGGTGTTGTTGGTGGCAATCTGCAGTGCGAGGTCGCCACGGCCGTATTCAGTGAGCGTGCGCATCAAAAACTGGATGCCGACAACGCCTGTCGAGACGTGATTGTCGTGCAGGTCTTCGGTGCGGTCAACGATGTTTTCTAAAACGTCGGTTTCGTGACCTTTTGGCACCATCCCGAAAAACAAAGGAAGGATGTTAGCTGTCACGGTGTTGTTGTCGTAACGCCAGATTTGCTGATTTAAATATTTTGAATTGTAAGCCTCAGCCGTGGCGGAAACTTCGTTTCGATAATATTCTACATCATCAGTTAAACCTAATATTTCAGCGAATTTTGCCATTTTATTTGAAAGATAGCAGTAGTACGGCGTCGCGATAACCATTTTACGCGTTCGGCGATCTCTGTCGCGCGAGTGAATCATTTCGGGCGATTCCGGCGGCATGCACCAGTCTCCGTATTGGTCGCGTTTCATGATACCATCGAACATGTATCTGGTTTTCATGAAGATAAGCCATTTTTTCATTGCCTTATAATGCTCACGGATGGGTTTGTCGTCGCCAAAACGGGTGTAAATCATGTCGGCCACTGTGATGAAAGCGCCAGGCCATGTCATGCTGTTGGTGTAGTTGCGCCAATAGGGCGGAAACACGTCGGAAATGGAGCCGTTTTCGAGCTGGCAGTCTTCGCCGTCGTCGAGCCATTTCGCGTAAAGATGATGATTGTCAAAGATATACGATTCACCATAGCAGCCTGTAGCTCTGTCGCCGGTCCAGCCCATGCGCTCGTCACGCTGCGGACAGTCGGTGGGCATCGAGCGGTAGTTGCCTCGTATTCCCCAATAAGCGTTGCGGTAAACGGCGTTCAGAATCTCGTTGGAGGTCTCGAAAGAGCCTGTAGTAAGCATCTCATCATAGAATACAAGACCTTGAAAATCAGAGGTTTTTGGAGTGTCTCGGAGGCCTGTGACCTCGACGTAACGAAAACCGTGATACGTAAACATCGGCCTCCACTGTAGAGACGTTTCCCGAAACGTCTCATTTCCAACAATATATCGGTCTGTCGCCTCTGCTGAGCGCAGGTTTCTCACATCGATGGTGCTGTCGGGATAAATATTTTCGGCAAATCGCAATATGATTGTGTCGCCTGGTTTTTGGCCTGAAATGTTCATTTCTAACACGCCGACCATGTTTTGTCCCATATTGAGAATCCATTTGTTGTTTTTCTTGAAAATGGCAACAGGCGTTAGCGAATCCTGAATTTTAATGTTTGGATTCATTTGCGGTTTTAGAATTCCTTTCGGGGCTTCGACAAGTTCCGCATTTAACCAAGATTTGTCATCGTAATTTGGCAATGTCCAATCGCCGAGTTCAAAGTTTTCATCGTATGTCTCGCCATCGTATTCGTTTGATGTCCGAATCGGTCCTTTGTTGGTGATTTTCCAGGACTCATCGCTGACAATCAACGACTTGTTACCATCTTTATATGTTATTTCAAGCTGTAAAATCATTCGTGGAGTGCCGAAATGAAGCACGTTGTCGGTGAAGTCGAAATCAGGATTTTGGGCGTTGTATCGCATGGCTGTGAAACGACCGCCAGCAAGAGTCACACCGATAGCATTGTCGCCGTTTTTTAACAAATCTGTGACATCGAAAGTGTTGAAATACACTCGCTTACGATAATCAGACAATGCCGGTTTCAGCAATTCGTCGGGTGCAACTTCAACTCCATTGATGTAAGCACTGTATTGCCCGAGACCGCTGACATAGAGCCGCGCCTCGGCGATGTTTTCATCCAAATGAAACTCTTTTCGAAGGTATCGTGCCGCCAACCGAGTCTTCCCGACAAGCACATCGTCATCGAACTCGTGGCCAATCCATTTTGCCAGCCAATCGCTTGATTCTAAAAGACTTATCTCAAAAGATTTTACGTCGCTTTCAACAGAAACTGTCTTGTTTTTATCGTAAGACAGGGTTGCGAAGACTTTCCAAAACACCTTGTCGCGGCTTTGAAGCGGCTTGCCTTCATAAGGAATGTAAAGCATTCTGTCAGAATCGATTACGCCAGAATCCCAGAGGTCGCCGACACCATTTTGAGCATTTTCGAATGTCGATGCGACAACGATTCTGTAGCTCGTCTGCTTCACATTTTGCGCATCCGACTCAAAATTCCAGCTGAATCGCGGCTCGTTGGTTTCAACGGTTTTTATCTCAAAATGCGAGGTTTTACTGCAAGAAACGAGCAGCAGGACACAAATCAATATTTTAACAAGATGTTTCATATTTTTTAACCACGGATTTTTTGCTAATTTTAATCCGTGAAGATCCGTGTAATCCGTGTTCAATTTATTTTATTTCCCTTATTGAAACTGCGAAACCGCCGCACGGGGCCATTTTCATCTTCAACACCGATTTTGAGGTGACTTTTTTCTTCGTTATTGTATAAGCCTGAGGGTTGTAATCGCCGCTGGCCAAACCGCACGCATCAGGTGCATCGGCATAGATTATTGCCTCGTATTTCACACTTGGCTTCAGGAAATCTAGTTTTACCTTGACCTCGCGGGCGTTCTCATCGGTGATGCCGCCAACATACCAGACGTCACGTGGTTGGGCGTTTTTCAAATCATCGGCGGTGGCATCATCAGGTAGGGCATAGACAAATCTGGTAACACTGTTTATCACACCTTTCTTGCCATCTTCCAATTCTCCTACACCGTCTGCAGCCTTGTTCAACGAGGAAATCTTCGGATGGCGAGCTGTCACTATATATGCGCCGGGTTCCGCCTCGAGATAAATCGACCTGTCCCAATCGACAGCCACATCCTTGATAAACTGGAACGCATCCATAAACTGCGCGTAGTGCTCAGGGAAGTCGGCTGCCATCTGCAATGGCGAATAGAACGTGACATACAGTCCCAGCTGGTTGCATATAGTGATGTTCATCTTTCCGCCCCAAGGCACGATTTTTCCCATGTCGGTCTCGAAGATGCCCGGCGTATAATCCATCGGACCGCCCTGAAGCCTCGTGAATGGCAAAATGGTGGTGTGTCCGGGCTTGATGCGATTCTGAAACTCGGTGCCCATTGCGCTCTCGTTGCCAATCATGTTTGGCCAAGTGCGGCACAATCCTGTCGGACGTACCGCCTCATGCGCATTGACCATAATATGATGCTTTGCCGCCTCGGTGATGCAATAATGATAGTGGTTGATGATAGGCTGGCTGTAATGCCCTTCGCCATGAGGCAATATCTTGCCAACATAGCCGCTCTTCACCGCGTCGTAGCCGTATTGGTTCATCAAGGTGTAAGCCTGCTCCATCCAACGCTCGTAATTGATTGTGGATGAAGAACTTTCGTGATGCATGATAAGACGAATTCCCTTCTCGTGAGCATATTTGTTCAAAGCTGGCAAGTCAAAATCAGGGTAAGGTGTGAGGAAGTCGAAAACAAAATCCTTCTCCTTGCCGTACCAGTCCTCCCAGCCGATGTTCCAGCCCTCGATTAACAATGCGTCGAAGCCGTTTTCCGATGCGAAATCAATATATCGGCGCACGTTTTCGTTGTTGGCGGCGTGACGACCATGTGGCTTGGCGTGGACATAGTCGGTCTGACCGAGCTTCACCGACGGAAAATCATCGGTATAACTCCATGTGTTTTTTCCTGAAATCATCTCCCACCAGACGCCCATATATTTCACAGGATGAATCCAGCTCACATCTTCCAAAACGCAAGGGTCGTTGAGGTTTAAAATCAGTCGCGAAGCCAACACGTCAGTGGCTTTTTCGCAAACCATCACTGTCCTCCATGGCGTCACGCAAGGCGTTTGGATGCGGCCCTTGTAACCTGTTGCATCGGGGCTTAAATGTACTTGAAAAACAAAATTTTCATCATCTAAATCAAGATTCATTGTCGGAAAATCCAAAACTGCAGCCTCGTGGATGTTAATGTACAATCCATCGTCGGTCTTCATTTGCAAAGCGGTCTGCACGCCGGTAGGCGAGAAGCTCTTCCAAGGCCAGCCGTTGCCGGTATGCGCCGCGTCGTAAAGTCCGCGAATCTCGCTCAGCTTCGACTCGGTGTAGTTATATTCCTGCGTGTCGTAGTCGCCCGGAATCCACCAGGCGGTATGGTCTCCGGTCATTGCAAACTCGGTCAGTT
This sequence comes from uncultured Bacteroidales bacterium, assembly GCA_905233445.1. Taxonomy (GTDB): domain Bacteria; phylum Bacteroidota; class Bacteroidia; order Bacteroidales; family F082; genus Limimorpha. The sequence continues at coordinate 52,870 of CAJOEP010000006.1, read as the reverse complement.
CTTCTGTTATCCAGAAATAAACCAAAGCGTTTTCCATTGGGAACTCATATCTGAAGCCCAAACCGTCGTCATACAAACGAAATCTTATCTGCATCACAGTGGCTTTCGTCTCGGTCGAATGGTCCATGCTTTCCACAGAACCGATTGGCTGCTCAAGCGTCACCAGCATCTCATTATAATGGTTGCGAATCTGCGCCTCCTCGCCCCAAACAGGCTCCCAAGTCTCATCAAAAGTGTCGAATTTCACATCTTTAAGCACGAAAGCATGTGCCAAATCGTCACGCCACTCAAGCGTGAAACCCATTTTTGAAGGCAAAACCACAGGTTTTCCGTCGCGATTCAAGGCATAATAAGGCACGCCCTCAATAACCTCAAAATGAAGTTCCAGTTTTCCGTCAGGGCTGGTGAGTTTTTCTTGTGCGTTGATGTTTTGCAAACCGAAAGCAAACACTAAAGCTACCGCGAAAAGTATAATTCTAAAATGTTTCATAGCATTGAATTTTAATCATGCAAATATAAAAAAATTGCAAAATCATGCAGCAAAATTCATATTTTTGCGTTCACTTTATGTCTTCATCATTTCGCGAAATGACGAAAAATAAATACTAATTCTATGAAAATTATTAAAACAATTATTGCCTTTTTGTTTGTTTTTATGATGTTTTTGCAGGCATCAGCGCAGAAAAAACCTTATAACGGCATTGAGTTTTCACGTCATGATTTTGTTGATACTATAAAAATCAAAATCTGGGACGGAGCGATAATTATCCCAGTGGAAATCAATGGGGAGACGAAAAATCTGATGTTCGACACCGGTGCTGAAATGGGTTTCTGGATTGGCGAGGAGGAGGATTGGATGACACCGTCTGGCAACACTATAACTTTTGTAGATTCCCAAAAAACACGCCAAAAAAAGGCTGTTATGAAATTGCCGCCTGTCAAGATGGGCAACATCACTATCGAAAACTATAAAGTGGTAGCTGACAACGGTTTGGAGGATTACGTTTGCGACAAGATTGACGGCGCTTTCGGCTACGACCTTGTGGTTCGCGGCCTCTCATTCAAATTCGACACCAAAGACAGCCTGATGATTGTGACCGACCGCAAAGGATTTTTCTCAAAGGAAGAAAAAGGCCAGCCTACACTTAAATATAAGAGGTATCATAAGACAAACCCGCAAGTTTGGGTGAATTTTCCTTTCCATCGCATAAAGTTATTGTTTGACTCCGGAGCCATCGGCGGTGATTTCGATTTGCCGGAGCATCTCATGAGTATTTGGGCTAAAGATGATCCTGAGTTAGGACGTAAGATGGATGAATATACGGTGCTGAAAGACACTACAGTATACAATTCCGCCGGATTATTCGGTCGTCTTAACGACACGGTTCCATACAGGATTTTCCATTGCCCGGAGGTGGAGATGGGCGGCATCACTTTCACCGACGTGTGGGTGTCGACCGACAATCGCACCGGCAAGGTGGGCTCAGCCATATTGAAAAAGAATTCCCTTATCATCGACGGACATAAACGTAAGTTGGTCTTGCTTCCTCACGACAGCAACACAGTGCAGTATTACGGAAACGAGGATAAAAGAGGAATAAAGTTTCTCCATGCCGACAAAAACGACACCCTCGGCGCGATGAAAGCAGTGGTGCGTAAAAGCGGCGACGCTTACCGCAAAGGCATCCGAACAGACGACTATCTGATACGCATAAACGGTGTTGAAATCACTGATTATTGCACTTATTTAAATCTTAAAGAAAAAATAGGGGCAAATAATGATTCGCCCCTACGATATGTCTTCCGCTCACCTGATGGTGAAATAAAAGAAATCGATTGGTGATTATTTCAGCAACTCCGCTAATTTTGCTTCAAGTTCTTCGCCTCTCAAGCCTTTTGCCACCATCACGCCGTTCTGGTCGTAGAGGAAGTTGCTCGGGATGTAAACCACAGCGTAGTCGTTACCAACCTCGCCTTCAACATCGCGTACTTGGATGTAAGGAAGGGCGTCTTCCTCGACAGCCTGAAGCCAAGCAGCCTCTTTTCTATCGACACTGACTCCTACAACTTCAAAGCCGAGGGCGTGATATTTCTCGTATGCAGCCTTCACCACAGGGTTCTCATTACGGCAAGGTCCGCACCACGATGCCCAGAAGTCAATCATCGTAACCTTGTTGTTTTTTATGACCTCAGCGAGGTTCACATCTTTGCCATCGACAGTCTGTAAAGTGAAATCCATAAACGGCTGACCGAGTTCCACGCGCATGTTGCTTTCGATAAATTTCTTGATATTGTCGCGGTAAACCGACTCGCCAACGAGGGTTTCCTCCAACTCCGCCACCTTGGCAAGCTCAATGTCGGTCTTCAAATCATCGAGGATGTAATGTGTCACATAGCTGTCAGGATGATTTTTGATATAATCGAACTGATAATTGTGATATTCGTCCCAAATAGCAAGCATCTGAGCATTGATTTCCTCATATTTCAGGCTGTCGTCGTTATCGTAAGCCTCATTTGCAGCATCTTCGAGAGGGATAAACTGAATCATGTATTGTGCCAGATATTGCTGGTATTCGTTGTAGGCGTTCGTGACATCGCCGCCGGTAGCCTCGATATGGAAGAAATCGTCCAAATCGCCCTTCACCGTAACGTTTTTGTTGTCAGGGAACAACAGTTTGGTATCTTTTTTCTCTTTGAATGCCAGGATATACATGGCCTGCGGGTCGTCCTTTTCAACGTTAAACACGGCTTTGTTGTCAGCCATGACCACAGTATCCAGGATAATAGGTTTTTTGCCGTCGAGGCTCTTGATGAGGATAACTGTCTCGCCATCGGAATTGTCAAGGTTCAATGTAACCTTAAACTGATTTGACTTGTTGCAGCCAGTAAGAATTATCAAAGCCGCAACGATTGATAATAATAGTTTTTTCATAGGATAATTGTATTTAAATGGTTTAATATCAACGTATTATCAATCTATTTATTGCATTCTTTGACAAAACTTACGAAAAGCGGGTGCGGATGAAGCACAGTACTCGAATACTCCGGATGGAACTGCGTGCCGATGTACCAGCGCAGGCTCGGAATCTCGACGATTTCGACCAGTCCGCTCTCGGGGTTAGTGCCGACGCACTGCATGCCGTTTTTCTCATACTCTTCCTTGTAGTTGTTGTTGAACTCATAACGGTGGCGGTGACGCTCGCTGATTTTCGGCTCGCCGTAGATTTCAGCGACCTTGCTGCCTTTGCGCAACTCGCAACCGTATGCTCCCAGACGCATGGTTCCGCCCATGTTGGTGATGTTTTTCTGGTCTTCCATCATGTCGATGACATTGTGCGGAGTGTCGGCCATCTCGCTCGAATTAGCGTCTTTATATCCCAACACGTTTCTTGCGAATTCTATGACCATCATCTGCATGCCCAGACAGATGCCAAATGCCGGCATGTCATGCATTCTTGCATATTCCAACGCAATAATCTTGCCTTCAATGCCGCGCTGGCCGAAGCCCGGACAAACCAAAATTCCTGTCACTTCCGAAAGCTTTTCGGTGACATTTTCCTTGGTGATATTCTCGCTGTTGATAAACTCGATTTTCACTTTCACATGGTTGTAAATGCCTGCAAGTGAAAGGCTTTCGCGGATGCTCTTATAAGCGTCCTGAAGGTCGTATTTGCCCACTAGGCCGATGCGTACAACCTTCTCGGCCGACTGCTGCAGCTCGAGAAAATGATGCCACGACTCCATCTTCGGTGTCTCGCCAACCGGCACGCCTAACTTGCGTAAAATAGCAGCGTCGAGACCTTGTCGCTGCATGCTGACAGGCACCTCGTAGATGCTCGGCATGTCCTCGCTCTGCACCACGCACTCCAAATCGACGTTGCAGAACGCCGCCACCTTCTGGCGGATGCCGTCGGAGAGGTGTTTCTCGGTGCGTAAAACAAGCACATCGGGCTGAATACCAGCGCTTTGCAATTCTTTCACCGAGTGCTGCGTCGGCTTGGTTTTGAGTTCATCGGCGGCTTTAAGATATGGCACAAAAGTGAGATGCACGCACACCGCGCGGTTGCCGAGTTCCCACTTCAGTTGGCGGATAGCCTCCAAAAACGGTGCCGACTCGATGTCGCCGATGGTGCCTCCGATCTCTGAAATCACGAAATCGACCTCGTCGTTGTGCATGATGCGGTGCTTTATCTCATCGGTGATATGCGGAACCACCTGAATGGTCTTGCCCAGATAGTCGCCATGGCGCTCCTTGTCGATGACGGCCTTGTAAATCTTGCCCGTCGTCACCGAGTTGGCCTGCGTCGTGCGGATGCCCGTAAAACGCTCATAATGACCGAGGTCGAGGTCGGTCTCGGTGCCATCGACGGTCACGTAGCACTCGCCGTGCTCGTAAGGGTTGAGCGTCCCAGGGTCAATATTGATATATGGGTCAAATTTTTGTATAGTAATGCTATATCCGCGTGCCTGCAAAAGTTTACCGATACTCGCTGAAATAATGCCTTTTCCGAGGGAGGAAACAACGCCTCCCGTCACAAAAATATATCGTGTCATAGTTTAAGTTTTAAAGGGGCAAAGATAGAAAAAAACATAAAAGAAAAAACAGTTTTTTTATCAAAAACATAATATCATGCATAATAGCGTATTTCAGCGCACCGATTTTTGCATTTTATCGTACTTTGGATAATAATTTGTATTTTTGCCCTTGATTTCGTGTAAAAATAGGGTTTTAACAAGCTTGATTTCGTGTAATTTTAATAATAGTCGCTCGTAATTTGCTTGTAAAATTTTTAGCATAATACACTGATAATCAATATAATATGCTGATTGCTTGTAAAATTTGCTCGTAATTTGCTTGTAAAACTATTTTACAAGGAACCAAGATGATTTGTTACCGGCTGATTTATTGTAAATCTTTCCAGACTTTTTAATTTTTCGCAAAAGATTGTCAACTTTTGTTTCTTTTTGCTTTTCGGACAATTGGTCTGGAAGAACATCACTTAAAAGACGTGTTATTTCTCTCTTTGTTAGTGAGTCATGAAGTTCAAGACTGGGATCTCACCGGCTTCATGGTTTGGTCTAAAACCTTGAATGACAAGGAATAGTTCCTCCGCAGGGAACACCATCCTTGCCAAACAAGGTTAGGATTTGCCCCTCCCAAGTGGGTGTCATCCTTGCCATAAAGCACTTGAGGCCAACCTTGTACCGAGGGCACTCTTTTCAAACCAACTGGTTTCTCAAGTGCAATTGTTAGATGGACATTAATTGGGAGTGGAAAACGACTTAGTGCCAATCGAAATTCCCCGCTATTCTAACAATTAAACCATTGGTTGAAAGCTTTTCTGCCCCAATGGCAGACGCGAATAAAACCAATGATTTCGGGCGCAAAAATATAATGGAATTTTTGATTAGAAAAGGAAATTCGGTTTGCAAGCCTTGTAAACTGTTTTTTCTTGCACAGACAATTTTCATCTTGTTACTTTGCAGAAAAATTCAAACTACTATGGCAAACAAATCATCTTTCGAATGCAAAAGAGCTGACATATTGAAAGCTCTCAAAATCATTAAAGTGAGAGGAAGCAAACTCATGCTCTTAATCGAAACAAATGTTGCAGAGAAAAAAGTATCTTTAAAAACATCCATCGGTGAAACAGAGATTCCAGGCGACAATTTCACCGGAGAAAACTGCTCCATCTACCTTCCGTTTAAATCATTCAAAGATTACTGTGATATTACCCCGAACGACACCTACACCTTCACCGTCAGCGGAGATGAGCTTCAGTTAAATACTACGATATATAGGATAAAACATTAGAATTTTAGAGAAGATACTGTGACTACGTCTGCTTCTCTATTGGGTTGGTCGCTCAAGTGGTTAAGTCCCGTGGCCAATCCCTTATTATATTTCACATTGCCACTCCACAAGATCTCTCGGCAATATAATTTTCTTTTTCTCGCCTCGCTGACCAGTGACGTAATAATGCTCAGCTACACGCTCATCAATACGCTTGAGGAAAGCTTCGCGGATGCGAGAGCACTTCTCATTGACGGCATTATCTAAAGGATTGGTGATTTTTGTGATGCTGTCAGAAATCACATTATCGCTGACTCGGTTGGTAATTTTCGCATATATTGTCTGCAATTCCTTCCGATAATCATCCAGATTCTTGAAATAAATGCCTTCTTCGTGTTTCAAAAACAGCAAAAACACAGCCTTAGGCAGTGGCGACATTACAATTGGCTCAGTGCCATAATCTGGCAACAATATCTCATATTTTGGAGTAATGATAATTTTGCTGAGTTTACTTTCAATCGGCACCATGCACCTCAACACGAACTCATCGATACCCTGTTTCTTCAGTTCCTCAATCATCTTGTAAATCTCGTCACTAATTTGAGCTTTGTTAAACTTATCATCAGCAACGCAAAACTTCTTCTCGTAGGCAGGTATATCTTCTTCCAAATCACAACGAACCCTCATGCTGAACTTGATTTCACCAACATGATAACAAATATCATGCGAAATTTCTGAATCAAATTGTTTGATTTGTTCTTCCAGAGATTTCTTGCTTAGCGATTTTAAAGGGAAGTACTGATATTTGTTACTATCGTAATCCTTTTTAAACAAACATGCTCCGAAATTGAAGTCAGTTGGCAGAAAATCTTTCAGAAAATCATTTCCAATCACACGTAAAGGCTCACCATTCCAATTTGGAATGCGATATTTTATTTGCTGCTCGGTAATATGCTTGCAAATATATGGGAAGTAACAAAATTCCATATCGAGTTTCCTGAAAATATCATTAACCTCATCGTAATGAGCTTCTATATATTGGGAAAACTCTGATACAGGCTCAGGATCGTAATACAAAACATTACTATCATCTTCTGGAAAATCTAATCCATCGATAAGAACTTTCTTTAACATATCGCCTCCCATTTTGACCTACAAAAATAATATATTCTGCAAACAAAAGCAAAAAACCCTTTTGCAAGCCTTGCAAAATAGGTGTCTTGTTAATGTCTGTTCTTTGCTTGTTTGACGAGATCGTCAGCCAGTTGTTTGAAAGTTTTGTCGAATTTGTAGAGATAACCGTCTTTGTAAGTGAGAGAACGGCTGAGCATTGTTTCTATCACGTTGACGGCACGGAAGATGTTTTCGAAACTTACTGGAGGAATTTCATCATCGTCTTTGTAACCGGCAAGATATTCGACGCTGCGAGTTTGGATGCCCAGACGTTTGCAAACCAGATAGGCTGTTGACTCCGCCTCAAACTCTTCTGAAACTTGTTTTATAGGACGATGAGTGTACCAACCAATCGGGGCTTTGACATGATGACAAAACAAGTGGCCAAGTTCGTGACATAGGCCAGCAATTTGCTCGGCATTATCAAGGTTATCGTTTATTCCCACCCAAAAATAACTGTGATATTTCATATAGCCAAATCTGCCCAATGATATAGTAATTGACGCTTTGTTAAATGGACAAATACTGGCAGAAATAGAGCTACCGGCTACCATTTTTTCGTATGCAATACCATGTTCGGACAAGTTGGCTTTTAACACGCTGAGCGTATCGGAATAGCCAAACATGTCGCGGTGCTGAGTTAGGAAAGGATTGTTGATATATCTATCGATAAGAATCTGCCTGGCTTTTTCACTATCTGAATCGTCAAATGGCATGGTGTTGATAATATCATAAACAAAACCTACAGGACCAAAGGGAAGAAGAATGATTAGCGGACACGAATTAGGTTTGATGAGTCGTTTTTCCTTATACCACTGAGAAGCAGAGAGAACAAGCTGAGTGCCAGGTTGCTGAGAGTAAACAAGTGCTGCGTTGTAAGCCGAAAGGTGTCGCATTTTGATGCAGTAGGCGAACAAATCACGAACTTCTTTTGCATAGCGAAAAGCACGGACTTCCTTGAAAAGACTGTCGAGGAGGTTGCGGGATTGGCGGTCGGTGTTGTTTTTTGACATAGTGGGATAAGATTAGATGGCAAAGTTAGGAAATTATTTTTAATTGAATGTCGTGAATATGCATTGCAAGGGTTGAAAACGGTAATGAAAATTAAAACTATATTGAAATAAAGTATATATTTGCAGATGATAATCACTAAATCATCTACATTAAAAAAGGTAATATGGTTGAAATTGTTATTATTCTAATAATCGGATCGTTTATTGTTATGTGCTTAGACAGAGAGAAAAAAGATGTTATAATCAACAAAGAAGATGATATCGAAAAAATGCTAAGATTAGATAAGAAAGATATCGAATTCGCGGATGCTTTAAAGAAAAACATTCATGATGAAAAATTAGAATTGTTTTTAAGGCATAACAAAGAGATAGAATTGGAGAATTATTATAAACAAAAAATAATGGATCGTAAGAAAAATCATCAAATGATGGCTGTTATTGTTCCATTGCTTGTATGTGCTTTATTTGGGCTACTGCTTCGTGAGTTTTTAATTGATTTTGGATACCATGATGGACTATATTATGTATCTTATTTTGGAACTTCGAAATTCATTTCTGAAAAATATTGTGAGATTTGCGAACTTTATACATATCTAAGTAACGCTTTAATTGTGGTTTCAAGTATTGGACTTGTTTTGTATTCAATAATTCAAGCAAGTAATGAAGACATGATAAAACTGCCAGAAACAAAAATGTTCTATTTTTGTATATCAATTATGATAATGTCTTTTGCAGGAGAAATACTTTTGATAAGATATATAATTTGGCCAAATAGTTGTTTTCTGATAATCAACAGTTACTTTGGCTTATGTAATATTTGGCATGCACTTTTTGTTTTAGCCCAAGTTACAATGGTTATATTATTTCATAGAAAAGTCGATAAATTCCATCGTATTAAGATTTTTGAAGATAAGGTCTATGAGTATTATGATAATAGACGAAAAACCAGAATTGATTAGTGGACAAATGGTTTTTAAACATTACCGCAAAAATAGAAAACAAAATGCCACAAAAATAGAAAGTAAAATACCGCAAAAATAGAAAACAAAATGCCACAAAAATAGAAAATAGAGTTGCGGATTTGAATTTAATTTGTATCTTTGCAGCGAGATTTTAAAATGTTTTGCTATGAGTTATTTGAGAAGAACTGCTGATGCCGTGTTGGTATTGTACTTGGAGGCTTTCGGGGCAATATTGATTGAAGGACCAAAGTGGTGCGGAAAGACCACTACAGCCGAGCAGGTGGCCAAGAGTGTGATAAAACTGCAAGACCCGGATATGCGCAATGAATATTTGGCGACTGCCGAAACAAAGCCATCGTTATTGCTGAAGGGTGCAAACCCTCGTTTGATTGATGAATGGCAGGATGCTCCTGTGCTATGGGATACCGTGAGGACTACCGTTGACAACAGACATGATCAAGGATTGTTTATACTGACTGGCTCGAACGCCGTGAAGAAAGACAAAATACGTCATTCGGGCAACAGCAGGATAGCGAAGATGGATATGATACCGATGAGTTTGTGGGAATCGCAGGAGTCGAACGGAAAGATTTCGCTGAAGGAGTTGTTTGACAATCCAAATCTTGACATTGACGGAATAGAATCGGATATGACGATTGAAGATTTGATTTTCAGTGCGTGCAGAGGCGGATGGCCTGGCTCGTTGAATATAAAAACAGACCGTGCCAAGTTGTTAGTGGCAAAGAACTATGTGAAAACAGTTTGTTCGGAAGATATAAGCAGAGTTGATGGTGTGCAGCGTGATGAGTTGCTGACAAAGATGATATTGCGCTCGTATGCGAGAAATATCTCAACATTGGCAAAGAAATCGTCGCTCATCGCTGACGTGACCGCGTCGGGAGAGGTGTCGTGCACGGCACCGACATTTAATGATTATGTTGGCGCACTTAAGAAATTGTTCGTTATTTGTGATGTTGAGGCTTGGTGCCCTGCTATCAGAAGCAAAAGTGCTATCAGAAGCGGGGTGAAGCGTGCGTTTGTTGACCCGTCGATAGCGGTAGCGGCATTGAATTTAACGCCAGAAGCTCTGATGGTTCAGTTGAATACTTTCGGGTTTATATTTGAACAGATGTGTATTCGTGACCTTAAGGCATATACGCTTGATGCTGACACACATGTGTCGTATTACCATGACAGATATGACCTGGAGGCTGACTGGGTTCTGCATTTGGGCGATGGCCGTTATGCTTTGATAGAATGCAAGCTCGGAAGCAAAGAGATTGAGGATGGCGCAAAACATCTTGTAGAGATAAAGGAGCTTATCAGGGAACATAACAAGGAAGAGAATCAAGTGCCGTTGCGAGAACCGGATTTGATGATGGTGCTGACAGGTGGAAAGATTGCATACACCAGACCAGACGGAGTGAAGATAGTTCCGCTGGGGTGTTTGAAAGATTAGAGGTTTATAATACAAAAAAAGGATGCCGTATTTCGACATCCTTTCTCTATTATCTGTTATCCATTATCTAGTGGACTTCTTCAAAATCCACATCTGTCACCTCGTCGTCCTTGCCGCCGTTGCCACCGTTACCTGGATTCTGAGGTCCTTGTTGACCGCTGAATGGTCCTTGCTGACCGCCCTGGGCTCCGGCGTTCTTGTACATCTCTTCCGATGCCTTCTGCCAGATGCCGTTCATCTCTGCCATGGCAGCGTCGATGCCGGCGATGTCCTGTGCCTTGTGTGCTGTCTTCAGCTTCTCGAGAGCGCTTTCGATCTCGCCCTTCTTGTCGGCCGGCAGCTTGTCGCCATATTCCTTCAACTGTTTCTCGGTGTTGAAGATCATGGCGTCGGCAGCGTTGATCTTGTCGATACGCTCACGTTCTTTCTTATCGGCGTCGGCGTTGGCCTCAGCTTCTGCCTTCATTCTCTTGATTTCGTCGTCGCTCAAGCCTGACGATGCCTCGATACGGATGCTCTGGCTCTTGCCTGTAGCCTTATCCTTTGCGCTCACGTTCAAGATACCGTTAGCGTCGATATCGAATGTCACCTCAATCTGTGGGACACCTCTTGGCGCTGGCGGAATGTTGTCGAGGTTAAACCTACCGATGGTTTTGTTCTGGTTTGCCATCGGGCGCTCGCCCTGCAACACGTGGATCTCAACTGATGGCTGGTTGTCGACAGCTGTCGAGAACACCTCCGATTTCTTGAACGGGATGGTGGTGTTGCTCTCGATGAGCTTTGTCATGACGCCGCCGAGGGTCTCGATACCGAGTGACAATGGTGTGACATCAAGCAACAGCACATCTTTCACCTCGCCTGTCAGAACGCCGCCCTGGATTGATGCGCCGATTGCGACCACCTCATCCGGGTTCACGCCCTTCGAAGGTTCTTTCTTGAAGAAGTCGCGCACGATGTTCTGGATAGCCGGGATACGTGTCGAACCACCAACCAAGATCACGTCGTCGATGTCGCTCACGCTCATGCCAGCGTCTGCCAAAGCCTTGCGGCATGGCTCGATAGTGGCCTGGATGAGGTCGTCGCACAACTGCTCGAACTTAGCTCTTGAGAGCTTGCGCACCAAGTGTTTAGGTCCGCTCTGTGTAGCTGTGATATATGGCAAGTTGATTTCTGTCTCTGTTGAAGCTGACAACTCAATCTTTGCCTTTTCAGCAGCTTCCTTCAATCTCTGGAGTGACATCGGATCCTTGCGGAGGTCGATGTTCTCGTCGTGCATGAATTCTTCTGCCAACCAGTTGATGATTCTCTCGTCGAAGTCGTCGCCGCCGAGGTGGGTGTTACCGTTTGTCGATTTCACTTCAAACACGCCGTCGCCGAGTTCAAGGATTGAGATATCGAATGTACCGCCGCCGAGGTCATACACTGCAACCTTCACATCGCTCTTCTTCTTGTCCAAGCCGTATGCCAAAGCTGCCGCTGTAGGCTCGTTGATGATACGACGCACGTTCAAACCTGCGATTTCGCCAGCTTCCTTAGTAGCCTGACGCTGTGAGTCGCTGAAGTATGCAGGCACTGTGATGACGGCCTCTGTGACAGGCTGTCCGAGGTAGTCCTCAGCGGTCTTCTTCATCTTCTGAAGCACCATTGCTGAGATCTCCTGCGGTGTGTAAAGCTTGCCGTCGATGTCGATACGTGGTGTGTTGTTGCCGCCCTTAACTACTTTATAAGGTACACGGCTGATTTCGCTCTGCATCTTGTCGTAAGTCTCACCCATGAAACGTTTGATTGAATAAACTGTTCTCAACGGGTTTGTGATGGCCTGACGTTTTGCAGGCTCGCCAACCTTACGCTCGCCGTTGTCGGTGAATGCCACGATTGACGGTGTGGTGCGGTGTCCTTCGCTATTCTGAATAACTACCGGCTCATTGCCTTCCATAACTGAAACGCATGAGTTTGTTGTTCCTAAATCGATACCAATGATTTTTGACATAATTTCGTTCTCCTATATTTTATTTTACTTTTTTGTCGTTTTGCGACAATGGTAGAACAAAAATTATGCCAAAGATAATAAGACTGACAAAATGTCACATTTTATCTGTTAGGGTCGTATATGAATCCGTATGGAAACTCGTTCTGAATCTTTTGTCTGTCAACCTGATTTATAAGGTGGTAAGAGCTTTTTGAGATTCTAGATGACATGATACCCATGCCGTTTTCGACGTTCGAGTAGTTGGGCACGTCCTGAATGGCACTCGTCGAATTTGCTATGATGTAATAGTTGTATAGCTCTTCGCCCACTGCCGAGATTCTGAATTCGAACTTTTCGAACCAACGCTGCACGCCAATAGGACTGTTTTCTTTGAGATAAACATTGTTTGCAAGGAAGGTGTACAAGGCTTCCGGGGTGTAGTTGATGGCGTAATACGACGCGTTGTTGCTTGTGGTGTAAAGGTTTTCGGCTTTGTCGGAACCAACAGGCCATCTCAGCTCAACGAGAGTGGTGTCTGTGCTGCCAGGCATCAGCTCCTTAAAGCGGAAATAAGTGTCAATTTCGAAATATGCCGCCGTCGTCATGAAGTTGGTGGAGGCATCTGGCACATTCCATTCTATGGTGTAACGTTTAGCATCAACAAACTTAATCAGCTGATTCTGCAAAGGTTTTCTAAAACGGAAGGTGTTGATAGTCGTTGTTTTAGCTGTTATGTTGACGTTGTCTTCCTTCCTTAAGATGTTGAGCGTGTATTCCTTCCCTTCAATCAGTTTTTTCGTGGTGTAATAATATGTTTGCCAGCAGCCGCTGTAAAATGTCGAGTTCTCATCATATGGAATCCATTTCGAAATAGTGTCGAGCGTGACGGTCTGATTGGCTGAACTACCTTCAAAAACACCAGAAAATGTCACATCAATCTCATCGTATTTGTAGTTGCTTGCCTCGTAATTATGTGCCAATTCGTTGACATTCCCGATGAAACTGTGTGTTATTTTGAAGAAATTGGTGTCGGCATTCGCGTCAAGCATGGCATAAACAATGGTGGTGTCGCCTTCGTCGCTGTAAAGGTCGACTTTATTGCTGCATGAGCTGAAAACCAAGGCAAAAAGTGCTGTTATGGCTAAAAATATTTTTTTCATTTTTTAACAATTTAACTTTCACCAACACCGTCATCTCGACCGAAGCGAAGCGGAGTGGAGAAATCTTCTAACCTGCAAAAATACAATATTTTTTAATACTGCACAAAAATTAATTCGGCTCATAAATGAATCCGTAATCGTAATCCTGTGTGATTCTGTATCTTGTTACCTGATCCAAATTATGAAATGACCTTTTTGCTGCCCTTGACGACATCAGTCCACGGCCGTTCACTATGTTCGAATAATCAAAAACATCAATGTTGATGCTGGTTCCGATGTTTGATAGATGGCAGGCGTATAGCTCTTCGCCAATGGAAGATATGCGGAATTCAAACTTGTCAATCCACCGCTGGACACCGAACTGACTGTTTTCACGAAGGTATTTGTTGTTGCCCAAAAAATTGAAAAAATCAATTGGTGAGTAGTAAATCTGATAGCTTCCGTTGGCGATATACAGGTTTGTAGGAATATCGGACTGTATGTTCCATTCTATTGACCTGCTGACGGTGTCGGTGCTTCCTGGCAGCATCTCCCTGTAATGAAAAATCCCGGTCACATCAAAATAAGCGGCTGTTGTGTGATAGTTGTTCGCCGGGTCGTTGACAAACCATGTCACGGAATCGTGTCTCGACCTTAAGTTGATTACCCTGTTTGTATATGGTCTGATGAATACCACACTGTTTGTGGTTGTCGTTTGCGCCCATATTGTAGCACCGTCAGACTTTCGGTTGATGACGATTTTATATGTCTTGCCGCTTTGCAACTTCCTGTCGGTGTAATAGTAAAGCTGGCGCATCCCGCTGTAAAACATGGAGCTTTCATTGTATGGAACGTACAATGATATTGTGTCAAGTTGAATTGTGTCGGGTTGCGTCGCATTGTCGAAACACCCGATGAATTTCACATCGATTTCATCATAATCATAATTGCTGACTTCGTAATCTTGAGCTAGTTCGAGGGCATTTCCTAAAAACGATTTTGTAATCTTGAAGTAATTCGTGTCGGCTTCCGTGTCGAGAATGGCGTAAACCACAACGGTCTCGTCGTAGCTGTAAAGCTCGAAGTCGGTGGTGCAAGAAGCGAATGATAACGCCACTATTGCAACGATAGGAAATAAGTTTTTCATTTTAAATGATTATCAATCGACAAAATTACAAATTTCTTTTAACTTTTAACTCTTAACTGTTAACTTTTTTCTATTTTTGCAAAAAATTTGAAAATAATGTATTTATCACATAATGCATCTTTGGTCACGACGCACGTGCTTCAGGAGATGAAGAACAAAGGTGAGAAGATAGCGATGCTCACCGCGTATGACTACACAATGGCGAAAATCCTCGACCAGTCAAATATAGATGTAATACTTGTCGGCGACAGTGCATCCAACGTGATGGAAGGCCATCCTACCACCTTGCCAATCACTCTCGATGAGATGATAATCTACGGTGCTTCGGTGGTGCGTGCCGTGTCACATGCCATGGTGGTCGTCGATATGCCGTTCGGAACATATCAAGGAAACTCGAAGATAGCTCTCGAATCGGCAATCCGCATCATGAAAGAGACGGGTGCCAACGCCGTGAAGATGGAGGGCGGACGCGAGATTCTCGAATCTGTTGAGCGTATCCTCTGCGCCGGCATTCCGGTGATGGGCCATCTTGGACTTACTCCGCAGAGTATCAACAAGTTCGGAACGTATGTAGTGCGCGCCAAAGACGAATACGAAGCCAACAAATTGCGTGAAGACGCTCTTCTTCTTCAGGAAAAAGGTGTTTTCAGCATCGTTCTTGAGAAGATCCCGGCTGCGTTGGCGAGAGAGGTGTCCCAGTCGCTCAACATCCCGACCATCGGCATCGGTGCCGGTCACGGCTGCGACGGACAGGTGCTCGTGCTGCAGGACATGCTCGGACTGAGCAACGATTTCTCACCGCGTTTCCTGCGCCGCTACAACAACCTCTACAGCATCATCAAAGACAACGTCAGCGCATATATCAACGACGTTAAAGAGGTGACATTCCCGAATGATACAGAGCAATATTGATTTTTAAAACCCGTACGGACAAGGCATGCCTTGTCCCAACAGGATATGAAAATAAACGACCGCATTCTTTTCGAAGATAATCACTTAATAATAGTGAACAAGCTCCCGAGCGAAATCGTCCAGGGTGACAAAACCGGCGACATTTGCCTCCTTGACGATGTGAAGGCTTACATCAAGGAGACAAAAAACAAACCGGGTGAGGTGTTCGCAGGCCTCGTCCACCGTCTCGACCGTCCTGTCAGCGGCGCAGTGATATTTGCTCGCACCAGCAAGGCACTCAGCCGCATGACGACAATGGTGAAAGACCGCAATTTCCATAAAACATACCTTGCCATCGTGAAAAACCGTCCGCCGAAAGACGCCGACGAACTCAACGATTACATGGTGAAAAACGAGGCGCAGAACAAGTCGTACATTGTGAAAGAGGGGACAAGCGGAGCGAAATTGGCAACGTTAAGATATCGCGTGGTCGGAAAATCTGACAATTATTATCTCCTTGAAATAGAATTACTTACGGGCCGCCATCATCAGATTCGCTGCCAGCTGGCTCACATCGGCTGCCCCATCAAAGGCGACCTCAAATACGGCTACCCTCGTTCCAACCCCGATGCCTCAATCTGCCTGCACTCGCACAAAATCACCTTCGAGCATCCGACATTGAAAACCGAAATGACAGTGGTGGCTCCAATGCCAAAAGGAATGCCGTGGGATGCATTTAAATAATGAGGAATGACAAAACATATATGAAACAAACAAGCGCGGCTTGTAGGTAACTACTAAATTTGTAGGAACCTATATGTCGCGCTATAATGTTTCTTGGTGGGGTTGTCATTCCGAGCCCCGAAGGGGCGAGGAACCTCATAATCAAAATATTATAACTAAAGTCCTTGGTTGGCTCAAAAACTCTATTTCCTCTTCTTTCAACTCAAACAAATTATCCCTGACAATCAAAAACTGCATTCCAGGCTTTTCAACCAGTTTCCACGGAAACTCCTCAAGCAGATTTCCTTCGCAGTTAAGCTCAATAAGTGAAGGCATTTCCGACATATCAGGCATCGAAATAAGCTTGTTGTAACCCACTCCAAAGCGCTCAAGCGAGTCCATCTCCACAATCCAATTCGGAATTGTCAAAATTTTGTTATGATGGATGTAAAAATAATTCAAATTCTTCAGATTTCGTAGCCTGTCAGGGATTTCCTCAATCTCGTTATAAGAAAGATACAAATATCTTAAATTCTCATAATTGCCAACAAAATCTGGTATTTCCTTAATATGGTTTTTATAAAAATCGAGATGCTGCAAATTTTCAAAACCTGCAATCTCTTCGGGAATCGTCACAAATTCATTTTCATAAAAAATGAGGTGATGCACCTGTTTCAGATCGGCAAACGAAGCCGGAAGAGAGCTCAATTTGTTTTTGCCCAAATTCAGATTCGTGCATTGCAAAATGCCAATGTTTTCAGGCAATTTCTCAATATTATTACCCCCAATTGACAGCTTTTTCACCTTCGCAGCGTGCCTTATGTCGGCTTTCGTAAGCTTTAAATCGTTGTAGTTCAAATCGAGGCTTCTTAGGCTATCTAGTTTTTCTATAAATCTCGGAATATGTCTAATCTGATTGTGCTCCAAATCAAGATGTACAAGGTTTTTGCACCTCTTGATGCTCCTCGGAATGCGCTTCAAGCCCTGATTCGACAGATTCAGCGATTCAATGTTGTCGTAACTTGTCGAGCGTTGCATACCGCAAGAAAAGAGTAGCAACACAGTAAGCAAAACAATCAGTATTTTAATGCACCATTTCATATAGTTTTCGTCATAAATTGAACACGAATCTCACGAATCAACACGAATTTTCCCCGTCATTTCGACTGGAGCGTAATGAAATGGAGCGTAATGGAGAAATCTCCGACAATTAAGCAGTTACTATGTTTACAGGAGATTTCTCCACTCCTTTCAGTCTGTCGAAATGACGTGTTTGAAAACTATTTCTTCACAAAAGTGATCTTCTCGATTCCACAGTCATCCTTGAAATCGTAGAAGGCAACGATGATTTTGCCGTCTTTCACGATGTATGAGTAAGGTCTTGCCGGCTCGTCTCCCAAGTCGCTGCCGTCAGGGTTCTTAGGAGCAATGACTCCGGCTTTTGTGGCTTCGTCGTAAACATACTTGAAATCAAGTCCAACATCCTCGAATGCGACTTGTGGCGGTGTATTGCTTGCTATGTCCTGAGCAGTGAGTTTCATCACGAACAGTCCGTCGTTGTTGTTGTGGAAGTCCATTGTCATTTCCATGACGAATTTCATGCCGTCCTTGGTGCCTTCGCCTTTGCCTTCCCATTTTGTTCCGGAAAGGGCATCTGTGGTGTTTTCATTGCCTGTAAGCTGGAATTTGAAAGGCATAGTGTACTGAACTCTTACAGGCTCGCCGTTATTCATTCCTGGCTTCCATTTCGGCATCATCTTCAATACTCTAATCGCTTCAGCGTCAATGTCTTCACTAACGCCGCGCAACACTTGGAATGATGACAAACTGCCGTCTTTTTCAACCACAAACTGGATAAAAACTCTGCCTTCAATGCCTTTTTCCTTTGCCGATTCAGGGTATTTGACATTTTTCTGGATGAATTCAAACATTGCAGATGTTCCTCCGGGATATTCAGGCAGCACTTCAACGGCTCCAGTATAAACTTCCGAGTCGTCAGTTGCTTCCGAATCATCGGTTAGCATCCTTGTAATATAAGTAATGTCAAATGGTGCGCTATCGATGGTGACAGTGTAACTTTTGCGCTCGTCACGATTGTTTTTGACAAAAACTTTGTGTTCGCCAAACTCGAATGTGCGCTCTTTTTTCACGCTCTTGATGTCTAGAGTGTATTCTGTGCCATCAAAGTTGATTTCCATGGGATTATTGAATGAAAGATAGCTTTCTTCACCCAACTTGATTGTGACCAGATTTTCGTTTTCCACCTGACCATTGGATTTGCAGTTCGCGAACAATAACAGGGCGAACAATGGTAGGGTAAGTAATGCCTTGATTACCACGCCCTTTGCTTTTTTGCTTTGAGTAATCATTTTGATTCTTTTTTTGGTTAATAAAAAACTGAAGTTATTGCTCATGTTGCTGAAATCGACGGCCGTGCACTGCTGCAAAATCAACATCATGTAGTTCTGTTTGTCGATACCGGTGGCGACGACATCTCTGTCGGCCATATATTCGTGGAGACTCTGTAACTCCCTCTTATACAAGTAGATAAACGGGTTGAACCATTGGATAATCATCATCAGCTCCACGAAAAGTATATCTGTCGAATGGTGGTGTGCGATGTGGCTCATCTCGTGCCGCACGATCTCCGCATTCGCGTTTTCATTGGGGAAGAAAGCATAGTTGAAAAACGAATATGAACCATGTTCCTTTCCTGTGAAAACAGCAGTATATCCTGGCATTTTCTTCTTCGGTGAGCGGATGATTATATAAATGATTTTTCCAAGCTTGAAGAGGAACACCAGCGCTGCGCCTATAGCACCTATCAGCCATATAAGGCGCAAGGGTCCTATAAGTGATAGCGGCGCTTTTTCTTGAACCACCACCGGCGCGGCGCCTTCATTGTCAGCTTTCACATCACTCTGTGTGCTGATTGTAACGCCTTCTGCTGTGATAACAACTTCATCAAGCATGATACCCTGAAACAGGCTCTGGCGGTAGCTCACAATCTGCGGTGTGCTTCTGCCAATATAAATGCCAGCTGCCGGCAATATCAGCGAAAAACCCAGCGCAATGATGAGAAACGCGCGATTAAAAACCAACCTGTTGCTGTTGATAAACAGCAAACGATACGCCACCCAAAGAATCGCAATTGATAGTGCTATTGAAATAATGTTTAGTGCCATAGTTTTTATTTTTTGAGTTTCCTCGCACTTCGTGCTCGGAATGACGACGTTTCTATTAATGATACCGCTGTCATTCCGACCGAAGGGAGGAATCTCATTATTATTTTATGTTTTTAATTAATTTTTGTAACTCTTCAATCTGTTCCATCGAGAAGTTCTCCTTCTTCGCAAACGCCGACACCAAATCGAGGTACGAGTTGTTGAAATAGTTCTCAACCAATCCCTTCAGCGAGCTCTCCGAATACTCCTCTTTACTTATTAATGGATAGTAGCGGTTTGCCTTGCAGAACGTCTCATGCGCCACAAAACCTTTCTTCTCCAGAATCCTGACGACGGTCAAAACCGTGTTGTATGCCGGCTTCGGCTCAGGATACGCCGCCATTATCTCATTGGCAAAACCACTGCCAATCTTCCAAATCACCTGCATTACCTGCTCTTCCGCTTTAGTTAACTCTTTCATAAGCCATCTTTTTTATGTAATTAACGCTGCAAATATACAACTTATTTTGTAATGTTGTAACTATTTTTTTAGTTTTAATGAAAAAAATAAAAAAAACCCCACCTTTACACGAAAGGCGGGGAAAAACAATATAAAGATTATGAAAAAAATTTCTTTGTTTAATTATTTCTTAGCTCCTTCCATGACGAGTTTTCCTTTGTAGTAAAGGTCTCCGTCAACGTAGTATGCTCTGTGATATACATGGATTGTGCCTGTTGTAGGGCATGTTGCCAATGTAGGAACCTCAGCTTTATAGTGAGTTCTTCTTTTCGCGCCTCTTGTATGAGACTGTCTTCGTTTAGGATGTGCCATATTATACTATTTTTTAATTATTACTTATCTATTTTGTCTTTCAAATCTTTCATCATTTGCTTCCAAGGATTCTCCTCGTCATCCTCTGTTTCCGCCTCCGACTGAGAGAAATTGTGCAGTTTCGCCAGAACTTCCTGGTTGCACAAGCTCTCATCGTCGTGCGTTCTGCGAATCGGGAGCGACAGAATGATGTATTCATAAATCAAATCACTCAAATCGAACTCGCTGTCGTTCTTTGTAATGATGATGACATCCTCGCCCTCGTCGCCTTTTTCGGCACCATATTTCAGGTAAATCTCTGCCGAATCAGCCACCGCCTGCTCATAATCATCACCGCATCTGTCGCACTGAAGAACCACTTTTCCTTCAAATTTCATCGTCAAAACGAACATTGTTTCCATTTTTTCGACGCCTAAATGAAGGCTCACAACTCCTTTTTTCACCTCCGAATAGTCTCTATCTTCGAAGAAACAGTCGTTGATAACATATTGATAATCAGTATGTCCGAACGGCAAGCCTGCCAATGGAATCGTGAATGTGTTCTCCTCTTTCTTCATTTTATCCAATTCGGGCTGCAAAAATACAACTTTTTTTATTATGTTTTACAAAAAATTAATTTTTTAAACATTCTTTCAACATTTCATCCAAACTCTCATACAACGGATAAAACGCCTCATCACCAAAAATGTTCCTCGCCACATAAGCCTTGAACAGCTGCGCCGTCATGTTCTTCGCCACCGCAATCTGCTCGTCAGTGCCGGTAATCTTCTTTTTCTTAGCCTCCATCAGGATTTCATCCCACATCTTGTCAGTGAACTTGAACTTTTTGTCGAAACTCCTCTCGTCGCCATATTTCATAAGCTCTTCGCGATGAGCGTCGGAGTAGTCGAATGCATACTGAAACACTATGCTCGCATTGACAATTTTGTTGAAGAAATATTCTGTCGAGTCCTGTTTCAGAGGCACATATACGTCGGGCATGATGCCTCCGCCTCCATAAACGACTTTGCCGCCCGGGGTGATGTATTTCAGCGAGTCGGCGAAGTGTATGCTGTCGGCGCTGAACATCTCGCCGGAGTTGTATCTGTCGTAAGCTTCCAAAATGTATTTCTCCCTGTCGCCGTCGTACGGTTTCTGGATGCAGCGTCCCGTCGGGGTGTAGTATCTCGCCACGGTGAGCCTCAACCCGGCGCCATCACCGAGGTCAAATTGTTCCTGCACAAGGCCTTTTCCGAACGAGCGTCTTCCGACGATGGTTCCTCTGTCATTGTCCTGCAGCGCGCCGGCCACTATCTCCGATGCCGACGCTGAACCCTCATCGATGAGTATTGTAACAGGAGTGTCTTCAAGCATTCCACGCCGGCGCGCGAAGATATACTGTCTGTCACGATGCACGCCCTGAGTATAGACAATCAGGCTGCCTTTCGGTAAAAACTCATCGGCGATGTCAACAGCCTCCGAGAGATAGCCTCCGCCATTGTCACGCAGGTCGAAGATGAGCTTCTGCATGCCTTGAGCCTGCAGCTTCTTAACGGCTTTTACAAACTCCTTGTGCGTGGTGGCAATGAACTTCTCCAACTTGATGTATCCGGTGGTTTCGTCGAGCATATACGCCACATCGACGCTATATGTCGGAATTACATCGCGGGTGATGGTGAAATCGAGCATATCAGACACGCCGCGGCGCGAAATCTTCACGTTGACCTTGGTGCCGCGCGGACCCTTCAGTAGCTTCATCACCTTATTATTATTAATACCTACACCCGCAACAAGACTGTCGCCAACATAAACGATCCTGTCGCCGGCACGTATGCCTGTCTTCTCCGACGGACCGCCTTTTATGGTGCTAATTATGGTGATGGTGTCTTTCTCAATCCTGAATGTCACCCCGATGCCCTCAAAACTGCCCTGAAGATCCTCGTTAACCTCCTCAAGCACCTCCGGCTCGAAATACTCACTGTGCGGGTCCATCTTGTCGATGACACTAATCACCGCATCGACATTGAGTTTCTTGATATCGACAGTGTCAACGTATTCATTATCAATGAGATAGAATACTTTGTCAACCAAGTTCATATCGCCACCCCTATTCATGAAGGTGCTGGCGTCGTTAGAGCGCGACACTACAACGCCAAGCAGCACACCAAAGGCGACCGCTAAGGATAAATATATGGGTGTCAGATGGTTACGCTTCATTATATGGCGGCACTTGACAACTCGATGTTAGGATTCAGTCTCTTAAACAAACCTTGAAGGACTGTGCCAGGACCCACCTCGATAACTTGATTGACACCTGCCGCAATCATGTTTTCCATGGTCTGCGTCCAGCAGACAGGTGCTGTGAGCTGCTTGATAAGGTTGGCTTTGATAATCTCAGGGTCGGTCACTGCCTGACCTGTAACATTCTGATACACAGGGCAGATGCCTTTCACGAACTTGGTCTTCTGGATGGCTTCTGCTAACTCTTCGCGCGCCGGCTCCATCAACGGGCTGTGGAAGGCGCCACCGACTTTCAACGGAAGTGCGCGTTTTGCTCCGGCTTCCTTCATCTTCTCACATGCTATCTCAATGCCTTTCATGCTGCCAGAAATCACCACCTGACCCGGACTGTTGAAGTTTGCCGGTACCACTACCTCGTCAATTGATTCGCAAATCTTGCGAATCTTGTCATCCTCAAGGTTGATGATGGCCGCCATCGTGCCAGGGTTGGCGTCGCAAGCCTTCTGCATCGCCATGGCACGTTGCGACACGAGCTTCAAACCATCTTCAAAGTTCAATGTCTGATTGGCAACCAATGCAGAGAACTCTCCCAATGAATGCCCCGCAACCATGTCAGGCTTGAAATCATCGCCCAACATTGCAGCCAAAATCACTGAGTGAAGGAAAATTGAAGGCTGCGTGACCTTCGTCTGACGCAAATCCTCATCAGTGCCGTCAAACATGATATCGGTAATGTTGAATTTTAAAATGTCATTAGCCTTGAGAAACATTTCCTTAGCCTTCGGGAATTTATCGTACAAATCCTTGCCCATTCCCACAAATTGTGCTCCCTGTCCCGGGAAAACGTATGCTTTCATAAAAAAAATATTATCTGTGATCTAAAACTATTTTCTTTTAAAACTATTTTCTTTTTCCTAAAAATTTTAATAAATAAAGGAACAGATTGACGAAATCGAGATAGAGACTCAAGGCCGCGCTGATCGAAATCTTTGTCATCGTCTCGTTGTTATCCATTCCCATCTGGCCGATTTCTTTAATCTTCTGAACATCGTAAGCCGTTAATCCTGTGAAGATTAACACTCCGATAATACTGATGATATAATCGATTCTCTCGCTGTGCATGAACATGTTCACTAACGATGCGAGTATTATTCCAAACAGTCCCATCAGCAAAAATGAGCCGAATTTGGTGAGGTCGGTCTTGGTGGTGTAGCCTAAAAACGCCATCAGGCCGAACATGCCGGCTGTCACGACAAATGTCTTGGCAATAGAAGCGTCGGTGTAGGCTAAGAATATGAAACTCAAGCTCATACCCATAAGGATGGAATACACAATGTATAATGTCACCATCGTCGAGGCTTTCATTTTCTCAATGCCGAACGACATGGCGAACACTATTATTAGCGGTGCCAGCATCACAATCCATCCCAAAATGTTCATCGACATGCTGCCGTCGGCTTGAACCGTGAACATCGACAGGAAGAGCGACGCATTAGTGCCGAACAAATAAGCTGTCAACGCGGTGAGTCCCAATGCCGCGAACATCCACATGAAGACATTCGCTACAAACGAATTCGACAAAACACCCGTCGAATCTTGATATTCTGTATTATTCATAATAGTTAACTTATAACTTCAAATTCCAAACTTCAAACTTAGTGTAAGTCTTTTCCTATTAAATTTAAAAATTCCGTGCGTGTCTCGCCTCTCTCGAAAGCTCCCACAAAGTCGGATGTCGTTGTCACAGAATTGAGTTTCTGCACGCCTCTCATGCACATGCAGAGGTGGCGGGCTTCAATAACAACGGCCACTCCGAGCGGATGCAGAGCCTCGTTGATGGCTTCCTTGATTTGCGTGGTGAGTCGCTCCTGCACCTGCAAACGGCGGGCATAGACCTCCACAACCCTCGCAATCTTGCTCAAGCCGGTGATGTAGCCGTTCGGGATGTATGCCACATGCGCCTTTCCGATAAATGGAATCATGTGGTGCTCGCACATTGAAAACAACTCTATGTCTTTGACTATCACCATCTGACGGTAGTCTTCCTTGAATCTTGCCGAGAGCAGAATCTCCATCGGATCCATGTTGTAGCCCTGTGTCAGAAACTGCATCGACTTAGCCATGCGGAGCGGGGTTTTCAACAGTCCCTCACGGTTCGGGTCTTCGCCCAAAAGCTGCAAAATGGCGCGGTAATGCTCCATCAATTTCTCCGTTCTTCCCGGATTGTAACGCTCAATCTTCTCGTAACCGATTATTTCGTTCTCTTCCATAAGTGTTTTTATTCTTTTTTACGAGTTTATATGTCTCAAAAATACTGTAAATCAAATAGTAAGCCATAAAAGTGATGGCGAAACGTTTACCGTCTTCCTTGAAAACCATCGCATAAGCAAAGATTATCGACAGATACAGCACCATTTTCACGACGGTTGACCCCATGTAGAAATTGGTGAACTTGCGCATGTCTTTTTTCTTCGCTTTTTCGCCAAGATAAAACATTAATAGGCTGATAATGAAGAAGAAACAGACAATGGCCGGCCACCATATGGTCAGCATTTTGCGTGTCAGTACCGATGCCACAATGACGCAAACCGTCAGTATGCAGAGGTGTTTTACGAATCTGTTCATTTCTTAGGAGTTTCAGCCACTTTCTGCGACATGTCGCACTTTCCGGTGAATATTGCACCCACTTCAATGAACAGCTGTTTGGTGTAAAGCTCAACCTCTAAACGCGATGTCGATTTCATGGTGGTAAGCTCATCGACTCTTATCGTGCCTTTCACGCGACCTGAGATGTCGGCGCTGTTGCATATGATGTCGCCTTCAATCAAACCCTGTTGTCCGACCACGACCTTGCCGCTGGATTTCATTGTTCCAATAACAGTTCCGTCGATACGGATGTCGCCGGCCGCGTTGATCTCACCCTTGATGACAGTGCCGTTGCCAATGAGATTGTTTCTTAAAGATGCTTCCTGATTGTTTGAACCCATAGTTTTTATTTGTTATATTGATGCCAGAAATCCAAATACTCCTCTATGTTTTTCTGCTCATAGAAGATAGGATAGTTTGACACCGAAATGATTAATACCTTATAGTTTTCTTCGTCAATTCCTCCGAAGATATAGTCGCTGATGAACATTGCCCTCTGATAGTCAATGGCTTTGTCAACATTTTCGAATTTTTCTATTGTAAGAAGCGATTCGTCCTTGTTGAGCATCAGACTCTTGATTTTCAGCTGGTCCATCCTGAAATTGTTCTTGTTGAAGTCGCCGATACGCACCTTGAGCGGGTTGACACGCACTTTTTTGTTGGTGATTACCAAAACGTAATATTCGTCGTTAGGCCTGAAGGTGTAAGGCGATTCTTTTTCCTCCACTTTCTCATCTTTCGGACGCGCGCTCTCGATGTTGAGACCGAGATCGTACATGTCGTTGGCTTTCAAGAGAACATCCAAGGCAAACGGCTTGATGCTGCTCTCAGGATAAGTCTGGATAAGGTTCAGGAGAGCGTAAGCCATCGAGTCAACGACTTCAACATAACCCAACGAAACGGCGTTGAGGAACTCGAAACGCGGCATGTAGAGCGTGTCTTCAAGATAAAGCTGTCTGGCTTTCTTTACATTCATCATAACTCGTTGATACTGACCGTTTTGGTATGCTTCAAAAGTCTTTGAGTAAAGCTGCTCAGCCTCAGCGCCTCTCTCATATTCTTTGATGAAATATTCCGGGTCGAGAATGATTTTTGCCTGATTTGAGTCGGGATATTTGGTCAAAACGAGGTTTTTATATTTCTCCGCGTCGGATGTCTCGTTACGGTTGCTGTGCATCTTATAGAGATAATACCATGCCGAAACCTCATTGGCGTTGTCGGGATAACGCTCCGTGAGCTCGGTGTAAGCATCAATAGAGTGCGAGAAATCATGCAAATCGCTGTAATATATGAAACCGATGTTGTTGAGAGCCTCGGCAATCTGTCTGTTGGCCTCGTCTTTCGCACTTTGAGTGAAAGGAATCTGCTTCATGTAATAACCGCGGTCGAGAGGCGTGTATTGCGTGGTGTCTTTGCTGATTTCCAGTCCTTGCAGATATTTGGCGCGTTCTTCCTCGCTCATCTTGGCAATTTCCTCCTCCGATAGTTCTTCGACGGTTTCTTCTTCAACAACGGCGAGACTTTGTTTGTTGGAGATAAACCAGAAATCTTCGAGCATGCGGTTTCCCCATCTGTTTTTGAAGTCGTTCATGCCTCTGTTGCGCGTCTGCGTGTTGTAGAAATACCAGTTGCCATCGTTGCCCGTCGGGATTGTTCCGCCTCCTTCGTCACGACCGCCATTCAAGGCTATCTGTGCCTCTATCTCCTTCTGCTCCTCGATGCGTTTCTGCTCTTCAATGTACTCGGCTATCACCTTGTCTATGACGGCGTTACGGCTGATAGAGTCCATGTCTGCCAAGCGCAACAGGCTGTCTTGTGTCTCGTAAACCGTCAGGTTGCTGACGAGGTCAGTGAGCATGACAGAGAGGTTGAGCAGACTGTCGTAGTTGGGGTAGTTGCGATCCATCGTCATGACGGCGGTGTCGAAATAAGCCTGGCTGAGGATGTAGTCGCTGTTTTTGAACAGGATGTTCGCCACGTCGAGCGACGAGCGTATTTTCTGGATGTTGTTGTCGGTGCTTGCCGCCACTGACTTTCTCAGATATTTCACGCCATCGGTCTCGTTGTTATTGTCAAGAGCCACGTCGGCCATCGCAAAGTAGATGCGGTCTTTGAAGTTGGAGTTTTTCGAGTCCTTGAGCATCTTGTTGAGCATCTTCATGATGGTGGTGGTGTCGGCATCATAGCATCTTGCGAGGTTCATCTGCGCTTCAAATGTCATCTCGTATGACGGGTGCTTGCGAATCACATTCTTGAACTGCTCCGTGGCACGCGGCTTGTCGTTCTGGTGCTGGTAAATCTGCCCGAGGATAAACATGGCGCGTGTCTTGTTGTATTTGCCTCGCGTGGTGAGAAGCGCACTGCGCAGATATTTCACGGCATCGTTTTCTTTGCCCATCGCGATGTAATAATCGGCATAAACAAGGTCAATGTTGGTGCGCACATAACGCGGAATCTTTTCGTTTTCGTCGTCCATCGCCACAAGAATAGCTTGAAGCATAGCCTCTGCCTTTTCAAACTGTTTTGTGGCGATATAAGTCTTTGCTAACCAAAGAGTTGCGGTATGTCTATCGGGACTGTTGCGGAACTGTGTGGCGGCATAGTCGAATGTGCGTCGCGCCGGCACGTAGTCCTGCTTGTAGAAATGGCTTTTTCCCATGTCGATGAAAGCGTCGTCAATCCAGCGCACACGCTCCTCGTTGTTGAACCTCATGGAGTGTTTCTGGATGCAGACGGCGTCCTTCTCAATGGTGCGGTCCATGGCTGCATATTGCGCCAAAGCATTGTCTTTAGTGCCGTAATTGAACACCGGCAACGTCTTGGTGTAGTCGTCAACAACCACGTCGCGAAGGGCGATTTCACCCGATTTCATGCTCTGATTGCCGTTCCACCACACGTTGTAATGGCTCGTCATGTTGTGCCAAAAACGTCTGTTCCATTTGTTCTTTTTTGTTGAACATGATGACAACATTATGACACTCAACAATATAGCTAAGACAGCTAAAAATTTATATGACCTGATTCTCATTTCGTTTTTCTAAAATAACTATAAAAATGTCACTTTATTTTTTGCGTATTATCCGAAACTGCAAAAATAACAAATTCGTCGGTATAATTCTCTTTTTTTTAAAAAAATATAAAAACGTGTCCCGATTTGAGAAAATATTTGTAATTTTACAAGCTGAATAAAAGGCTGTTTTTGAATGGAAAATTTTATCGTATCGGCAAGGAAATACAGGCCGACTACATTTGAGAGCGTGGTGGGTCAGCATGCCATCACCTCGACGCTGCAGAACGCCATCCGCACCAACACCCTGGCGCAGGCGTTCCTGTTTTGCGGCCCGCGTGGTGTCGGAAAAACGACATGCGCCCGCATCATGGCCAAGACCATCAACTGCTTGCATCCCACCGACGACATGGAGGCGTGCAACGAATGCGAGTCGTGTGTGAGCTTCAACAACAACGCGTCGTTCAACATCTTTGAGCTCGACGCCGCGTCGAACAGCAGCGTTGACGACATCCGCGCACTCATCGACCAGGTGAGGATACCTCCGCAACTGGGAAAATATAAGGTGTATATCATCGACGAGGTCCACATGCTGTCGTCTTCGGCTTTCAATGCTTTCCTGAAGACCCTCGAAGAGCCGCCGGCGTATGCCAAATTCATCCTCGCCACAACAGAGAAGCACAAAATCCTCCCTACAATTCTGTCGCGTTGCCAAATATTTGATTTTAAACGCATTACGGTAGAAGACATATCAAAACACCTGCAGAATATCGCTGCCAAGGAAGGCGTGACTGCAGAGGAGGAGGCACTCAACATCATAGCACAAAAAGCCGACGGAGCACTCCGCGACGCGCTGTCGATTTTCGACCAGATGGTGAGTTTCTCAGGCAACAACATCACTTATAAAGACGTCATCAACAACCTCAATGTCCTCGACTATGAGTATTATTTCGGCATGGTCGAAGACATTCTCGCGGGCGACATCAATTCGATACTTCTTCTTCTTAACGAAGTGATTAACAAAGGCTTCGACTCGCAGAATTTCATCCAGGGCATGGCGAGTCATTTGCGCAACCTGCTTCTTGGCAAGGACGCGCGCGTCATCAATCTGATGGAGGTGAGCAACCAGCTAAAAGCACGCTACGCCAAACAGGCAGAGCACTGCAGCACCGAATTCCTGCTGA
Organism: uncultured Bacteroidales bacterium; assembly: GCA_905233445.1. GTDB lineage: Bacteria > Bacteroidota > Bacteroidia > Bacteroidales > F082 > Limimorpha. The sequence goes on along the minus strand of CAJOEP010000006.1, from coordinate 23,547 downwards.
AATCGCTGGACATCGCCAACGAATGCGACATCAATTTCAGAAGCGCCAACAACAAACGCCTGCATCTCGAAATCGCATTGTTGAAAATGATTCCCGTACAGACGGATCGCTGTCCGTCTCAGCCGCAACCGGTTCAAAAACCTGTACAGCAGGCTCCTGTTCAACAGAACGAGATTCCTCGCTCCGCTCGGAATGACAGCGTTCCTACAAACAATCCTGTTAATATTGTTAATCCTGTCCAGCGAGTGAAACGAGCCGGAACGATTTCCATTCTCGACACCGAACCCAAGAAAGATGTGTCGGATGCTCCTGTCGAGGTCAAAAACAACCCTTTTACGCAGGAGATGCTGGTCGGAGCGTGGACGAAATTCGTTGAGACGCATAAAAACACGTCACCGAATTTCGTGGCCGGCATCGGGAAATACCAACCAACGCTGAAAGACGGTTTCGAAATACATTATCAGGTCGATAACATGCTGATGGTGAATGATATAACCAACATAGGACATCTACGCGAATTCCTGTCAAAAGAACTGGGCAACAACCAGTTCAAGCTTGTGCACGAGATCGTGGAGAAACCTAAAGACGACATCGCCTACACCGACCGCAGCCGTTTCGAGAAGATGGTGGAAAATAACCCCAATGTTTTAACCCTGAAAAATGGCCTCGGCCTGAATATCGACATATGAGTTTTAAAAAATGGTTTGGCCGTAACTACCTAAAAATGAGAGGTTTCACCTTCGTCGGACAGTTTCCCGAAGGCGTGAGAAAAAGCATAGTCATCGAAGCTCCGCACACCTGCATCGAGGATTTTGTGATAGGCCGTTGCTTCTTCTGGATGGAAGGCCGTGATGCCAAGTTCTTGATAAAAAAAGAGTTCTTCAAGCCCGGATTAGGCTGGCTGCTCCGAAAAATAGGCGGAATACCTGTTGACCGCAGCCGTGGAAATAACATGGTGGTAAAAACCGCCGCAGTCTTCAGACAATACGACGACCTTACCATCGTCATAACTCCTGAAGGCACCCGCAAACGCGTCGATAAGTGGAAACGCGGTTTCTATTACATCGCCGAACTGGCGCAAGTGCCTGTGGTTCTTGGATTTATCGACTTCAAGACCAAACGTTGCGGCTATGGTCCGTCGTTCATGCCTTGCGGCGATTTTGACAAAGACTGGCCTATTCTCGAGAATTTTTATCGCGGCATGCAGGGCAAGACACCCGGGAAATTTAACTTGGAATGATTTTTGAAAATGAAAGAGTGGTTTAAAAATTTTAAGAGCAAATTCAAAATCGTCATCATACATCCTGATACGTATGAAGAAAAAGGCGGTTTCAATATGAGTAAAATGAAATTCATCAACTTGGTGGTATTTTACTCATTGATAATCATTGCAATAACCACATGCCTCATCGTCTTTACGCCATTGCGCGAACTCATTCCCGGTTACACCGACGTCACCCTCAACAGACGCGTTTACAATATGGAACGCCGCGCCGACTCCATCGAAACAGTGTTTTATCAGCAGCAACTATACATCGAAAACCTCAAACGTATCATCAACAACGAGGATTTTGATAACGACATCCAACAGGATTTGACACGGATGAGCTTCACAAACACCTTAATCCCCGACAACAGCTTCAGCATGCCGCTGTTTTTTGCGCCAATAAGCAATGTGCTGGTTACTAATCATTTCAATGCCAACAACAAGCATTTTGGTGTCGATGTAGTGGCAAATGCCGATGCCGTTATCAAAGCTACCGCCGACGGCACCGTGGTGTTCTCCGATTGGAGCTTTGAAGGTGGCTATATTATTGGTATTCAGCATGATATGAATATCATATCCGTTTATAAACACAACGCTTCCGTGATGTGTAAGACCGGCGATTTGGTGAAAGCCGGTGATGCCATAGCCATCCTTGGCGGTGGCGGAAGCACCTCTACAGGACCTCATCTTCATTTCGAACTTTGGTACAAAGGAATACCACTCAATCCTGAAGATTATATTTCTTTTGAAGGAAAATGAAAAAATCTGTCATTATTTCCATATTTTTTTGTATTTTTGCAGTTTAAAAATTTTATAGTGGGAAAATGACGATTTTGATAAAGATAATCCAGCTTATTTTAGCACTGTCGATACTCGTAATCATCCATGAATTCGGGCATTTCATCGCATCGCGCATATTCGGGGTGAGAGTGGAGAAGTTTTACATGTTTTTTGATTGGAAATTCTCTATTTTCAGAGCTAAAAAAGTGAATGGCAGGTGGAGATTCAAGTTTTTTTGCAAAAACGAGCCTGAAAAATATATCACTCATGAGAGGATAGACCCGGTAACAAACAAAAAGGAATACACTTACGAGAAAATAGACCTCAACACTCTGCCTGAGGACGACTGGCGCAGGGCTGAGGACGCGACGGAGTTCGGCCTCGGCTGGGTTCCGCTCGGCGGCTACTGCAAGATAGCAGGCATGATCGACGAGTCGATGGACCAGGCACAGATGGCACAGGAACCCCAGCCGTGGGAGTTCCGCACCAAGCCGGCATGGCAGCGTCTCATCATCATGATCGGCGGCGTGTGCATGAATGTAATCCTGGCAATTCTGATATATATCGGGCTTATCGCGAGCTATGGCGAACAGTACGTCTCGACAGCGGAAGTCAACAAATACGGCATCGCTGTCGATAGCCTTGGATACAGCATCGGGCTGCGCGACGGCGACAAGATACTCTCCATCGACGGCCAATATGTAGAGGATTTCAGCCAGATTCCAATGACGATAGTGCTGGAAAAACCACAATATATCGAAGTTGAGCGCGACGGCAGAAATGTACAGGTCGAATTGCCTGAAGATGCTATAAACAAGATACTTAAGGCACGCTCGATGTTCATCAACATGAGGTTGCCATTCGTGGTGGGCGGCTTCGCCAACGGCTCGTATGCCGAGAAAGCAGGACTGCTCGAAAACGACCGAATAATCGGCATCAATGAGGTGGAAACGCCTTATTTCCAAGACTTTAAGAGAGAGATAGTAAACTATAAAGGTGAGGATGTTGACTTGAGAATAGTGAGAGTTGACGACACCCTTACGGTTTTGACACATGTCGGAGGCGATGCCACAATCGGTGTCTATGCCGCTCAGATACTCCAGATTTCGACCAAGGAATATACTTTCTGGCAGGCTATCCCGGAAGGATTCAGAAAGACGGGCAAAGAGCTTAGCGACTATTGGAAACAGCTGAAACTCATAGTGAAACCGAGCACAGGAGCATATGAGAGCCTCGGTGGCTTCATCACCATCGGAAGCATCTTCCCCGACCACTTCATCTGGGAACAGTTCTGGCGTCTGACAGCGTTCCTCTCCATCATCCTCGCGGTGATGAACATACTCCCGATTCCTGGACTCGACGGCGGCCATGTGCTTTTCCTCATATGGGAAGTGATAACAGGACGCAAACCAAGCGACAAATTCCTCGAAAGAGCCACAACAATAGGATTCATCTTCTTGCTGTTATTGCTGATATACGCCAACGGCAACGATATCATAAGGCTCTTCAGGTGATTAATATTAATAAGGTGTTGAAAACTTGTTGATAAATACAATAATTTGACAAAAGAAGCGTTATAACACTCAATGCATAGAATAAAATACATATTGTTATTGGTAATCGTCGTCTTGACGGCGGGCTTGTCGCATGCGCAGCAGGTCCCGATTTTCACCAATTACAGTGATTCTTATGCAGTTATAAATCCCGGATTCTACGGTATGAGTGAGGGTGTCAACGCGATGGGCATTTATCGCAACCAGTGGACGGGTTTTAAGGACGATGTCACCGGTCAGGTGGTGTCGCCAATAACGTTTTTGGCTTCTGCCGACATGCCTATTAAGGTTTTGGGCGGCGGTGTCGGCTTGTCTCTGATGAGAGACCAATTGGGTTTTGAGAACAGTATCGGGGTGAACCTCGGCTATTCATATCATCTCGATATTGGTCCCGGCACATTGGGTATAGGTCTAGCATTTGCAATGAACAACCGTACTGTAGATTTTGGAAAAGCTAAGCCATTGAACGACAACGACCCTGTCATTCCGACAAAGGAACAGAGCGACATGCTTCTGGATTTCAATTTCGGTTTGTATTACATGGTTCCGGAGACTTTTTATGTAGCTCTTTCATCGACGAATCTGCTTGAGGCAAAAGGCAAAGCGCTTGAAGGCAAATCATCCTCAAGTGCAAGTTTTGTCGGCGACAGAACCTTCTATCTCGCAGCAGGATACGAGTATCAGTTTTTCAATCCGAAATTCGTGCTCAACCCGTCGATGTTGGTGCTCAGCGACATCGCTTCGACGCAGTTTAATGTTGGGGCAAGACTGTGGTACAATAATATTGTGAGTTTCGGCGTTAACTACAGGTATCAGGAGTCGATAGACCTGTTGGTTGGCTTTGTAATTAAAGGAATACATATCAATTATGCATATGATATCAACACTATGGGACTGAAATTACCCGGTTCGCACGAGGTGTCAATCAGCTATAACTTCAAGCTTGACCTTGATAAGCATCCTCGTATCTATCGGAGTATCAGATACTTATAAAAAATGTTGATAAAAAAATGCTAAAGTTGAAATGTTTTTGTCGAGAATTGGTAAAAATATTATACTTTTGAAAACTTTTTTAAAAAGGAATAAAATGAAGAAGATTTTGTTAGTGAGCCTAATAGCATTGATGCTTGTTGGTTGCAGTACTAGCGGCGATCAAGGAGAATTGGTAGGCGTAAGAAAGAAGTCAAAACCGTTTTATCAACCCGACCCTTACGGTATGGTTTTTGTCCCTATGGGCAGCTATACGATGGGTGTTGGCGGTCAGGATGTGGCTGGAACAAGTTTTTCGCAGCCTAAAACCATTTCAGTGTCGGCATTCTATATGGATGAGACTGAAATCACCAACAATGAGTACCGTGAGTTCGTGTGTTATGTCCGCGACTCGTTGGCTCGTACCTATCTCGGTGAGGTTGACCCGGACAAGTATCTTATCACTCAAAACAAGAAGACCGGTGAGATTTACGAGCCAGCTATTCTCAATTGGGATGCTAAGATAGAATGGCACAGCGACAATCAGGATTACAGGGATGCTCTTGAACCGCTGTATATTCCGGAGAATGAGCGTTACTATGGCAAGAAGGAAATCGATGCCAGAAAGCTCATGTTCCATTACAGCTACATCGACCTTAGAGCGGCCGCAAAGAAAGATTTTGTTGAAGGTGCCGACTACCGTAACGGTGCTTTTGCCAACCGTCCTAAAGGCTCTGCAGACCGTTCGGTGTATGTCCGTACCGATGACATTAACATTTATCCTGACACTTTGGCATGGATTTATGATTACACATATGCTTTCAACGACCCGTTGACAGAAAAATATTTCTGGCATCCGGCATATGACCATTATCCGGTGGTTGGCGTGAACTGGAACCAGGCCAACGCTTTCTGTGTGTGGCGCACCGAAAAACTCAACAGATACCTCGCCAAGCACAAGGGACAGGTCGGCATGTCAGAGTTCCGTCTTCCTACAGAGGCTGAGTGGGAATGGGCGGCACGCGGCGGTCACCAACTCAACCCGTATCCATGGGGCGGTCCATACACACGTAACGAACGCGGTTGCCTGAAGGCCAACTTCAAGCCGATGCGTGGCAACTATATCGCTGACGGCGGTCTCACCACTGTCATCGTGGGACATTATCCGGCCAACGACTGGGGCTTGTACGACATGGCAGGCAACGTGTCGGAATGGACTTCAAGCGCATTCGACCCATCAGCATATAACGCAATGTGGGACATGAACCCGCAGTTTACATACAACGCCAACGAGAACGACGACCCGATAATGAAGAGAAAGGTCATCCGCGGCGGCTCATGGAAAGACGTGGCCTATTACCTCGAAGTGACGACACGCGCCTACGAGTATCAGGACACAGCGAAGTGCTACATCGGATTCCGCTGCATCCAGCCTTACCTTGGCCGTCAGAAAGGCGACAACCCGAATAAGGCGTCAAGAGTTTATAATTGATAACATCAAAAAAAGAAAATAAATTAAAAAATTAGGAAATATGTCATTTAAAGAGTTTTCAGAAAGCAAGAAGTACAAAAACTTCATGGCTAAAGTTTATGGTATTGGTGCATCAATCGTTTTGGTTGGAGCTTTGTTCAAACTTACCCACATGTCGCTCTTCGGCTGGTCGGGCGCAGCAAACACAATGTTGACACTTGGTTTGTTGACAGAGGCAATCATCTTCTTCTTCTCGGCATTCGAACCGGTGCACATGGACCCGGATTGGAGCTTGGTTTACCCTGAGTTGTGGGACATGTACCATGGCGACGGCACAGCACCTAAGAAACCTGGAACAAGAACAAACAACGCCGGCGGCAATAATGTCAACAGCGATATCATAACAGAACAGCTCAACGAGATGTTTGAAAAAGCTAACATCAACGCGGCAACAATGGAACGCCTCAGCATGGGTCTCAACAAACTCGGCGAGAACGCATCGAAGATTGCCGACGTGAGCGAAGCAGTGGCAGCCACAACCAACTATGCAAAGGCTATGAACAAAGCATCTGAAACAGCTTTGGAACTCGACGCTCAGATGTCGAAGACAGCCACCAACGCAGCAATGTTCTCTGACTCAAGCAGAAAGATGAACGACACAATGGCACTTTACATCGAAAAAGTCAATGCATCTGCAAATTCAACAGATACACTTAATCATCAAATCAACGACTTGTCGAAACGCATGACAGCAATGAACACCGTTTATGGTAACATGCTTAATGCTATGAATATTAAGGCATAAGTTTTTAAGAAATGGCAGCAGCAAAAGAAACCCCAAGGCAGAAGATGATAGGTATGATGTACCTCGTCCTCACAGCTCTGTTGGCATTGAACGTTTCGGCCGACATCCTCGATGCTTTCGCTATCGTGAATGACGGTTTGGAAAAGACAAATGCCAGTGTTGAGAGTAAAATAGAGGATTACTACAACATCTTCGAGCAACAGTATAACAAAGAACCGGAGAAATCGCGCGTTTATTGGGATAAAGCTAATGATATCCGTGTAAAGACTAACGAAATCATTAACTATATCGAAAAAGAAATAAAGCTGCCTTTGGTTCTTGAAACAGAAAACATAACTGAAGAGGAACTTTTCAACATCTCGGACACGAAGAAAAGCCTTATCAGAAATATTGAGAAGACAAACCCGAAAAACCCACGTGTTTTCTACGAGTTTGACCTCAAAAACATTGGTGCGAAGGACAAATACGACGCTGCAACCAACTTCATGATTAACAACGGTAACGCCACAATCTTGAAAAACAAGATTCAGGAATACCGCGCATTTATCATTAGCACGGTTGAAAACGCCGGTCTTTCAAACTACAACAAATATGTGGGACTTCTCACAGATGTTGACCACAACGGAAATCCGATTGTCTATACCGACAACGACGGACAGCAGCTTAGCTGGGAGAACAAGAACTTCGAGCATATCATCCTGACGGCGGAAATCGCTATCTTGAACAAGATTGTGGGAGAGATTCAGACAACAGAATTCGATGCCATCACCGCTTTGTACAAGCAAATCGGCTCGTCAGACTTCAAGTTTGAGTCGGTGCAGGCACGCGTCATCCAGAAGAGCGACTTCATCATCAAAGGACAGAACTACGAGGCTGAGATTTTCATTGCGGCAGCTGACACTTCAAAGGCTTTCGACGTGAAATATATCATGGGCACCGACGACTATAACAAAGGCAAAGGCGAGCCTGTGACATTGAACAGCAAGGAAGGTAAAGTCATGTTGAGTTTCCCTGCAACGACAGTCGGCGTACACAAATACGCGGGCCGCATCGAAATCCCTCGTCCAGACGGAACGATGGCGTTCTACGACTTCAACGAGCAGTTCCAGGTGGCTCCGCCATCAGTGACAGTGGCTCCTATCAACATGATGGTGATGTATGAAGAACTTCAGAACCCTATTTCAGTGTCATCGCCTGGTTTCAGCAACGACGACATCGTGGTCAATGTTGAAGGCGGAAAATTCACCAAGGGCAATGCCAGCGGAGAGTATTTCGTGGAGGTGAACAAAGGTGCAAAACTTGTGAAGGTTCATGTGTCGGCAAAAGAAAGCAACGGCAAGCTTGTTGACATGGGATATCAGGAATTCCGCGTGAAGAAAGTGCCGGATCCGGTCGTGAAAATAGGCGACATCACCGGCGGTAAGGTCGATAAGGAAGTCCTCCTCAGCATCGGCAAGGTGATGGCTGTGATGAAAGACTTTGACTTCAAAGACTTCAACTATACCATTGACTCTTATACAGTTTCAACATATAGAGGCACATTCATTGATAAAATTAACAAAGGACCTAAGTTCTCTAATGAGGTAATAGAACTCATCAGCAACGCCCAGACAGGACAGAGAATCCAGTTCCAGGACATCTGCGTAAAGAGTCCGAAAGGCGAAATCAGAAATGTGGGTTCAATAAACGTACAAATCAAGTAATATGAAAAAAATCGTTTTAATAATCGCAGTTTCAATGCTCTGCCTGTTTATCGATGCTCCAAAGGCTTCGGCACAAATAACAGGAGATACATATAACGACGGTTTATATGTTGAGAATGGAACAGGAATGAAGAAATTCGTTCCATATCCTGAAATCCGTGAGGCTGATGTTTTATGGAAAAAGAGAATCTGGCGTGAAATAGACTTCCGTCAGAAGATGAACCTTCCATTTTATTATCCAAGGGATGCACATCAGAACTGGAGAAGATTCATCGATGTCATCATGGACGCCTTGAAGGAGGGCAGATGTCAGGCCTATGAGGTTACAGTGACAGGCGAGCTCAATAACCCGTTACCGTATTCGAAACTCATGGCTGGTTTGAATTCTGAGCGTCATCAGGCTCTGTTCGACGACTATGGCAACAAGATTGGCGACACGGTCATCAGCATCTCGTTCAAGCCTGAGTCGGTGACACGTTTGCGCATCATGGAAGACTGGTATTTCGATTCACACAGAAGCCAGATGATGGTCCGCATCGAGGCTATTTGCCCGGTTACAATGCGTGATGTCAACGACTCGTTGCAGATGCCTAACGAGCTGTTCTGGATTCCGTTTGATGAAAACACCCGCACAGTGCTCGCCGAAGCTCCTGTTTATAACAGAAACAACTCGGCCGCACGTCTCTCATACGACGACTTGTTCTGGAAACGTCAGTTCGACAGCTACATCTACAAGGAGGAAAACGTTTACGACCGCAGCATCAGCGACTATGCCACAGGTATTGACGCTTTGATGGAGTCGGAACGCATCAAGAAAGAGATTATAGAGTTCGAACAGAACATGTGGGAGTACTAGTTTAGAGTACAGATTAAAGAGTAAAGAGTAAGGAGTGGGGCGAAAATTTTTTTCGCCCCATTTTTTATTATTTTTGAACAATTGTGAGAAATTTTATATTTTTGCAGATAGAAATGGTAATAATATGATGAAAAATCTTTGTTTTTTACGTTGATTCTTATGTTTTCTGCATCATTAATGGCGCACGATTGTTCCAGTCTTCAGGCACTCCTGTATATCCAGTCAAGGACAAACAAACAGAAAACAATCAGACAAACACTGAGAATACAAAGATTAGCGCAGGACCGGCAGCTCTAAGTTTCAACGTTAACGGTGTGAGTTTTGATATGATAAAGGTGGAGGCTGGTAGTTATAGCAAGACGAGTCAGACAGACCCAATCGGAGCGAAATCAGGTTCGAATCGTGTTCTGCGTGGCGGCAGTTGGGACGACAGGGCGGTGTGCTGCCGAGTGTCGTATCGTGGCCGTATCAGTCCTGATTCCAGTGAAGGCAACAGGGGATTCCGTGTGGTGATGGAGCCGTAGCTACTAATATCTCGCTCTTTTTCCGTATTTCTTTTCGGGTCTTTCTTTCTCGCGAGATTTCTTCTTTTTTGAGGATTTCTTGTCCTTTTTGTAAGACTTTTTCTCTTCGCGGTCACGACGGCGACGCTCCTCGTGAAAACTGTCGCGAGACTTCTTCTTCTCGTCCCTATCTATCTTGTCAATCTTGTTAATCCTGTCTTCTTTTTTCTTTTTGTCGCTCTTGTCCTTCGGTTCGCCAGTCGTTATCTCGACACGGATTCCTTCGGTGTTTTTTGTCGGGTCGGCGAAGCAATCGACGATAAACTGCGCCTTTGAGCCGTCAACAGCCACAAACGAAAAGTTCTCCATCAGGTCGATATGTCCGATTTCGATGTCTTTTGTGCCTGTAACATCGTTGATTCTGCCAATCAGCGAGTTCGGTTTGATGTGGTCGCGCTTGCCGAGGCCGAAAAACAGTCGCACCATATGCGAGTCATCGTGCTGTTTCTTTTCTTTTTTCTCTTTTTTGTCCTTGCCGGCATTTTCATCGATGTTCAAATCCTTGGCGTCTTTGTAATAATCCAAAAACCTGTTGAAATTCAACGCCACGACGCGTGTGATGAGTTCTTCGCGGGTGAGCCAGCTGAGTTTTTTGAACACCACTGGCAGGTAGTCGTCGATGTCGTCGCGCATGATATCGACCTTCTCGAGGTTGTCGATGTGGCGGAACAGCTGTTTCTCGCATACCTGCTGCGCTGTCGGGATGAGTTCGCGTTCCATCTGGCGACCGAGCTGTTTCTCGATGGCTTTGATTTTATGTTTCTCCTTCTGATGCACCAGGCTGATGCAAATGCCTGTCTTGTCGGCGCGTCCTGTACGTCCGCTACGGTGCACGTAGGTGTCGATGTCGTCAGGAAGATTGTAATTGATGATATGAGTTAAGTTATTGACATCCAAGCCTCTAGCTGCCACGTCGGTAGCCACCAGAATCTGTATGAAGCCTTGGCGGAAATGGTTCATCACGAGGTCGCGCTGTGCTTGTGAGAGGTCGCCATGCAGCGATGCGGCGTTGTAGCCGTCGTGGATGAGGTTGTCGGCCACTTCCTGAGTCTCGAGTTTGGTACGGCAGAAAACTATGCCGTAAATCGAAGGGTAGTAGTCGATAAGGCGTTTCAGGGCTAAGTAACGGTCGCTCGCCTTAATCATATAGTAGTTGTGGCGGACGTTGGCCGTTCCCGAGTTCTTCTGTCCGATGCTGATGCGCACCGGCTCTTTCATGTATTTGTTGAGAATCTGCTCCACTTCGGCGGGCATCGTAGCCGAAAACAGGAGGGTGTTCTTTTCTTCAGGCATATATTCCAAGATGGCGTCAACGTCTTCCTGGAATCCCATGTCGAGCATCTCGTCGGCCTCGTCGAGCACCATCCACTGCACGTTGCTGAAGTCGATGCGGTTGCGGCGTATCATATCCTGCAGACGGCCGGGTGTCGCCACGATGATTTGCGGCTTCTTGGCGAGGCTCTTGAACTGCTGCTCGATGCTCGCGCCACCGTAAACTGGTACAATCATGATTTCGGGGATGTATTTCGCGTAGCTGAGCAGATCTTTCGTGATCTGCATGCAGAGCTCACGCGTCGGGCATAATATCAAAGCTTGGACGCAGCGGCTCTTCGGGTCGATGTTTTGCAGAAGCGGTAATCCGAAAGCGGCGGTCTTGCCGGTTCCTGTCTGTGCAAGACCCACTAAATCAGTGCGTTGTGACAATAATACTGGCAAAACCTCGGCCTGTATCGGCATGGGTTCCTTGAATCCCAATTCCTCGATGGCTCTTAGGATTGCGGGGTTTAAATTGAAATCTTGAAACATATATTGAAATTGAGACTGCAAAATTACAAAAAATATGCTATCTTTGCGGGATATTTTTTGCAATAAGATGAAAACGAGACACATATTTATATTATTGGCTTTGTTTTTGATGTCGTGCACGTCGAAAAAAGAGAGTTTTACGCCTGAGGAAATCGAAAAATGGCCGATCGTAAATGTTGACTCGATTGTTATTGACCTCGACAAGCCGCTTCTTGACAAGAAAAAGGCACAGGTTGACAAGGTTTTCACTAATTTGAAGAAAAAAACCACTTTTAACGGGACTGTCCTGTTTGCCGAAAAAGGCAGGATAATACTCGAAAAATCGTATGGTGTGAGCAATCTCCGCACTCGTAAAGGCGAGCTTCACGTTGACGATGTCTTCCAGCTGAGTTCGGTGTCGAAGATGTTTACCGCCGAGGCCATCATGATATTGAAGACACGCGGACTCGTTGATTATGATGTAGATATAAAAAATTATATCCCTGAGTTTCCGTACGACGGCATCACTGTGAGGATGCTTCTCACGCATCGTTCGGGCTTGTCGCGGTACGAGACTTTGGCCGACAACAACTGGCCCGACAAGCGCAAGCCGTTCACCAACGACGACATGATTGATTACTATGTGAAATACCATCCCGACCCGTATTTCAGGCCGAATAACGGTTTCCATTATTGTAATGTTAACTACGCGTTGCTGGCCAACATCGTTGAATGCGTTTCTGGCAAGACGTTTGTCGATTTCATGCGCGAGGACCTGTTCGAGACCATCGGAATGACACACTCGTTTATTTACGACATGCCGACAGATACTTTGGTGTCGTTGTATCTTCCCAGCAATTGTGTTCAGGGGTATTATATCGGCCGGAAACGTCCGCGTCAGGCGCAAAACGAATATCTTAACGGCGTGAAAGGCGATAAAATAATGTTTTCCGACGTCGATGACATGTACCTTTTCAAGGTGGCTGTCGATTACGGATTGTTGGTTCCCGACTCCATTCAGGACGAGGCGTTCAAACCCGGAAGCCCGAAATATGCCAAGCGCAAAGACAACTATGGCTTCGGATGGCGCATTTCGCGACGCTATCCTGGCTGTTATTATCACTGGGGATGGTGGAAGGCCTATCGTTCGTTCTTCCTCATCGACAAAGACAACGACCGGACTCTGATAGTCCTCACTAATACTGACAAAGGACCTAGTTCGGATGTGTTTTGGAAGTTGCTGAAAGACAATACTTTAGCATTGGCGCCAGCTTCTATCAATATACCGTTGCTCGAGATAGAGAAAAATGTAAAATATCCATATTCATCGTATAAAGAGCGTTGATGACCATCACGGGGCGACTAGTTTATAGCCGATACCATGCACGTTGTCGATATGCACTTCAGAGTCGAGGCACAGGATTTTCCTTAGCCGACCGACATAGACATCCATGTTGCGGGCGTTGAAAAAATTCTCGAGATGCCATATGCGGTGTAATGCGTAAGACCTTTCAACGACGCGGTTTTTGAAATTACAAAAAAGGCATAGCAATTCAAACTCGGTCGGAGTAAGGTGCAGCTCCTTGTTTTTAAAGGTCAGCATAGTGTGCATGGTGTCTAAAATATAGTCTCCAAAGTAATATTTTTGCATCTTTTTTCCAAACGTCACGGCTCTATTACATATGATATCGATGCGCAACCCCAACTCTTCCATGCTGAAAGGACACTGGATGAAATCTTCCGCTCCTGCCTTGAATCCATTGATTATTTCAGGTTGATGAGCGTCGGTGCCGAGACAAACGACCGGTACGGCACAATTTTGTTTTTTGATTTCTTTAACGAAATCGTGTCCTCTAATTCCCGGAATATTGATATCGACAATCACGATATCTATCGATTCCATTTTGAAAATCTGCAAAGCCTCCTCTCCGTCGAAACAAGTAACGACGGAGTATCCGCGCGAGATTAGGAAGTTTTTTGTAATGGAGGCTAAATCCCTGTCCCGTTCCGCGAATAAAATCCTCAAGGTGTTGTTCATAATTGTTATAAAAATGTAAATGAATAGTTGAGTCTCATTCAGTCTTTGGGTTTTGCCGATACAAATTTATAACAGTGACTTTTTTTAAAAAAATTTTAGTACTTTAAATCATTCATTATGAATGTATTTTAACTTAAATTTCAGAATTGTGAAAGAAATCTTAAAAAAATTTTACAATTTTTTTTTAGTTGTATCAAAAAAAGTTGTATTTTTGCAGTGCGTAACGATGTACATCCATAGCTCTCTATCCGGAGAGTTTACATTGTTCGTAAAAGGTTTCATAAATTTTGGTTTTTGGTTCTGGGAATCGCCTCCGCTCAAGAGGCGATTCCTTTTTTTATATATTTTTTTGTCAGACAAAGAAAAATTTGTATCTTTGTAGATTATTCAAACATAAAAAATTATGACAGACATTAAAGTTGAATTAAGCCATATCAAGGGCTTTATCTCTGAAAATCAATTAGATACATATAAAAAGAAAGTCGCTGCGACTTTCGATACAATCTATTCGCGCACTGGAGCGGGCAACGATTTTCTCGGGTGGGTCAATCTGCCATCGTCGATTACTGCCGATTTTATTAAGGATGTGAAGGCTACGGCTGAGGCTCTTCGCAAAAAATCGGAGGTTTTTGTGGTGGTCGGCATCGGCGGCTCATATCTTGGTGCGAGGGCGGTCATAGAGGCTCTTTCAAACCATTTTGCGCAGCTTGTTGAAACAGGCAGTCCGAAAATAATATACGCAGGTCACAACATGAGCGAGGATTACATGCACGACCTTATTGAGCTTTTGGACAAGAAAGAATATTCGATGACAGTGATATCGAAGTCGGGAACAACAACAGAGCCTGCTGTGGCATTCAGGATTTTGAAGAATCATATTGAGAAAAAATACGGCAAGGAAGAGGCTAAAACGCGTATCGTCGCTATAACCGACAAGGCTAAAGGTGCTTTGAAAGTGTTGTCGGACAGCGAAGGATATAAGACTTACGTGGTGCCGGACGATGTCGGCGGACGTTATTCGGTGCTTACACCTGTTGGATTGCTGCCTATCGCAGTAGCTGGCATTGATATCGAGAAACTTGTGGCGGGCGCACAGCTCATGGAGAAGTATTGCATTGATAATCAGAATGATGGCAACGTGGCAGCGCAATATGCAGTGGCTCGTCAGGCATTGTACCATGCTGGCAAGACCAACGAGATACTTGTCAATTACGAGCCGCGTCTCTGCTACTTCAGCGAGTGGTGGAAACAGCTTTATGGTGAGAGCGAGGGCAAGGATGGCAAGGGTATCTTCCCCGCAAGTGTCACGTTTACAACAGATTTGCACTCGATGGGACAGTACATCCAGGAAGGCTTGCGCAACCTCATGGAGACCGTCATCAGCGTTGAGAACCCTGCTAACGATGTGAGGATTCCGCAAGACGACGCCAACCTCGACCAGATGAACTACATCGCGGGACGCAGATTGAACGACGTGAACCAGACAGCGGAGAAGGCAACCATTCTGGCACATGTCGATGGCGGCGTGCCTAACATCCGCATCGCGGTGCCTCGCATCGATGCCAACGTGCTCGGCCAGCTCATCTATTTCTTTGAGATCGGCTGCGCGCTAAGCGGATATATGCTCGAGGTCAACCCGTTCAACCAGCCGGGTGTCGAGGCATATAAAAAGAATATGTTCGCGCTTCTTGGCAAGCCGGGATATGAAGAATTGCGCGAAAAACTTTTGAAAAGATAATTTTTAGTTACCAGTTAGCAGTTGGCAGTTACCAGTTAAATCTGCAAACTGCCAACTGGTAACTGCCAACTGGTAACTGCAAACTGGTAACTGCAAACTGGTAACTAAAAACTGCTAACTAATGTATAGCGACATTGAAATCATGGCCCCTGTGGGTTCTTACGAAGCCCTGGCGGCGGCGATACAGGCCGGTGCTGGAAGTGTGTATTTCGGCATCGGGAAGCTCAACATGCGCTCGAAATCGACAAAAAACTTCACGCTCGATGACTTGCATACAATTTCTGAGACGTGCCACGAACACGGCGTGAAGAGCTATGTCACAGTAAACACTGTGGTTTTCGACGAGGAGATGGACGAGATGCATGCATTGCTGGACGCCATCAAGGCCAACAATATTTCCGCAATCATCGCTTCTGACCAGAGTGTGATACAATACGCGCGTCAGATTGGCATCGAAGTACATATGTCAACGCAGTGCAACATCACCAACATCGAGGCGGTGAAGTATTATTCGCAGTTTGCCGACGTGATGGTGACAGCTCGCGAGCTCAACATCAATCAGGTGAAGCATATCACCGAAGAGATTGAGCGTCAGCATATCACAGGGCCCAAAGGCGAGCTGGTGCGCATCGAGGTGTTCTGTCACGGAGCTCTTTGCATGGCAGTGTCGGGCAAATGCTACCTCAGCTTGGATAACTTCGGCACCAGCGCTAACCGTGGTGCCTGCGTGCAGCCATGCCGTCGCGGCTACGAGGTCACCGACAGAGACAAGGAGATAACGTTAGCCATTGAGAATGAATATATTATGTCGCCTAAAGACCTCTGCACACTGCCGTTTCTCGACAAGGTTTTGGCAGCAGGAGTGAAGGTTCTGAAGATAGAAGGCCGCGGCCGCTCACCGGAATATACCAAGCTGACAGTGGGTGTCTATCATGAAGCTGTCGATGCAATAAACGCTGGCACCTTCACACAGGAAAAGATAGAAAAATGGACAGAGCGACTGCGCAGCGTATATAACCGCGACTTCTGGGACGGCTATTATCTCGGAAGAAAAATGGGCGAGTGGACCAAGAAATACGGCTCGCAAGCCACCAAGACGAAGCTTTTCATCGGCACGATAACCAATTTCTTCGCAAAAATCAACGTGGCGGAGATTAGGATGGAGACGCATGAGCTCAACGTGGGCGACGAAATCATGATTATCGGGCCTACGACTGGTGTTTACGAGGATACGGTGAAAGAAATCAGAGTCGATTTAGTGCCTGTAAATCAGACGGTGAAGGGTGAGCTTTGTTCCATCCCGGCTCATGACATAGTGCGCAGGGGCGACAAGGTTTATAAGATTATTGAAGCAACAGAAGACGATGCAACACTTTAATTTACATACACATAGCACTTATTCCGACGGCAAGTCGCCGATGGAGGACACCATTGAGGAAGCCATACGTCAAGGCATGCACACCATTGGTTTTTCCGACCATTCGAGCCTGCCGTTCAAGAGCCGCGTCTCTATTCCAAATGATAAAAATGATGAATATGCACATCTTCTTAAAGAATTGAAAACCAAATACTCAGGAAAGATTGACGTGCTGGCTTCGATGGAGATGGAGTTCATCCCGGGCATAGTGGTCGATTTTCAGAAGACAAAGAGGGACTATGCGTTGGATTATCTCATCGGCTCGGTGCATCTTGTGGGTAAAGCGCCTGATACTCTGTGGTTTATCGATGGAAAGGACGTTGAACCGTACGATACCGGGCTTCAGAAATTTTTCGGTGGCGACATCAGAAAAGGCGTTCGTGCCTATTTCGATCAGGAAAACGAGATGATTGAGACCGAGAAATTCGACATCATCGGGCATTTCGACAAGGTGAAGATGAACTCGCGCGGACGTTATTTCCAGGAGGACGAGAAATGGTACCGCGACATGGTTATGGAGACTCTGGATTTGATAAAACAGCACGATTTGATAGTGGAAGTCAACACTCGAGGGCTTTACAAGCAGCGCTACAACGGTTTTTATCCATCGGAATGGCTGTTGCCGCGCATGAAAGAGATGAACATCCCTGTTTTGATAAGCTCCGATGCTCATCAAAGCTTTGAACTGACTTATTATTTCAAGGAAGCCGAAGAGGCGTTGAAAGCTGTGGGATATAAGGAGACATGGTGTTTTAGGAATGGATTTTGGGAAGCTGAGGAGATTTGAAATTGATTATTAACAAAAAATAAATCATTATGGGAATAATTTCTGACGTTGTGGTTTTAGTTTTGGCTGTGGCTCCGGTCGTTTGGCTGATGCGGTATGTCTATAGACAAGACAAATACGAAAAAGAACCTTTGGGGATGCTTGTCAAGGCGTTTTTGTTTGGCATCCTTTCGATACCGCTTGACCTGATTATTGTCGGTATCATCAATTCCATTTGGACGGGAGGTGCGGTGTTTTACAGTGCTTTTTGGGAGGCTGGAATACCGGAGGAATTGAGCAAATGGATTATTTTCATGCTCGTGATATGGAAAAACAAGAATTTCAACGAGTTCTTCGACGGCATAGTATATGCCACTTTCATCAGCTTGGGATTTGCATGTGTCGAAAACATTATGTATGTGTTTGATTCCGGGTCGTTCTTTGACTCTATTGGCACTGGTCTTACCCGGGCAATCCTTTCGGTGCCGGCACATTTCCTCTTCGGAGTGATTATGGGTTACTATCTCGCTCTTGCGAAATTTGTTCCTGCGCAAAAACAAAAATATTTGATTTTCAGCTTGGTGTTTCCTATGCTGGCACATGGAATATTCGATTATATCCTCATGTTGATGAGCAGTATAGGTGAGGCTGTACCTTTCATAGCGTTAGTTTTGTTCGTTCTGTTTATATATTTTGATATCAGACTTTGGAAGCAAGGCCTGAAAAAGATAAGACAGATGCAGGAAGCGTCAAAGATACAGCATATGGAGGAGGTATTAAATGGTTTTATGGACAAAAATGAATAAAATTTTAATAAAATGAAAAAAGTATTTTTAGCTATCACATTGATTATTAGCGTTTTGTGCGCTAAAGCCGACGAGGGAATGTGGCTTCCCTACAATCTCAGCGGAGCAAGTCTTTACGAGATGCAGCAGCTTGGATGCAAGCTCTCTGCCGACCAGATTTTCGACCTCAACCAGCCGAGTTTGAAAGACGCCATCGTGCAGTTTGGCGGTGGCTGCACTGGCGAACTCATTTCTCCTGAGGGACTTTTGCTCACCAACCACCACTGTGGATTGAGTTACGTTCAGAAACACGCGACGGTTGAGCACGACTACCTCACCGATGGTTTCTGGGCCTACAGCAAGGCAGAGGAACTGCCTAATCCGGGGCTGACAGTATCGTTTTTGGCATATGTTGAAGACGTGACAGAAGCTGTTCTTGAAGGAGTCACCGACGAGGAGACACGCATGGAAATCATTGCTGAAAACATTAAAAAAATCACCAAAGAACGCAAAGGCGAACGCGATGTGGAAATTGAGATAGTTCCGTTCTACGCTGGTAATCAATATATTATGTTTGAATACGACGTTTATAAAGACGTGCGTCTCGTGTGCTGCCCGCCATGGGGCATCGGCAAATACGGCGCCGACACCGACAACTGGACATGGCCACGTCACAAAGGCGACTTCAACATCTTCAGGGTCTATACCGACCGCGACGGCAAGCCTGCAAAATACAGCGAAAACAACATCCCGATGCAGTCGAAACACTATCTGCCTATTAATATTAAAGGTGTGAAACAAGGCGACTATGCCATGATTATGGGTTATCCTGGCTCAACTGACAGATACTCAACATCTTACACAGTTAGAAATATCATCGAGTCGGAAGCTCCGGGATACATCAACTGCCGTACAACCAAGCTCAACGAGTACCGCAAGCATATGGATGCCGACCAGGAAGTGTTCATCAAATACGCATCAAAGCAGGCAAGCGTGTCGAATTATTGGAAATATTTCATCGGCCAACAGAAACAGTTGGTGCGTAACCATGTGTATGACAGACGTTTAGCTCAGGAACAAGCCTTTATGGAATGGGTTGAAGCCGATAAGGAACGTCAGGCAATCTATGGTAAGATTTTTGAAGGAATTGAAGCCAAATGGAAGATTCTTGATGACATCATGATGCCTATGACATATCTTCGTGAGGCGGGTTGGAATGGCGGCGAGGCCGTTTCTTTCTCACGTAGATTCATGAAAATCAACAATTTAATCAATAATGAAGGCTCGAAAGAAGACATCGCAAAAGTGGCAGAAGGCCTAAGAGGTCAGGTTGCGACATTCTTCAAAGATTATGACAAAGCTCTTGATATGGATGTGACCATCGCTTTGCTCAATCTTTTCTACAAGGACATTGACAGATATGTTCCTACAATGATTGAGGAGATTGGTGCCAAGAACGGCGGCGACTTCACGGCTTGGGTGACAAAAGCTTTCGAAAAATCTATTTTCGTTGATCAGTCCAAACTTGAGAAATGGCTTGAAAAACCTAAGAAACTCGACAAAGACCCGATTTTCGCCTTGGCGATGAACATCATCGATGAATATGCCAATGTGGTTTATCCTTTATTTGAAGAAGCGAGTTTGGTCGGCAATGCCGGTGAGCGTCTTTACATGAGAGGCCTTATCATGATGCAAACCAGACGCAACTTCTATCCTGATGCCAACTTCACTATGCGTCTCACTTATGGCACGGTGGAGCCTTACAAAGGTGCCGACGCTGTCAACTACAACTATTACACTACAATGGACGGCGTGATGGCGAAATACATCCCTGGCAACTGGGAGTTCGACATTCCGCAGGACGTGCGCGACCTCGCCGAAGCCCGTGACTACGGCCGTTACGCTGACGAAAACGGCGACCTCGTTGTCAACTTCATCACCACCAACGATATCACTGGCGGCAACTCGGGAAGCCCGGTCGTCAATGGCGAAGGCGAGCTTATAGGCCTTGCTTTCGACGGCAACTGGGAAGCCATGAGCGGCGACATCATGTTCGAACAGAAGGTGCAGCGCACAATCTGCATGGATGCACGCTATCTGCTATGGTGCCTCGAGAAAGTCGGAAAAGTGAATAACATTATTAATGAATTGACCATTATTGAATGAAAAAACCGTCATTCATCCTGATTTTACTGTTGGTTTGTGTCTCATTGCAGGCTAAAAACCCTAAAAAGGAGACACAGACCGACTCTTTGGGAAGGCCTGTAAAGACAGGATGGAACTTCGGTGCCATCCCTGGCTTGACATATGATGCCGACAAAGGCCTGACATATGGTATCACGGCCAATATTTTCGATTATGGCGATGGCAAAAACTACCCCAACTATCGTCATTTTATCTATGCCGAAGGCTCTTATTCCACCAAGCAAGTCGGTACGATTCGTCTTTTTTATGAGTCGGATTATGTGATAAAACGGCATAAGCTGCTCATGGATTTCTCGTATCTGCCCGACGCGATGAACGATTTCTACGGTTTCAACGGCAATTTCAGTGTCTATAACCGCAATTTTGAAGATAAAAATGCCGAAGGATACCTCAACCATGCGTTTTACCGTCATGAATCAAACCTTTTTCGCACCACTTTTGATATCAGAGGAAGGATTGGCAATAAAGGAATGTATTATTATGCGGGTGTTGGCGTCGTTGGCTATCAGGAAGGAAGAGTGAATCTTTCGAAAGCTGACATGACCGAAAACCAGATGGAGCTGTTTGAACTTTATCGCCGATGGGATTTGATTAGCGAGGCGGAGGAAAAAGGCGGTTGGCATCCTTACATACGTGGTGGTTTTTCGTATGACACACGTAATCAAAGAGTTAACACTGTCACTGGCTGGTATTTCGACCTATTTTTGACTTATAACTCGGCATTTGGCGACCTGAAAGACTTCAACAATCTGAAGATTAACTTCGACTTCATGCATTTTGTGCCGATTATTGGCGACAGACTGGTTTTCGCTTACCGTGTGGCGACGCAGAACACCATCGCGGGACGGTCGCCATATTATCTCGACACCTACAAAAACGAGTTATACATCGACCATAACAGATATTATGCTCTTGGCGGAGTCACTTCTGTCAGAGGCTTGATGCGCGACAGGATCTGGGTGCCGGGTTTCGCTTACGGAACGGCGGAATTACGCTCGAGAATCTTTAATTTCGACCTGTTTAACCAGCATTTTTACATCGGGATGAACCTCTTCCTCGATGCCGGTATTGTTACCCAAAAATATGATCTGGATGAGGCTGCAATATGTGATAAAATTGCTGAAGATGAATGGGTTACATCCAATAATCTCGGTTTCGACGATTTCTTTAACACCAAGGCTAATGTCCACGATCCGCATTTCGGTATGGGCGCAGGTTTGAAGCTCGCCATGAACGAGAACTTCGTGCTTTCGTGCGAGTGGGGAATGCCTTTCAGCAAACAGGATAACTACACCAATTCCAATTTTTACATTGGAATGGGATATATGTTTTAGTCTCGGAAATTATTTGTTTTCCATCAAGAATCTCTCGACTTCGATGCCTGCCATGGCACCTGAGCCTGCTGCCACTATAGCCTGGCGGTAGGTCTTGTCCTGGCAGTCGCCTGCGGCGAAGATTCCAGCCACGTTTGTTGCCGTTGACTTCGGCTTGGTGATGATGTAGCCGGTTTCGTCCATGTCGAGGATGCCTTTGAAGACGTCTGTATTCGGGATGTGGCCGATAGCTTCGAAGAAGCCTTCCACTTGTAGTGTGCGTTCCTCGCCGGTTTTGTTGTTGACCACTATGGCACCTTGGAGAGAGCTCATGAATCCGTTCACTTCGCCGAACAGTTCTTTGGTGTTGGTGTTCCAGAGGATTTCGATGTTAGGCGTGTTCATCACGCGGTGTTGCATGGCTTTTGAGGCGCGCAGCACGTCGCGGCGCACTATGAGATACACTTTCTTGCAGAGGTTTGCGAGGTATGTGGCGTCTTCGCAGGCTGTGTCGCCGCCGCCCACCACTGCCACGTCTTTGCCGCGGTAGAAGTATCCGTCGCATGTGGCGCAAGCTGAAACGCCGCCGCCTTTGAACTGTTCTTCGGTAGGGAGGCCGAGATAACGTGCCGAAGCGCCTGTGGCTACAACGATAGTATCTGCCAGAAGCTCGTCGCCGAAGTCCGATTTGCAGTGGAACGGACGTTTCGAGGCATCGACTTCCACTATCGAGCCCATGCGGAACTCTGTGCCGAAGCGTTCAGCCTGACGGCGTATGTCGTCCATCATCTGACCGCCTTGGACACCTTCGGGATAGCCAGGAAAGTTCTCAATCTCAGTGGTTTGCATCAGCTGTCCGCCTGTAAGCGGGCCTTCATAGATAACTGTTTTAATATCGGCGCGGCCGGTGTAGATGGCGGTGGTGTAGCCTGCAGGGCCTGAGCCAAGGATAAGACATTGAATGTGCTCCATATATATTAATAGGTGATAATTTTTTGCAAAGATAGGGATTTTTTTGTTTGCAAAACAAAAAAATCCCTATCTTTGCACTCTGAAATCGGGGTGTGGTGCAGTTGGCTAGCATTCTTGCATGGGGTGCAAGCGGTCGCCCGTTCGAGTCGGGCCACTCCGACAGATTTTAAAGACCAGAAAAAATCAGTCTGCAAATTTTCTTCGGAAATTCAAAGGACTGATTTTTTTATGGTCTTTAAAACTTTTAGATCAGAAAAAATTAATCAAAATTAATGATTTTTTGATGTTTTGGCGTAGAAATGGCGTAGAATTTTTCCGGATAATGCAAAAAACAGTCTGGAAACATGCGTTTCGAAGGCCTGTTTTTTTGCATTATCCCCCAAAATTCCTTCTGTAAAATATTGATATTCAGCGTTAAAAAAAATAATTTAAAATTTTTTCAAAAAAAGTGTTGCGCGAAAGAAAAAATGGTGTACTTTTGCATCCGCAATCGACAGAAATGGGGATTGCAAAGTTCTTTGAAAGCAATGAGCCAATGAAAAGTAGTCTGAAAGGTAAGGA
>CAJOEP010000005.1 GCA_905233445.1 uncultured Bacteroidales bacterium | reverse complement strand
CTCGACCCGGTGATCGGCCGTGATGAGGAGATACGTCGAGTGCTTCAGATTCTGTCTCGACGCACAAAAAACAACCCTATATTAATAGGTGAGCCAGGTGTTGGTAAGACGGCAATAGCTGAGGGCTTGGCGCAACGTATCGTGAGCGGCGACGTGCCTGAAAACCTGAAGTCGAAGAAGGTATATTCCCTTGATATGGGCGCACTTATCGCAGGCGCAATGTACAAGGGTGAGTTCGAGGAACGTCTGAAATCGGTCATCAAAGAGGTTGTGGAGAGCGATGGCGAGGTGATACTTTTCATCGATGAGATTCACACATTGGTGGGCGCTGGCGGCGGTCAGGGCGCTATGGATGCCGCAAACATCCTCAAGCCGGCCTTGGCGCGTGGCGAACTGCGTGCTATAGGCGCTACAACCCTCAACGAATACCAGAAATATTTCGAGCAGGATAAGGCTCTGGAGCGTCGTTTCCAGATCGTGATGATTGACGAGCCTGACGAGCAGTCGGCAATATCGATTTTGCGTGGTCTGAAAGAGAAATACGAGACACATCACCAGGTGCGAATCCTTGACGAGGCTATCATCGCTGCTGTTGACCTCTCGATTCGTTACATTTCCGACCGTTTCTTGCCGGATAAGGCCATCGACTTGATTGATGAGGCGGCTTCGCGTCTGCGTTTGCAGATAAATTCGGTTCCTGAGGAACTCGAAGACGTGCAGCGTAAGATTCGTCAGCTTGAGATCGAGCGCGAGGCTATCAAACGGGAAAATGATACCAAGAAAGTCGAGGAATTGACCAATAGTATCAATGAGTTAGATAAGGAACGTCAGGATATCCGCATGCGTTGGGAGACCGAGCGAGGTTTTGTGGAGAAGATTCAGAAAGAGAAACAGAATATCGAGAACTACAAATATCAGGCAACGGTTGCTGAACGTGAAGGAAATTACGGCAAGGTGGCTGAATTGCGTTATGGTAAGATTGCCGAATCTGAAGCAGCTATTGCAAAAGCGAAAGAGCAACTCATTAAGGTTCAGGGCGATAACCCCTTGGTCGATGAGGAAGTCTCTGCCGACGATGTGGCTGAAATCGTTTCACGTTGGACTGGCATTCCGGTGCACAAGATGATGCAAAGCGAGCGTGAAAAGCTGTTGAATCTTGAGACAGAGCTGCATAAACGTGTCGTTGGACAAGATGACGCAATTGCCGCTGTTTCCGATGCTATCAGAAGGAGCAGGGCAGGTCTTCAAGACTCGAAACGACCAATCGGTTCGTTCATATTCTTGGGAACAACCGGTGTCGGTAAAACCGAGCTGGCAAAGGCCTTGGCGGAGTTTTTGTTCGACAATGAAAACAACATGGTTCGTATCGATATGTCCGAATATCAGGAGCGTCACACCGTGTCGCGTTTGATCGGTGCGCCTCCAGGATATGTGGGCTATGAAGAGAGCGGCCAACTCACTGAGGCTGTGCGTCGTAAGCCATATTCGGTGGTGCTTCTCGACGAGATTGAAAAGGCGCATCCTGACGTGTTCAACATCTTGCTGCAGGTCTTGGATGATGGCCGTCTGACCGACAACAAAGGTCGTCTGGTCGACTTCAAGAACACTATCATCATCATGACCTCCAATGTGCCTGAAGGTGAATTGCGAAATCACTTCCGTCCGGAGTTCTTGAACCGTATTGATGACATTATTGTGTTCAAGCAACTCACTGAGGAACAGATAGTTAGCGTTGTCGCAATGCAGTTCAACAAGGTCAAAGAGATGCTCAAAACTAACGGCATTGACATCAACATGACTGACGCTGCAATGAAGTATATGGCAAAGATCAGCTACGACCCACAATACGGTGCCCGTCCAGTGAAACGTATGATGCAGCGTGAGATGCTGAATGAGTTGTCTCGAATGATCATCGCCGATAAGGTCAATAAGGATAAGCCAATTACGGTTGATTATGACGGGAATAGCCTAGTCTTTAAGAACTAACGTCATTTCGACCACTTTAAACATCCATAGTTTTACAAACTGTGGATGTTTTTTTGTCGTTTTTAAGTTTTGTATCTGAAAATTGTTTATCTTTGCCCCATAAATTAACACTAAAAATTCATAATTTATGGAAAATGAAAAAATTGTAATTTATCAGACTGAAGACGGACAAACACAGATTGAAGTCCGCTTGGAGAAGGAAAGTGTATGGCTGACACAGGCTCAAATGGCTGAACTTTTTAAGAAAGACAGGACTGTAATCGGGCGACATATTCGCAATATTTACAAAGAAGGCGAATTAAACGAAAAGGGCACATGTGCAAAATTTGCACATATGGGTAGTTTAGGACTCCAACAATATGAAGCTACCATGTATAACCTTGATGTTATCATATCCGTAGGTTATCGTGTAAAGAGCTCAAAACGTCTTGCCGATAACACTCTTGTTGCTTTAACTCTTATGATTGCAGAAAGCAAACCAGAAGAAAAGGACGTGATGGTGAAAGTAGTGGTGAATCTGATAAATCAGAAGAACTAAGAATAAATAACATTAAGTTTTGTTAAAAAACCAAACGTGTGCTTTAAAACGGCACATGTTTATTTTATTTTTGCAATGTTAAAAAATAATAATATGACTGCAAATAATAAAACCCCATTGGTAATCAATGACAAAATCCTAAAATCTCTTTGTCAAGAATATCTCGTCGAAATCGGATTCGGATTTTATGATGATCTTCTTGATATTAAAGTTCGTTATGTTGTAGAGACAAATAAGTTTGGTTATGCCTACTTCGGTGATTTCTTTTTCTTTGGCGATGATTTTTATGTATGGGATGATGACGACAAATGGAAAGACGAGCATAATCAGGATGTGGTTGAAGCGGTTTTTCAAGATAGATACGACCGTACTGGCTATGCTCATAGAGTTATATTTGCCGGTGTTGAAACTGAATTTGTTGACAGCAATGGAGAGCGGATTTTTACAGGCGACGTGATTAAATTGGAAGAATCTGCTGATTATGTGCAATATTGCGCGGTTGGAGCATGGGCGCACGAAGACGGTGTCGGCTGTTATTGCTTTATCCTTGATAATCATTATCTGTCTTTAGAAGATTGCGTTCGTCGGAATTTTAAATTGACTCGTATAGGGACGGTTTTCTATCAGCTTGATGCCAGTGATTATATTGAAGTAAATATGCGTACGATACAGTTTAACGGCTGGCGTGATACTGAAGAAGATCGCCAACGCAAGCTTCTAATGGCGAAATTCACCCCCAACTTCGACAAAGAAGAGTGGAAATATTCGGCTTCGGAGATTATTGGAGCGGAATATAATTGGAGGGAATGATTTATGAGAAGTTTTTGTGAGAATTGCAGATGGTATTTAGGGAATCATGAGTGTGCCGCTTTCGTTGAAAAAATCCCCCAAAACATTTGGAATGGACAACATAAAACTGTTCTTGAAGATCAAATAACTGATTTTATTTATGAAAAAGCAGGCGATATTATTTAAAAACTTTAACTTTGCAAAAAAATAGGAGGATAACATTATGAACGAACAAACAATTATCACTATTCAGGATATACTTAAATTAAAAAACAGAAATAACGAATTTTATAATGCTAATCCAAAGAAAATAAAATTGTTTAGACATAGTCAAAAAGTTAAGGAGAATAGTATTGTTGGTAAGGATTACATTGGTTGGTCTGTTTATAAATTGTATCATGAAAAATATGATATATTTATCGAGTTCCAAAAAGAACAAGATGATACAGTTATGATGGATGTTGATTATATGGTCGCATTTATCGGAGAGGAACAAAATACAGCCCGATTTGTTGGTGTGTTTAAAAATAATGGACAAACTCATAAAACATCTAGTGGTTATAATTATGACTTGGAAGAACTTGATGAGTTTAAATTATTAAAAGATCGTGTTGTTATTAATTGGGGTAATGGTCGTACATGGAAACAGAATTGGGAAACGGACAAAGAAGTTGTTTGGTTTTACAAAGATTCGGATCCTGCAGGTGTTCCATATTTTACACGTTATGAAGATGTGGTTTTAGATTATAATCAATTAAATATGGTCATTAAAGAAAAAGAATGGAAAGCTCGCCTTGACGCTTGTAATTGTGTTTATGCAATCTTGGATAAAAGTAATGGGAAACAATATGTTGGCGTGACATATAAAGATGTAAAACAGGGTTTAAAAAGTGGTATTTTAAGCAGATGGACTGAATATGCAAAAACTGGACATGGTGGTGATGAGTATTTGAAAAAGCTTTGTTTGGAAGATCCCAATTATGCTAAAAACAATTTTCAGTGGTCAATACTTGAAACATTATCTAAAAATGTGATTGAAAAAGTCGCTGTTGAAAGAGAAAGTAAGTGGAAAGACAAATTGGGAACAAGAGAAAATGGATATAACATCACTTAGTTTATAATTGAAAATGACAATGAGACCGCTGATGAATAAAAACTCTTTGAAATGTCAAAAAACCTCTTAAATAAATACGTTTGGCTCGTTGAGACTATTTACAAGGCGAAGTATATTTCCCTTGAGGAAATAAACAAACTTTGGCTAGAGGAGGATATGAGCGAAGGTGTGGAGATTCCTCGAAAGACCTTTAACACTTGGAAAAATCAGGCGGAGGAATTGTTCGGGATTAACATAAATTGCGAGCGTAAGGGAGGATACCATTATTATATTGAAAACGCTGACGACATCAAAAATGGCGGATTTCGGAATTGGCTTCTTGAATCGGTGTCAGTTGGAAATTTGTTACTTGAAAACAAAAGCCTAAGTAATCGCATCATTCTCGAAAATGTGCCGTCAGGGAAGGGGCATCTGGCTCAAATTCTTGAACCTCAATGGCTTCGAATTGAAATGGCTGGGATTGTCAAGCATTTGTGGAATAAATATAGAATTAAGAGAAAATGAAAGATTTCGCCGCCATCGATTTTGAAACTGCCAACTGCGAGCCGACAAGCGTTTGCAGTGTTGGAATTGTTGTCGTTCGCGACGGAGTTTTTACCGATAGTTTCTATTCTTTAATCCAACCGGAGCCGAATTATTACAACTATTGGAACACCCGCGTGCATGGTTTAACACAGCGTGATACTGAGAATGCATTGGTGTTTCCGTACGTTTGGAAACAGATTGAGCCGATTATTGAAGGTTTGCCGCTTGTTGCTCATAACAGCCCATTTGATGAAGGCTGCCTTAAAGCAGTTTTCCGTTGCTATCAAATGGATTATCCTGATTATCAGTTCTTTTGCACTTGCCGGGCTTCAAGAAAACATTTCGGTAAATTGCTTCCAAACCATCAGCTTCACACTGTCGCTGAAGCCTGCGGTTATCATTTAGAAAATCATCATCATGCATTAGCTGATGCCGAGGCTTGCGCGTGGATAGCGAGAGAAATATTATAATTTAAATTTATTTTGTATTTTTGCACTCAGATTTGATTTTTAATTGTAAACCATGATAAAAAACATAATTTTCGACTTCGGTGGGGTGCTCGTTGACTGGAACCCGCATTATCTTTTCGACAAGTATTTCAACGATATCAACGAAGCCAACTATTTCGTGGAAAACGTCTGCAACGGCGAATGGAACGCCGAGATGGACGGCGGGAAACCATTTGAACAGGCAGTGAAAGAACGCAGTGCCATGTTCCCCAAATACGCTGAAGCCCTCAAATTGTACCAAACCAACTGGATGGACACAATGGGTGAGGAGATTCCTGGAATGTACGACCTCATCAAGTCATTGAAAGAGAATGGTTTTCCAGTCATTTACGGCCTCACAAACTGGTCAGCCGAGACATTTCCGACAGTGCAAAAGACATATCGGATTTTCAGCCTAATCGACAAAATAATAGTCTCAGGCGAAGTCAAACAACTGAAGCCTAATCCTGAGATTTTCCACACTTTACTCAATAAATACAACCTGAAAGCTGAAGAAAGCCTCTTTATCGACGACAACCTCAAGAATGTCGAAGGTGCTAAAGCCGTCGGAATCAACGCAATAAGATTTGAAAATGCCGAAAAACTGAAAGAAGAATTGAAAAAGTTGTTCAGTTAGTCAGTTAGCTTTTAACTGAACAACTGATTAACTGATTAACTTTTTAATAAATGATATCATCTCATTAACCTGGTTTACAGTAAACCATTGATAATCATTGTATTTTCTTAGCCACGTCATCTGACGCTTGGCATATTGGCGGGTGCTGATTTTGATTTGTTCAACAGCTTGCTCCAATATGCATTTTCCGTCAAGATAGTCGAATAATTCCTTGTAACCTACTGTGTTTAAAGAGTTTAGATGGCGTTTTGGATACACTGACTTCACTTCCTCCAGCAAACCTTGTTCCATCATGCAGTCAACACGCTTGTTTATGCGTTCAATAAGATCGTTTCTATCCCAAAGCAATGCCAACTTAATGACGTCAAATTCGCGTTCTGCGGCATTTCTCTGCCTGAAAGTGGAGTAGAGCTTGCCTGTTTGGTGAAATACTTCGATGGCACGCTGTAAACGTCTTGGATTCTGCTTGTCCACAATAGAGTAGTATTCAGGGTCCACGCGTTCCACCTCGATTTGCAGAGCCTCCAGCCCACCTTTTTCGTAAATTTGTGTAACTTCAGCCCTGGTCTCTTCGGAAATATCAGGCATCTCATCCAGTCCATTGCACACAGCGTCAATGAAAAGCCCCGAACCACCAGTCATGATAGCGATATCATTAGTCTTAAAGTATTCCTTTAAATATAATAACACATCTTTTTCATATTCAGCAACATCGTATTTATCATCTATGCTTAGATGATGCACAAAATGATGTTTCACTTGGCGTAATTCATCCTCTGTAGGCGCAGCGGTTCCTATCGACAGTTCTTTATAAAACTGACGGCTGTCGGCGGATATTATCTCGGTATTGAAAGCCTTGGCAAGCTTTATCGCTGTCGCGGTCTTCCCAGATGCTGTAGGTCCAGCCAATACTATGAGGTGTTTTTTCGCCATTATTTTTTCACTGGAACAGGTCCGTTTGACTTAACTTCAACAGGCTCAGTCACTTCTTTGACAACTTTCAGACCGAGTTCTGTGCCTTTTTCCTTCATAAACTGATAAGCTTCAGCGAAATTATTTCCAATAATTCCGTCTAAAATTGCTTCGCGAATTGCTGTTTTTATTATGCCCACACTACGGCTTTCCGGTATGCCGAATGTTTCCATGATAACGATGCCGTCAACAGGTGGCTGCCAGTTGCGAAGATGGTCTTTCTCCTCAATTTCCTTAAGCTTCTGCCTGACAATTTGGAAATTATTATGAAAACGAGCTTTTTTCTCTTCGTTTTTAGACGTGATGTCGGCATCGCAAAGAGTCATCAAATCGTCGATGTCGTCGCCTGCGTCAAAGAGCAAACGCCTTACTGCTGAATCTGTTACGATATCCTGCGCCAACACGATAGGGCGGAGGTGAAGGTAAACGAGTTTCTCCACATATTTCATTTTCTCGTTTAGCGGAAGCTTGAAATTTGCGAAGATTTTCGGCACCATTTTGGCGCCTTTCACCTCGTGTCCGTGGAATGTCCAGCCTGCTTCTTTCTCAAAGCGTTTGGTCTGGGGCTTGGCGATGTCGTGCAGCACAGCGGCCCATCTCAGCCATATGTCACCGTCGCTATTTGCAACATTATCAAGAACTTCCAATGTGTGATAAAAGTTATCTTTGTGTCCTTTTCCGTCTTGAATTTCAACACCTTTCAATGCTGCCATCTGTGGAAAAATGATAGGCAGCAGACCGCTTTTTTCAAGCAGTTTGAAACCTATACTTGGAACGCTTGACATGAGTATCTTGTTCAACTCCTCCGTCACTCGTTCCATCGATATTATCTTGATTCTCTGGGCGTTACGACGGATTGCTTCAAACGATTCGTTTTCAATCATGAAATGCAATTGGGTTGCAAATCTAATGGCGCGCATCATACGCAACGGGTCGTCGGAGTAGGTGATGTCTGGGTCTAATGGCGTGCGTATAATCTTATCTTCAAGGTCTTGCACTCCGTTAAACGGATCAACCAACTCACCAAAGTCATTCTCATTCAATGAGATCGCCATAGCGTTGATAGTGAAGTCACGGCGATTCTGATCGTCTTCCAATGTACCGTTTTCGCATGTCGGCTTACGGCTGTCGGCTGAATACGACTCTTTTCTGGCGCCCACGAATTCAATTTCATGCCCGCCGGCGTTTATCATGGCTGTGCCGAAACGACCGTAAAACTTCACATGTTTCTTGCCCGGAAGCAACGAGGCTGTTTTTTTTGCTAATTCAATGCCGCTTCCAACCGTAACCACATCAATATCATTCGATTGACGATGCAACAGCAGGTCACGGACGTAGCCGCCTACAATGTAGGAATCGCATCCCAACTCGCGTGACGCGGCGGTGATTACCTTGAAAAACTTATTATCGATCTTATTACCCAGATTCATTATTTATCCACCGTTTGTACAGATGATGTGCACATCGTCTCTACGGTCATATCATCTTTTTCAGAATCGTAATCAATCACGATTTTGCTGCCTTTTGCCGGATTCGTCTTGATAATCTCCTCAGCCAAAACATCCTCCACATATTTCTGGATGGCACGTTTCAGCGGACGCGCTCCGTATTGTTCATCCCAGCCTTTCTCGACGATGAAATCACGTGCTTTTTCAGTAAGTTCCAGTTGATAACCCATCTCAGAGATGCGTTCATACACTTTCTTCAACTCTATGTCAATAATCTTGTTGATGCTATCCTTGTTGAGTGAGTCGAACATCACCACCTCGTCGATTCTGTTGAGAAATTCCGGAGCAAATGAACGTTTCAGGGCGTTTTCTATCACGGCCTGGCTGTATTTGTCTTTAGAGTCTTTTTTGGCTTGTGTGCCGAATCCGACTCCTTGTCCAAAGTCTTTCAATTGGCGCGAGCCGATATTCGATGTCATAATGATTATTGTGTTCTTGAAATCGACCTTTCTGCCCAGAGAATCAGTGAGTTGGCCGTCGTCAAGCACCTGCAGAAGCAGATGGAACACGTCGGGATGCGCTTTCTCTATCTCGTCCAACAGCATGATGGAGTAGGGTTTGCGGCGCACTTTCTCGGTGAGTTGGCCGCCTTCTTCGTATCCGACATATCCTGGAGGAGCTCCCACGAGGCGCGATACAGCAAATTTCTCCATGTATTCGCTCATGTCTATGCGTATCAAAGCGTCTTCACTGTCAAAGAGATACTTCGCCAAAACCTTTGCCAGATATGTCTTTCCGACGCCTGTGGGACCAAGGAAGATGAAACTTCCAATCGGTCTGTTCGGGTCTTTGAGTCCGGCTCTGTTGCGTCTTATCGCCTTCACCACTCGTTTTATCGCTTCGTCCTGTCCGATGACCGTGCCTGCGAGTTCGTTCTCCATGCTCATGAGACGGTCTCCTTCGTTGCGGGCTATGCGTTGTACAGGAACACCTGTCATCATGGCAACGACTTCTGCCACGTTCTGCTCCGTCACGCTCTCGCGATGTCCGTTTGTCTCCTTATCCCAGTTTTGCTTGGCGTTTTCCAGCATTTCGACAAGTTTTTTCTCCTCGTCGCGATGTTTTCCAGCATCTTCAAAACGCTGTTCTTTGATGGCGTGTTTCTTCTCTTGACGTACTTCCTCAATACGATGCTCAAGCTCAATGATTTCCGTCGGCACATGAATGCTGCTGATATGCACTCTGGCACCAGCCTCGTCAAGCGCGTCGATGGCCTTGTCGGGGAGGTTTCTGTCCGAAATATAGCGGTTTGTGAGCTTCACGCACGCCTCTATAGCCTCCGGTTCATATTTCACCAGATGATGGTCTTCGTATCTCCCTTTGATGTTGTTTAAAATCTGCACTGTCTCTTCCGGAGTCGTCGGTTCCACCAGGATTTTCTGGAAACGGCGTTCCAAAGCACCGTCCTTTTCAATGTATTGGCGGTATTCGTCCAATGTGGTGGCTCCGATACATTGCAACTCGCCGCGTGCCAATGCGGGTTTGAACATATTGGAAGCGTCAAGCGAACCATTGGCGTTGCCGGCTCCCACAATATTGTGGATTTCATCAATGAAAATGATGATGTCCGGATTTTGCACCAACTCGTTGAGAATCGACTTCATACGTTCCTCGAACTGGCCTCTGTATTTCGTTCCAGCGACTACCGATCCGAGGTCGAGGACGATGATTCGTTTGTTATACAGCGTCCGCGAGACCTTATGTTCCACAATACGTTGCGCCAGACCCTCCGCTATGGCAGATTTACCAACACCCGGCTCGCCGATAAGAATAGGGTTGTTTTTCTTGCGACGGCTTAGTATCTGTGCAATTCTCTCAAGCTCTTTCTCACGTCCCACAATAGGGTCGAGACGACCTTCCTCAGCTGCCTGGGTCAAATCGCGTCCAAAACTGTCAAGCACCGGAGTATTTGACTTCGCTTTTTTCTTATTCTGCTGATTATCAGTTGTTTTTGTCGGAGCATCGTCTTCTTCATCCTCATCCATAAACATGTCCTTAGGCTCTGAGACGATATCTTCATTCCTGTTTTTAGCAGGATAATTAGGTGTCAGTTTTTCCACTTCCTTTTTAAATTTGTTATACGTAATACCTTCATATTCAAGACGTTGCGATACAATATTATTGTCATCATGAAGAATGGCGAGCATCAGATGCTCAGAAGCTACCTGTTCGCTGTTGAAATCTTTTGCCACGATGTAGGTGAACTTAAGTGCGCGTTCGGCCTGTTTTGTCAGCGGCAGATTGTCGGTGTTACCAACAACAGTGTTGCTTGTTTTGATAGAAGCCTCCAATTTCATCCTAAACACCTCAATATCAAGCTTTAAGTTGCTCAAAATCTGCACCGCATTGCTCGCGTTGTCATCCGCTATTCCGAGGAAAATGTGTTCCAATCCAATGTAGGAATTGCCCATTTTCACAGCTTCTTCGCGGCTGAATTGCATTATATCTTGAACCCTTTGTGAAAATTTCTGATTCATATAACTCAAATTTCAAACTGCAAAATTACAAATAAAATTCCGTATATGCATCCTTTTGGTATGATTTTTGTTAAATAAAAGTTTAAAAAATTTGATTAAAAATTATTCTCAATTCAAAAAAAATCCGTATTTTTGTAAATTATTTTTGAAATTATTAAAGGAAAGATAAATGGAAGAACAGTTTGAAGGTGAAAGAATAGTTCCGATTGGCATTGAGGACCATATGAAGACGAGTTATATCGACTATTCGATGTCGGTAATCGTGGCTCGTGCTTTGCCAGATGTCAGAGACGGCTTGAAACCTGTGCATCGCCGTATCCTCTATGGAATGATGGATATGGGCGTTTTGTCTAACCGCCCTTACAAGAAGTCAGCGAAGGTGGTGGGCGAAGTTTTAGGAAAGTATCACCCGCATGGTGACTCGTCGGTGTATGACGCCATGGTGCGTCTGGCCCAGGATTGGAGCATGCGTTATCCTCTCATCGACGGTCAGGGTAACTTCGGCTCGATGGACGCCGACCCGCCGGCGGCAATGCGTTACACAGAGGCGCGTTTAAGGAAAATAGCAGAAGAGATGCTTGCCGATCTCGACAAAGACACTGTCGATTTTATGAATAACTACGATGATTCCGAGCAGGAACCCACCGTTTTACCGGCACTCATCCCGAACCTTTTGGTGAACGGAGCCAGCGGTATCGCTGTGGGTATGGCAACCAACATGCCGCCTCACAACCTCAGCGAGGTAGTCGACGGAATCATAGCCTATATTGACAATAACGACATCACTGTCAGCGAGTTAATGGAGTACATCAAGGCTCCAGACTTCCCGACAGGCGGTATCATATATGGCTACGAGGGCGTGAGAGACGCTTTCGAGACTGGTCGTGGACGTATCGTATTACGTGCAAACACCACTATTGAAGAGCATAACGGCCACGAGAGAATCATCGCAACGTCGGTGCCTTATCAGACCAACAAGGCCGACATGATCAAACGCACTGCCGACCTTATCTCTGAGAAGAAACTCGACGGCATCGCCGACATCCGTGACGAAAGCGACCGTAACGGTCTCCGCATTGTTTACGAACTGAAACGCGACGCCGTGTCAAGTGTGGTGCTGAACAAATTGTTCCAGATGACAGGTCTCCAGAGCTCGTTCAGCGTGAACAATGTCTGCTTGGTGAACGGCCGTCCACACACATTGAATCTTAAACAGTTGATTCAATATTATGTAGAGCATCGCCATCAGTGCGTTGTCCGCCGCACACAGCACGACTTACGAGAAGCGGAGAAACGCGCACATATCTTGGAAGGTCTGGCACGCGCAATTGACATCGTAGATCAGATTATCGCTACAATCAGGGCTTGTAAAGGCGGCTCAGCTGAAGCGAAACAGGCTTTGATGGATCAGTATGGATTCGATGACCCGCAGGCTGCAGCAATCGTGGCATATCGTCTTGGTCAGTTGGCTGGTCTCGAAATCAAGAAAATCATGGATGAACTTGAAGATCTCCACAGACTCATCGCTCATCTCAAAGAAATCCTCGCAGATCCGAAGTTGCAGTTCGACATCATCAAGAATGAACTTCGTTATGTTAAGGAAAAATATGGCGACGAACGCAAGAGCACTATTGAGCGTACAGCCGAAGACTTCAAGATGGAAGATATCATCGCTGACGACGCAGTGGTCGTGACGATTTCACACCTTAATTATATTAAGCGCACCAACCTGACGGAATATCGCCGTCAGAGTAGGGGAGGCAAGGGCTCGAAAGGCTCAGATGCCCGCGACGAGGACTTCATCGAACAGATTTTCGTGGCGACGAACCACAACTACATGCTGTTCTTCACCGAGAAAGGCAAGTGTTACTGGCTCCGCGTATTTGAGATTCCGGAAGGCACCAAGTCGAGCAAGGGCAGGGCTATCCAAAACCTCATCCACCTCGACCCGGATGACAACGTAAAAGCGTATATCAACTTGACCAATATGAGTCCTGAATTCTGTGAGAATCATTATCTTACACTCATCACGAAGAAGGGTATCATCAAGAAGACCACGCTCGAGGCTTATTCACGTCCGCGTGCAACAGGTATCATCGCTTTGGGTATCCGCGAAGGCGACGAGCTGCTTGAAGCCAAGATGACCAGCGGCAACAGCGAGATTTTGATAGCGTTGAAGTCGGGTAGGGCCATCAGATTCCCAGAAAAGACTGTACGTCCGATGGGTAGAACAGCTTCTGGAGTCCGCGCCATCACCGTTGACGATGAAAACGACGAAGTTGTCGGCATGATTTGCATCGACGACCCGGCGACCAATGTGCTTGTGGTTTCTGAAAAGGGCTACGGAAAGCGTTCCGACCTTGAGGAATACCGCATCACCAACCGCGGCGGCAAGGGTGTCAAGACAATGAACATCACTGACAAGACCGGCAATCTGGTTGCCATCAAGGACGTGGTCGATGGCGATGACCTCATGATTATCAACAAATCAGGTATCCTTATCCGAATTGCCGTTGATACTCTGAGAGTTATGGGGCGTGCAACACAGGGTGTGCGTCTCATCAACCTCCGCGACAACGACGAAATCGCTGCCGTGACAAAAGTTAAGGCTGAGGACATTGAAGAGGACGAATCATTCGATGAAAATGCCGAAAACGTTGAAAATCAAGACAATAACGAGACTATAGACAACGTTAATACAGAAAACAACCAACAAGA
This sequence comes from uncultured Bacteroidales bacterium, assembly GCA_905233445.1. GTDB lineage: Bacteria > Bacteroidota > Bacteroidia > Bacteroidales > F082 > Limimorpha. Next base: position 61,481 of record CAJOEP010000005.1, on the reverse strand, counting down.
AGTTTAACATTAAAAATCTAATAAAATGAAGAAAGTATTGTTATTATTAGCATTGGCAATTTTCGGCCAGTTTGCTATAGCCCAGGACATGAAACGCCAGGACGCTAACAACTATCAGAGACAGGCACAGCAGCTCATCGATGCCGCTGACGATTACAAAGCCGTTAACAAGATGGACAAGGCTGCAAAGCAGATGAACAACGCTAAGATATTGATGCAGAAGGCAAAAGCATCAATCGATGCTGCTTCTGTTCATGAAGCCACAATGAATCAGGCTAAGACATGGCACTATTACGCAGTCATCTATTATAAAATAGGTGCATATCAGGAGTTCAAAGACCTTGACCCGGACGCATTCACAAAGGTTTTGGGTGCCATAGAGAAAATCAAAGAACTTGACCAGAGTTATTTCCGCCAGATGGGCCAGGAACTTGCTTCATATGTGAGCAACATCGACATCAACTACTATCAGAATGGTGTTGAAAGCTATAACAACGGTAATTTGGAAGAGGCAATGGGCTATTTCCAAAAAGCCAATGAGGCTGCAAATACAATTGGCGCTGTTGACGATGCGGCACTTATAGCTCTTGGCCAGTGTGCATTGAAACTCGGACAATATGATGTAGTGGTTAGCAACTATGAAACACTTCTGAACAAGAATTTCGACGATGTGGCTATCTATTTAGGCCTCATTACCGCCTATAGAGAGCTTGGAAATGGCGAAAAAGCCGTCGAGACAGTAGCTGCAGCAAGAGCAAAATATCCAGATAATCCAAACGTTATCAATGAAATGATTAACACATACCGTGCTCTTAACAGAGAAAACGAAATCATTGGCGACATTGAGGCGATGGCACAGAAATATCCAGACCAACCAGGTTATTACTACATTCTTGGTAATATCTACGGTAAGATGGAATCAGACATCTTTGACCTTGAGAGAGCTCTGGAATATTACGGAAAAGCTCTTGAAATCAATCCGCAATACGGCGATGTGTATTATGATGCCGGCGTTGTTCTCATGAATAAGGCTGCTGAGATTTCCCAGGAAGCTGAAGAGAAAGATCCTAAAGACTTCTCAAATTTCAATGAATACCTTAATGCAACAGACAAATTAGCCGCTGATGCAAGAGTTTATAATGAAAGAGCATTACCTTACATGGTAAAGGCTTATGAGTTACTTCCTGAAGATGCAGTTGTAAAGCAGGCATTAAGAACGCTTTACGCTCGTTTGAAGATGATGGACAAGGCGAAAGAACTTGAATAAAGAAATTATGGTGGAGGCTTAGTCTCCACTTTTTTTATACACATTATTTAACATAATGTATATTATTTTTCATAAAGATTTTTATGATTTATGAAAAATTAATGAAGTTTTTACAGAAATTACACTATTTTGAAAGTTGAGTTAAAATTTATGAAAAGTGAATTCCGTAAATAAATTTTTAATAAATTTGCAGTGAGAAAATTATTAAAATTAAATATATGGAATTAGTTGGTAAAGTCGTACAATTAGGTACATTAATTGAAGGAAGTTCCCCGCGTGGGCCTTGGAAGAAACAGGAATTGATAATTGAAACTATTGAGCAGTATCCTAAAAAGATATGTTTGATTTGCTGGAACGAACGTGTCAACGAAGCAAATGGTTTCTTTGTCGGTCAGACTATTAAAGCGCAAATCAGCATCGAGTCGCGTGAATTCAATGGTAAATGGTACACAGATGTTAGAGCATTCAGATTTGACCTTGACCAGCCAGAGATGCAACAACCGGTATCTCAGCAGCCGTTACCACCAATGAACGATGATTATTTTGCATCGGATAATGGCGATGACCTTCCTTTCTAATCACTTCAACATTGATATTATTTGACCTGTTTTAGGGTTAAATAATATCTTGTTGTTTTTTGCAGAAATGACTTTTATATAACCAAACTGATTGACAAGCAGAGTGCTTTCGGCTATGACGTTGCTGCCTATGAGGACTTTTACTTGTGAGCTTGCCGGGACTCTGTAGAAAAGCTTGCTGACTTGTGCTGTATTCATAGCTTCTTCGCTCATACGGTCGATATTTTCCAATGAATTCTGTCTTTCAAACTGTATTTTAACAGTTTCACCTTTACCTGATGCATCTCCGAAACCTTCATTTTTTGAGAATTTAGCTATTGATAATGATGCATTTGTTTGATTGCTTTCAGGAGTTACATAAACCACTTTTTTATAAGTGTATCGTTGTGTCTTACCTTTAAACAAGCTAACGTATTCATTTTCAAGGTTTTTCATTTGTTCAACCATACATTTTATGATTTCACCTGAAGCAATCTCTTGATTGCCGGAAATCAAATCAAAATAAGCGTTTCTGATATTGGTAATCTTATCCAATGCTACCTTTGCCTTGTCTTCTTTAGTAATTGGTCGTGGTTTTTTATTGCCTCCGCCCTCATCATCATCTTCTTCATCATCAATCTCAACTTCACTGTCTGGGATTTCAATAAACGAAACCTCTACCCTTTCAATTGTTTCTAAGTTATTCTTAATCAATGTGTTATTACAGACGTGATATTTTTGAGGAAAACTGTCGTATCCCACTGCAAGAATCACTCCATTGTCGCTGACTATGATATTTGGCATAGGCTCCTTGCTTTTTTCATCTTGAAAAATATAATAGACAGCACTTGGGTCTGTTTCTGTAAATGTTTGAATATCAATGTTTTTTACAACATATTCAGATTTACTCTCTTTGATATAGTCATTTGTGCCAAGCAACTGTGAGGCAAATTCGGCGTAAGGTCCGATGAATGAATCCGTCTCTTCTATGGTGAATTCCAATCTTATGACATTTCTTGGCAGATAATACATCATGCCTTCGGACTGTGACTCGCTGGCATTTTTTGCAAAAGTTGTAACAAATTGAGCTTCAAGGCTTAAAGATGCTAACAATGACAAGAATAAGAATAATTTTTTCATATGATTTCTGTTTTTATTTTCGTTTTTTTTGATGACATAAGCAACGCTGTAAATGTGATTAACCCATTGATAATCAATATTTCAAAACCAAATTTATATCCGTTGAGCAATTGTGTCGAATACAAATTAAGTATATAACTCAAAATTGGCGACGCTATTGCGATATATGGCACAAATTTATCGACAGGCTTGCGGTTTTTTATAAACAAACCGAACGAATACAGTCCAAGCAACGGTCCATAGGTGTAACCAGCTATTTCAAACACCTTATCGATAAGCGACTGGTTGTGGAAAGGCCTGAATGCAATGATTATCAACAAGTAAACTATTGCAAATAAGACATGTATCAACTTTCTCTTTTTGAGTTTGTCGGCTTCTGTGATGTCGTTTCTGTTTCCGAAATCAAGGAAATTATAGCAAAAAGTTGTGGTAAGTGCCGTCAGTGTGCCGTCGGCCGATGAATAGCCTGCCGCGACAAGTCCGATGACGAATACGATGCTTGTGAACTTGCTGAAACTGAATGCGATAGCAGGGAAAATCTTATCGTTGACCACTACTCCACTTTCGTTTGTAGGCAATTGGAAACCAGTCTGTTGAGCATAATAAATAAGAGATGCGCCAAGACAGAGGAAAATGATGTTCACAAAGATGAACAGGATGCTTGAAGTCATCACGTTTTTCTGGGCGTCGCGAAGACTCTTGCATGTCATGTTTTTCTGCATCATATCCTGGTCGAGTCCGGTCATCACAATGGTGATGAATGCACCACTGAGAATCTGTTTCAGCCAGAAACGGCTATGATTGGGATCTGTTTCAAAAAGTTTCGTATAACCTTGATCTGATGATGCTTTCAGCAGGTCGGGTATTGAGATATTCAGTTCTTTAAGTATGCAAACCACAGTAATTATCGCAGCAAGTAGCAGGAATGTAGTCTGCAGGGTGTCGGTCCAAACAACGGTTTTTATTCCACCTTTAAATGTATAAACCAGAATCAATGCTATAAATATGACTGCCGGCACCCAGAACGGTATGCCCCATGATTTGAATACAAACTCATATAACACGAAGACTACCAGATACATACGCAATGCTGACCCCAGCAAACGTGAAATAATGAAAAACGCTGCTCCTGTCTTTTCGGAGTGTTTTCCGAAGCGCATCTCGAGATACGTATAAATCGAGGTCAGATTGAGTTTGTAATATAGAGGCAGCAAAACGAGCGCAATCACGGCGTAACCAATGATATAGCCGAGCACTATGCCGAAATAAGTGAATTGGCTGGTATAGACATTGCCTGGCACCGACATGAAAGTTACCCCTGACAGTGATGCACCAATCATGCCATAAGCCACCACAAACCAAGGTGATTTGCGATTTCCGGTAAAGAACGTCTCATTCGTCGATTTTCGCGAAGTAAGATGGGCTATCACCAGAATCAGGATGGTGTATATAACAAAAACAGACAATATCAATGTGGACATATAATATTGATTATAAATATTTTAATATATATAAATTAAAGTATTACTTTAATATTTTTGCAAAACTAAAAAGTGATTCAAATTTGCTATTCGGCTTGCATTTAACAGGTTCATCACCTATTAATATTGTAAACATTCCGGCATTTCGTCCGAATTCCATATCTGAATTTGAGTCTCCGATCATGATGGATTTTTCAAAGTCGATTTCCGGAAAATCATGTTGTGCCATAAATGCCATTCGTGGACTTGGCTTGCGGAAATTGTCGGGGTCGGATTTCAGTTGCGGACAGACATATATCTTGTCAACCCTACCCTTTTGATTTTCGATCTCTTTCAGCATATAATCATGCACTTTATTGACATCATCGAGTGTCATTAGACCTTTCCCTACTCCTTGTTGATTGGTAACTATGATGATTCTTCCAAATTTCCCGGAAAATATCTTAAAAGCGTCCAAAACACCAGGTATGAACTCAAACTCATTGATATTCTTGACATAATCATCGATTAGGCGAACGTTGATAACGCCGTCACGGTCGAGGAACAGTGTCCATGATTTGTCGATTAAGCGTTTCCAGTCCATGATTACCTCGGGAACATTGTTGCTTCGATGATTTCACAGATGATATGGCCAATCATGATATGAGACTCTTGGATGCGAGGTGTGCAGTTGCTTGGAACATTCAGTAAAATGTCGCAGCAGCAGGCCATTTTGCCGCCCTTCTCTCCTGTCATGCCAATCGTCTTGACACCGATTTCTTTGGCTACCTCGATGGCTTTCAATATGTTAGCTGAATTACCTGAAGTGCTTATACCAACCATGACATCTCCTTTTTTTGCTGAAGCTTGAAGCATGCGGGCATATATCATGTCATAGGAATAGTCATTTGCGACGGCAGTGAGATAGCTCGTGTTGACATGCAGCGCCTCTGAATTAAGCGGCGGACGGTCGTAATAAAAACGTCCACTAAGCTCGGCTGCTAGATGCTGGGCATCGGAAGCACTGCCTCCATTGCCGCAGAAATGAATCTTTCCCCCGTTTTTCAGCGACTCGACACACATCATAGCAGCGTCGTTGATTCCTTTTATGAGAGCTTTATCATTGAGAATCAATTGCTTGACATCGATTGAAGACCGAATTATATTTTCAATTGAAATCATATCGCGATATTTTTTGCAAAGATAGTGATTTTTTGTTATTTTTTTAACATTATTAACAAGATTAACAGGATTTTCTTAATTTTGCAACCCAATTTTATTAATAATGAAAACACTTTATACTATTTTGTTTTTAGTCATCTCGAACATTTTCATGACTTTTGCATGGTATGGCAATCTGAAATTGACGGATATGGGTATTCTTAAGGATTGGCCATTGATACTCATCATTTTAGCAAGTTGGGGTGTTGCTCTTTTGGAATATTCTTTTATGGTACCGGCCAACCGCATCGGCTCAGAGGTCAACGGCGGACCTTTTAGTCTTGTGCAACTCAAAGTGATTCAGGAAGTTATCAGTCTTATTGTGTTCATGATTATCACTATTAAAGTGTTCAAAATGGGCACTTTCAGCTGGAATCATGTGATTGGATTTGGCTTTATGGTGCTGGCGGTTTATTTTTGTTTCAAAAAATAAAGAAACTGTTGACATTTCAGAAAAAAGTGTTATATTTGCAATTGGCATTTATGATTTAAGATTTAAAGATTCAAAATTTAAAAGATATGAAATTTTACGACATTGACTCTATTTTCACTTTTGGTAAATATGAGGGTGAAACTTTGGCTGAGGTATTTGAAAAAGACCCTAAATATATAAAATATTGTCAGGATAACATTGATGATTTTTATATTTCACCAGAGGTTTTGAAGGAATTAAGGGCATCGTCACGCGACAACAAGTTATTGACAGCCAACCTCGATGAGATGAGTGACGAGGAGTTGCGCGACTTCATGAATGAGATGAACGACATTGACGAGTTTGACGAGAGCAAGCTTGAAGAGGACTTCGACTGGGAAGAAGGCGAAAACATGTTTGCTGAGGACGAGGAAGACATCTTTGGCGAGGATGAGGAAGAATTTTACGAAGATGAAAGCTTCGACGAGCCGTATGATGACCCGTATGACAGATATTAAAAGTTTGCAGTTGGCAATTTGCAGTTAGCAGTTACCAGTTTCCAGTTAAACTACTAAAAACTGCCAACTGTCAACTGGTAACTGGTTATATTTTTTCTGCGATTCCGTAAACCTTTTGTTTCGACGATGACGACTGGATGAGTTCCGCGAGGAATCCAGTAAGGAAAAGTTGTACGCCGACGATGATGCAGACAAGTGCTAGGTAGAACAGCGGGCGGTTGGTCATGCCGTACGCATGATAAGCGAACTTCTTGACAACCAATATGATACCGATTATGAAACCTGCAAGGAACATCAGTGAGCCTAAGCCTCCGAAGAGGTGCATAGGGCGTTTCCCGAACTTTGAGATGAATGTTATGGTTAGCAAATCGAGGTAACCTCTTAAGAATCGGCTCATGCCAAATTTCGAGGCTCCGAATTTACGTTTCTGATGATGCACCACCTTCTCCCCTATGTGAGTAAATCCGGCAGCTTTTGCTATGACAGGGATGTAACGATGCATCTCGCCGTAAATCTCGATGCTTTTCACCACTTCGTTGCGGTAAGCCTTGAGTCCGCAGTTGAAGTCATGAAGTTTGATGCCAGTCATGCGGCGAGTCGACCAGTTGTAGAACTTAGAGGGGATGTTTTTTGCCACTTTTGAGTCGTAACGCACTTTCTTCCAGCCACTTACGAGGTCGTAACCGTCTTTCTCAATCATGTTGAAGAGTTCCGGTATCTCATCAGGGCTATCCTGAAGGTCGGCATCCATAGTGATGACTACATTGCCTTGAGCAATCTTGAATCCTTCGTTGAGTGCCGCCGACTTGCCATAGTTTCTGCGGAAGCGGATTGCATGGATATTAGGGTTGTTTTCCTTCAGCTTTTGGATGCAGTGCCAAGAGCCGTCGGTGCTGCCGTCGTCGACAAAAACAATCTCGTATGAGTAATTGTTCTCATTCATGACTCGGCGAATCCAAGCCTCGAGTTCAGGCAAAGACTCCTCTTCATTTAATAAAGGTATGATGACAGATATATCCATTTCAAACTTTTTTTCGTGCAAAGATAGCAATAATTAACGAATAAATAAGAATGAGTATCACATTTATTATCAGCATTGACACAGCTGTTGCTATGGGTGAGAAAAGCTCACGCATCAGGCGACCGTTTTCGTAAAGGCTGATTCTGCTTTCCATTCCAAAGTATGCGTAAAACACATAAATTACGCCGCTGAACAGTATTGAACCGATTATTCCGCTTAAAAAACTCATCAGGAATGCTTTACCGAAGGGGAATTCTTTCCAAACGAATTTGTTTTTAAAGATGGCCAGAGTGATGCTGAGCCAAACGAACGGAATAAGATAAATTATTGAGAAAAGGTATGATGACTCGACATACAGGCGCTCGTAGAATACGATGTAAACTATTGACATAAAGACACTTAACAACAATCCCGATATGACTGTTGTAAGCCAAAACTGTTTGCCTGTGTATGTCGGTTCGAGTATCATTTCAGACAAAAAAGGGTAAGCTACTTATATCGCACCGCTCTACCATCTACCCTTGCTGCCTTCCGGCCCTGGGGGAGTTCGACAGGAGCTGGTCGTATAAGACTTACCCGCTGCAAAGATACGAATTTTTTGGATTGTGCAAATGATTTAAGAAAAAATTATTTAAATAAAAAAATTCCCGGCAGAATCACTTCCACCGGGAATTTTATGAGCGAAACAATAATGTTTCAGGTTTGAGACGTTTCAGGAAACGTCTCTAAGGGATTATTTTTCCACATCTTTCTTCAGTCTCTCTGTCAACATCGGGACAATCTTGTGCAGGTCGCCGACGATGCCGAGGTCAGCTGCGCTGAAAATAGGAGCATATTTGTCCTTGTTGATGGCGATGATGAAGTCTGACTCCTCCATACCTGCGAGGTGCTGGATGGCGCCTGAGATACCGCATGCCATGTAAAGGTTCGGGCGGACGGTCTTACCTGTCTGACCCACCTGGAAGCAGTGATCCATGATGCCTGCGTCAACCATGGCGCGTGATGACGACACCATGCCGCCAAGAACGTCGGCCAAAGCCTGAAGCTTGTTGAAGCCTTCCTTGTCGTGGACGCCACGGCCTCCTGACACCAAAATCTTGGCATCGGCGATGTCGTCAGCGCACTTGCAGTTCATCTTGGTCTCGATGACTTTCACTTTGAACTTGCTTGTGTCGAATTTAGGAGCAAACATTGTGATAGTGCCTTTTCTGCCAGCCTCACGGACGCGTTTCTGCATCACGCCAGGACGCACTGTCGACATCTGAGGACGTGTGTTAGGGCAAAGAATGGTAGCCATCAGGTTGCCGCCGAAAGCTGGACGTGTCGAGCGGAACTGTTTCTCGCCAGTCTCCTCGACGATACCGATTTCAAGCTTGGTGCAGTCTGCTGTCAGACCGGTCTTCAAACGTGAAGCGATACGTGGTGCGAGGTCACGGCCGATGGTTGTTGCGCCGTAAAGCACGATGCTTGGGCAGCCGGCTGTAATCATCTGATACACAACCTGTGAGTACTGCTCTGTCAAGTAATCCTTGAGCTCAGGGCAGTCGGCGACGAGCACTTCGTCAGCACCCATCTCGATGAGGCTTTGAGCCTGGTCTTTGACATTATGACCGAGTAACATTGCCACGACTTTCTCGCCGAGAGCGTCGGCCAAGTCGCGAGCCTTACCTAAAAGTTCGTAAGCTACGGATTGAATCATACCTCCGCGCTGTTCTGCGAACACATAAACGTTTTTGTAATCTTTGATATCCATGGCTTTACTTTTAGATTAAATGTTTTTCTTTAAGTTTCTTAACGATGATTTCCACAGCTTCTTCTTCGCTGACTTCGAACACTTCGCCCGGAGCCTTGAGCTGTTTTGGGAATGACTGCCACACCTTTGTTGGTGAGCCTTTCAGACCAAGTTTGTTCTCGTCGACATCGAGTTTGTCGGCGCCCCAAACTTCAACTTCTTTATTGTAAGCGTCAACGATGCCGGCTACTGTCATGTAACGAGCCTCGAATGCTGATGCCAACACTGTGAGGACGCACTTGCCTTCGACTTCGAGAGTCTGCACGCTGTCTTCGTTTTCTTTCTTCACGATGAAGTTGCCGTTTTCCTTGCGTTCAGCGTCGATGACGTATGAAACCTGTGGTAATCCGAGGTGTTCAGCCATCTCAGGACCGACCTGTGCAGTGTCACCGTCGATAGCCTGACGGCCGGCGATGATGAGGTCATAGTCCAAAGTCTTGATGGCGCCTGCTAATGCGTATGATGTTGCAAGAGTATCTGCACCAGCGAACTTTCTGTCGCTCAATAAGATAGCTCTGTCAACGCCCATAGCGAAAGCTTCTCTCAGGATGAGGTCGGCTTGTGGAGGTCCCATTGTGATAACGGTGACGTTAGCGCCGTATTTGTCTTTCATCTGGAGTGCGAGTTCGAGACCGCCCTTGTCGTCCGGGTTCATGATGCTCGGAACGCCTTCACGGATAAGGGTGTTCTTTACCGGATCGATTTTGATTTCGGTAGTATCAGGTACTTGCTTAATACAAACTATAATATTCATAATCCTTCCCTCCTATTTAAATAAATGACCAGCGATAACCATTCTCTGAACCTCTGATGTACCTTCGTAGATCTCGGTAATCTTGGCGTCGCGCATCATGCGTTCGACCGGATATTCACGTGTGTAGCCGTAGCCGCCGTGGAACTGGACTGCCTTTGTAGTCACTTCCATTGCTGTCTCAGCTGCGAAGAGTTTTGCCATTGCTGCATCTGCCGAGTATGGGAGACCTTTGTCTTTCTTCCATGCCGCACTTCTGACGAGCAAACGGGCTGCCTCGACCTTTGTCTTGAGGTCGGCCATCTGGAACTGGGTGTTCTGGAACTGGGCGATAGCCTTGCCGAACTGCTTACGTTCCTTGGTGTATTTCACTGTCTCATCCATAGCGCCTTGAGCGATGCCGAGAGCCTGTGAAGCAATACCGATACGGCCACCGTCGAGGGTCTTCATAGCGATGTTGAAGCCTTTTCCGAGAGGTCCGAGGAGGTTTTCCTTCGGCACTTCGCAGTTTTCGAAAATCAACTCGCAGGTCGCGCTGCCGCGGATACCCATCTTCAACTCTTTCTTACCGATGCTGAAGCCCTTGAAGCCTTTCTCAACTATGAATGCCGAGATGCCCTTGGTGCCTTTGCTCTTGTCGGTCATTGCCATGACGATGAATACGTCGGCGTATGCTGCGTTGGTGATGAAAATCTTCGAACCGTTGAGGATGTATTTGTCGCCAGCGTCCACAGCCATTGTCTGCTGCATGGCAGCGTCGGTACCGGCGTTAGGCTCGGTAAGACCGAAAGCGCCGATCCATTCGCCTGATGCGAGCTTCGGCAAATATTTCATCTTCTGTTCCTCTGTTCCGTTTTCGAGGATAGGTGCCATGCACAATGATGTGTGGGCTGAAAGGATAACGCCTGTAGTGGCGCACACTCTTGAGAGCTCCTCAACAGCCATGATGTACATCTGCACTGATCCGCCGGCTCCGCCGTACTGTCTTGGTACCGGGATGCCCATCAAACCTAATTTCGCCATCTTCTTGACGGTCTCCATAGGGAAACGTTCTGTCTCGTCAACTTCGGCTGCCAAAGGCTTGACCTCGTTCTCTGCAAACGATCTGATCATCTGCAGGAACAATTCTTCTGTCTTTGAATAGCTAAAATCCATTTCAATTAATTTAGAATTTAGAAGTTAGAAGCAAGAAGTAAGAATATTTGTTAACGATTAAATTGATGATTGGATTTCTGTAATATAGGTATTCAGAATTCTTTCTGTTTCTCCTAATAATTTATCAAGAGTCACGGATTGTTCCTCTGTTATATAGTTCAAATCTTTCGATAAAACTATATAATAACTACATTCTTCCAATGATCCTTGAGAGATATTAAAGAATCTTATTTTATCTGATGGTGATTTTTTAACATAACCTTCAGCGATATTAGCAGCTATCGAAACAGCAGCTCTTCTGAATTGAGATGTCAGTCCGTATAACTCGCTTTTTGGAAACTTTTCAGATAATGAATAAACTGTCAAGACAAAAGAATGTGCCTTCTGCCAGACAATTAACTCCTTATATGATTTAGTCGCCATTCTAATCTTCTAAAATTCTCTTCTTACTTCTTACTTCTTGCTTCTTACTTCTGTTATTTAATACTTATAAAATCCTTCTCCAGTTTTTCTACCGAGCAATCCGGCGCGCACCATCTTTCTCAAAAGTGGATGTGGACGGTACTTAGGATCACCGAATTCGTTGTAAAGCACCTCCATGATGGCGAGGTTGACATCGTTTCCGATGAGGTCGGCCAATGCGAGAGGTCCCATTGGATGGTTGGCGCCAAGCATCATGCACTTGTCGATGTCCTCTGCTGATGCGATACCGTCGGCCAAGATACCGACAGCCTCGTTGATCATTGGGATGAGGATGCGGTTGACGACGAAACCTGGGGCTTCTTTCACCTCGACCGGCTGTTTGCCGATTGATGTCGAGAGGTCAACAATGCATTTTGTCACTTCGTCGCTTGTGAGCTGTCCCTTGATGACTTCCACCAATGCCATTCTGTCGGCCGGGTTGAAGAAGTGCATGCCGATGAACTGTGCAGGACGTGTTGTGCAGGCAGCAATTTCGGTGATTGACAATGATGATGAGTTTGTTGCGAAGATTGCTTCCGGCTTGCAGATCTTGTCGAGTTCAGTGAACACCTCTTTCTTAAGAGCCATATCTTCTGATGCAGCCTCGATGACGAGGTCGGCGTCTTTGAATGTGGCGTAGTCGGTGGTGGTTGTGATGTTCTTCAAAAGAGCGTCAACGCCCTCTTGAGTCATCTTGCCTTTCTCAACGAGTTTGGCATAACCTTTCGCGATTGAACCCATAGCCTTGTCAATGCTGGCCTGAGTTCTGCTCTTCATGACGACTGGCATCTTAGCTGCGAAAGCCTTCACGATGCCTTTTGCCATGGTTCCTGTTCCGATAACGAATACTTTCATGTTACTTTTATTTATAATTTGTTATTCCTTTTTTCTTTTTGTCGCCTTCGGCGAGAAATTTTTCAAATTTTATTCGAATTTTTCAAATCTTTTTATAGTTTAATTTGAATCAAATTTGTTAAATTTCCGCCCACAGGGCGCTAAATACAGGCGCGCGTAGTGCGCCGTTAGCGACCCTGAAAGCTCGGTTTTCCTTTATTAAGAAACGCTGTCATGCCTTCTTTCTGATCTTCTGTTGCAAAGCATTTTCCGAAGTTGCGGTTTTCCAGTTCGATGGCGTCGGCAGCAACCATGTCGTAGCTCTCGTTGATGCATTCCTTAGCATATTTGATAGCCAAAGGAGCGTTAGCCACGATCTTCTGGGCTGTCTCGATGACTTTTTCCATCAGAACTTCCGGCTCGTAAACGGCGTTCACCAAGCCGATACGCAATGCTTCGTCTGCACGGATAGCCTTGCCGGTGTATATCATCTCCTTGGCATAGCCTTGTCCGATGAGTTTCGCCAGACGGTATGTGCCGCTGAAACCAGGTGTGATGCCCAGTCCCACCTCAGGCTGACCGAACTTGGCGTTGCTTGAGGCGTAACGGAAGTCACAAGCCATTGCGAGCTCGCAACCACCGCCGAGGCAGAATCCGTTGACAGCAGCGATGACCGGTATCGGGAGCAGCTCAATCTTACGGAAAGCGATGGCGCCGAGTTTACTGAACTCGTAGCCTTCTTTCTCGTAGAGATGCACCATCTCGGAGATATCTGCGCCAGCCACGAACGATTTCTCGCCGTCACCAGTGATGATGAGAACGCGAGTCTTCTTCGTGTCGAGGTTGCTCACAAAGTTGTCGATTTCCTTCAAAACCGTCGAATTCAGAGCATTCAACGATTTAGGAGCCGACACCGTCATGATGCAGATACCGTCTTCCCTGTTTTCGCTTATTAAGAATTTGTATTCCATTTTATTCAGTTTGAAGTTGCCAGTTGGCAGTTTGCAGTTCTTGTTAACTGGTAACTGTCAACTGGTAACTGGTAACTAATCAATCATTGATTTGAGGTTCGGGCTGATGATGAGCTTAGCCTCTGTTGCTTCCTGCACCTGTTCGACTGTGAATTCAGGATGGATCTCTGTGAGGACGATGCCCTCTTTTGTGATTTCCATCACACCCATCTCAGTGATGATCATGTTAACCTGACCTGCTGCTGTGAGAGGCAGTGTGCATTCCTTCAAGATCTTCGGAGCACCTTTCTGTGTGTGTTCCATGGTGAGGATAACGCGTTTTGCACCGACCACGAGGTCCATAGCGCCACCCATGCCTGGGGCCATCTTGCCCGGGATGATCCAGTTGGCGAGGTTGCCCTTCTCATCGACCTGCAATGCGCCGAGGAACGACACGTTGACGTGACCGCCGCGGATGATTGCGAATGATGTTGCTGAATCGAAAGTGCAAGCGCCTGGTGTCAAGGTGATGAAACCGCCGCCGGCGTTGATGAGGTTCTTGTCTTCCTTGCCCTCTTCAGGAGTTGGTCCCATGCCCATAGCGCCGTTCTCAGTCTGCAGTGTCACTGACACGCCCTTTGGAAGGTAGTTAGGAATCAAAGTTGGGATACCGATACCAAGGTTCACTACATCGCCGTCATGCAGCTCTTTTGCTGCTCTTTTGGCGATAACTTCTCTCATTTCATTTTTATCCATATTCTGAAATATTTAATTGTTAATTTGTTTCTTTTTTTTATTTGAGATTTCTCCACTCCGCTTCGCTTCGGTCGAAATGACGACTAATGGCTAACGGCTAATAGCTAATGGCTATTTCATTCCACGTTTTACCATTTCTTGAACCACAAAGGAAGCGACGTCATCAGCGTAGGTGTTCATTCCGAAACCAGCGTCGAAACCGAGTTCCTTGGCCAATTCGTGCGTGATACGGGCGCCACCGCAGCAGCAGATCATCTTGTCACGTAAGCCTTCAGCCTCCATCAACTCGATGAAGTTAGTCATATTGTGGATGTGAACGTCTTTCTGGGTAACAGTCTGCGAGACTAGTAATGCATCGGCATGCAGCTCAACGCCTTTAGCAATGAATTCCTCATTTGGCACCTGCGAACCGAGGTTGTAAGCCTCTATCATCTCGTATCGCTCAAGTCCGTAGTGGCCCGCGTAGCCTTTCATGTTCATGATAGCGTCGATGCCCACGGTGTGAGCGTCGGTGCCTGTTGAAGCGCCAACGATGACGATCTTACGTCCGATGTTTTCCTTGATATACTGGTCGGTCTCGTACATATCCATGGTGTTCGACTCGACCTTCGGAACGTAAATCGTACTGTAGTTGACGGTATGTGTGCAGCTTCCGTAGCAGTTAAAGAAGGTGAATCCAGGTGTCAACTCTTTGTAATACACTACGATAGGATTTTCAAAACCCATAGTTTTGAGGAGTTGTTTCGCTGCCTCAACAGCTTCTGCGCCGCATGGCACCGGTAATGTGAAACTCAGCTGGGTCTTGCCATCGTTCATCGTGTCGCCATACGGCTTAATTTTCGTCAAGTCTAAGGTTTTGTCAAAATCCTTAGCTTCCATTGAATATAATCCTTCGCTCATATATAATATAAATTATTCTTTATCAACGAGTTAAATAACAATACTAGACAAAGGCGGATTCACCTTTATCAAGTCAGCAAATATAATATATTTTTTTAAATAAAAAACAAAAAAATAATGAAAATTTAATGGAAATTATAAGTACCTCTCTCGAATTACTCTCAGTACCCTGTGGTAAGTCGTAATTCTGCGAGAGGTACTTATAATTTCTGCAAATGGCACCAATAATCTTTTATTTATTCTTTCGAAATATTTTCTTTCTGAACATGAACAGATTGAAGATGATAAAAACGACAATCAAAATTCCCAAAGTGATGACTGCCTGATTGAAGCCTTGCGGTGCGTAGCTAACCAAAAGCAGCACTGGGAAGCCGAGTGCGACAGCCGGAAGTGACTGTAAAACAAGGTTGTTTGCCGCAGGAGTCTCAAACTTCGGGTCGATTTCACGAAGGAGAATCATACCGTTGGAAGCGGTGCCGGTGAGCATGCCGAACATGCTGAAAAAGCCTTCGTAGGTGTAGTTCGGATAGAGGTGTTTGCTCACTTTCAGCACAAACCAGAACGTTGCAATTGCACCGAGACCGCAAACGAGGATGTATGGTATTGCAAAACCCTTGAATTCACTGAAGTTTATAGCAGCTGTGCCTGCCACAATCATGATGTCGAAGAAGAAGCCGCTGATACGGTTCAAAAGGTAGTTGTTGATGTACTCGCGTTTCATGATTTGTCTCTTTCTCAAGACTTTAATAATGCCTTTAATCATGATGCCAAACAGTGTGCCAAGCAGGAAGTTGAAGCCCCACATCAATGGCATCAGGGTCTTTTCACCGAAGTTTCCCAAGTCTAAGGTCTGCAGAAAATGGTTGAAAAGATAGACCAAAAGATATGTGAAAAGTACAAGACCAATCTGTATTGAGAGCTTGTCAACTGATTCTGTATCAGGGATTTCGTTGTCACCTTCGTAGTCGCTGAGTTTGTTCATCTGCTTCTCGCGGATCTCAGAAATCTTGATTTTACCTTTCTTTTTCAAAATATTAAGATAAACCACACCGACCACACAGCCGATGATGAAACCCATGGCAGCTATTGACAATCCGAAGTCTTTTCCCGGGAAAATGATATCCTGCTCAGCGGCTCTATCCATATAAATCGTGCCGAAATTCAGAGCCTGTCCCGGCCCCTGGCCGTAACCCATCGGGAGAAGCAAGCCTGCGGCGTAGAAAATCTTCTTTCCGAAATAGAACATTGGTATCGTAACTAACAGACCCACAATGCCTTGAATGATGTAAGTGCTTGCTGTCAAAGTTCCTGTCTCAATCACCTTCATTGTGCTTGATTTCGACTCGACTTTGTTGTTTTTCAATGCCAATGCCACAAAACCAAGACCTAAGGCATGATATGTTATGATTTCCATGAAGGTCTTGTTTATCAGGTCTTGCCAACCAAACAAATCTGTGTATATCGCCTTGAAAATCAATATCAAAGCACCTCCAATCAATGCAGACGGGATTAAACTTTTCTGCATAAATGACACTTTGGTTCGCACAATGTTTCCGGCTAAAAGTCCAACTGCTATGATACCCAATTGTATCATGACGCCCCACACTGCGTCAGTTGCGAAAAATGGTACTGCTAATGTATTCATAATCATTTGAATTTATTCAATTTTTCTTCTAATGCGACGATTATGTCGCGATATTTGGCAGCGTTCATGAAGTCAAGTTCTTTAACGGATTTCTCCATATCTTTCTTGGCATCCTGAATAGCTTTTTTTATGTCTTTTGGAGAACGATATACGGCGGTTTTTTCTTCTGCAACGGCTCGCACATGTTCTTCAGTCCTTTCATAATCAACAGGTTTGTGCGAGCTGATGGTGTCGGTCCATGCTGTGTCGAGCGGCTTGATGATGGTCTTTGGTACTATGTCATGTTCAATGTTGTATGCCATCTGTTTCTCGCGCCGTCTTTGTGTCTCGTCGATTGTTTTGCGCATCGAGTCAGTGATTTTGTCGGCGTACATTATTACTTTGCTGTTAGCGTTGCGGGCGGCACGGCCTGCCGTTTGGGTCAATGAGCGCTCTGAACGAAGGAAGCCTTCCTTGTCGGCATCCAAAATCGCAACTAATTGAACCTCTGGTAAATCCAAACCTTCACGGAGCAAGTTGACGCCAACCAAAACGTCGAAGTCTCCCCTTCTCAGACCCATCATGATTTCCACGCGGTCCAAGGT
Source organism: uncultured Bacteroidales bacterium (assembly GCA_905233445.1). GTDB lineage: Bacteria > Bacteroidota > Bacteroidia > Bacteroidales > F082 > Limimorpha. The sequence goes on along the minus strand of CAJOEP010000005.1, from coordinate 44,056 downwards.
GTCAACATCGGAATGCACGTATCTAGTACTGATATTCAGGTTATTAAGATAGTTTGTCAACTCCTCGGCCATTCGTTTTGTCAGGGTGGTGACCAGGATGCGTTGTTTGCGGGCGATCACGCGGATTATCTCATCAACGAGGTCGTCAACTTGGTTGGTGCAAGGACGCACTTCGATTACCGGGTCAAGCAAGCCAGTCGGGCGGATGAGCTGTTCGACGTAAACGCCTTGAGTCTGTTGCATCTCGTAGTCGCCAGGCGTAGCGCTGACATATATCGTCTGTCCCGTAAGTGCTTCAAACTCATCGAATTTCAATGGGCGGTTATCGAGTGCCGATGGCAATCTGAAGCCGTATTCCACCAATGTTTGTTTTCGCGAGCGGTCGCCTCCGTACATTCCACGAATCTGCGACACTGTAACATGGCTTTCGTCGATTATAGTGATAAAATCGTCGGGGAAGAAGTCCAGAAGGCAGAACGGGCGCGTGCCGGCGGCACGACCGTCGAAATAGCGCGAATAGTTCTCTATTCCAGAGCAATAACCGAGTTCGCGAATCATCTCAACATCATGGTTTACACGGTCTTCCAGACGTTTCGCATCGACAAATTTTCCGATTTCGCGAAAATATTCAGCCTGTTTGAACATGTCGAGCAGTATCTCTTCTGTCGCCTGTTTTATCTTCTCTTTAGAAGTGACGAAAATATTTGCCGGAAACAGGGTCACACTCTGCAAACTCTCAAGTCTTGTGCCGTTTATATGGTCGAACGACTCCAGTTCTTCAATCTCGTCATCCCAAAAAATAATTCGGAAAGGAGTATCCGAATAAGCTGGGAAAACGTCAACAGTGTCACCTTTCACTCGAAAACGGCCTCGGGTAAACTCTATGTCATTCCTGTTATATAACGCGTTGGTCAACTGAAATAGAAGGTCGTCGCGCCGGATTTTCTGTCCTATTTCGATGTTGATTACATTCTTGCTAAAATCTTCAGGATTTCCTATACCGTAAATACATGATACTGAAGATACAACAATCACATCTCGCCTGCCTGAAAGCAATGCCGAAGTAGTGCTCAAACGCAACCTGTCAATCTCGTCGTTGATAGACAAATCCTTTTCGATATATGTATTTGTCTGCGGTATAAAAGCTTCTGGTTGGTAATAATCGTAGTAAGAAACGAAATATTCGACCTTGTTTTCGGGAAAAAACTGCTTGAATTCGCTGTAAAGCTGTGCTGCCAAAGTCTTGTTATGGCTCAATATCAGTGCGGGACGGTTCAGTTCCGCGAGCATATTGGCTATTGTGAACGTCTTTCCGGAACCTGTCACGCCCATCAGAGTCTGGTACCTCTCCCCTGCCATGATGCCGTTTTTCAGCTGTTCGATGGCCTGAGGCTGGTCGCCAGTGGGCTTAAACTCCGATGAAAGCTTGAAATTCATCAGTTTTTCTTGCTTTGTTTAAACAAAAACTCCTTTTCTTCTTCAGTCAGGCTGTTATAGCCGCCTTTGCTGATTTTTTCAAGGATTTCATCCGTCCTTTTTTCGTCATCGCGGCGTTCTTTGTTGTAGTCCCAGTCCGTCTTCGGCCGGCCGCCAAACACCTTGTCTTTGTTGAATTTTATGTTTAGATTAGGATGCCATAAGCCCTCCTTATATCTCCAATACAATATCAACGCGAGTCCAAACACCATGCCGCCAACGTGAGCGAAATGAGCCACGTTGTCGGCCGACGAGAAGCCCGAGAACAGCTCGATGAGTCCGTAGATAATCACAAACCATTTGGCTTTTACGGGAATGGCGAAGTATATGTAAATGCGCGAGTTAGGCCACATCATGCCGAACGCGAGAAGGATGCCATAGACAGCTCCGGAAGCGCCGACGGTGGTCAGCATATTGAGATACTCATCGACAGGAATATTTCTGGCCCCAATTTTTACATACTGATAATTTGCAATGATATCATGCAGCTGGATGTACTGCACAAGCTCCTGAGTAAGACCGGCTCCGATGCCGCATACGAAGTAAAATATCAGGAAACGCTTAGGCCCCCATGCGTTTTCAATGCTGTTGCCGAACATCCATAGGGCAAACATATTGAAGAAAATATGCGCGAAGCTGCCGTGCATGAACATATATGTCACAAACTGGTACGGCCTGAAATCTGATGCTCCGATGTAGTGCAATCCAAGATAATCCGACAAGTCGATACGCCAGACATATTCCATTGCTATGGTGGCAAGGAAAAATATTCCGTTGATTATCAACAGGTTTTTTACTACCAACGGTAAAATTGAAAATCCTTGTGGCCTAAATTGATTGTCCATTAGTTTAAACGTGTTTTTATATCGTCAGCACTGATTATCGTGAAGATTTTTTTCCCATTCGGAGCGACTTCTGACACCGCGCAGCCGAAAAGCCTGTCGATGATGTCCTGCATCTCCACTGGATTCAGTGTCTGACCCGCCTTCACTGCCATCTGCGATGCCAGCGAACGCGCTAAATTTAACTTTCTATCTGATTGATTACCAGAACTATTCGTCTTGTAATCCTCTAAAATTTTCTCAATAATAGGGACGGCATCGCTGCCCTTGCAATCGACCGGCGTTCCGTTGATGACAAATGTGGTGTTGTTCATCGCCTCGATGCGGAAACCGATTTTCTCAAGCTCGGGTTTAAGCTCTTTCAAAATCGAAGCATCATTGATATTCAATGAGATATGTTGCGGAAACAGTTCCTGCTGCGATGCCTTTACTTCCGTTTCCATCTCTTTCAGATATTTCTCGTAAAGTATCCTTTCGTGCGCCAGATGCTGATCGACAACGAGGATTCCCGACTTCACCGTCGTCACGATGAATGAATTCTGAAGCTGTATGAACAAGCTCTTGGTTTCTTCTTCAACGACCTCGTTTTCAATGATTTTGTTGTCAAAATTAGGATTTGCCACGACATCTTCGCTGTTATCGTACGCTATTCTCCAATTTTGTTGTTGGTGCTTTATAGGATTGATTTTGAAGGGGTTGAATGTCGGGTCGAAGTCAACTTTGGGTGTTATGACCGGTCTGTCCATGCGACTCGCCTCGCCGAAATCGATACCCATGTTCGGGTTGATTTCGAAGTCTAAAGTCGGGGCTAAGTTGTTCTGCCCGATGGCTTTACGCACAGCAGAATGCATTATGGCGTAAATCAGTTTCACGTCGATGAAGTTGACTTCAGTCTTTGTCGGATGGATATTGATGTCGATTTCTTTCGGATCTATTTGAATATCAAGGAAATATCCCGGAAAACAGTCCTGCGGAATGAGCTCCTTATAGGCGTTCTCCACCGCATGATGCAGATATGCGTGCTTGATGAATCGGCGGTTCACGAAGAAATACTGCTCACCTCTTGTTTTCTTTGAAAACTCAGGTTTCACGATGAAACCGTCAATTGTCACTGACTCTGTTATCTGATTGACTGGCAACAACTTACCATCATAATCTTTCCCAAATAATCCGACAATTCGTTGTTTTAAAGTACCCGGATAAAGATGAAACTGTTCCTTGTCGTTGCTTATAAAAGTGAATCCTATTTCTGGATTCATTATTGTGATTCGGAAAAACTCCTCGTTGATGTGGCGGAGCTCTGCCTCATTGGATTTCAAGAAGTTACGTCGTGCCGGAACGTTGAAAAACAGGTTTTTAACTGTAAAATTCGTGCCTACCGACATTGGTTTTGGCAGTTGCTCGACAACCTTAGAACCCTCGATGCGGATTTTTGTACCCACTTCGTCTTCTTTGCGTCTTGTGGTGAGTTCTACCTGTGCCACCGCTGCTATTGATGCGAGTGCTTCTCCGCGGAAACCCATGGTTTTTATGGCGAAAAGGTCATCGGCGCATTTTATTTTCGAGGTAGCATGGCGTTCGAAGCAGAGTCGCGCGTCGGTTTCAGACATTCCGCAGCCGTTGTCGATGACGGTGATTAGAGAGCGTCCAGCATCTTTCACAATCAAGTCTATTTGTGTGGCGCCGGCATCTATCGCGTTCTCTATCAGCTCCTTAACGACAGATGCAGGTCTTTGTATGACCTCACCCGCCGCTATCTGATTAGCTACGGAATCGGGAAGCAACTTGATGATATCCAACGACATAGCTACTTACCTCCTAGATGCAGGAACATTGTTATGAAATTCTCCACCAACGGGGTGAAAAATATGAAATATATCGCAATTGCGGCAAATCCAAAGATAATGATGTAGCGCATGGAGCCGACCGATGACTTTTTCTTTTCCTTACCGTCATCACCAATTCTCCCCCATCTCTGCCTCATTTTGACTCTAAGTCTCTCACTGTCAGTGAGATTGGAGTCCAAGCCCATCGCGGCTTTTCTTTTCTCCAACTCTTCTTTCTCCGGATTGTAATACCTCGGAATATAGTTAAATTTAGGCAACTCCCGCCTGTGAAACATGAATATTCCCATAATTCATAATTTTAATCTGCAAAGATAAACATTATTTTCGAAATCAAAGCTGATTTTTATAAATAATTATTAACAAAACGAAACATTTTATTTATTATTTTTGCAAATTAGACTCATTAATACTAAACGGCGATGAGAAAATTGTTATTTATCTGTCTATCAATGGCTTGCATACTATTTTCGTGTTCAGACAATGTCAATGACACGAAAAAGGAATCCAATGTGGATAATGATAATTTGATGAAATATACAAGTTACATTGATGTAATCAATTATAAATCAGGATATTACGTAAACATTTCAAATCCATGGAATGAAAATTCTTTGGGAGAGTTTTACCTCTATCCAGATTCTTTGGAGCTTCCAAATGAGCTTGCAAACAAAGCTGTGATTCGCACTCCGGTGCAAAATGTGATAGCCTATTCATCGACGCAATGGTCAGTGTTTCTTGAACTTGGCGAGATTTCGAGAGTGAAAGGAATACTTGAAAGCAACTACACCGATAATATTGAGATCAAGCGACTTTTGGCAGAAAAAAAGATTGAGGATGTGGGCATTGAGACGAGTCTGAAGACCGAAATCGTGATAAACCTCCACCCTGACGTGATTCTTTACACACCATATTCCACTGTTCCTAAGACTGAAATCGGTGATTTGACCGGTGCTGTGATGTTCCCGTTTGCCGATTATCTTGAAAACCATCCGCTCGGACGCGCCGAATGGCTGAAAGTGATTGGTTTTCTCACATGCCGTGAAAAAGACACCGAGAAATGGTTCGACGAGATCGTAAACCGTTATGATTCATTGAAAAACACATGTCAAAATGTTGAAAACCGTCCAACAGTTTTCTCTGATTTACCATTTGAGGGTCAGTGGTATCTTCCTGGTGGAGCGAGTTACATAGCGCAGATTTTTCATGATGCGGGAGCCGATTACATCTGGAGCGACAACAACTCCACTGCTAGTCTGCCTGTCGATGCTGAGACAGTGCTTTCCAAAGCACGTGACGCCGACTTCTGGCGCGTGATGAACTCGACAAACCACAAGTTTACATACGAGAGCTTAGCTGTTGAGAATGAATTATATACGTATTTCAAAGCATATAAAAACCGCAATGTCATCGTGTGCGACATACGCGAAAGCGGCTATTTCGAGAAGTCGGAATACGAGCCGGATTTGTTGTTGAAAGATTTCGTATATGCCTTCCACCCGGAGTTGGTTGAAGACGATTATAAACCTCATTATTTTTACAGATTGAAAGATGAAAAATAGAAGGATAACATTTGGAATTTTAGGCATAATCGTCCTCGGAATCGTGCTTTTTATGCTGAATCTTTTCGTTGGTTCGGTGATGGTTCCGTTCGATGATATACTTAAAGTGTTACTTCATGATAACACAGATAAAACATTGAGTGTCATTATTTTCAACTATAGACTTCCACAGGCTTTGACAGCGCTTCTCGCTGGTGCCGCCTTGGCTGTTGCCGGTCTTTTGATGCAGACCTTGTTCCGCAACCCCCTCGCCGACCCATCGATGCTAGGCATATCAAGCGGCGCTAGTCTCGGCGTGGGAATGGTAATACTTCTCACCGGCGCGATATCGGGTGCCGCTGTATCATCGTTTGGCTGGTGGTCAACGGTGGGCGTCAGTCTGGCTGCCTTCATCGGTGCGGTGCTTGTGCTTTTCGTCATGCTGGCGTTCAGTTCACGAATGAAAAACATGACAACGCTGATAATTATCGGCTTGATGATTGCATATCTGGCGGGTTCTATTACCGATATCATGAAGTTTTTCAGCTTGAAAGAGGATATTCACGCTTTTGTGATATGGGGAATGGGTAGCTTTTCAGGTGTCGGGGTCTCTAAAATGCCTATTTTCGCCATCAGCATCATCATCGGATTGATTGCTACGTTTTTCTTATCTAAAAACTTGAATATCTTACTCTTAGGTGAAATGTACGCCGCGAATTTAGGCTTGAATATCCGCAAAAACAGCGTCATAATAATCTTGGTTTCAGGTTATCTCACCGCCATTGTGACGGCTTACTGCGGCCCTATCGCTTTTGTCGGTCTCGCGATGCCTCATATCGCGCGATTCCTATTTAAAAGCAGTGACCATCGCCTACTCATCCCAGCCACCATGTTGATAGGCGTGGACATGGCTCTCGTTTGCAATCTGATAGCCAGAATGCCTGGTTTCGACGGTAACCTGCCTGTCAATGCCGTAACGGCTTTCATCGGCGCGCCTGTTGTCATTTCAGTAATTTTGAAAAGCAGAAAATAATGAAAAATATACTAAAAACATCATCATTATCAATAGGTTACGATAGCAAGACTGTTGTTTCGGATATCAATGTGACATTAAATGAAGGCGACATCATAGCTTTGGTCGGGCCAAACGGTGCCGGAAAATCGACGCTTTTTAAGACGTTTTCCACGCATATTAAGCCTGTTGGCGGCAAGATTGAACTGTTCGGAAAGGATTTGATGTCGTATTCTTCCAAAGAGCGTGCAAAACTTCTCGGCATCGTACTCACCGAGCGTCCTGATGACATGTTTCTAAAGGTATTCGATGTGGTTGCGGCAGGTCGCTATCCTTACACCGGGATGTTCGGAAAGCTCAACGAAAACGATGATAAAGAAATTAAAGTATCACTTGAACTAGTTGGTGTTAATCATTTGATTGACAGAGTTTTCAACACATTGTCAGATGGTGAAAAACAAAAGGTGATGATAGCCAAGGCGATAGCTCAAAACACCCCTATCATCATGCTTGACGAGCCGACAGCATTTCTTGATTATCCGAGTAAAATCGAGTTGTTTTCGTTATTGAAAAAGCTTGCCAAAGAACAGAAAAAAGCCATTCTTTTCAGCTCTCATGATCTAGAACTGCTGCTCCGTTACACCGACAACCTCTGGATTATTGCTAAAAATCAGCCATTTGCCGCTGGAAACAGCAAGGATTTACTGAAGAATGGCATCATTAAAAATTATTTTGGATTAAATGATACCGACAACGACTATCTTTTAAAAGAAAATTTATAAATTTGCAAATCAAAAAATTATCTACCATGAAAAAACTTCTATCATTATTGACTTTAAGCCTTTTACTTGGCGTATTTGCTTTAAATGCGCAAAATCCTAGAATCGTTGTGCTTGAATGCTTTACAAGTGCGACATGCGGTCCTTGCGCTCAGTATAATCCGGCGCTTGACAACCTTGTTAATAATAATGCCGACAAGCTTATCGCTATTAAATATCATGTCAACTGGCCGGTAGCTGGTGGCGATCCGATGAACCTTCACAATCCAAGTGAAGTCTCATCAAGAGTGTCTTATTATGGCGTCAACAGCGTTCCGCATTCCGTAGCTGATGGCAATGTGTGGTCAGGTAATTCCAGCAATGTAAGCCAGAGTTTGGTCAACCAATGGGCTGCCGTGGAATCTCCTCTTGAGATGCGCATGACACACTATCTCAATAATACTCAAGATACTATCACAGTCATCGTGATGGGTCGTGCGACAAATGCAGTTGCGTCGAATAACATGAAACTGCGTATAGCTGTCCTTGAAGAAACAATGGAATATGCAAGCGCACCTGGCACAAATGAGGAGAGGATTTTCCACAATGTGATGAAAAAGATGCTTCCTAATGCCACAGGTTCAAGCGTTCCATCGATGCAGGCTGGCGAGTATTTCGCATTCAAATATTCATGGGCATTAGCAAACGTGATGAATATCAACGAATTGACAGCTGTCGCATGGCTTCAGGATCAAGATTCAAAAGCGATATTCCAAGGTTGCAAATCATCGGAAGATTTCCAGCCATTCTATGAAAAACAAGCTAAGATTAATGCATTTGACCACACCAAGAGACATATATGCTCGGGCAATGTAAATCCGGATATCTTGATTACCAACTATGGTTCAGAAGCCATTAACTCATTGACAATCAATGTTAAAGTTGACGGAAATGATTATTCACAAATAAATTGGGAGGGCAATATTCCGACATTTGGTGAGGTCAGAGTCAATTTGGGAGACTTGGACGTTGACATTTCGGAAAACAATGAGATTTTAGCTGAGATAGTTGCTATCAATGGCGCTCCTGACGATTATGCGCCAAGTGAATTAAGTTTTGCTTACAACGAAGCAACTATTGTGACGAACACGTCGTTTAAGTTACAGCTTAGAACTGATGACGATCCTCAGTCAATCACCTGGGATGTTGTAAACACCACCACCGGCGAAGTGGTAATAAGCGGCGGGCCATATGAAGAGGCCAATAAGTTATATACAACTAATTTCACCATTGAAACCGGCGGATGCTACTTGTTGACTGTATATGATGCCGGAGGAAACGGACTTGGTAACGGGAATGGCGCATATGCTTTAAAAGCAGGTAGTTCAACAATCATTTCCGGAAAGGATTTTTATGACAAAGACATGGATGAATTCTCATTGGCAATAGAGGATGTTGAGGAAAACATGATAAAAACTACTAACATTTATCCTAATCCGACAAACGGAATCCTTACAATTGACACTGAAAAACAAGGATATGTCGATATTTACAATCTTGCAGGTCAGATGGTTCTAACCCAAAAGATTGAAGGCACAACCGTCCTGAATATTGCAGGCTATGAAAAAGGCTCATATCTATTAGTTGTCAAAGACAACGAAGGTAATGAAAGCCGTCAGATCATTGTATTACAATAACTTATAATCAAAGGCTGGCATAAAAATGTCAGCCTTTATAGTATCATGAAGAGAGTATTATTAATAATAATGGTGTTATCGATGTTTTCGTGCAGCAAGACTGATGTTGATTTGATTGTACATAACGCAAATGTTTATACCGTTGACAATCAATTTAATAAGGCTAATGCTTTCGCAATTAAAGATGGAAAATTCGTTGCCATTGGCACTGACAAAGAGATTTTAAGGCATTATGAGGCTGCTTATACTTTGGATGCTCAGAAACAAAGCATATACCCGGGCTTCATCGATGGTCACTGCCACTTTGTAGGATATGGCGAATTGAAAGTACGCTACGCCGACTTGAACGGCAGCAAATCTTATGAAGAAGTATTGGAAAGACTTGCAAAACATGATGAAGGTAACGATTCTGAATGGCTTTTAGGCCGCGGCTGGGACCAAAACCTTTGGGAAGTTAAGGCATTTCCAGAAAACACAGAGCTTAACAGGCGTTTCCCCAATAAAAAAGTTTTAATCACCCGCGTTGATGGTCATGCTGTACTTGCTAGTGATAACATATTGAATATCATAGGATTAGACAAGAACAGCAAAGTCGATGGCGGTGAAGTTTTATTAAACAAAAAAGGCAAGCCGTCGGGCATCCTTCTCGACAACGCAGCAGACATGGCTAAGGCAATTATTCCTCCATTGGATAACGCTCAGAGAATCAAAGCTTTAAAAATTGCACAAAGAGATTGTTTCTCGCTTGGTTTGACTGGTGTCACCGATGCCGGACTCGACATTTGCAGCATTGCATTGATTGATTCGTTGCAGCAGGAAGGCGTTTTGAAGATGAAAATCAACGCGATGATAAATCCTGACGATGAGACTATGGATTACTTTATGAAGTTCGGAGTCATTGAAAAAGAACGACTTACGGTACGCTCAGTGAAGATTTACGCTGACGGCGCTCTCGGTTCGCGTGGTGCACGGTTGCTTGAGCCTTATTCCGATGCTCCTGAAACATCAGGATTGATTGTTGAAAGCGAAGAATTCTACGATCACGTCTGTGAAAAAGCTTATAACGCTGGCTATCAGGTGTGTTGTCATGCCATCGGTGACGGCGGCGTGAGGATGATTCTCAACGAATATGCGAAGTTTTTGAAAGGCAAAAACGACTTAAGATGGCGTATTGAGCACTCGCAAGTTGTTCATCCTGAAGACTTTGCGCTTTACAAGAAATATAGCATCATTCCATCGATTCAGGCGACGCATTGCACTTCCGATATGCCTTGGGCTGAGGATCGTCTTGGCAGTGAACGAGTTAAGGGCGCTTACGCTTACAAAACCTTGCTTGCTCAAAACGGCTGGCTCATCAACGGCACCGACTTCCCTATCGAGCACGTCTCCCCTCTTAGGACGTTCTATTCCTCTGTTGCCCGTAAACATCTGACTGACAACCGATTAACTCGTGAAGAAGCATTAAAATCGATGACGATTTGGGCAGCGAAAGGTTACTTCGCCGAATCCCGCAAAGGAAGCATCGAAATTGGTAAAGAGGCAGATTTTGTTATCCTTTCAGAGGATATAATGACTGTTGAAGATGAAAAAATCCCCGAAGTAAAGGTGGTTAATACCTTTATCAACGGGGAGATGGTGTACTAAGTTTTTATGAGATAACTTTAACGCTTTATGGTTCTAACCTCCAAAGGTTTCAAGGCTGAAATATTGATAAATCTATAGTCTTTGGTGTTATTTGTCTCAAAATAGAAGCCTTTGGTCTTCCGTTCGTGGTTTTTGTTCATAAAATAACCGCGCTGTATTTCTTTCTCTCTACCGGTGTGAGCAGGTCAATATTACTGGCCACAAATTCATTGACTGCATTTTCATAAAGCCTTTTTATGGATATTCCGGAGCGTTTTATAATAATGCTCTGAGCTTCCTTCCTCATAGCGTCCAGTTCCTTTTCCTTGTCTTTAGACATGATTTTTCCCTCCTATAGTTTTTTTTTGTTGCAAAGATAATAAAAATTTATAACACAATAAAACAAATTACCAAAATTAAAAAGTTGTATCTTTGCAGCAGTTCCATTTATGGGATAGGAGCATGACAACTCATCTTAGAATGGGGGACGCACCGGCCTGAGCCTTGTACAAAATGCAAGGCTCTTGAATTTTATCATACATGAATTGTTATGAGATTATGTTATAAATCACAATAACGCAAATGCTAACACTCCAACTATTATTATAACAACAACCGCCATACAACCGATTCTGCGCGAATTTTCTTTGTCGGAATCGGAAACTGGTGTGCCATCTGGTTTTTCTCCGAAGAAGTCTTCGGAAGCGCCAGGATAGAAGTCTTAGTCGTTATTATTTCTCATACTCTTCCTTCGTTATCTTCGTATCCTTATCCACCACCAGCACCTCGTCATAAGTTAATTCGTAAAGCTTGTAAACCATATTGTCAATAGCATCATCTGTGGCAGCGATTTCGGCTGAGAGATTGTTGCAATCGGTTTTATACTGATTAAAGTAATCTTCCCATTCGTCCTGCTGGCTCAATGTGAGGGTGATTTTCTGCTTCTTCAGCTCTTTCAGGAACTCCGCAAACTCCATCATGTCGAACGATTCCAAAGCGCCGGTTATCTTCACGCCCTCGAAATTGTCCTGCAAACGGCGAAGGAAACGCTCTTTGCTGAAATGCAACTTTGAAGTAAAGAACATCATTGCATCAGCAAGATTGGCAAATAGCTGCTGGTTTGTCAAAGGTATTTCCGGAATAGGCAATTTGCCAACACCATTTTCAAAGTATTCATAAACCCCACTACCGGTTTGCTTCCCAATTGATTTATATCTAAAATCTAAAGCCTTCGAATTCAATAAAGCCAATAAATATTTAAGATTAATATTCGGGTTTGTATCAAAAATAACCGTGGTATTAGTCAAACCAATATAATCTGTCGATTCATCCAAAACAAACTCATTGGATTTCGAACGATAAGAGCACCATATTTTATTCAAATGATAAAACTCTTTGTGCATCGGTCGTGAATACCGCCACCATATTCTTCCTTCATTTTTACAAGTAGCTCTGTCTTCCAATATCGCTCTGTTATTTTCTAAATGAAGTCTAATAGATTCTGGCAAATCCTCATAATTGTCAACATTTTCAAAATAAAGTATATACTCGTCTTTTTTGCCCAAAATATAACGATTTATAATCTCGCCACACATTCTCCGTTTGATATATTCTTTGGGGAATTGTGAAGGATAATCAGAAAAACAAAAAACACCGTTTGCAGCAGTTTCCATCCCTTTTCCAATTTTTACCAAATCACGAAGACATTTATGAGAGCCGTCAATCTTCTTATTAATCAATGCTATTCTATTGTCAACTAATGCAAAAACATTGTCTTTCTCAAAATTTACAACAAAAGCATTGTTATCATCAGACATATAATTCACAACCTCATTTATGCTGTATTGTTTGTCTTTTAAAACAATAGCTTTAAGATTCTCGTGATTTTTATTAAAAATTGTGACACATGAAGTGATTGAAGCATCTGCAAACACCATATATTGTTCAAAATTAACAATTTTACTCAAACGTCCATCATCAATAATCTTATTTCTCAATTTTTGAGCTTTATCAGAGAATAAAAATGCATTCGAAACGATAAATCCGATTTCACCTTTTGAAATCTTCATCGCTTTGTTAATAAAGTAAAACAATATATCGCTCTTATCTTGCCAAATATCCGAGTACTCTTGTTGAATAAATTCAACTTGTTTGGACTTTGCACCTAATGTTTGAATATTGAAATACGGCGGATTCCCTATCACCACGTCAAAACCGCCTTTTTCAAAGACTTTTGGGAACTCTTTTTGCCAGTCGAAGGCCTTGTCGCCGGCAACAGCAGGGTCGCTGATGAGAGAGTTGCCGCATTTGATATTCTGGCTCAAGGTGTTGAGCTTGCGGTGAGGCTTGGCAGTGCGCAACCACAACGCCAGCTGGGCAATCTCCACGCTCTCCTCGTTGATATCGACACCAAAGAGGTTGTTCTCCAAAATGCTGTTCTCTACATTCGGAAACACTAGCGATTCGCCCGCAACCTTAGCTTCCATCTCGTCGATGAGCTTATGCTCGGCAATGAGGAACTGCAAGGCAGCATTGAGGAAAGCGCCGCTTCCGCACGCTGGGTCACAAATGGTAATCTGCAACAGCCATTCGCGATATTGGCTCAACTGCTCGATGAGCTTTATCTTGGTCTGCTTCTGGCGTTTCTGGTCGGAGAAATAATCCTCTTCAACGATACCAAGCTCCGCTTTCTTCTCGGCGCAAAGCTTCCCTACCGTGTTCTCCACAATGTATTTCGTGATATATTGAGGCGTGTAGAAAACGCCGTCCTGCTTGCGCTTCGAAGTTTTAGGAATTTCGCCGTTAGTGATTTGTTGAGTAATCTCTTCAATTTCGGACAACGAGTTCTCGAAAATATGACCTAAAATATTGACATCGACATCACTCTCGAAATCGTAAGATGCGAGCTTAATTGTCGGCTCTTCGAGCACTTCATCAGAGATTTTCAAGTTGTCCAAAACCTCGTCAGGCTTGAAAAGTCCGCCGTTGTATGCAAAAATCTCGTAATGCTTGCCTTGATGGCCGGTGTCGAGATATCCGAAATATTTCTTAATCCTGTCGTAAAGCGGCTTATATTCATCGAGTTCCTTGAGCTGCCGCCATTGTTTGATGATTTCAACCATCGAATTTGGCGGAAGCAGTCCGCAGTCTTCGGCAAAGAAAATGAAAAGCAAGCGGTCGAGCAGTTTCTGTGTCTTCTTGAAAAGAAGCAGTTGCCAGTCGCTTTCGTTTTTATCTTCTGGTGCGGGATTGTTTTTCAGAATATCGGCAAACAGCAATCTCTTAAACTGCGAGTAATCCTTATACAAAGCGTTAGTTATTTGATCTTCCGACGACACCGACTCACTCTTAATCTTCAGGGCGACGCCGTTTTTCATCTGGTTCCATGCGATGCAGAGATACATCTCACGGAATTCGTCGAATGTCATCGTAAAGAGGCTCCATTCGCGGAAATCGACAGCATTGTCAATATAAAGACGCAGTTTCTCGAAGTTGGAGATTATCACATAACGGGCGTCTCGGTGCTGGCTTTTATAGCCGAATGCCTGTTTCTCGATCTTGCTTAAGTCGGTGGTTTTGTGGTCTTTAAGCTCGATCACGCCAATCACGTTACCGTCGAGAAGTATAGCACCATCAGCTTTCTGCGAGTTGGTCTCGTTTTTCTGCTCGGTGATGAGATTAAAGTTGGGCGAAGGGTTCAGCGTATAGCCCAGCACTTTCACAAAAAGTTCTCTCAGAAAACCTTCCTGAAACTGTTCCTCCTTGCTCTGCCTAATGTTCGCCTGAATCGCCGCATTCATAAAATAGCTTTTATATTGGTTCCAAGCCGCCTCAACGTCGTCGTTCAGCGTCGCGATATACTTCTTTACGATATTTTTCTGGAATAACATATCAATGTCACTTTAAAGTGGCAAAGATAACATTTTTTCGGTAAAAATGAAATGATTTTGAAAAAAATAGGACGCACCATGGCACGTCCTATTAACTGATCAACTGACTAACTGACTAACTGAACAACTTTTTTAAGTCATCAGTCGTCAACCCGTTAAAATCACCAGAGCTCATGAAGCCTCCGACCATGTTTTCGCGTTTGAGACCATTTAATAGTTTTACAAGTTCATCTTTCGAGTGAACGACCTGCAAATCTGGGCGTTGGAAGCCTTTGATAATGCGCTCGTCGGTCATCATTTCGAGTTTCTTGATGGCTACTGCATGCGGATCGTAGAACACAACGGCTTTGTCGCAGTTGTCGAGGCAGTGAGCGTAATGGTCGATAAACACCTCGCTGAGGCTGCTGTAAGTATGCAACTCAAAGACTACCAATAAGTTCTTGTTGGCGTATTGCTCTCTCAAAGCTTTCACTGTTGCCAAGACCTTCGACGGCGCATGAGCGAAATCACGGAACACGAGGTTGCCTTTTGCCTTGTTTTCAAACAACAGCTCAAGTCTGCGTGCAGCGCCTTTGAACGTCTTGATTGCCTCGTAAAACTGCTTGTCGCTGATGCCGACTTGCTTTGCCACATAACGTGCGGCGTTGATATTCTTCATGTTATGCTCGCCGAAGATCTGCACCTTCTCCTCTTTTCCATTTGGCAAAATCAAGATGGTATCGTCTCCATCGGTTTTGTAAGGATGAATCTCGTAGCCATATGTAGGAACACTAGCATTTTCTGCTATTTTCTTAGCTTCCACATCGTTTCCGTCGTATATCAGGCAGCCGCCTTTCTCAATGGTATTAACAAAGATTCTGAACTGCTCAAGATAGCAGTCAAAAGTCGGGAAAACGTTGACATGATCCCAGCCAATGCCAGAAATCACTGCGATATGCGGATGATATTTGTGAAATTTCGGCACTCTGTCGATTGGCGAAGTGAGGTATTCGTCGCCCTCAATCACCATATATTTTGCGGTTTCGCTGAGGCGAACCATCACATCGAAGCCTTCAAGTTGTGCACCCACCATGAAATCGGTCTCGATGCCGGCCTGCTTCATCACATGCAGAATCATCGACGTTATCGTGGTCTTACCGTGACTGCCGCCAATCACGATACGGATTTTGTCTTTGCTTTGTTCGTAAAGATATTCCGGATATGAATAAATCTTCAGTCCAAGTTCCTGAGCACGAACGAGTTCAGGGTTGTCGATGCGGGCATGCATTCCCAAAATCACCGCCTCATATGTATCATCCAAGAGTTCCGGATGCCATCCAAATTCTTTTGGTAAAATGCCTTCTTTTTCCAAACGTGTTCTTGAAGGCTCAAAAATCTCGTCATCGGAACCAGTGACTTCGTAACCTTTTCTGTGTAAAGCAATTGCGAGATTGTGCATCGCGCTGCCGCCTA
Organism: uncultured Bacteroidales bacterium; assembly: GCA_905233445.1. Taxonomy (GTDB): domain Bacteria; phylum Bacteroidota; class Bacteroidia; order Bacteroidales; family F082; genus Limimorpha. The sequence continues at coordinate 27,921 of CAJOEP010000005.1, read as the reverse complement.
CTGCAATAAAATGGACCTTTTTCATATATTTTCAATATTTTTCACTGCAAAGTTACAAAAAAGACTTTAGACATTAGACCTTAGACCTTAGTTTTTTTCAGTTATTTGCTAAAGTCTAAGGTCTAATGTCTAAGGGCTTTAAAAAAAAATGTATTTTTGCATAAAATATTAAAATGTTACTGGATAAAAATTTAATCAAGCATTTTCGCGATTATCTCACTCTAGAGCAATCGCTGTCTGACAATACCGTCAATGCGTATTGCCATGATATTGAATTGTTTAGAGAGCATCTTGAAGACAGCGGACATGCTCTTTCGGTAACAGACATCTCACATCATGACATTGAAGATTTTTTTGCCAAGCTTTATGATTTGGGCATAGTGGCATCTTCGCAGGCAAGGATGTTGTCGGGAATCAAAAGTTTTTACAGATATCTGATTCAGGAGAAGATTTGCGAGGAAGACCCCACCCTGCTTGTCAGTTTTCCGTCAATCGGACGACATATTCCTGAGGTTTTGAGTTATGAAGAAATCGTAACAATGCTTGAAAGCATCGATTTGAGCCAGCAGTTTGGGCATCGCAACAAGGCAATAATTGAAATAATGTATGGCTGCGGACTGCGAGTATCGGAAGTCATCTCATTGAACATCAGCGATATATATATCAAAGACGAGTTTATCAGGGTTTTCGGTAAAGGCGACAAGGAAAGACTTGTTCCAATTGGCAAAAAGGCGCTGAAAGAACTCTCTTACTACACTCGTGGCGAGCGTCTTCATCAGGAAATCAAACCAAAATTCACTGACAAGGTGTTTATCAGCGCTCGCGGCACAAGCCTGACCCGCCAAAGTGTTTTTCTGTTGGTGAAAAGTCTTGCGGAGAAAGCAGGTATTAAAAAGACCATAAGTCCGCACACGTTGCGGCATTCATTCGCGACACATCTTCTCGAAGGCGGTGCTGATTTGCGCGCTGTCCAGCAAATGCTGGGACATTCAAGCATCTCAACTACCGAAATTTACACTCACGTCTCTGATGAATATCTGCGCGATGTGATAACATTATATCATCCGCGCTGGCACTCCCAAAAGACCTCAACCAATTGATTATTATCGAAATATAAGTCGAGGTTGAGTTCGTCATATGAGATGCAGTCGCCGTCTTCCTTATCTTCAATGTAATCCTCAAAACCGTTTTCTTTCATCAGTTCAATGAGTTGCTCCTTGTTTAAATCGAAGATTTTAGCTCCGAAAAGCTCGGTTTTTTCATTGAATGTGTAGAAATTGGTCAGTTTCATAGTGGCATTTCCCTCGAAATAGGCCGAAAAATCGTTATCTTCATAATCGAGCACGACCACATGGTTGTCGTCTTCGTAGGCCGATTCTATTTCCTCTTGGTTGGTAGGCTGGCCGAGGATTTCGACAACATCGTCGATAGGCATCCCGAAAAGCAGGTCACCATATCCTTTTAAAGGTTCAATTTTGAAATTTTCCATCATGATGTTTATAGTTTAATTTATTCGAATCTTATTGATTTTGAAGGTCTTACATTGTTAATAAGCATCGTTGGCAATAACAGCATCAGCACCCAAAGAATCATTGTGCCAAGGTTCAGTGTAATGATATGCCACGGATTAAGTTCTATTGGCACGGCTGAAAGATAGTAAGATTCTGGCGAAAGTGTAATCAAATTGAAATGGCTTTGCAAGAGGCAGAGTCCTATACCGACCACATTGCCAATAAGCATACCTATTAATAATATTAGGCACGAGCGACGCAAGAATATCCGTCTGATTAGTCCATTGTTAGCTCCCATCGCTTTGAGCAATCCAATTGTTGATGTACGTTCAAGAATGATTATCAATAACATACTTATTATTGTGATGCCAGCGACGAGCAGCATCAGTACAATGATTATTACCACGTTCATATCCTGAAGTTCAAGCCAGTCGAAGATGTGAGGATACGTCTCCATGGCTGAATACGAAACGAGCTCAGTGGGGATACTATAATAAATCTGTTGATTATAATCGCTTATAAACTCTTGATTATCAACCCAAATTTCCAGATGCCCGATTTCGTTGTTGTTCCAGCCGTTGAGTCGTCTTATCTGATTCAAGTCGCAATAAACATATCGCTCGTCGCATTCTTGCAGCCCAGTTTCATAAATACCTATCACGTTGAATTTGCGACCTCTAGCCTTCATATCTTGGTCAACAAACCAGATTCTCACCGCGTCACCCACATTAAGTTGCATCTTATGAGCTATGATATTTGAGATAACGACATCGTTAGAGCGTTCATTCTCAATATATTGAGGAGTCTTTCCGTCGATAATATATGTTTCGATGTAGCTCCAGTTGTAATCAAAATCAACGCCTTTTAAAACGACAGCCTGAATTTCGTCATCGGTCTTGATAATGCCAGCTTTGCTTGCAGTTTTATGCATTTCGGTAATGAAAGGCTTGTCGAGACGCGCAATGAGGACACTGTCGAGGACAAAAGGCGACTCTTCAATTGATTCGTTCTGGTTCAGCACTTGAATATGAATAGGGGCGACAAAACCAATCACCTTGTCTTTTATTTGATTTTTGAATCCAACGACTACCGCTATGGAAATCAACATGATAGCTACGCCCAAAGCCACGCTGGCGACGGCAATACGCATTACAGTCGAAGACAAGTTTTCCTTCGAAAGAGAAAAAATTCTTTTTGATATGAATGTCGCCGTGTTCATTTTTTTCTTATCATTGCAAAAATAAAAAAATATTAGATATGAAGACAAGATTTTTGGTCTTAATAGTCATATTTATTCATATATCATTGATTACCAATGCACAAGGATTAAAACTTCTTGATGCAAAGGATGCTATTTGTGGTGCTACACGTACTGAAAAGTATGTTTCTCTGCTTGAAAACAAACGAGTTGGAGTTGTCGCAAACCAAAGCAGCATAATGGATAACGGAACACATTTGATTGACACACTATTAGGTTATAACATTGATATTCAATGCATTTTTACACCGGAACATGGTTTTCGCGGTAATGCCCAAAATGGTGTGCACGTTGCTTCTGGTGTAGATGAAAAAACTGGCATCCAGATAGTTTCGCTTTATGGAAAGAACAAAAAACCTACTGCCGAACAGTTTAAAGACATTGATATTCTTGTGTTTGACCTTCAGGATGTGGGCTGTCGTTTTTACACTTATATCTCAACTATGACTTATGTTATGGAGGCTTGTGCAGAAAACGACATACCTGTAATCGTCCTTGACCGTCCAAATCCCAACGGCTTTTATGTTGACGGCCCTGTGCTTGAGCCAGAGAATAAGTCATTTGTAGGAATGCATTGTGTGCCAATAGTTTACGGCTTAACTATCGGAGAATATGCCTTAATGGTTAATGGGGAGAAATGGCTCAGCGACAGCATTCAGTGCGATTTGACGGTTATTCCGTTGGGAAATTACGATAGAGACGCCATTTACAAGCTACCTGTGAGACCTTCGCCCAACCTGCCGAATTGGGAGTCTGTTTACCTCTACCCTTCTTTATGCCTTTTTGAAGGTACAGATGTAGGTGTCGGACGCGGGACAAAGTATCCGTTTCAGATTTACACTCTGCCCCAAATAAACGACACCGTGAATCTTGTCGAATATGCGCATCGTTATCGCAACAACGAGAAAAAGCTGAACATTTCATGGATTTTAAATGCCCGACAACGGCTGAAAGATGACGATAAGTTTTTCAACAACTATTTCATAAAATTGGTTGGAGTCAGTGATTTACAACAAAAAATCGATTCCGTCCTTGACGAAGATGAAATACGTTCATCGTGGCAGGACGGAATCGATAAGTATCTGAAAATCAGAGAGAAATATCTGATTTACTAGTACATTCTCTTACCTGGATACACTTCCAGGGCTTTTCCAAGAATCATCATAGCGTCTTTCAAGTCGTCGCAGTTGAGGCAGTAGCTCAAGCGCACTTCCTGACGGCCGAGACCGATTGTTGAGTAGAAACCGCTTGCAGGAGCGAGCATCACAGTCTTTCCGTTGTAGTTGAAGTCGGTGAGCATCCACTTGCAGAACTTGTCGGAGTCGTCGATTGGGAGATGTGCTACGATGTAAAATGCGCCTTTTGGTGTCGGGCAGAATGCTCCCGGGATCTTGTTGATGCCTTCCACGCACACGTCACGGCGTTTCACGTATTCTGCGACGATGGCGTCGAAGTATGACAATGGGGTGTCGAGAGCTGCCTCGCCGGCCACCTGACCGTATGTCGGAGGCGACAGACGTGCCTGGGCGAACTTCATTGCTGTGTTGATGACCTCGCGGTTACGTGTCACCATACGACCGACGCGGATACCGCATGCGCTGAAACGCTTTGATACTGAGTCGATTAAGATGACATTGTCGTCAACACCTTTGAGGCTCATTGCTGAATGATGGACTGAGCCGTCGTAGCAGAACTCACGATAAACCTCGTCTGAAATGAGATAAAGGTCATATTTCAAGATAATCTGGCGCAAGTTCTCCATTTCCTGTTCAGAATAAAGGTATCCTGTCGGGTTGTTAGGGTTGCAGATAAGGATAGCCTTTGTGTGCTCTGTGATAGCCTTCTCGAAGTCCTCGATTGGAGGCAGTGCGAAGCCGTTGCTGATCTCTGAATAGATAGGGCGGACACGCACTCCAGCTGTCTGTGCGAAGCCGTTGTAGTTGGCGTAGAAAGGTTCCGGGATGATGATTTCGTCATCCGGGTCCATGATTGTCTGGAAAGCTATTGACAATGCTTCCGATGCGCCGTTTGTGACGATGATGTCATCCGGAGTGACTTTAATGTTCAGTCTGTCATAATATTCGCAGAGTTTCTTTCTATATGAAAGAGTACCGGCGGAATGGGTGTATTTTATGACTTTCTCGTCATAATTCTTGACAGCTTCGAGTGCATACGGAGTTGTCGCGATATCCGGTTGTCCGATATTCAGGTGATACACATGAATACCTCTTGATTTTGCTTCGTCGGCGAAAGGGACGAGCTTTCTGATTGGCGAAGCCGGCATGAATGCGCCTTTTTTAGATATTTTAGGCATAATATTAATTAGGTATTAGATTATTATTTGTTATTCACGGGTGACATGGCACCATCCATCTTAAGCGGGGTGGCGTCTATAGGTTCAGGCTCTATAGTGCCTTTGATATGGAGTTTTATTTCCTTGTTCACCAATGCGTTTGAGAAAACCGTGACATATTTATTGAAGTTTCCCGGACGGTCGGTGTTTTTGTATGTCACTTTTATGACGTTTGACTCGCCAGGGAGAATCGGTTGTTTTGGCCATTCAGGGACGGTGCAGCCGCATGATGATTTTGGCTGTGTAAGGATAAGAGGTTCGTTGCCTGTATTGACGAACACGAACTCATAGGATCCATTACCTTTGAAAGGGATATTACCAAAATCGTGGTTAGTCTCTTTGAATGTGATTTCGGGACCGTTTTGATTTTCGGCTGGGACTTCTGATTGGGCGAAGGCCACTGAACACATGATAAACAATGCGCTTAATAAAACAAACAGTTTTTTCATATCTGAAAATTTTGCAATTAATTCAACCTACAAAGATACATATTTTTCTTATATGTATGCATAAAAATAATTTTTTTAAAAAAACGAAAAAAAATGTTGGGGGTATTGAAAATATGTGTACTTTTGCACCCTGAAAACGGCGGGGTAGCTCAGTTGGTTAGAGCGTCGGATTCATAACCCGGAGGTCATGAGTTCAATTCTCATCCCCGCTACATCGATAAATAAATGAAAATCAGCGAGTTAAAACCCGCTGATTTTTTTGTTGCTTTAGTTAGATTCTCTTTCTCGATACTGCTTTCTTCACTGCTTCCACTATATCTGGAGTATCCAAATGATAGTGCTTCAGCAATTCATCCGGGGTGCCGCTTTGACCGAAGACGTCATTGACAGCGACCATCTCGAGAGGTTTAGGGTTGTTCAGGGCGAGAACCTGTGCGATGCTGTCGCCGAGACCGCCGTTGCGCATGTGCTCCTCTGCTGTGACGACGCAACCAGTCTTTGCCACTGACTTCAACACTGCCTCGACATCCAACGGCTTGATAGTGTGGATGTTAATGAGTTCAGCATTGATACCCATCTCCTTCAAAATCGGGAGTGCCTCGATGGCTTTCCACACTAGGTGACCGCAAGCGAAGATAGAAACATCGGTGCCTTCCTGAATCATCTGTGCTTTTCCGATGACGAATGGCTCGTCGGCTGGAGTGAAGTTAGCCACTTTCGGGCGACCGAAGCGCAGATAGACTGGACCGTTGTGTTCGGCAGCGGCTATTGTTGCTGCCTTTGTCTGGTTGTAGTCGCAAGGAACGAGAACCGTCATGTTCGGCAACATCTTCATCATGCCGACATCTTCGAGAGTCTGGTGTGTCGCGCCGTCCTCGCCAAGAGTGACACCGGCGTGTGATGCGGCGATTTTAACGTTTTTGTTGGAGTATGCCACAACCATGCGGATCTGGTCATATATTCTTGCCGATGAGAAGTTGGCGAATGTGCCTGTGAACGGGATGTATCCGCCGATTGCCAATCCAGCTGCGATTCCGACCATGTTGGCTTCAGCGATGCCGACTTGGAAAAATCTCTCAGGAAATGCTTTTGCAAAGTCGCCCATCTTAAGGGAGCCGGTAAGGTCGGCGGTGAGACCGACAACTTTAGGGTTTCGCTTGCCGGCTTCGAGCAGACCGTCGCCGAAACCGCTTCTTGTATCTTTGTAGTTTTGAACTTCTAATTTCATATTAATAATCTCCAAGTGTTTCTTTAAGTTGTGAAAGAGCATTCGCGGCTTGCTCGTCGTTTGGCGGAGTGCCGTGCCATTTGTGGGTTCCCATCATGAAGTCAACGCCGAAGCCCATTTCGGTGTGAGCGAGGATAATCTGAGATTGTCCTTTATGGGCATTCTGACGTGTAATATTCAGAGTATCAACGACTTGTTGCATATCATTGCCGTTACATTTATACACTTTCCATCCAAATGACTCGTATTTCGCCTTGAGGTCGCCGAGGTTCATCACGTCGTCGGTAGGGCCGTCGATCTGTTTCTTGTTGTAATCGATGACAGCCACGAGGTTATCGACGTTCTTTGCCGGAGCGTACATCGCAGATTCCCAAATCTGGCCTTCTTCCTGCTCGCCGTCGCCCATGAGGCAGAACACGAGGCTGTTGTCGCCGTTGAGTTTCTTGGCTTGAGCCACTCCACAAGCCACCGAAAGTCCCTGACCGAGTGAGCCGCTGGCTACACGGATGCCAGGAAGTCCCTCGACAGGAGTCGGATGCCCTTGAAGACGCGTTCCCAAGCGACGGAAGGTGGCGAGTTCTGATACCGGGAAATAACCACGGCGAGCGAGGATGCTATACAGCATCGGGCTGATGTGACCATTCGAAAGGAAGAAAATGTCCTCTCCTGCCCCATCCATGGTGAAATGCTTCGGGTCGATGTGCATCTGGTCAAAATACAATGCTGTCACGATATCGGTGGCGCCGAGCGAGCCGCCCGGATGTCCCGACTGACAACCATGAACCATTCGGATGATATCACGTCTAACCTGCGACGCGACATCTTTTAATTCGTTGATAGTCATAATGTTATCAAGTAATACAGTTAATTCGTTTTCTTTTGCAAATTTATATAAATTTATTTGTATTATCAAAAATTTTTATTATTTTTGTGAAAATTAATTTTCCTATGCAGAATAAAAAAGAAGATAATCATAAAGAATTGGTTTTCAAAGTGTTGGACAATGACGAGCTTTTGCCGTTCATAATGAGGAAAATGGATGGCATCAGCAGGACTAAGGCGAAGAACATTCTGACAGGCGGCTCGGTGGCTGTCAATGGGAAAACTGTGACATTGCACAATTACAAACTCGTTCCAGGAATGGAAGTGAGAATTGGCAAAAATCACAAGATTAATTCAGTTGACAATCAATGGGTTAAGATTGTTTATGAAGATCAATTCCTGTTTGTCGTCGAGAAGAAAGCCGGAATAATCTGCCACTCGCCGAATCCGGCTGACGAGACAGTGCAAAGCATTCTGAATCAATATCTTGAGAAAAATCATCAGCGTTGCCATGCGCATACGATACATCGTTTGGACAGAGACACTTCAGGATTGATGCTTTTCGCTAAAGACAAAAAAATAGCTTTGAAATTTGAGGAAAAATGGAAGGAAACGGTGTATGACAGGCGTTATGTGGCGCTGGTTCATGGCGAGATGCGAAAGCAAGAGGGCACTATCAGCTCATGGCTGAAAGACAACGCCCAGTTTGTGACATATTCAAGCAAATATGACAACGGCGGCAAGTTCGCGGTTACGCACTATAAATTAATAAAGGTGTCGGACGGCTATTCGCTTGTGGAGTTGAAACTTGACACCGGTCGCAAGAACCAGATTCGTGTTCATCTTGTGGATATCGGTTTTCCGGTTGTCGGAGACCCGAAATACGGCGACGGCGACGACAAAATAGGGCGTTTGGGGTTGCATGCCTTCAAATTGTGCTTCAAGCATCCGGTTACAGGAAAGGACTTGCAGTTTGAGACGGCGATACCTTTTTCTTTGTAAACCCCACACTGCGCTTCGCTTGTGAGGGGTAACTAGAGTGATGTGTCTTCGACACATAGAGGAAAAAATAATTTGATAATTAAAAATATTTTTGTATTTTTGCAGAAATTAATTCTTTGAATATTTAATCTTTAAATCTTAAATTATGGACATTTATCAGATTTGGCTATTGATTGCGGCGGTTTTCGTCGTCATTGAAATTTTCACCAGCGGATTCGCCGTGGCTTGTTTCTCAGTTGGTTGCGTGTTCGGCTCAATACTCGCGGCCTGCGATTTGTCGTTGACATGGCAAGTTGTTGCATTCGCGATAGGCACGTTCCTGGCCTTCGTGCTGATTCGTCCGGTGGTGATGAGATACCTTGACAAAAAAACAAACGACAATCACGTGAAGACCAACATGGACAACATCATCGGAAAAACAGCCGTGGTGACCGAGCGCATCGAAGAAGGCGGCTATGGCCGTGTTAAAATCAACGGTGACGACTGGAAGGCGCAGACTATTGACGGCTCGGCAGCTGATGTCGGAGAAAAAGTTCAGATTGATTCTTATGAAAGTATAATATTAACAGTTAAAAAACTATAGTCATGTTAGCAGTAGTTATTGTAATAGCGGCGATTGTTATAATCTTCGCTTTGGCGGGCTTGAAAGTGGTTCCGCAGTCAGAGACAAGAGTTATCGAGCGTCTCGGAAAGTTCCACAAGGTACTTCCGGCGGGTTTGAACATTATTTGGCCTATCATCGACCGTCCGAAAATCATCGTGACAAGAAAAGTCGTTGAGGGTTATCAGGGACGTCAGGTGGTGAGGATGAGCGAGACCGCGAAAATAGACCTGCGTGAACAGGTTTACGACTTCCCTAAGCAGAATGTTATCACAAAAGATAATGTAACGACAGAAATCAACGCATTGCTGTATTTCCAGATTGTTGACCCGATAAAGTCGGTTTATGAGATTGACAATCTCCCGAATGCTATTGAAAAGCTCACTCAGACAACGCTGCGTAATGTCATTGGCGAACTGGAACTTGACGAGACTCTGACCTCTCGCGACACCATCAACGCCAAGTTGCGTGCTGTGCTTGACGATGCCACGAACAAATGGGGTGTTAAGGTAAACCGCGTTGAGCTTCAAGACATTACGCCTCCAGAGACAGTGCGTCAGGCGATGGAGAAGCAGATGCAGGCCGAACGTAACCGCCGTGCCGAGATTTTGAAGGCTGAAGGAGAGAAAGCGTCAGCGATTTTGAATTCCGAAGGTGAAAAGACATCGGCAATCAACAAGGCTGAAGCTGTGAAACAATCGACATTGCTTGAGGCTGAAGGTGTTGCGAAAGCAAAAATCATGCAGGCTGAAGCTGAAGCTAAGGCCATCCAGCTTGTTGCTGACGCTATCAAGGCGACAAAAACAGACCCTGCCACGTATCTCTTGGCGACAAAATACATTGAGACGTTGAAGGAAATGACCAGCGGCAAGGATAACAAGACCGTTTACATCCCGTACGAAGCTACTAACATGCTGGGAAGTATCGGTGGAATTAAGGAGATGTTTAAATAATGACAGAACAAGTTTTATCTGAGCGGCAGAAAAAGGTCGTTGACAAGCTGAATGAGCTGGGGATTCCTTTCAAGTTGATATTTCATCCGGCATTGCCGACCATTGAAGATGCTTTACAGTATTGGGGCAAGTTTGAGTGGACTCATTGCAAGAACCTCTTTTTCAGGAATCACAAGGGAAACCGACATTATCTGGTGATTTTTGATTGCATGCAGCAGCTTGCCATTCATGATCTGGAACATCGTCTAAAACAGGGAAAATTAAGTTTTGCTTCAGAAGCGAGGATGGACAAATACCTCGGACTGAAGCCGGGCAGCGTATCCCCTTTCGGCATCATCAACGACATGGAACACCATGTGTATCTGTATCTTGACAAGAATCTGCTTGACCGCGAGTACATCAGTTTCCATCCGAACGACAACACTGGCACTTGTGTTATCAAGACCACTGATCTGGTGAAGTTTTTGGATGCCATGGGAAACGGGTATGAGTTCATTGAACTCTATTAGTTGACAGTTGGCAGTTACCAGTTAGAAGTTTTTTTCTTTGTTTTAAAAAAAAAGTTGTAATTTTGCAGTCAAAATAAAAAGAATACTTTATGGATTATTTTCGATGCGTAAAACCGTGTGTTGAATCAGAGATTGGTAAGTTAGAATACGTAATATTGCATGCTCCGGGCAAGGAAATCGAGCATATGACACCTGAAAACGCCCACAAATTTCTCTTCAGTGACATATTGAACTATCGTGAGGCAATGAGTAACTACAAGGACTTTGAAGGAAGTCTCAGAAAGGTTACCAATGTGTTGACTTTCAAAGAATTGCTCATTGATGCCATTGGTGATGAAGAAGTCAGGCAGACATTGGTTTCAAGTGTCTGTGAAAGAGAGGAACGTCCTTATCTAAAGGAGGTTTTGAATGGTTTAAGTGTCGAAGATTTGGCGACGGTACTTATCGAAGGCTATGATAATGCGGGGCTTAAGGAGCGTTATATACTTCCTCCGGTTCCGAATTTGTTTTTTATGAGAGACGCGGCATTCACCATGTACAACAATGTGATGGTAAGCAAGATGGCCACTGATGTGCGCGACCGCGAGACTATGTTGTGGAACACAATTTTCAAATATTCACATATCATTGATGTTGAGGCGATTAATCCTGTTGACCGTTATGCAAGAAACGGCATGGGATCTGTTGAAGGCGGCGATGTTGAGATTGCGCGTCACGATATTATTTTAAGTGGTTGCGGAGCCAGGACAAGCCAAGAAGGCGTCAAGGCCATACTTGACCATCTGCGCAGTCTGGGAGGCACACGTCACCTTATTACTCAGGAATTGCCATTGGAGCCAGACTCGTTCATCCATCTTGACATGGTGTTCACATTCTTGGACAAAGACCGTTGCATGGCATATAAGCCTGTGATTATGAACAGCCGTTTCAAGACCACGCATTATGAAGTTAACGGATACAACTACACTAAAGTTCGCGATGAGGATAACCTTATCGAGGCTTTGGATAAACTTGGCATGCATCTTGAGCCGATATTCTGTGGAGGCGGTGACGATTATTACGGACCGCGTGAGCAGTGGCACAGCGGTGCCAACTTCTTCTCATTCGCACCAGGAAAGGTCTTGGGATATGCAAGAAACTATCATACAATAGAGGCTTTGAACCAAAATGGTTTTGAAGTGCTTAAAGCTGCTGACGTAGCTTCAGGCAAAGTCTCTGTTGACGACTTCAAACGCTGTGTGGTGGCGTTTGAAGGCAACGAATTGTCTCGTGGCGGCGGCGGAGCAAGATGCATGACGATGCCGCTCAGGAGGCAGGCCGTGGAATGGTAGCAATCGTTGGTTTACAACTGACTGCTAACCACTTCAGCGATATCTTTCACAGCGACTGGAGCCTTTCTGGCAAAAGTCTTAAGACACAAAGGACAAGCGGTAACAATCTCATCAGGATTGTTGAACATAAGGTCAGCGACGGAATTACATGTAATTTCGTCGCGCTCTTTTTGGGTTAGGTTGAAACTGCCCAGGCTACCGCCACAGCAGATACTCAATTCTTTTTCAGACTTTGCTTTACGCAGATTGCCAGCTTTTTCAAGAACTTCACGTGGTTCATCATAGATTTCGAAAGCTCTTCCCAGTTCGCATGGGTCGTGATAAACATAGTTCACGTCGCCTTTGTTGACTTTGAGTTTGCCAGTTTTAATCAACTCATTGATATACTGCGTATGATGCAGAATCTCAACACCTTCAAGATGATATTCATCCTTGAAAACCTTATAGCAAATTGGGCATGAAAGCACCAATTTCTTTGCTCCAGATTTCTTAATCAACTCGGTATTTTTGGCAATCATGGCTTGTGCTTCCGCTGTTTTTCCGCTTAATATCATTGGGCGACCGCAGCATATGCCGCCGTTCTCATCCAAAAACTGGAACTCCTCACCTGCTGACTCCATGATTTTTTTCATGGCACGCATGATTTTTGGTGTCAATTGGGTCATGCAGCCGGCGAAATAAAGGACTTTGTTATTGTTGGATGAGATTTCTCCACTTCGCTGCGCTTCGGTCAAAATGACGTCTAAATACGAGTGGTCGCTATTGACGTAATAAGGTGTTTCGGCTCTCTGGCTGAATTTAATGTCGCACGACTCGATGCTTACAGGGCACACCTTGACGCATTTTCCGCACATAAGGCATGTCTCGGCTATGCGTTTTGCTTCTTCAGTGTCGCCGTTTCTTAGCTTTTTCATGAAATAAGCCGAGGTGTTTCCGCTGTTTTTGTCATTCACACTCATCGGGCATGCGTCGATACAGAGGCCGCAGCTCGGGCATGAGTAGATTTGCGCCAAAGCGTAGCCTTTTCTGGGTTCACGAGCGTTCAATCCGGCATGTCTCAGCAGGATAAACAGTGCCTCCGTCGGGATGTGCATGTAACGTGTGAATGGCAACATACACATAAATATCAGCAAATCGATGGAATAGAGCCACCAAAATGCATAGATGTTTGTCTTTTCGGCAATCAAGCGGAACGGGAAGATGGTCCATAAGGCAAAACGAATCATATTGTCGGCGAAACCGAACTTCGTGACACGCTTAACCCCCACTATCTTCGAGTGAATCTTCTTCACCACTGCGATCAGGATACCGCTGATAATCATCAGGAGGAAGAAATCCATAAGGAAGCCGAAAATCTTGCCTTCTTCGGCAAAATATTTGAAGAAAATCGGGTAATAGAAGTTGGTGAATGTTCGAGCAAAACCCTCTATCTCAACACCTTGCAGTGGTTTTAGTGTAAACAGCATCACATGACCGATGACGATAATCATAAACCAGCCGAAGGCGATGGCGGAGTGCATATAACCGAGAATCGGGTTGCGTTTCCATATTTTCACATGGAAAAGGCAGTCGCCGAACAGGTCACGGATGTTAGCCCAAGCTGTTTTTGGTGTTACAAGCGAGCGCAAGAATTTCTTACGGTCGTCTTTAGGCAACTGCAAAATAACTTTTATAAGTCCCACGAAGCAGTATGTCAGCACGAAAGCCATGCCGAGCACAAACGGGAGCACAAAAGGATCGAATATTTTCATCGTGTAATATCTAACAAAATCTTACGAATATTGATGCCGCGCGGGCAAACGAGTGTGCATTTGCCACAGAGCATACAACGTTGAATCATTTTCTTTGCCTCGTCTTCTTTGCCTCTTTGAAGCATCAGAAGTATGCGGCGGAAGCTCATCTCTGTGAAGTTTCCGGCTGTGCAAGTCGCAGTGCATGAGCCACATGCGATACAGGTATTGATGTCGGGATTCGTCTCCTTCAGACGGTTAAACGTCGCAAGGTCGATTTTATCCATTTGCACATGCGAGCTTGGTGATAAACAAAAACCGAAATCCATAACTACTTGTTGTTTATGTAGTTAAACACTTCCACTGCCACTGAGCGTGCTTCGGCTATGGTGTCGGGCAGTGACTTCGGGGCGGTGCAGGTGCCGGCGACAAAAACACCGTCTTTTGCAGTGCCATTCATACCGAGATACATATCTCTGTTTTGCATGAAACCGTCGCTGTTGTTGGCAACTCCAAGCTGTTGCTGAATCTTGTCGATGCTCTTGTTTTTCTCCATGCTGCACATCAAAACGAGCAAGTCGAGAGTCATCTTCAACGGCTTTCCGAAGAGAGTGTCTTCAGCCTTGATGACGAGTCGGCCGTCCATATTTTCCGAGACCTCACAGACACGACCGCGGATGCATTTTACGTCGAAATCTCTCTGAGTCTTGAGATACAAATCCTCGTAGCCGGGACCAAACATTCTCAAGTCCATGTAGAACGTGTAAACCTCAGCGTTCGGAAACACTTCCTTCATTTCGCAAGCTTGTTTCAACGCCGTGGTACAGCACACTTTGGAGCAATAAGTGTTGCCCACTTTCACGTCACGGGCACCGACGCAGTGGACGAAACCGATTTTTTTAGGATTGTTAATGCGTTCGTCTTTGCCGGTTCTGAAAAACTTCTCAAGTTCGAGGCTGGTAATCACATTGTTATAAATCCCATAGCCGTATTCCTGTTTCCTCTCTGCCTTGAAAAGATCGAAACCTGTTGCCAAAACCACAGCCTTGGCGTCGATTGTCTTGCCATTAGTCAAAACTGCTTTAAAACCATCTGCATCACATTGAATATCATTAACTTCAGTATTCAGAAGCACGTCTATACCCTTCACACTTTCAAGCATCGGGGCGACGACGTCTTTGGCAGGATGAAATGCCGGGAACAGTCTGTCCCACTGTGCGATATGACCACCGAGGGCGTCGCTTTTCTCAATAATAATAGGAGTCAGCCCGAGCTTCTTCAGCTGTGTAGCGGCTTCCATTCCGGCGGCTCCACCGCCAATAATCAATATATTTTCTTTCATAATGTTTATTTTCAAACTGATTTAATACATGAAGGACACATCGGCTGACCCAAGTCTTTGCCGTTTACACCTTGATATTTCTTCTTCGGGTCGTAAGGGATTCCCATTTTTTCGAGCAGTGGCTCAATGGCAACCTGATGCATCTGCAGGCCGAGGTCCCATGGGTCATAGCCCATCACCAAGCCAGCCACTTCCTCATATGTCAATGCTGGAATTCCATAGCCGTTCTTGCCATAAGTCTTGCCTGTCTGTTCGGCGATTACATACTGCCATCTGTCGAGGAAATAAGGGCATCCGGGGCAGTTAGTGATAATCAGATCCGGTTCGTATGGCTCCATTGACTCGAATTTTTTATAGGTATTCGACTCGGAATAGCCTCTGTTGGCTTGGACAAAATACTGACGGAATCCGAAGCCGCAACAATGACGGCGCTCAGGATAATCGATGACCTCCCCACCCCAGGCCTCAATCATTCCGACAAGGACATGTGGATACTCAGCGCCGCCGAAGCCCTTCGACGGAAACATCTTCGAATAGTGGCATCCGATGTGCTCGACACACTTCAAAGGCTTGCCAGTCTTGACATTCACGAGCGGGAACTTCATCTGTTTCGCGATGTCAAACCTGAATTTATAAATAAGGTCGCTGGCGTGTGCGAGATATTTTGGTTTTGCGAACTCTTTCTTACAGGAATCCCAAAGATATTGTCGGATTTTCGCCTCCAGTTCCGGATATTCGTGCCATGTCTCGAGTGTCTCAGTGTAGCATCCAAACGAGGTAATACATGAGCAGACGTAGTTCTCGTAGCCGCTCTCCTTCATAAGCGCAAACTGACGCGCAATGATTGTCATGGCCGTCTCCTGAGGGATGGTGTCGCTGTGATATGCAATGCCGCCGCATGTTGTATGATATGGGTTCTCGTAGAAGTCTTTTCCAAGTTTATTCCTTGTGATGTCGAGGAAAGTCACCTCCGAACCCGGCCAGAAAGCCTGACGGATGCAGCTTCTCACGTAAAAATAATGATCATCGGGAATATCTTTCTGATAATCTGCCCAAATCTTCTGTTTTCCTTCAATTATCATTTTATATTCAAAGATTTAAGATTCAAAATTTAATGATTCAAGTGTTTTTCCCAATCGTTTTCTGTGTAGACTTTCATGAAATATTCCTCGTCGGTGAGGTTTTCTTTCACTGCTTCATTATGAGCGTCGGCTAGCACTTGTTCCATCAGTTCGGTGGCTCCTGTCACGTCGAATATGTTTTTCAGTTGGTCGAGGCTTTCTTTTGGAATCTTACGCAGTCCGCCGGGACCGTCGCCGTCGAGGTTGGAGCCCATGCGGGCGTGCAAATCGTCAAGATTATCGTTAATCCATTTTCCGACCGGACCAAATTCCTTGTGAGTCTCATAATCGAAAGTGCGAGGATAGACGCAGTAACCATAGTTTAAGATATTGCTGCACAAGTCTTTAACAACAATATATTGCTGACGGCCTTTTTCAGAAAGCATGTAAAGACCGCTTCTCATCGATAGTTTTCTCAACGACATAATCACCAATCCAGGGGCGTTGGCTCGCGGGCAACGTGTCACGCACGACATGCATTCGCCGCAATACCAAATCTGGTCGCTTTTCAGCAGTTCCTCCAAATCCTCCTCGTTTTTGCGCGCCACTATGTTGACAATATTCTTCGGATTGTACTTATAAAACTCCGCAGCCGGACAAACCGCAGTGCAAACGCCGCAATTCATGCATGCCTTCATCCCCTCTTTTATTCTGTAATCCTTATACAACTCCTCAACCAAATGTCCTTTAAATCTATATTCCATAAAAGTAAATTAGTATATAGTAAATCGTTTTACTAACAGATTGCAAAAATAGTAAAATTATGTATTCAAAAATAAATTAGTAAAATTTTTTACCATTTTTTGCATCATTTCTAAGAAAAAAATTATTTTTGCAATTTGAAAAATTGTGTATTATTGAATCTTTGAATTGTAAATCATTAAATATCAAATTAAAATGTGCGGAATAGTAGCATACATTGGCAAAAGAGACGCTTATCCGATTTTGATTAACGGATTGAAACGCCTTGAATATCGTGGCTATGACAGCGCAGGAGTTGCGTTGTTGAATGAGAGCGATGAACTCAACGTTTACAAAACTAAAGGTAAAGTTTCAGATTTGGAACAGTTCACCATAGCCAAGGATATAAGTGGTCACCTAGGTATAGCACACACACGTTGGGCCACACATGGTGAGCCTAATGACATAAACGCACATCCACACCTGTCGCGTTCGGGCAACATCGCATTGATTCATAATGGAATCATAGAGAATTACCTTACAATTAAGAAGGAATTGGAGAATCGAGGCTACACTTTCAAGTCGAGTACTGACACTGAGGTATTGGTGAATCTCATTGAAGATGTGCAGATTACGCAGAATGTCGATTTATTTGAGGCAACGCGCATCGCATTGAACCATGTGAATGGTGCTTACGCTATAGTCCTTATAGAAAAAGGTCATCCTGACACGTTGATAGCGGCACGCAAAGGTTCTCCGATGGTGATTGGCATTGGTGATGGCGAATTTTTCGTTGCTTCCGACGCTACTCCTATTGTTGGAATGACATCGCAGGTGGTTTACATTGAGAATGAAGAAGTTGTGAAGGTAAAACTTGGCGAAGATCTGAAATTAAAAACCATCGACGATGTTGAGATGACACCTTATATACAAGAGTTGCAGCTCAATTTGGAATCTATTGAGAAAGGTGGCTTTGAGCATTTCATGCTGAAGGAGATATACGAGCAGCCGACGACGGTACGCGACACCATGCGTGGCCGTCTGCATGCTGACCTTGGCACAGTCACACTGGGCGGCATCTTCGATTACGAGCAGAAGATTCTCAATGCCAGAAACATCATCATCGTGGCTTGTGGCACATCGTGGCACGCTGGACTTGTCGGGAGTTACCTCATCGAGGTGTATGCCGGCATCCGCGTGAAGGTGGAATACGCTTCGGAGTTCCGTTATCGCGAGCCTGTCATCTTCCCTGATGATGTCGTAATAGCCATCTCACAATCCGGTGAAACCGCTGATACTCTGGCGGCCATTGAGATTGCGAAAAAGAAAGGCGCCACTGTTCTCGGCATCTGCAATGTCATTGGCTCGTCTATTTCGCGTGTCACCGACGCTGGCGTTTACACCCATGCAGGCCCTGAAATCGGTGTAGCTTCGACAAAAGCTTTCACTGCCCAGGTTGCGGTTTTGACAATGCTAGCTATCCACTTGGCTGAGTTAAACGGACATCTTCCGAAGTCGAAAATCATGGAGTTGATTCATGAGCTTGACTTGATTCCTGAAAAGATTCAGACGACACTCGAGCGCAGCAACGACATTGTGAAAGAGGTTGCCGAGCAGATGAAAGACTGCCACAACGCCATCTATCTCGGACGTTTGCAGAACTTCCCTGTAGCTCTTGAAGGCGCTCTCAAGTTGAAGGAGATTTCATATATCCACGCCGAAGGTTATCCGGCAGCTGAGATGAAACATGGTCCTATCGCATTGATAGACAAAGACATGCCAGTAATTTTCATTGCGACAAACAAATCTACTTACGAGAAAGTCGTTTCTAACGTACAGGAGGTGAAAGCTCGTCACGGGAAGATTATCAGCGTGGTGACCGAGGGTGATATCTTGGTGAAAGAGATGTCTGATTACGTCATCGAAATCCCTGATACAGAATGCACTTACGCGCCTTTGTTGGCGACCATTCCGTTACAGCTCCTCGCCTACTACATCGCAGTTTATCGCGGATGCAATGTCGATCAGCCCAGAAATCTTGCAAAATCTGTCACGGTTGAATAAGAATGAAGAAATATCTCCTGTTTGCATTGATAATGCTCGCCTCTGTGGTGGCATTTTCACAACAACAAACCGTTGTGAAAGGAAAAGTTGTTGATGTAGAGACAGGAGAAACCCTTCCTTTTGCCAACATATCGTATGTCGTTGACGGTCAGACATATGGGACCGCCAGCGACATTGACGGCTTTTATCGTCTCGAATCCGACAAGATTTTCGATTATGTAACCTTCGAATACGCTGGTTACAAGCCTTACAAGGTGAAAATCAAGCGATTCATGACTCAGACCGTCAACGCTAAGATGGAATCGATATCGATAACGTTGCCTAAGGCCGAAGTCAGGGCGAAACGAAAAATCAAGGAACGTTACAAGCGCAAGGGGAATCCAGCAGTAGAGCTCATCAAGAAAGTACAAAGTCAGGCTGAGCAAAACAGTTTAACGGGCTTTGACTACTACCAATACGATGAATATTCCAAACTTGAGCTCGGTCCGTCAAACCTCAGCGACAGCCTCGAGACAAAGCGTTTCATGAAAAACATGAGTTTTGTGTGCGACAACATCCGTCCATCCGAACTCACTGGAAGAAACTATCTCTCGATGTATTTCGTTGAGACGTTTTCGAAGACTTTTTATCGCAAGGAGCCACACTGCATCACCACGGAGGTCACTGATTCAAAAGACGTTTTGTTCAGCAAGTTCATGGATTTCACATCCATGGAGTCTGTCATTGACAACTGGATAGGTTTCGTCGATGTGTATCAGCGCAACGTAAGCTTGTTCAACAATGAGTACACTTCCCCGATGTCGCCTATTGCGGTGACGTTTTATCATTTTTATATTGTTGATACTGTGCAAGTTGCTAACGACAACTGCATTGTTCTCGCCTTCACTCCTGCTAACCAGATGGACATGGGACTTTGCGGAAGCCTTTGGATTACCAATGATTCGTCATACATGGTAAAAAAGGTACAGCTTCAGATACCCAAACATTCCGGCACCAATTTCGTGGAAGCGATGATGTTTGAGCAGGAATACGAGAAACGCGGTTCTGTTATGATACCGACGCATTACAGTCTCACAGCAGACATTTTCTACCTTGGAGTGGCATTGCACGGCAAGCGTTCGGGCGTTTTTTCGAATATTGAAATAAACAAGGCATTGCCTGACGAGTTTTACGCCAACAAGCCGGCGAAAACTCGCAGCAAAACGTTTTACGAGCACCGCGATGATGAAGAATATTGGAATGAAAGGCGCCCCGACAGCCTCTCGAAACATGAGAGACGTATCGCTGAAGACAACGAAAAACTCAAGAAAGTCTGGGGGTTCCGACTGCTAAGCGGCACTGCGTTGGCTATCGGTTACAACTATATAGATTGTGGTCCGATAGATATAGGTCCGGTATTTAATATGCTGAGTTACAACGAGTTAGAAGGCTGGCGGCTACGTTTTGGAGCTAAAACTAATACACGTTTCCACAAGCATATTTTCCTTGAAGGTTTTTTGGCTTATGGCACAAGGGACGAGAAATTCAAGTACCGCGGACAGATCATGTACTCGTTCAACGACAAAATCAACAACCAGTGGGAGTTTCCCATGAACCTGCTGACGCTGTCGTACGAACACAACACCAATGTGCCGCGAATGAGCACTTTTGGCTATAATTTCAATGAAGACAGCGACCGTTTGGGACGTTCAATCAGCCGTCAGGGAAACCGAAAGATGGTTTTAACAGACAAAGTGCGCATCTCCTATGACTATGAGATGCAAAGTCAGACCGGGCTTAAGTTTTTTGCTGAGTATGAGGAGCAACGGCCTCTGGGCGACCTAATATTCGAGACCAATGGCGGCAAACTATATAATCCATTTACTACCAATGCTATAGGCCTTGAAATACGTTTCGCTTATAATGAGAAATACTTTCAATTCCATCAGTATCGCAAGCCGTTGGCAGGCTCTGTTGCGCCTGTTTTCACATTCGGATATAGTTACGGCGGCAAATATCTGGGTTCGGACTACGAATATCACAAGATTCAGGCCATGTTCAGCAAACGCTGGTTTTTGAGTGTCCTAGGCGTTGCCGATTTGAACATCACCGGCGGCATGGTCATTGGCGAAGCGCCCTACCCTCTTCTGTTCGCACATCGTGCCAATCAGGGCATCTACTACGACCAGCGCGGCTTCAACCTTATGAATTACTATGAGTTTGTAAGCCAGTATTACGTTCAAGGAATGTTTGACTACAACTTTAACGGATTCATACTCAACAGAATACCTCTCATTGGAAAACTAAAACTAAAAGAAGTTCTATCGCTCAAAGCGGTATGGGGCGGAATATCAAATGAATGCGATCCAGCGAACGGCAACGAGCGTCTGTTCAGGTTCCCTACTGGTCCCGACGGGCAGATGCGCACATACACACTGGAAAAAGAACCTTATATCGAAGGTGGCATCGGCATCGCTAACATATTCAGTATCTTGAGGATAGATTATGTACGCCGATTCAACTACCTCGACCACCCGGAAGTTGATAAATGGGGTATTTTCTTCTCTTTGAAAGTGAAATTCTAAATCAGGATATCATCAAGTTTTACTTTTGGCACGTAATGCACGCCATCGATGCGGTAATACGCGCGGCTTTCATCAACGGAAATAGGCTTCAGTTTGATGCTTTCTGCGCCTTTTCCTACAGCAAGAATCGCCAGAGGCTCATGTTTCAGACCGAAATACTCCATGATATTAACCTTGTTGAAAGCGCAAATCATCACGCAGTTGAGACCCATCTCGGTGGCTTTCAGCGACATGCTCTGGAGTGAAATCCCGAGGTCGATGTCGATGATTTTCGTCTCAGGAGCTGAGGTGCAAACGATGATAAACGCCTCAGGCTCAGTACCTTCGTAAGGCAGATGCAGTTCGGGCAACATCCCGCCGAGTTTTATATTCTTCAAAACAGCATCAGCGTCATCACCCTTTGTCACGAGCTTGAAACGCAGCACCTGCTGGTTCTTTCCTGAAGCGATTTTCGTATTCACGTTTACGATGCGCTTCAGCATGTCAGTTGTCACCACAAAATCCTTATTATATCCGCGATAGCTGCGGTTTTTCTCAAACAAAGTGTCCAAAGGAACATGCTTACTCGTTGATTTTCTTGTTCCTGCAGCGAATTCAGCCATTTTATTTTCCAAATATCCGTCGGCCATATTTTTAGAATTTAGAAGTCAGAAGATAGAATTCAGAATTTCCTTTCCCGTCATTTCGAGCGTAACGAAGTGAAGTCGAGAAATCTCATTTAATGACAGGGCAAAAATACAAAAAAAACTAATGGCTAACAGCTAATTGCTAATAGCTTTTTTGTATTTTTGCAATCAAATTGATCGTATGACTTTAAAGAAGTATATATTTCTTGTAACACTTATCATTGCTGAAATTGCTGCAAACGCTCAGATTTTCAGTGTCAGCGGCACGGTAATGGACAGTGTTACGAAGCAGAAGCTGGCGTTTGTAAACATCATCGTGAACGACGACGGCACATACGGCACCACCACCGACATTGACGGGAACTTCAGCATCACAAGCAAAGATGAAATTGAAAATCTCACCTTTTCGTATGTGGGATACAAACAAAAACACGCTTCATCCCAGGATTTTAGCAGTAAAAAAAACAAATTCTACCTGTCACCGATTAGTTATGAGCTTGACGAGGTCGTCTTCTACGCTGGCGAGAACCCTGCGCATCGCATCATCGACAGTGTGGTGAGAAACCGCAGGCGCAACAACCCCGAAATGCTTGATTATTATTCATATACGATTTACGACCGCATGGTTTTCACCGTCGATACCACGGAAGTCAACGATTCCGTTTTCCATGACTTCGGCAAGATTGTTAGAGACAACGACCTAATGGTCATGGAGACCGTTTCGGAGATTTATCACAAGAAACCGAATAAAAACAAGCGCGAAATCAAGGCGAACATCGTGTCGGGACTGAAGAATCCGATGTATTTTTATGTCCTCGATGGCATGCAAAGCACACATTTTTATAACGAATTCATCACTGTTTATGAGAAAAACTATGTAAATCCCATCACGCCAGGCAGCAAGTCGCGTTATTTCTTCGGTCTTGAAAGCGTGATGCCCACCGCTGAAGGCGACTCCTTATATATAATTTCGTTCAAGCCTCGCCGCGGGGCCACTTTCGACGCTCTCAAAGGCGTGATGACTGTCACTTCCGACGGATGGGCTATCGTCAACGTGAAAGCCGAAGCAGCCGACAAATCCAACACTCTTGATGTAAAAATCCAGCAGCTTTACGCCAAAATCAATGATTCCGTGTGGTTTCCGATGCAATTGAATACCGACATCATATTTTTAAGGATGCTCGCTTATGACGGTGCGATGGAGATTGGATTGGGAACACCTGACAACACAAACACATCTCTCAACGGCATCGGGAAAAGCTATATCTCGAACATAAATATCACCGAACCCATTGATAATAAAAAGTTTGGCTCGACCGACATCGACCTTGCCGAGGACTCGGGAATGAAAGACGAGGTGTATTGGAAATATTATCGTAACGACAGCCTAAATCAAAGAATAATAAACACTTACAGATTGGTTGACACCATTATGGAAGATGCTGGCATCGACCTCGACAACTTGATGAACGCCACAAGCAGCATCCTCAAGGACGGCTCTATTCCATGGGGAAAATTCAACATCGGATTGTCAGATTTGATGAATTACAACCTTGCCAACAAGTTTTATCTGGGATTGGGTCTCTCAACCAATGAAAAACTTTCGCAACATTTAAGATTTGGCGGTTATTTCGGATATTGGTTCGGTGCGAAACATGCCAATTACGGTGGCGATATCGAGTTGAAATTCAATCGAAAGCAGGACTTTGGGCTGCGTGTCAGTTTCGATCATCGGTTTAACGCTTTCGGTGACTACGGATTCCTTAATGGAGCTAAAAACCCTCTCAATGAGAGCAATTTCAAAGATTTTTACATCAAATGGACCACGTTGAACACCAGTGCGGCAGCTGAGTTATCAACTCGTTTTGCCAAGGTTTGCAAGGGTTTTGTGACTTTCAGTATACACGATAAATTCTGGCACGACGAACGGTTCAGACTCACCACCCTCGATTTCAAACTTCGAATTGCGCCCGGCGAGCGTTACATGCTCACACCCAAAGGCCTTGTAACCGTACAACAAGGCAAGCCGATTATATGGCTTTCTTATCAAAAAAGTCTTAAGGGCATCATTGACTGCCCATATAATTACGATAAAATCCAAGCACAGCTAACTTATTCATGGCTAACGCGTTACATCGGGAAAACAACAATAGTGATACAAGCCGGCTATGTATTCGGTGATGTCCCAATTTTTGAGAATTTCGACATTTACGCCAGCAATCGCAGTTTTGCGCTTTATGCTCCTGAAAGCTTTGCCACGATGCAAATCAATGAATTTGTGTGCGATAGGTTTGCACTGCTTTTCTTCACACACAACTTTGGGAAGTTTTTCAAAACAAAGTATTTTAATCCAGAGTTTATCTTTGCAACAAACATCGGCTGGGGCGACAACAGCGATATCAAGCCGTTTGAAGGTGTCGAGCTAAAAAGCATGAGAGACGGCTTTTATGAAAGCGGCATCGTTATTGATAACATATTGAAAATCAGCACTGCAAAGATTGGTTTGGGCACTTATTACCGCTATGGGGCAAACTCGTTTGACGACGTGAGCAAAAACTTTGTCTTCAAGCTAAAACTTGCATTAGCTTTATAGGTTCTTGTAATACTCAACTAGCCCGTCCATCGGGTTTTTGAGGATTTTCGAGCATTTAAGATGGTGATTGTCAAGCACTTGCAGGAGAATATCTTTAAAAGCGAAGGCTACTGAACCCACAAAGGCAAAGTCCTGTACGGATGCGGTGTGCCATGTCTCCATGTTAACAAATTCTTCAAAACAATCACTAACCAAATCTTTAATATATTGATTATCAATATTTTCATTAGCAAATTGCGCAAACTTGGCGAGATAGCGTGACGGGGCCTCACCGTGATATACGTTTTTCAACAAAGTATCCCTATCTAGATGATATTTCGCGTCAAATTTTGCGCGCAAATCATCGGGCATTATTTTGTAGAAATAATCGTGAACGATGCGCTTTCCAATGTGACAGCCACTCCCCTCGTCACCGAGCATAAAACCAAGAGACACAATGCTTTGCGTGATTTTTTCGCCATCGTAAACGCAGGCATTCGAGCCGGTTCCCAAGATGCAGGCCACGCCAGCGTTTCTGCCAAAGAGAGCATGACAGGCCGCAAGTGTGTCAGGATAAACATTTGCCTTAGCTTTAGGGAAACATCTGTTCAATACCAGCTTGATTTTCAATTGGTTAGCAACGTTGCCGCATCCTGAGCCATAAAAATATATGTCGCTAACTTCTTGATTATCAATGGTGTTATTTACTTCATCGACAATATTATTCATTGTCAGATTATCAGTAAAATTCGGGTTAAAACCATTGGTAATGAATCTATTAGCGATATTCTCGCCATTCATCAACACCCATTCGGCTTTAGTAGAGCCGCAGTCGCAAATCAGAATCATAGTTTATTTTTTTTGCAAAAATAAGAGATTTAAAGATTCAAAGATTTAAAATTTAAAATTTAAAGATTCAAAGATTTAATGTTTTTTTGTCTAAAAGAAAAAATGTTACACCTATTAATATAATTACTATATTTGCATGTCAAAATATTGTTTAACTTAAGATTAGTGTAGCCAATTAGTATCACTATGGGAAGAAGTATGAGAAAATGGCGTGTTGAGGACTCGGCTGAGCTCTACAACATCAACAACTGGGGAATTAACTATTTCTCTATCAATGAGAAAGGTCATGTGGTGGTGACGCCTCGCGAAGGTTGTGCCTCCGTTGACCTACGTGAACTTGTGGACGAGCTTCAGCTCCGCGACGTGTCGGCTCCGATGCTGATTCGTTTTCCAGATATCATTGATACACGCATTGAGAAAATCGATTCATGCTTCAAGGAGGCGGCGAAAGAATACGATTACAAAGGCAAGAACTTCATCGTTTTTCCTATCAAAGTCAATCAGATGCGTCCGGTAGTGGAAGAAATAGTTAGCCACGGAAAGAAGTTCAACATTGGTTTGGAGGCCGGTTCTAAGCCTGAGTTGCATGCCATTATTGCATCGAACACTGACAGTGAATCACTTATAATCTGCAATGGTTACAAGGATGAGAGTTTCATCGAGTTGGCTTTATTAGCCCAGAAGATGGGACGCACAATCATCATTGTGGTCGAGAAAATGAATGAGTTACGTCTCATTGCGAAGCTTTCAAAGCAGTTGAAGGTTACTCCTAAAATCGGCATCCGCATCAAACTGGCCAGTTCAGGAGCCGGTAAATGGGAAGACTCGGGCGGTGACGCTTCGAAGTTCGGACTTTCTTCGTCGGAATTGTTGGAAGCACTTGAATATCTTGAGAAAAACAACATGATGGAGTGCCTCAAGCTGGTGCATTATCACATCGGAAGTCAGGTGACAAAAATCAGAAGCATAAAAATCGCCTTGAAGGAAGCCGCGCAGTTCTATGTTCAGCTTCACAAGATGGGCTTCAACGTTGAGTTTGTTGACGTTGGCGGCGGTTTGGGTGTCGATTACGACGGCACACACTCGGCCAACAGCGCCAGTTCGGTCAACTACACGATTCAGGAATACGTCAACGACGCGATATTTTCGATTGTGGATGCCTGCGACAAGAATGGTTTGCAGCATCCTAACGTCATCAACGAATCGGGGCGCGCACTGACGGCACACCACTCGGTTTTGATTATGGAAGTGCTTGAGACTGCGTCACTTCCGACATGGGACGACGAAGAAGAGAAAGTTGAGCCGGAGGATCACGAGCTCATCCACGACCTTTACGAAACGTGGGACAACCTCACCAGCAAACAGTCGTCGATGCTTGAGACCTGGCATGATGCGCAGGAAATCCGCGAGGAGGCTCTTGACCGCTTCAACATGGGATTGCTCGACCTTACCACAAGAGCTAAGATTGAGCGTTTGTTCTGGTCTATCGCGATGGAAATCAACCAATTGGCATCGCAGCAGAAACGTGTGCCTGACGAGTTGCTTGCATTGCCTAAGTTGTTGGCCGACAAATACTTCTGCAATTTCTCAATGTTCCAGTCGTTACCCGACGCATGGGCTATCGACCAGGTTTTCCCTGT
Organism: uncultured Bacteroidales bacterium; assembly: GCA_905233445.1. GTDB lineage: Bacteria > Bacteroidota > Bacteroidia > Bacteroidales > F082 > Limimorpha. The sequence goes on along the minus strand of CAJOEP010000005.1, from coordinate 715 downwards.
GATGCCTATCCATCGTTTGAACGAATATCCTGACCGTCAAGCCACATTGCAGGACATCACGTGTGACTCTGACGGCAAGATGACGACATATGTCACGGGCCACAGTTTGTCGCACAATTTGCCCGTTCACACCTTGTCGAAGAACGAGCCATATTACATAGGTGTATTCCTTGTGGGTGCCTATCAGGAGATTTTGGGTGACATGCACAACCTCTTCGGTGACACCAATGCAGTTCACGTCTCCGTCGATGAAAAAGGCTATTACATCGACCAACTCATTGATGGTGAGACAGTTGCGGAAGTTCTTGAATACGTCCAATACAGCCCGAAGAAACTCGTCCGCACTGTCGAGTCATGGGTTACGAGCTGCGTGAAGGCAGGAAAAATCACCGTTGAGGAAGGAAAAGAATTCCTTTCGAATTACAGGTCGGGACTTTACGGATACACTTATCTGGAATAAAGTTTGGAGTTGGAAGTTATGGACTTACAATCCACTTATTGTGTATTTTGTAAGTTCGATGAGTGTTTTATTTATTAATAATTGACAATGAAAAATTTTTTAAGATTTTTACGCAGCGCCACTTTTATTGTTTTGATGATGCCCTTGATGGTACATGGACAGATTACCCCTACAACCGACACCAATGGGAACGGCACAATTGAAGATAATGAGAAAAATCTCTATCTGATTCAGACGAATCAGTTCGAGAGCTTC
>CAJOEP010000004.1 GCA_905233445.1 uncultured Bacteroidales bacterium | reverse complement strand
ATCAAACGGGAATTAGTGATAACGTTGAGCCATTCCAGATATATCGATTCATCAGATGCTGTCATATCATTGAAAATTAAATCCTATGCAAAAATAAAAAAAACCTTTCAAACAGATACTATTTATCGAGATTATTTTTAACAAAATTCATACAAAAATGTTTGTGTATCGTATAAAATATGGAAACATTTACATTTTGCAACAATTTATCGATTCAAATAAAGATTTTTCAATTAGAGCATTCTCCACGGCAGTATTTTTGCAGAAAAAAGATGCCATGATATATTTACGATCATTCAATATGCCAAAAGACACATGGGTTGACTATTATTTTGTGCCAATACTTCAAAGAAGTGATAGCTTTAAACCCGAAGACTTTCCCAATGAAGGTGAATATATAGAACCTGATCAAAGAACTATACACGATAGCTGGTATCCATGGAAAACGTTCTATGGCAGAGGTTTAGAACAGATTGAATTTAACGACATTACAATTTTCTATGGAGGAAACGCTTCTGGTAAAACCACACTATTGAATGTGATTGCCCAGAAGCTGAATCTGCAAAGAGTCTCTTTATTCAATAGAAGCTACTTCTTTGATGATTACTGTAAACTAAACGGTGGCTATGAATTATGTGACAAATATAAATCTCCATTGGCAATTAATCGGGGTAAGATCATTGTAAGTGATGACGTTTTTAATAGAATTTTAGGCATTAGACAGCGTAATTCGGCTAAGGATATCGCAATCGAAGACAAGTCTCAAGAATTTTTTCAAAAACATCTTCCACAATCTATGACCGTGTCAAAATTTATCAAAAAAACCATGAATCACCACATGGAAGAAGAGTTGTCGAATGGGGAGAGTGGTTTTCAGTATTTCATTGAGCAGATACCAGACGAAGCGCTTATTCTATTGGATGAACCGGAAAATAGTCTTTCGGCAGAGTGGCAGACAGTGCTTGCAAGAGAATTGTACTCATACGCCACTGAGAGAAAATGCCAACTTATTATAGCTTCACATTCACCATTCATACTGTCGATACCAGGAGCAAAAATATATAATCTTGACAGTAATCCTATTTCAATAGCACAGTGGCATGAATTGGATAATATGAGAGCATATTATAATCTTTTCAAATCACACACGACAGCGTTCGAATCAGCAAAATATCATGAAAAACATTAAATCATATTGGATAAAAGTAATTGGGATTATACCGAAAGCCTTTGACGCTATTTACGACTTCCTCGATCTCGTTATGAGAATTGGCATGGCGGCTTGTATCTTGGCTTTAAAACTAATCATCCACCTGCTTCGACCAGTGATTGTGAAGACTATAGAATGGTTTAGGGCTTTGTTTATCAAGCATTCCAAATACAGAGGCATTGTCGTATTAAACCATGTCAGGAGAGTCAGGCGACTGGAGGATGAAGAATGCCAAGAAATGCTGGAATATCTAAGATTAGAATAAAAATTTCAAACACTAAATAATTATGACACACATTAATATCACTTACAATCCCTACAAACTGACCACCGCAATAACTATAAACGGGGAAAAACCTAAATCAGCCAGTTTGTCAGATCTGAACGGCAGAAGGTTACAGGTATGGGTTGACGACTTGCCTGAAATGTTAATTACAGAGTGCAACGACAGCACCTTTGAGATAAATTTCGTCGGAACACGGTCTGACTATACCGACTTGAGAGAAACCATCGATTATTACAATCACAAATATGCTGGCGTTGCAGATAAATCCATTAAAGTAAAATTTAAGTCAGAGCTTAAAACCGATGTCGCGGATGTTCCCGCTAAATTACATGATTCATTGCCTTTTGTATCATACTATGATTGCAAAGAAGGGCAATATATTAAAGATACTCCCATAGAGAAGACTTATATCAATATCATTAAGCCATTGATTAAGATGGTTAAAGAAACTGATAATCAATCATTTAAAATAAATTTGTTTTCACCAGAGATTTCTAACGAATCCCCTATTATAAATTATGATCTTGGAATAGAACTACTAGATTGTGGTATTGGATGTAACTCTCCTGGTGTTAATAACAAGCCAACAACAGAAAAGTTGGAAAGTATGCTTGACAACACTGACACTTCCTTGTTTTGGTATGAGATTGATGGACGAAAGCCTGACATCAACAAAGATGACGCTATACTCAGGTATATAGGTGAAATCATGAAAAAAGGTGGAAAATATGTCAAAGACAGATGTTTTTTCATTGTTAACAATTTGGATGCAATTGACCCGGAGGTCGATGGCGTTGATTGCATCAACAAAACGTTAGTGAATGTTAAAAATCTCCTTAAAACAAAGGGAATATCCGACCCGAACATATATCCACTTGCGTCAAATCCAAGTCTGCATTTGGAGAATTATTGCGAATTTTCACACCTTTCACACAAACCCAAAGGGATTGTTTTCAGCCACTTGAGAAATGCCTATTCAATGGTCGAAATCACAAAAGATTCCGAACTCTTATCATTAGAAGAAGGCATACTTCAAGAGATACACTCTGGAGTCACATCAATACTGGAAGCAGTTGTTCATTGTATTAATAAATATGCCAAATCAGAAGCCATAAACAAATTAATCAGCTATATCCAAATCAAGTTAGATGAGTTTTCAGATACTGAAGACGAGATGACTAATCGAACAATCGGCAATATAAAAGGATTTATAAAAGATATGGTTGATTTTTAATAAAACTAAAGACATGAATAACGCAGGCAATTCCTTCAAACCCGACAGCGAATATACAATCCCCAATCTCATCACAGCTTTTACAAGTGGTAATAAATGTGATTATGAGCTGCAATGTGCATACAATCATATAGATTTCACTGAGGATTACAGCGATATTTTCGACCGCTACGACCTTGAACACCAAGTGCCATTCTGCTGGTCGAGATTGCAACTTTATGGAATTTTGGTAAAGCTACTCAAAGAAATGAAAAATAAAAAGCCTTTCACTGACAAACCCAATTATAACAGCCGGGCTTTCGATAAACCATTCTCATTTGGCTACAACGTCCTACTCGAAAACTGCTCCGACAGATTTGAGATATGTGAGCGAATTATCAGGCACTTATGGAAGAACGAACCGCTACTTAACATAAATCCGGAAAACACACCGTGGGGCTATGAAAAGTTTGCGGTTTAAGCATATTTTATTATCTTTGCAATCTAAAAACTTACAACTATGATCAACGAAATTTTATCACGTCTCGGACTTAACGGCGAGCAAAATTCTGAAAACGAGAACACATCCATATCTGAAGACAGCATCAAAACTTTCTTGAACAACCTTAAAGGCAAGGCTAAGAAGGTTGGTGTTGGTGTGGCAAGGAAGGCGTTGCAAGGTTTCTACCTCCTGCTCGAAATCATGAAATGTCCAGATATTTCAACTATCGACAAAGTGCTGGTCATTGGTGTTCTGTGGTATATCATCAAACGTAACGATTTGATTCCCGACGCTCTCGGTATCTTCGGCCTTATCGACGACGCTGTTAATGCAACACTGGAGTATAAACGATTGAAGAAGATTGTCACGCCTGAAATGATAAGAACGGCAAATCAGAAGGCAGAAAACCAGTTGTTCGATTGGGGCATGGTTGATATGGCGTAAAGATACCAAACCATCACAGCCACCCATATCACAATCCATAGAGGTACGACAATCCTGAACTTGGTGTGTTTGGTCTTGTGTTTGAAGGTTTTGATTCCGAGCCAAGACCCAATACCGCCACCCAGTCTCGCCATCCATAACAACACACCTTCCTTGATCCTGTACTCATTTCTCACAGCTCTCCTCTTGTCAACGCCATACAACACAAAAGCTAAGACGTTGATAAACAACAGGTAATATGCTAAAATGACGGTCTGCACTGGTAAAATAAAATTACTGCCAAAAATTTTAACCTCACTATATAATACATATATATTTTTAAGATAAAAATGGTTGTAACTGTAATTGTCCGTCCCATTTTACGGATTTTTTTGGTTACGCTACTGCCGCTCCAAATATCATCATAGCCAAGAATACAAGGAGAGCTATTGTTATTATCGCCAAAATACTGCCCAAACATCCCCAGTTCCTATCTCCATAAGGCAGCTTATCCGACAGCAAACATATAATCAAACCTATGAATGGCGTGAATAGTATCGATAAAAAGAACGTCCAGCCAAATCCGATCCTCCTTCTTGCTCCGACCAATCCGATCAATGCAGCAAGGAAGGTGTCGCTCAATAATCCGAAAATAAGAAGTGTTAAGCCCATAATGTGATATTTTTTGCAAAGATAGCAATAATCACAAATCTTTTTTATCTAGCGAAGGCGGCGCAATGGAGATTTACCATGAGATTAAATCCAGTGGCGATTTCCTTGGCTTTACGAAACAATATGCCTTCGATTCAGATTACCGTGTCGCCAGAAGTGCTTTGTGGGGATTGACCAAGGCTACCGATAAAGAACTGTCACAACTTCAGGTTTTACTCGACGAACTGATAGAACAAGCTATGCATACCGAGAATTCATCTGTACGGCGGTTGACTTTGAGCATTATCGAGCGTTTGGAGCTGGCTGAAGACAACTTGCGGACAGATTTTCTCGATTTCTGCTTGGATCACATGGTAGCTGGAGATGAGTTACCTGGAATACGGAAGAGTTTAAAAGGATTATCGAAGCAATGGAAATCTCATATTACAAACCAGCCGTGAAAGGATTAAGAGCAAAAATCCTCAGCGGGAAATATCAATAAACAATGAACTGGACAATAATAATCATCGAAACAATAATCTTAACGGCGGCTTTTACGGCAATGATTCTGATTCCGCTGGTGAAGAATCCGGTTTGGTGGATTGCTGACTATCCCGAGGACATTCAGGAGGAGTATTTCAAAACCCACGAGCGCATCCCATCAAAGTTTTTCACGCCAACAGTTTTATTGAAGAAAGGAATGGCTCTGATTATTGCACTTGTTCTATTACTAGTAGTGGTTAGGTCGGCTGGTGCTTATGATTTCTGGTCGGCGTTGTGGGTGGGCTATGGTATGTGGCTCTTTATTGATTGGTATGACTGCTTTTTCTTGGATTGGGTGTTGTTTGCGAATATAAAAAAGGTTCGTCTTCCTGGCACGGAACACATGGACGAAGCTTATCACCAAAAGAAATATCATTTCATTCAATCCTGCTGGGGTATGCTCATCGGTCTAATCCCTTGCCTTGTCGGGGCAGGACTTTACTCATGGTTATTGTGCTAAAACTATTATGATGACGATTGACATAATATATTAGTGCTTTCGTCCATCTTGCCCTTAAGTCGCTGACGGGCTTTGGTGACGGAGGCGGGCGAGATGCCTAATAGTAGCGCTTGCTCGGCAACGGTGAAATGCAGATGTAAAAGGATGAAGATGCGAATATCGCCACGAGTAAGATTGGGATGTCTCTCTCGAAGATATTCAGGAGTGAGGGAGAAACTGTTTCGGAGCACGCGTTCCAATTCGGCCCATTCGCTGTCCTGAACATATCGGGGATTAGCGTGAAGTTCTTGCAGCAGGTGGTTTTGGCTTGCAAGGGTATGCATAAGGAGATAGGAACTCACATTACCTTCTGGCCCAGTACCTTTGGTGGGCATGAAGGATTCGCGTTCATCACCTCCCGCGCGAATGACCATCAGGAAAGCACGCATATTTTTGCCAAAGATTTCGGAAGCCTGCGTTATGCTCAAGGGAACGCCACCTTCGACACAAATATGGGCTATTCCAAGCGCCACAATAACCATCTGATAGTAAAGCATTTCGGCATCCTCTGCTTGCAGACAGAAGGACTGCTCAATGGCTGCAACCGATTCCTCCTTGAAGCCAATATGCGCGTCAATGTAATCCTCAATAGATACTGCCGACTTTTTCTCTTCCATTACTGTTTTGTAAAGTTGGGGTTCGTCCATGGCAAACCACAGGAGTGCCAGGCCGAAGCCCTTGAAAGGTGGATTCAGCGAAAAGCCTTCGCTTATGCGTTCTCTGAACAATCTGTGGGCTTCGGTTCTTACGGCACACAAGACCCCCTCCATGGATCCGTATGCCGAGAAGATGGCATTGGCACCGCAGCCCAACGCTGACGTGAGACTGCGGGCAGTGAGGCTGGAGGCTCCGTCTTTCCTCACCACATCAATGGCGGCAGTGAGGATTTTTTCTTTTGTTACGCTTATTGGTCGAGCCATAATCAAACGATTGTTCCGTTATTATTGACCGCAAAAATAGTTAAAAACCAAATGCGTTTGTATAGGATTTTCTCAATGTCCACATTTTTGTCCATGTCCAATTTTCATTTCGGAACGGATAATACGTTAATTTTGCAGCCGAATTAGAATGGACAAACAATGAACTTAGTGTTGAATACAATAGGGGCAAGCGTCGATAACGATATGATTTGCCCCTTGATTCCAGATAAAAAAGAGGTGGAAATCATCAACACCTCCGACATGAAAATTGCCCATTGCATGGGTTGCAACCAGTGCTGGCTCAAAACGCCTGGCGTGTGCGCTATCAAGGATGATTACGAGAGCATCCTCAAAAAACTGGTGCAAGCCGACAACCTTTGGATTGTCTCTGATACGCGTTTCGGCTTCTTGGATTATAAAGGCAAGCGTGTGATGGATCGTATCGTGCCCATGCTGAACATGACAGTCGGTTTTCGCGATGGCTGGATGCGCCATGAGGTGCGCTACCATCCACTAAACATTGGACTCCTATACAAAGGTGATGCCGACCAGGCGATGATGGAAGACTGGTGCAAACGTACAGCAGTAAACATAGGTGGGCATTCACTTGGCGCTATTGCCTTCAGCAACAATGCAAAACGAGTCATTGATGATAGAGGTGAAAAGTCTGTCATTTCTGGCCGACCAGAACATCTTGTCATCATCAATGGCAGCCCGCGTGTGGCGAAGTTCAGCAATACTGAAAAAATCATCCATTCGTTCGTCAAAGGGCTGGAAGAGGCTGGTGTCACTTGGGAGTTGCATCATCTTTCCAATCGCAATGAATGGGATGCGGCACGTGAGGCGTATTTGGACAATAAGCGCACGCTAATCGCTTTCCCACTTTATGTGGAGTGCGTGCCCAGCCTGATGCTTGAGTTTTTGGAGACGTTGCCTGTCGTGCACCAACAGCAGGGCGAACTCTCTTTCTTGCTCCACGGAGGCATGGATGAAGGATATGAATTCCGCTTCTGTGAGCGAATCTTGCAAGGGCTACCCGCGCAATTTGGTTGCAGCTATGGCGGCACACTGATTCACGGTGGCAGTTTTGGCATTCGCACCAGAGAGGACGCTGTAAAAGCCAAGATCGTTGCGCCTTACGAAAAGATGGGTCGCCTGTTTGCGCAGCAAGGCAATTTCCTCACTCCAGAGGCTAAGAAGTTCACAGGTCCAGAGCAATATCCTTGGCTGGTGCGCAAAATGGTGAGCTTGTTGTTTTTGAAGAAAGTCAACGGAGAGTTTGAGCAATTCGCCAAGGATTGGGGCTGCACGCGACCATTGGATGACAAACCGTATAGTGATAAATGATTAAAAATATGAAACACGAGATTATTGAATTGCACGATGTGCAGATTATTGGCATGGCCAAGAAAATTGCCTTTAACGAGGCAAAAGAAGAATGCCCTAAGTTCTGGGGTGAGTATGTGGAAAAGATTATTAGGCCAGTGTTTTTTGAGAAGCAAGAACCCAATGCTTTCCAAAAAGCAGCCATCGACAATGGTGTTGGCGAGTTCGGGCTCTGTACATGCGACATCCCCAACCACAATTGTGCTATCTGTTGGGAAGCGAACTTCGGGGCTTGCTGTAAAAATACCTTTACTTACGTCATTGGTGGCATATATAAAGGTGGCGATGTGCCTGAGGGTATGCAGCTCTTCCCCATTCAAAGCGGGAAGTGGCTGAAGATTCATTTCAAGGGAGGCATGAAAGCTTTTCAGGAGCAGTACACGAAGTTCCATAAGGAGTGGCTGCCTGCTCACCCAGAGTACAAATGGGCACCGAATTCCTACAGTATGGAATGGTATCAAGGTACTGACATCCAGTCGCCAGACTACCAATGTGGCGTTATGATGCCGTTGGAGGTACAGCCTCGATTTAAGTTCAACACTGTTGGATTGTTTACCAACGACAATAAGGCTACAGTTGAGTTCTATACGAAGACCTTTGGCTTTACCACTTCGTGGGATGGTGTACAGCCGAATGTAGAGATGTTCCTTGAAGATTATAGGATTATCCTCTACCCTCGTGATGCATTTGAGCAGATGGTCTCCAAGAAATTCCAGTATCCTGAAGGTTTTAACGGCACCATGGAGTTGAGTTTTGATGTGCCATCTTTCGCTGATGTTGATAAAGAGTACCAGAATGCCCTTAACAATGGTGCAAAGTCTGTACTTCCTCCAACTACCGAACCTTGGGGACAGCGCACTTGCTACGTTGCCGATCCTGATGGAAACCTCATAGAGATTGGATCGTTTGTTAAGGGATAATATATCCATTGAATAAAAATTCGAATGAATGCAATAATATACATACATGGCAAAGGCGGCAGTGCAATGGAAAGTGAGCACTATAAGCTACTATTTCCTAATTGCGAAGTGATAGGCTTAGATTATCAGACTTTCACTCCCTGGGAAACAGGCCAGGAGATACGCATAGCAGTAGAAGAACTGAAGAGTAAATTCGAAAACGTTATACTAATTGCCAACAGCATAGGGGCTTTCTTCAGCATAAATGCTGGTATCGATGACATGATTCAGAAGGCCTATTTTATCTCTCCTATCGTGAATATGGAGAAACTGATTACTGATATGATGAAGTGGGCCAATATCACAGAGCAAGAGTTGGAGTCTAAGGGCATTATTCATACCGACTTTGGCGAAGATTTGTCGTGGGAATACCTGAACTACGTCAGAAGCCACCCTATAGAATGGCGTGTACCAACGCAGATTCTTTATGGCAGCAAAGATCATCTGATGTCTATTGATACCATTACCGACTTTGCCAATAAGCATCAAGCCACTCTAACTGTCATGGAAGGCGGTGAGCACTGGTTCCACACAGATGAACAGATGCAGCTCTTGGATAGTTGGATAAAAATGAAAAGAGAAATATGAATACAAAAGCACTTGTAGTTATCGACATCCAAAATGACATCACGAAGCACTACCGCGACATTGTTGACAACATCAATGCTGCTGTCGACTGGGCTGTATCTGAGGGGATGCACGTTGTCTATATCAAGCACAACAACATCACAGCCAGCACTCGAACCTTTAAGCCTGGCACTCGTGGCGAAGAGTTAGTGCCGGAACTGAAGGTGGTTTCGGAAAACATTTTTGTAAAGACGAAGAGTAATGCATTAACGAGCGAATCATTTGCTTCATTTATTGAGGCTAACAATATCACTGAGTTTTATGTTGTTGGTGCCGATGCTACTGGCTGTGTGAAGTCCACATGTTTCAACATGCGTAAAGCTGGTTACACGGTACGCGTTCTCTCCGATTGTGTTACCAGCTATGATCTTAAGAAATTGCCAGAGATGCTGGCATACTACGCTAAACAAGGCTGCGAATTGATTACTTTACAATAATAATTATGGGTTATAGAAAAGAGGCTATAGAATGCGTCAAAGATCATATCCTCCAGTTACATAAGCAAATCTATGCCAAATATGATGGGGATTTCGACAGGATCTACTCGGAAGGGTACAACAGCGAGTCGTATCAGGGTAGGGTTATTGAGCCTGGGAAGGTTTATGAACTGAGTTATTTGGAATGTTCGTGCCCCAAGGTAAAATGTGGGCTCAGGAACAATCCGGGCCAATGCGAGTGCTCCAGGCGAAGCATTTTATATATTTTGTCGCAACTTGAACCTGACAGCCGGTTCGATGTTCGGATTGAGAATACGATTCTCGGAGGAGGCGATCGTTGTACTTTCAGGATAACGAGAAAAGTATGAAGAGAGAAATTAATCCTCAAGAAAGTAACCGTGCGAAGGCGTTCCAATTGTGGATGTCATCGCCCATGCCCATGGTGACTTTGGTGAAGACTCTCGATGTTAGTCGTTTAGTAAAAGCCAGCAAAAAGAGCGACATCAAGTTCACGACGCTGATGTGCTGGTGCATCGGCAAGGCAGCGAGCCAGGTGGAGGAGTTTTTTACGCTTCCCGAAAAGGGAAAACTGTTTCAATACGACCGATTGGCCATCAACGTGATTGTGACCAACCGCTACAATGGCCTCAACTCGTGCGACATTCCGTTTTCCGAGGACTTGAAGCGATTCAACCAAGATCACCTTGAATTGACCCACAAAGCGGAGAATGAATGCAAAAGCAGTTTCCTTGAGGATTACATGATTATTGGCACTTCGGCCATGACCCAAACCGAGCTCGACTGCATTGTCAACCAATACACCGACCAGTTCTGCAACCCTATGGTGATGTGGGGCAAATATCGCAAGGGGCTGCTCAAGACAACACTACCTGTATCCTTCCAATTCCACCATGTGCAGATGGACGGTGGTCACGCGGCAAGGTTCCTTCAGCGTTTACAGGATGTAATTAATAACACCGATGCACTTAATGAAGCATACAACAAACGATAAAACAAAAAATATGGAAAAAATGAAATTCTGTCAGAGTTGTGGAATGCCACTGACTGACGAGGTACTCGGCACTAATGCCGATGGTAGTAAAAACGAAGATTATTGCATGTACTGCTATAAGGACGGTCACTTCCTGCAGGACTGCACGATGGACGAGATGATTGAGCATTGTGCCCAGTTCATAGGTGCTGTGAACGAGGGGTTGCCCAATCCGATTACAAAAGAGGAGTATATCGGACAGATGAAGATGTACTTTCCACAACTGAAGCGTTGGCGTAAGGCACTTGCTGTTAGCGATGATGTGGCTATGAAGGTCAATCCTGCTTTGGCTGGGGTTAAAGAGCTTATAGCCCAGATGGCCGACTCGCTGCCTATTGCCTATATCTCATCGATAGATAACGAGGGCTATCCCTGCACCAAGGCTATGTTGGCACCCTCTTCTGCGGCGGAGTGACCATGCCAAACGACATTAAAGGCAACGACAAGTTGAAGGAAGCCTACGAACTTGGTAATAAAGTGTAGTTCTATGTTGACCATCGACACCACCAATATGTGCTCCCACCTGCAGAAGAAGCTGTTTGACAAGGACGGCGTTTATCATCATCTTTGGGTAGCTATGCAAGACGACCCGGAACTGACTGCTGTGGTTAGATCCCGACAGCTTCATATTTATCGGAATGGGAAGAAGGTGCTGGTTTTGGCAGGAAAATCAGCTCCAAAAATCATTAGAGAAGATAAGATTTGTGATTTATTATGAATATAAGACTTGAACAACCCAATGATTGGCGAGTCGTCCCGGATGCACTGAGCATTACGTGCTTAACCAATATAGAAACAACCCCGATTTCATCCCTGAATTGGATTTGGTAATGGAGGAAAATGGTCAAATTATCGGCCATGTGATGTTCTCGAAAGCAGGAATCACACTTGACGACGGCACAACATTCCCATCATGGACATTCGGGCCAATAAGCATCCATCCCGACTACAAACGCAAAGGCTATGGTCTGAAGCTGCTAAAATATGCACTGGAAAAAGCAAAGAATATGGGCGTCGGACTGCTTTGTATGGAAGGTAACATCGACTTCTACCGTCATGCAGGATTCGACCTCGCCTGTAAACTCAAGATTCATTATCACGCCGAGCCACGCGATTCAGAAGTTCCATATTTCCTTGCCCAAGAGCTGATTCCTGGATATTGGGGCGATCGAAAAGGCACTTATTGCCCACCTAAAGGATATTTTGTGGCCGACGAGAACCCTGAAGCTTTCGAAGCCTATGAATCCACATTCCCGGCAAAAGAGAAATTACGTTTGCCAGGTCAATTGGGATACGAAGTATGAAAACCCTCCAGAAAATATTAACCATCTTCATAGCTGTAGGTGCTGTCGGCGGTGCTTTGATGATGTGGCTTGATCCGAGTGGTGCAACATGGGGAGGCGAACCGTTACTGGAAATGCTACGTGAGAAGATGCCTTGGCCTGATATCTTCTTTAAAAACTTCATCCCATCGAGTCTTGTGCTGCTAATTCTGAACGGCATTACACAATTTACGGCGGCGGTTCTGTTATTCAAGAAACACAGGCTTGCTCACTTTGCTGTCCTAACCTGCGGCATTATTCTCATGCTGTGGATAGTGCTGGAATGGTGGGTGTGGGGCTTTAACGCAATGAGCAATATCTTCTTCGTCCTCGGTCTGGTTGAAGTTATAGCCGCCGTTGTTAGTATCCATAATATACGATCATAAAAACTAAAGACCCATAATAAAAATTTTGTTATATTTGCAAAATTAAATACAAAAGCATGGAAAAACCTGATGATTTCAATTTATTAGATGACCTCAATAACAATCCAAATCAATTTATCAATTTATATAAAATGAGTATTGATGGAATTGCGGCAAAACTTGAATTATCAACACCTGATGACAACAAGTTGATTGCCGAGGCACTTTTTAAATATTCCATTTTAACCGCTTTTACGCAGACAGTATTTATTCCTGTAATGAATATTTATGATGAATATCTTAAGACTCATGTTGCACCAGACAAACTTGCAACATATGATGACATTGCTAATGTCGAGGTTCAAAGTAATGAACAGACCTATTATAATCTAAAAAAACTTCCTCCAAATTATATTAAGTTCTGTTTAACAAAAATTGATGGCATCAATCCTGATAATTTGTTTTATTTACAGAATATAGTGATGAAGGGAAGTAACGAAAAGGATTTCATCGAAACGATCAGGCAATCTAATTATAATACTGTGACATGCGGAAAATTTGCGTTTTATTATGCCCTAATGTTTTCGACTATGGATTTTGATAGTATCACCGAACCCTTTAAAAAGTTATTACAAACAGCCGTAGCAGTAAAGAAAAACCAAATTTTAAACAAATCATATAAAGAAGACTCTTTAAATATAGAAAATATCGTAAAAACGATAGATCTCTCTATTATTAAATTGCTTAATAATATAATAGACTTGCGTCCAAACGACGATATACTTGAAGAAGTTCGAGAGTTGGCAAAAAAATCCGATGTAATGCCGTATGTCGATGAAATTATCGTTAGTGAAGAATCTGGTGATCTTTCTTTCGATATTCCCACAACACTTGAACAAAAGCTCAATTATTACATCATTAACAAGGCTACCAATTGGGATTATGAAATAAATCCAAATTTATTCTTTGGAGAACAATTATCCATCCTATCCAACATCCTACCCTATTAATGATAATAACCGTATCTAACGATATAACATATTACGTTTACCAAACTTACCCTTAAAATCATCTCCTGGTTCCGACTTGCTCATCTGTGTATTATCCAAATTCAATTCCTTTAATACTTCATTGTACCAATCGTCGTCAAACACATGGTTCTTACGTAGTTTATAAAGGAAATACCTGATTTTGGTTTTATTTCCTCCTTGTTGATAAAAATCGTTTAATCCGTTTACGTTACATATCAATGTGATAAATTCAAAAAACTCCAAGTATTTTTTAGCGAAAACGCCAGAATCAGACAAAATCCCATACCATTCTCGCCACAAATTTTCATTATTGTAAATCCCTAGAGGTTTAAATATAACCAAGACATCTGTCTCAATTTCGATATTTCTGAATGATGAATAATGCTTTATTGCTATAAGAATCAATATTTTCTGAAAATAATCTACAAAACCTACAGCGTTATCCGTCCATCTTGAATCGTTTCTCTCTTTCAAAAACAAATTGCAGTACGGTTGGTCCATGAGGTATAAAAACTCTTCATAATAATCACATTCAATGCTATGTTTGGCAATGAATTCTTTCGAGTTTAGCATAATATCATACGATTCAAAAAACTCTCTTGGAAGATTATCATTATCGAGCAATCCATCATTGCGGAGACTTACAAATAAATCACAAATACTCAATATTGTATTGAACTCCATCGGATGCGCATTACATGAGTTTAGCTTGTGTGCAATACCTTTGGACTCTTCTGAAAAATCGTCAATATACAGCACGTTTAAAGCTATCGCTTTTTGAAGCACACTTACCATTACAGAAGTACTCTTTCTCAATTTGATGTAAATATCATACCTCTGATTTGCCTCATCATGTTTTTTATTTTGTTCATCAAAATAAGCGCAAATTCTTTTAAACACCTTCTTAGTTGACATTATCGTCATCATGTCAGAGTTTACAGATAGGCTATCTTCAACGCTCCAGTTCTCTATTTCCTTATCAAAGACTCCCAGAAACAGATTTAGGTCTTCTTTTATTGTTTTATACGTATTTTGTAAAACAGCCCATTTCTCTTCAAACGCCATATTATCGGCGACGACTTTACTCAAATCCTTAATAATGCTCTGAAGATTCATCATGTCTAAAAAAATTTTACAAAGATAAAAAATTTTTCATCTCGTAATGCTTCCATAATACCAATTACAGACGAAAAATCAATTTGCGGACACGGTTGCGGACATGGTTTAAAAATAAAAAATGCTAACCGATTGATTTTCTTTCGATTAGCATTTTGCTCCGTGGTACCAGCGGGAGTTGAACCAGCGACACACGGATTTTCAGTCCGTTGCTCTACCAACTGAGCTATGGTACCCCTTTAGTTTCAGGCTGCAAAATTACAACATTTTTTTATACACACAACATTTTTTTGAAAAAATTTTTGTCAAGACATGTTTTTCCCATATTCTCACGCAGATTTCACAGAAAACGTTGTCAATTTTTCAGCCTTCAGCTTTCGAAGAAAGGTGGCAGCTGAAAAATGACAACTAATTACGAACAAAATAAAAAAAAACTTCAAATTCCAAACTCCAAACTCCAAACTTTTTACTACTTTTGCACCCTGATAATCATACAAATGAACGAGATTTTAACTATCGACATCGGCAACACTAAGGCCAAATACGCCGTCTTCAACGATAATATCATCGTCGAAACCAATTTTTTTGACCCGCTTTCAGATGACTTAAAACAACTTCTGAAAAAACACCCCTACATTAATAAAGGTATAATCTCCTCCGTCAACGGAAAAATAAATGAGTGCCTCGCACAACTCGAAAACATCGACACAACAGTGCTCTCATACGAAACCAAATTGCCTTTCTCTCTCACTTACAACGAGAAAGGTAAAATAGGCCCCGACCGCCTCGCACTCGTGGCAGCAGCCTTCGCCGAACGTCCGCACCAAAACAGCCTCGTTATCGACATAGGCACCTGCATCACCTACGACATCCTCACCGACGACGACCAACACCTCGGAGGCCCCATCAGCCCAGGAATGCAACTGCGCTTCAAAGCCATGCACGAACATACCGCACTCCTGCCTCTCTGCACACCAACATATGACGAACTTAAAATCATCTGCAACGACACCGTGGAATGCCTACAAAGCGGCGTGCAACTCGGAGTTTTATACGAAATAAAAGAATTTATCAGACTTTACTCATTGAAATTCAACAACTTAAACGTTTTTATATCAGGAGGTGACAATATTTTCTTGCAAAATAAGTTAGAAAATTGTATCTTTGCAAGTTCAAATTTTATGTTTAACGGCTTAAGATTGATTTTAAAATATAATGACAATCAATAAGTTACATAAAACACTGCTTTTGGTCACCATGATTTTCGTCATGGCAGGCGGCGTTTTTGCACAAGCTGACATAGCCTCCCCATACTCAAGATTCGGTCTGGGAACAATGCAAAAAAACCGCACAAACACCCTCATGCAAGGTATGGGCGGCATTAGTAACGCCATGACCGACAAGTACTTACTAAACAACTCCAACCCAGCATCCTACGCCATGATGGACTCACTGACATTCCTCTTCGACGCTGGATTCTATATGAAATACGTCACCTACCGAACCTCTAACGCATCCGAAAAAGGCTCAAACGCCTCATTCGATTATTTTGACCTCGGCTTCGGCGTGACAAAATGGCTCAAAATGGGCATCGGAGTGGCACCTTACAGCAACAGAGCCTACACGTCAACAGCAGACTTCGACTTCCAATATCCGTACAGCATCGACTATGAAGGAACTGGCGGACTCAACAAAATGTACTGGGCAAGCGGATTCAAGATTTATAAAGGACTGGCACTGGGATTCAAATTAAACTATATCTTCGGAAATGTCACCGATGCTACAACTTTATATTTTCCGGATAACATCCATTTCCATAACGAAAAACGTACTATCAACCTGAGTTTCAATGACTTGACTTTCGACTTGGGTCTCATCTACCAACAACAGCTTAAAGACGACTACACCATAACTTTCGGAGCCACCTACGGCATACCGGCAAACATGAACGCCCACCGCGACGTGTTCGTACGCACGATGTTCAAAGGTTACGGCTCATTAACCGAGACACCCATCGACACCATACTCTATATTAAAAACGAAAGAGTTAAAGTCAAATACCCACAAAGCGCCGGCGCAGGCATCACATTGCAAAAAAACAACCGCTGGCTGCTCGGAATCGACTTCAACTGGAGCAACTGGGAAGCATTCAGCATGAACGGCGTCAGCGACTCACTGCAAAACTCGTGGAACGTGGCCATTGGTGGCTGCTATACCCCGTTCAACACCAGCGTCTCCAGCTATCTGCGTAAAATAACTTACCGCGCAGGCTTCCATTACGACAAGACGTTCTTCAACATCTACGGCACATCTATTAATAAGTATGGCGTAACACTCGGCCTCAGCCTGCCAATCACTCGCGCCATGACAATGCTCAACTTCGCATTCGAATTCGGAAAAATGGGAACCGTAAAAAACAACCTCATAGAAGAATCATATTTCAACATATCATTCGGCATATCACTGCGCGACAGATGGTTTATAAAAAGAAGATATAAGTAATTAAAAATATTTTGAGACATGAAATTAAGAAAATTTTTATTCGTAGGAGCAATTTTATGCATGTCATCACTGGCATTCGCACAAGATTCAGAATGTGACGCCGACATCTCTGTCTATAGAGAGGCATTCAAACAATGGGAAAAGAAACCTACTCCTGAATCAGCCAACCCGACAATGATTCAGGCATGGAGAAGAGTGTTTATCAACTGCCCTGGATACAAATTGAGAACACTGACCGATGGAACAAAAATCGTGAACAACGCACTCATAAAAAGCACTAAAGACCCAGCTTTGAAAGAGAAATACATCGATACCCTCGTAATGGTATATGAAGCACGTATCCAGTATTTTCCAAAGACTAAAGAAGGCAACCAAGTCGGCAACATCAAAGGACGTATGGGTCTCGACCTTATGGCTTACCCAACACGTATGGAGCAGGCTTACAACGCCTTGAAAGACGCCATCGACATCGAAGGCAACAACGCCAACTACGGCTTCATCGACGGCTATTTCTCAACGACAATCAACATGGCTAAAGCAGGCAAAATCGACGAGTCACTCATCATCGAAGAATACAGCCGCCTGATGGACATCGTTGAATACAATATCAACGTCAAATACGCTGAAGGCAGCACCGAGAAAGACGCAGAGAAACAACTCGGTTACTATACCCAAACAAAGGAAAACCTCGAAGGCATGGTGCAACCTTACGCCAACTGCGAGGACCTCGTCCGCATCTATCAGAAGAAGTTCGACGCCGACCCCGACAACGTAGAGCTGCTTAACAAAATCGCTACAACACTCTCAGCAAGAAACTGCGACAAAACCGACCTCTATCTGGCCGTCGCCATCAAACTGCATAAACTCAACCCTTCACCTGAGTCAGCCTACTTCATCGGCAAGAGATACCTCGTCGATCAGGAATACAGCAAGGCTACAAGCTATCTTCTCGAAGCT
Organism: uncultured Bacteroidales bacterium; assembly: GCA_905233445.1. Taxonomy (GTDB): domain Bacteria; phylum Bacteroidota; class Bacteroidia; order Bacteroidales; family F082; genus Limimorpha. The sequence goes on along the minus strand of CAJOEP010000004.1, from coordinate 133,625 downwards.
ACAAAGTCGCAAGATGTCAAATCGGCACAACAAGCATATAAGTATCTCGCACAGATCATGCTGAAAGAAGGCAGAGGCGAACAGGGCCGCACATACGCCAGAAGAGCCATCGAACTCGATAAAAACGACGGCGAGCCATACATGATCATCGGATACCTCTACGCAACATGCAGCAAAGAATGCAACGCCAACCCATTGCAGGCAAAATCAGTGTACTGGGCAGCAGTCGACCAGTTCGCAAAAGCCAAGGCCGTTGACCCGTCAATAGCATCAAAAGCCAACGAAATGATTAGAGAATACTCGAAGCTCTTCCCAACAAGCGAAGACGCATTCTTCTACAACGTTTTTGAAGGCGACGAATACCAGGTAGAATGCTGGATTAACGAAACCACAAAGGCAAGATTCTCGAATAATTGAAAAGACTGATTTATATAGTATTGGAAATCAACATCATAGCACATCTTGTTATGATGTTGTTTTCTTGTGAAAACCCGATAGAAAAAGTCAAACAGTTCGTCGATTACGACACCATCTCGGGCTTGACCGCCTACAATGTGGTCGTCGAACGCAGCGACTCGGGCATGCTGGTGGCTCGACTGTCAGCACCTGTGATGCGTAGCCTCGACGACGCCGACAGCTCAAAACTGGAGTTCCCCAAAGGCTTCATCGCCTATGTGTACGACAGCGGCGACACCACGCCAACATCAATGATTAAAGGCGATTACGGCGTCAACTACGAGAAAAAAGAACTTGTATATGCCCAATACAACGTGGTAGTGAAAAACCTCTCCACGGAAGAGATGCTGGAAACAGAAAACCTGGTGTGGAACCAGAAAACAAAAAAAATCTACACCGGCACACTGGTGAAAATCACCAGCCCCGACAAAATCATCATCGGCGACAGCATGATAGCCAACGAAGACTTCTCGAGACGCGAGATTTTCGGAATCAGGGCAACTATTGAGTTGAATGAGGATGAATAACTGGATCGTTATCATAGTATCACTGCTGTTTTCGGCGCTATTCTCAGGCGTCGAAATATCTTTTGTCAGCTCCAACCGCCTGAAACTGGAACTCGACCTTAAGAAAAAACGCTTCTCGGCAAAGCTCATTAACAACTTCGTGAAACACCAGGCGCAGTTCATGGGTTGCATCCTCATCGGAAACAACATCGCCAACGTGGTATATGGCATCTACATGGCCATCCTGCTCGGCGACCCGATAAGATCAATCCTCCCCGATGCCCTCAACAACGAATTTGTAGTACTGCTCTGCCAAACAATTATCTCTACATTAGTGGTGCTCCTTGTGGCCGAATTCATCCCCAAAGCCCTCTTCCGCATCAACCCAAACAAACTGATGAACGTGATGGCCCTCCCGATGATGATAGTATATATCATACTTTACCCATTGATATTCATATACATAGGTCTATCTGAACTCATCATCAAATATATCTTCCGAATAGAAATAACACCGGAAGACTACAAACTCACGCCCGTTGACCTGAACGACTATCTCAAAGAATACGCCGACCCTAACGAAGAAGACGAAGATATCCAACAAGGTATAGAACTTTTTCAAAACGCCCTTGACTTTCAAACAGTCAAGCTCCGCGAATGCATGCAGCCGCGCAACGAAATACAAGCCATCGAAATAAACGAGAGCATGGACGAGGTGAAAAGGATTTTTGAAGAGACAAAACACTCCAAAATCCTTGTGTATGAAGACAATATCGACAATATCATCGGATATATCCACATCAACGACCTGCTACACGGAGGCGACAGCATCAGGGAAAAAGTGCGCCAGATCGAGTTCTATCCAGAGACTTACGGAGCGCAGGACCTGCTGAAACGACTCTCGAAAAAACGCCAGAGCATCGCCGTCGTTGTCGATGAATTCGGCGGAACAGCAGGCATCATCACCACCGAAGACCTCGTGGAAGAGATTTTTGGAGAAATAGAAGACGAATACGACGAGGAAGACGATATCGAAAAAACCATCGACGAAAACGACAGGATTTTCTCGGCCAGACTGGAAATCGACTACCTTAACAAGACATATAAATACGACTTCCCGGAGTCGGACGACTACGAAACTCTGGCAGGTTATATCATTCATTATCACGAAAGTATTCCGCAAACAGGCGAAGAAATATCCATCGGAAACTACCTTTTCAAGATAATTAAAGCCTCCGACACCAAACTTGAGGAAGTGGAAATCAAAAATAATCAATGAGTTAGCATTATTTTTAGAAAATTGTCGTTCGTATTGACATTTTTCGTAAATTTGCAGGCTCAAATTCTTATCAGAAAAAATAAATAAAAAAATAAAACTATGGCAGCAATTGGAAAAATCAGACAGCACTATGGTATCTTAGTGATTATCATTGGTTTAGCTCTTTTAGCTTTTGTTTTAGGCGACTTGATGAAGAGTACAGGTTCAAGAAGAGCCACCGATTTGGCAGTGGTGAACGGCGATAAAATCTCTTATCAGGAGTTTGATGCCAAGGTCACACAAGTGGTGAACTATCAGAAAAGCATCAAGGGCAGCCTCACTCGCGACGATGAGTTCAACATCCGCACAAGCGTCCTCAACGAGATGATTCAGGACATCATCATGAAGGAAGAGTACAAGAAATTGGGTCTTACAGTATCAGACGAAGAGCTTCAGGACCTTATCGTCGGCGAAAAACCGCATACATACATCGCGAGAAACTTCACCAACGCCCAAGGTCAGTTCGACAGAGAAAGCCTGATCAACACACTCGACAACTTCTATAATATGCCAGTCGAGTTCCAGGAATGGTGGCTTAACATCGAAAACCTCATTTCAGAAGAAAGAATCGGCGAAAAATACCAGAGCCTCCTCGCACACAGCTATTATCTGCCTAAGAAACTGGCCGACAGATACAACGAGAACAAAAACCTCAAGAGAACAGCCGAGGTTTACACAGTCCGTTACATCTCTATCCCTGACTCAACAGTAGTTGTGACAGAAAAAGACCAGAGAGAATACTACAACAAATATTACAAGAAATATCCTACCGATGAGTTGCGCGGCATCGACTACGTGATTTTCGAAGTGAAACCATCTGACGCCGACAGAGAAAGCGCCAAGAATTACATCGAAGACCTCAAAGAAGATTTCGCAGCTACAACAAATCTCAAGGAATTTGTCAACCTCCAGTCAGACACCGATGCGCCATTCGACAGCACATGGGTGAAAGCATCTACTTTCCCGGTAGAACTTGAAGAAGCCATTGCAAAGAACGAAGTCGGCTATGTCTTCGGACCATACGAAAACAACGACGCATTCAACGCAGCAAGAATCCTTGGAAAAGAAATGCGCAACGACACACTTTGGGCATCTGTCGCTATCGTGAAACGCGAGATCACAGCAAGTGAAGACACCGACAGAGAGGTGTTCTCAGAAGTGAACAGATTCGTCACCGAAAACAAGACAGCAGACCAGTTCAACAGCGCCATCGAGACATTGGGACTCAACAAACGCACCTATCAGTCACTCAGAAAGACCACCAACAGAATCAGCGGCATCAACTACTCACGCGAAATCGTCCGCTGGGCTTTCGACGACAACACAAAGGTTGGCGACATGTCAAAGGTATTCCCAATTGAAAACATGTACGTCGTGGCAGTCTTGACAAAGATCGTTCCTGAAGGATTTGCTCCGTACGACGAACTCATCAAGAATCACAGCACCCAGATTATCAAGGAGAAGAAAGGCAAGATGATTGCTGAAAAAGCAAAAGCCTACGGCACTGACTACGAAAAGATGATCAAAGAACTCAACGGCGAAAAAGTCAACGTTGAAAACATCTCATTCGACAGCAACGTGTTCGGCAGCCTCGGTAATGAGGAAAGAATCAGCGGCACAGCGCTCGGCATGAACGAAGGCGTGTTCTCAGCACCTATCGAAGGCGGCAACGCTTACGCAGTGGTGAAAGTGACAGGCACGACGCCAGCAGGCAACACCGACTTCAACTCATTCCAGACAAGCATGAAATCAACCTTCACCAACAAAGTGACCAACAACGCCTACAACGCATTGTTCGAGAACGCTAAAGTGGTGAACAACGGTTACCTCTTCTTCTAATCCGCCAACGTCATTTCGACCGAAGCGAAGCGGAGTGGAGAAATCTAACAAGAAATAGGGACGAATTCGTCCCTATTTTTATAATATTTTTTTTAGCGAAGCGTTAAATATTTCAGAAATCTTTCGTAAGTTTGCCTTTTGATTTCATTAAAATAAAACACTATGTTTTACTATCTTTTTCAATATCTTGACAAGTTCGGCTTCCCTGGTGCCGGCGTATTTACCTACGTGACATTCCGAAGCGTTGCGGCTGCCATCACAGCCCTCGTGGTATCTGTTTTGTTTGGAAAATTCTTCATCAACATGATGCAACGCAAAAAAATATTCGAAAACCAGCGCAAAGGTCTCACCGATACAGCCGTGACAGTCAACGAAGAAGATCTGAAACTGCAACAGGAGAACGAGGCTTTCTTCAACTCGTTGAGCCCCGATGAGAAACGTCTTCCCAAATCACAATTGGAGAAGTCGAAAGACCCATTCAACACAAGTAAAAAACTCGTCCCGACCTTCGGCGGCGTAATCATTATCTTCGCCATCCTGATGTCGTGCCTATTTATAGGTAAACTGCACAACATCTATCTCATTCTGATGATTATAACCACATTGATTTTGGGAACACTAGGTTTTATTGACGATTACATCAAGACTTTCAAAGGCAACAAAGACGGTTTGAAGAAGTGGCAGAAGCTTGCCGGGCAGATATTTTTGGGCATTGTGGTCGGCATGACACTACGTATGCACCCGGCTGTGGTCGTCAACGAGACAGTGAGCACACGCATTGAGGACAACAAAGAGATTGTGGTGAAGTCGCCCGACGTGAAATCGACACGCACCACAGTGCCGTTTTTCAAAAACATAAACTTCAACTACGCTGACTTGTTCAGTTGGGCCGGCAACACATGGAAATACCGTCTCGGATGGATTTTCTTCATGTTTTTAACAGCATTCATAGTGGCGGCGGTATCCAACGGCTCAAACCTCAACGACGGTTTGGACGGCATGGCGGCGGGCAATTCGGCGATAATTGGACTTGCGCTGGCGGTGTTCGCCTACATCTCGAGTAACGCCGTGATGGCGGGACACCTTAACCTGATGTTCGTGCCAGGCAGCGAGGAAGTGGTGGTGTTTCTGGCAGCCTTCGTGGGCGCTTTGATAGGATACCTGTGGTATAACTCCTACCCTGCCCAGATTTTCATGGGCGACACGGGCAGTCTCACCATCGGCGGCATCATCGCTGTGACGGCAATCATCATCCACAAGGAGTTATTGCTCATAATCCTATGCGGCATGTTCATCTTCGAGATGATTGCTAACTTCGACACCAGTTTGTTCATAAAGAGAGGCAAGAAACACCGTTATTTCAAATGTGCGCCGGCACACGACCACTACCGCACATCATACCGATGGTTCAAAAACCGCTGGGGCGACGCCAAAGTGACGTTCAAGGGAAACGGCATACTCCAGCACGAGGTGAAAATCACCATCCGGTTCTGGATTGTCACGATTTTATTGGCTGCATTGTCGCTGATGACGCTGAAGATAAGATAATTATTTCAACAATTGCTTATAAAAATCCGGATAAAATCGTTTTTATTCGGATTTTTTTGTATTTTTGCAAAACAATAGCATCGTAAAAAGAGAGATATTATATTCATAATATAGGAATACGCTCTTGTTATCCTGTTGAGAAGTCTGGAAAACTAACAAAGTGTGATGACAAGCAAGCGAAGTTCACGTCACGGGCGTGAACTGTTTTGAGCTTGTTCACACTTGGGCTTTCCAGACGCCTTCAATAGGAATAAGCGGCAAACAGGGAACGCCTTTTTTGTTGCTTGCAAGACAAAGTTCCGCAAAGGCAGGCAACATGAGAAGTGCAGTAAAACCCAATGATTTTCACCTTGGCAGACTCATCAAGCACGAGCTTGCGCGGCAAGGTCGCACGGCAGTATGGCTGGCGAAGCAGGTGAACTGTACGCCTGAGAACCTCTACAAGGTCTTCAACCAGCAGTGGGTCACGATGCCGTTGCTTTTCAAGATCAGCAAGGCGTTGGATTATGATTTTTTCAAGGAATGCTCGGAGTGGTTTGAGGGACAAAAACTGAAATGATTTACCACTTTTCCTATAATTTTTTTCATATTTTCCGATAATAAAATTAGAGGCATAAAGCTTTGATTTTTAAATAGTTGTGTTTAATTTTGCATTTCTAACTGATATAATCATTATACCGAAAAAGTATGAGAAAAAATTTATTACTATCATTGTTATTATTTAACATATTTAACATAGTTTCATTATCGGCACAAAATGTTGATAATGTAAAAAAAGAACGCAGAATCTACTTATGGGATGTAACCATGTCGATGCAAGGATATGGTGGATGCAAAAACATTTGGAATGATGTCAAGACAAAGCTAATAAAAGACATCGACGGCATTATGGATCCTGAAACGGAAATCATACTTCTGCCATTTCAGCATAAGATTATAGACAGCATCACGGTAACAGCAACCGCCGCAGGCAAAAACGAACTCAAAAATTATATTTACAGATTTGACCTGCCAAGATTATGGGTTGGTAATGCCATTACAGGACATGAAATCGGAGACGGTGAAAAAGGAAAAACAACCATGACCAAACTGTACGCTCCAATTATACAATGTGTTAATTCATTTATTAATAATGACAAAACCAATGTTCTTGTTATCATGACTGACGGAGTTAGTGATTTTGCCGACGACCAGAATAAATTTGAAGATTTAATCAATGACAAATGGTGCGATTTGGCGATAAAAAAAGACATTTATGCTTTCTATTTTATGTTGACACCCAATGCTGTCATTGAGAAAATAAACGAGAAAGATGTTTGCAGAATCAAAACAGTCGACCCAGACCAAAGCATAACATTGACGACATTTTTCTTAAAACCTGATGAATCTATCAAATATAATGTCAAAGATGATTTTGACAAATCCATCAAGGTACACTTTACAGATAACACTTTAAATAAAATTGAAGACAGATATGTTATCCATGTCAAATCCAACAACAATGATTTCTTTGATATTGATGATGAGGTCGAATTAAATCTTAACGACAACACCATTACAATAAAACCAAAATTAAAATTTGTTGATGCCGAAGCAATGAGACACCATATTATCAGTCATAGTGGTAATACAGAAGTTGTGCTGTCATACGAATCAGGGCAAAACATGGACAAACTTAATCCATGCGTCAGTGTCAGCGCAGCCAAGACAACTATTGAGTTTGTCGTAATGAAAGAAAGAACTGTAAATATTGAATGGTTAAATGAATAATGTATGAAAAAGTTTTTATTATTAATTATATGTGTCTGCGCTTTAACGCTTATATCCTGCAAAAAAGACAACAAAGAAGTAGCTTATTGGGGCAACGTAAGTTATTATGATGATTTTTTATGGAGGAAACACGTGCCTGATACAATAGAGAGAATGCTAAAAGTCGACTTCAATGAAGATGCTGTCAAGGAATTGAATGGCAATTTGGTGTTTGAACTATATCAGAGGATGCCTGATAATAAATACGCCAAAACATCTCCTGAAGATGTGGAACTTTATGTTGATGGAGTAAAATCCGAAAATAATACAATATGTATTAGATTGGAGAATTGTGACGAGGAATTTCACCAACAAATTAGCATTAGGATTGTTTTAACGGCTAAAACGCTTTATTCTGAGGACATTGATCGCGATTATCATTATGTTTTAAAAATGGTCGAAAATCCTGGAATCGACAGAATCAATAATTGTACAATATCAGACAAAACTTTATTACTCGATGAAGATAAGGATACTCAAACACCAATTGTAGTCAAAGTCAGACATGTATCTAACAAACTGCGAGTTTGGGTTGATTCAATTTTATCGTTTTTAGGTATATTAATAATATGTATCCTTGTTTTATGGTTTTTGATTATTAAAAGAGTGTATTATCCAAAGATTAAAGTGGCAATTGACATTAACGGAGCTTATTATTTGCATAAATCCAAAAACAAATACAGAATGATAGTGTTATGTGACAACAAATATAAAAAGCAAAGCCTTTTGAATAAATTATTTACAGGAGAGATCTTATATAGTGTCAATGACATGTGGTGTGATGGGGCTGTATTAATCAAGCCTTCAAGCAAGACTGTCAGAATTAAACTTGATGACAAATATATTATAAAACCATACGAACTGACCTTGGACAGAGAAGTCGAATATAAAATTACCAACAGTTTAAAACAAAGTGTTCAAATCATCGTAAGTTAAATTAAAAAATTAATAATATGGCAACAAAAATCAGCAAACGCCTTTACATAGGTTTAGGCGGCACAGGTGTAAAAACTCTTATTCGCACAAAGAAAATGTTTGAGGAAACATATGGGGAGATCCCTCCGTCAATACGTTTCCTTGGAATTGACACTGACATGCAGGAATTCACAAAAGAAGTGAATGCCCATGTCAACAAAAAAGGTCTTATTGAAAACGAAAAAATGTGCTTGAGCAAAAACGAGCAGGTACAGTTGAAGATTGACAATCCAAACAGACTTTATGAGTATTACAAGGAAGAGCTGTACTCTTGGATGCCGCAGAATCAACAAAACCTCAAAGGAATTGCCACTCTAAGAAATGCCGGAGCCGGCCAGATTCGTTCAAATGGCCGTTTTGTTCTTATTTCGAATGCGAAACAGATAAATGCCGCAATAAAACAGGCCATCATAGATATAACAAATGCAAGGAATCAAGATAATAAAAAATATGAAATTGAATCAGGAAGCAGTTTTGAAATCCATATTGTTTTTTCCATTTGCGGTGGCACTGGAAGCGGTACATTTATTGATGTGGCATATATAGCAAGGGATGCTGCCAGATCTGAGAATGTCAAAATTATGGGTTACGCCATGCTCGCCGGAATATTTGAGAACGACCTTGGCGAAAATCAGACACCTCGTGTAAAACCAAACGCATACGGCGCACTTTTGGATCTCGACTGGCTGATGTCTGGTACACGTAGAGACAAAATCAAATTGAAATATCAGGGGTATGAACCAGATAAGGATTTGTTCATCACCAACCCCTATCCGTTTGACGCAGTAACATTAATTGACGGTGTCAACAAGCAAGGCATGAGTTATGATAAAATCGACCAACTCACGGACGTTATCAGCCTGGCATTGGTGACAAATGCCGGATGTGTTGACTCTGCTGTCGGCAGCGCTTTGGACAATGTATGCAAAGACAACGAACAACGTGCAATTTATGACAAGGAAGCTTGGGGCGTTGGTATGGGTATCAGCGAATTGGTGTTCAGAGGAGAAAACGTCGGTGAAGTCTATGCTATAAAAGCCGCAAAAATGATTATCCTTGATTTATTGAACACATGCACTGACGCCAATGGAAAAGCAAATGCATGGATTGATGAAGTGGCGATTAGGGAACATGACAAGGACGATGTTATTGATTTTATCAAATCTCCAAACGACAAACGCGGATTGTTTGAAATTGATGAAAGCGATTATCTGAGTTTCAATATTCAAAACGTCAATTCGTATGTTGAAGGCCAAGTCAGAACCAAGGACATGGAGGAAAATCGAAAGATGTTGTCGGAAAAAGTCGAGCAATCATTCAAGAATTTGTATCATAAACTCATGAACGACGAGTGTGGCGTTGGTGGTGCTTTGGCTGTAATGACCGAAATCGACTCACAAGTACAATTGTTCCTAAAAGAAATGAATGAAGAAAGTGACGAGTTTACATTATTGATACAAAATGATGAGGAAAAGATAAAGACAGCACTTAGTGATCTCAAGGCAATAAATGCGCTAACTGGTATAAAAGCAATAGGCAAATCTAGAAAACAGCGTGAAAAAGCCGATGAGATACAAGACAAAGTGATTTTATACACAAAACATAAGATCGAACTCGCACGTCGCAAAGAAGCTATAGTATTCTTCAACATGTTAAAAGTCGATATGCAAAACTACAGAAATAAGGCAGTAAAAATATCTGACAGACTTAAAGCCGTTGATGCCTCTTTTGCTGATGATTTAGCTATGCTTCAAAATGTGACCAGCAGCAATTCTCTATTCCAGATTGACCTGTCTGACCGCTATACTCGTTCGGTCACCATAAACAAAGATGACATAAGAATGGACGAGTTTATTAAGAAAATAAACCACACAATAGACGATTTCGATGTTAAGACCGACAAGGATGTCAAATTATTATTAATGGATTATACTCACACACTTAACAAGTGTAAAAACTGGACAAACAAATCGCTTGAATCTGTTCTAGATGAGTTGAAGGCTAACGATGAAAAAAATGAAACTGACCAGTTCGATTTCATCATGAAACAGTTAAAGGATAAGTCACAGATATTGTTTGATTATAACGGCTTAGCTCTTGACGGATTGAGAGAAATGGATCCTGCCGAAAACTACTACGTGGGTGTTGAAAACAAAGACAATTCTGCAATTAGTGGACAGTTTGAGAAAACATTTACTGGCGATGAGATTGCCAATAAGGTAAATTATGTGTCAACTGGAATGAAAAACCGCATTATCATTTACCACTTGTTCTATTCTTTCCCACCATATGTTATAAACTCTGTGAATTCATACGTTCAGAAGTACAAGACAAAAAATGATGTCAGTTTCCATATAGACGCACACATGGAACGCGACATGCAGCTATCGCAATTCAAACTCACCCCATCAAAGAAAACATCACAGGATGAAAGCCTTGAGTTATGGGTTAAGGGTTTGATTCTCGAAAAAATCAAGAATGAAAACAGCACCTATTTTTATTACGACAAGAGCAAGAAAAACCACGCTACGACAAAAGGCTGGATTAAGCTTGCCGATAATTGGCGCGACAAAGCATTTGAGGAATTCAGCAAGAAAATCAAAGATATAAAAGACGACTATCTCGAAGAATGGGAAGACAGAAAACGCCACAATCTTGATGGATTCGAACAGTTGTTAGAGGATGTTCGCAACAATTATTTTGACAATTATTCACAGGTTGGCTTAAAGTTAGACACTATCAACAAAGTGGCTTATGCAGGTGTCAACAGACTTTTAACCGATGAATTAACTTATGTATCAGACAAATTGAAATGAGACATTCAATAAACATTTTCATAGGCAGTGCATTTGGTGCACTGCCTATTGAATTAGAAAAATGCCTAATGAAGTATGGTGGTGATACAACATCATACCACAAAAGTTTTGTTTGGAACGAGGAACATAATGGGGCAATTAGCATTATATCTGTTCAAGCCGAGGTAAAAAAATCCGATAACGTTTTCGTTGGAGATTTTAAGGACGAATATGATGCCGCTTTGTCTGTTGAAGAAACAATAGGACCTGATGGTCAGTCAGAATATCTTAAAGACTATTTCACACGGTTGCACAACAGAACTCTAACTGCCATCAACTCAGACTTCGAAGACGATTTGCTGTTGATTTTATATTTGCCACTATATAATGGACAGAGTTGCAGCAGTGTTAAAAAAATCATCGATATTGTTAAAAACCTTGACCAAAGGTTTGTTGTTGACGTATATGGATTTACTTCTGATTTGGCGCATTTGCTGACTACAAGTGACAAATTGGATGACTTGAAATCGCAATTCACCAAACTCAGAAAGCAGACACAGGAAACGGTTAAAGAACTTGTGGCTTACAAGAATGACAACCCTGTGCTGTCACATTTTGTCGTATTGCAAAACAGTAACTCTGACAATCGCGCACTTAATCTTGATTTCGAGGGTATTACGCAGGTAATTTGCCAACTTACCATGCTTGATATTGAATGTTATAATGATATATTTAATGCAAATCTTGATATTAATGACAACAAACCCGTCACGGCAATCGGCGTATCTTTCGTTGATTTCGACAAGTATTATTTCGTGCAGTATCTGCTGAACAGAACTTATCTTTACCTCATGGAGCGTGAAGGTGTGCAACAAAAATCCGTTGACATACAGAAAGTTTCTTACCAGCAGCATAAACATGTCCAAAACCATCTTAAAGTTTACAGCGAATTTTTCAACCAAGAGGTTCTGCCATTGATTGAAGCGAACAAATCGCAAGATGAAATTGCCGCTATAATAGTCCCCAAAATGGTTGAAAGATTCGATGCCATTGAGAAAGACATGAAATCATATATCAGTGATGACAACATGTCTTTGCCTGACAAATTGGGAATCATGTCGATGCTTGTTGGAGAAGACAATGAGATGCTCTCCGGTGAACTTTTCAGCTATGAATATGACACTCTTGATGATTTGGCAAAAGATCCGGCTAATTTCTTTATCAATGAGAATAACAAACTGATAACAAGAACGAAAAACGAAGAAACTGGCAAGGAGACAATAACTCCAGGACCGTTGAACACACCTGTCGATGAAAATAGTAACGTGTATCTGCCTGTCGACGAGCTGAAGTCTTTGAAAGCAAAAATCCGCGAAACAACAGCAGATATCAGGAAGAAGGAAGAACTGCTAGGACAACTCGAGGGTTGCATCAAATCAAGTGAAGAGAAAGAAAAACGCCTAACTGAAAACGGTTTTGTTTACAAAGGACAGACTTTTCGCTTGCTGAAAAGTGACATTGAGGAGACTCCATTAGAAAAGACATATCAACCACATACTGTTACAAAAAAAAGCGTTGATTTACGTCCAAGTTTCACTCCCGTCAAGAACCAGGGACAGCAGGGCTCGTGTTCGGCATTTTCTATGGTTGGAATATACGAATATATCCTAAACAAGGAAAAGAAACTCGAATATGATTTAAGCGAAAGCTTCCTTTATTATAATGCCAGAGACCTTGACGGAAACGCATCTGTGCAAAAAGACAACGGCAGCAGTTTTTATTATTGCATAAAAAGCTTGGAGACTTTGGGTATCTGTTCGGAGAGTGACTGCCCTTACGACGATGCTGTTTTCGACAGAAAGCCCTCTGACGTTGCATACGAAAACGCCAAAAACAACATGGTTGCGGAAGCAATGAATGTTGAACTATCAATAGAAGCTATCAAATCAGCGGTTGAAGACGGCTTCCCTGTGGCTGTATCGTTTAATCTATATGATTCATTCGACCCCGTTAACGGATTCGTCTGCCGTCCGTCAGACCAGGAAATCAAAGAAGGGAATGGTGACAAAAAGAACCACCGTCACGCAATGGTTGTTTGCGGATACAGCGACGACGAACGTATATTCATAGTCAGAAACTCCTGGGGAAAAGACTTTGGAATTAACGGCTATTGTTATATACCGTATTCTTATGTAGGAGATACCCAATTGGTTAATGGAGCTTGCATTATATCACAATTATGCAAAACCGAAATCAAAGTGGTGGGATGCAAAAACTCAACTATTGTACAGTTTAACCAAAGCGACTCCGCAATCGAAGCACAAATCATACAGAATCTTATCAGTGAGATGAAGTATGACCTGTCGGAATATGTCAACAGGTACAAAACCATAAACAGCCAATATCTAAAGCTCATTCAAAATCTTGGGACAGCACCTAAACGCACTGAAATCCTGAAACGTACATCCGAACGATTGCAGCAGGAAATTGACGATATAGGCTCAAAAGTCAATGATTTGCGTTCATCTAAAGCAGAAAAACTTGAAGAGTTTAAGAGAAAAAAACGCAGACCTGTTAAGATTTCCATATTAACAGCAATTGGATTATTAGTCTTATTGATTGTAATGTTATATGTCAAGTACAAGATCGGTGCGACACAAGCAAATGAAACAGCAAATGCAATAATTGATAATATCAATGTAATTATTACATGGATATTGAGATTTTTATACGGTATGATTCCTTTGAGCGCTGCAGTTTTGGTATGGTTCTATAGTAATTACAAGACTCACATCAGGAACAAGGAAGAGGAACTTAACGATGAGATTGAGAAATACGCCCGCAACAAAAAGCGTCTTGAAGCTGAGCTAAATCTCAAGGCGATAAACAGCCGCATCGCTGGGCATTTTATCGACAATTTCCTCAAATTGAGAAAAACAATGATGGGAATATATAATGCTTTCGACGGTTACTGGGGTAATCTGAAATTATGGTATGAAAATGAGTCTGACAATGTGAAGGCAATGCAAATCAATAGCAAGATTCCTTTTATTCCATTGTTGTCAATACCAAAACTTGATGAGTTTTTTGAAAACAACAAGGCTGATATAACGCGAAACTTAAATCTCTATAACTATTTCGACAACGACACTTTGGATTTTTCATCTAAAGAAAAAGCTGAGAAAGCAATTGTGGATTGGAAATACTATATGAAAGACACCACAAAAGACTGGCTGTTCGATTATATAAACGATTTCTCTGTTATATCTTATTGGTTGAAGAAAAAAACATACGATTATCTTTATGATACAACTTCAGGACAGCATAAGGAAATATTCAGTATTCTGGAAAATGCGTCAAAGGTATTCCTCCAACTGAATGTCGCCTGCGAGCCGTCGTCTGTGTTGTTTGTACATTGGGATAATAACGATGAAAAGCAATCTTGGTTAAACGATTATAAACAGTATTTTAGTGCCACTATGACACCGGCATCGGTACTATATTCATGCAAAGACAAGATGACAATGGTACAGATTGTTAATGTAGGTTTGGAAGAGATAAAACTCATGGATATTGAAAAGTGACAAATTGAAATAGTCATAAATGGATAACAATAAAGATGGCCTGTCACATAGACTTAAGCGCCACAAAGTTGTAAAACTTCTGATTACATTCATTAAGTCAGCTGCCGTTGGTATGCTGTTTGCAGTGCTTTGTTTTGCCTATGATGTTTATCACGATTCCGAACAAGACAAGCAACTTCAAGAGTCTATTGATAAATTGATCAAGATTGAGCAAGGATTGTCGACTCGCTATTTGGGCATATTTCCAAACTATATCGAAGATATTGGTCTGTTGTTTGAAGACCTTAACCCAACCGACACAATAATCATTTTTGAAGATGTTCTTTATTATGGTTTCAAGAGCAAGCCCAATGAGTTTTACGAAATGAACAAGAAACTGTTTAACCATTCAATGCGAGGTGGATCCGTTACAATAGCGTATTATAACTATGAGCATCAAATTGTGCCAATAGCGATGGATATATTTCACAATATGATAAAAAATGAGCATATAAGCAGTGGTAATATTGCTTTAATGAACAAGGAATGTGATAGTATTATAAAAACAATAACACAAAAGGACGAGGACACTAAACTGCAAACTATATGGAAGAAAGAATATGAATTATGTGACAAATATTTCAAAACAACTGTTAACAAAGATTTTAAAAAGTTCGAAGAAAGCATTGATGGAGAAAACGGATATCTTAGTACAGGATTAATCAATTTTGGAGAAAACGAGACATCACAAGGCGCAGATGTTGCAAAAGACATGTGTAAAGACATTCAAAAAATCAAAGAAAAATACCTTAAAAAAGACATACACAAAATAACTTTTAACGATTTCGAGATGATGAATCGTGAAATAAGTTTAGTTGTTGCAAATTACTACAAAAAACACGGAATAAAACTGGTGCCATTGAACGAATACCTCACGATGAGTTGTTGGATGGTCAAATATGGTAACACTACTGGTATTAAAGCGGTATTAGCTTTCCCAAGCAAATACTCATCTGATGAAATAGGAATTTATTCACAGGATGAGAATTTTGCAAAATACATTTCAACTATGTTGAATGGAATATTGCTGAACCAGAATCTTGTCAGAGAAAACTAAATCATGTTTTGGAATTGTCCATATTATAACTATTATTGGCAATATCCAAAAAACGAGACAATGAATCACACTATCTCGTTTCTGTTTAATAAAAAATATATCATCACCTCTTTGGCACCGCGTCAGAAACCTATTTCCCCTGATACTTCCTCACCTCTTCTCGAATCTTCTCCTTCATCTCATCCCACGATTCAGAAGTAAACATTACCGGCATTGCCTGGGATTCAGCATCGTCGAAATATGTTAGGCTCAATAATGCTTGAAATATGGAGTAATCCGGGTATTTTTGCCTGTAAAAATCAAGGATTTCAGATAATTCATAATGCTTCAAAAGTTCAAAAACATCAATGAAATCTTTTTTTGTTCCTCGACCTTCAATAGCGTTGATTTTCAATGCTGCAATGTCTTTGGGAGAAGCAAGAACTATAGCATTTTCAACTATTAGCTCGTCAATCCATTCGTAACTGGCATAATCTACAACGTCAATTCTGACGTTATTCAAAATAAATTGAAGAATGTATTTGGTCTTGTTATAAAGTTTGAAATCACCAATACTTCTTGCCATTTCAATGATTTCTTCCTGAGAAACACCCAATTTTCCAAAGAAATCCAGATCAACCGACTGACGATGACCATACTGAAGAGCAAGTGATGTGCCTCCTACAAGACGCATCCCGTGCAATTCTGTTTGTGAAGCCAATTTTTTTAATAGCTCCAATGTTGCTGGGTGTATTGTCTCATAGTATAGCATCGATAATCCTCTTTTTTAGTATCCGAAATGGCGCAAACAAACGATAAAGCCTTAGGATTGAGCGTCCGTAATGATTTACAATCACTTACAATACGCTCTAATCCATAAAAACTATATATTAGTCTCCAATCTTCAAGTTCACCCCACTCCAAAACCCTCTGAATCAACTGCGCAGAATTCCTCTCGGCATCAAAATCGTTGATGTCGATGTCCCAAAAAAGATGGGGCGAAAGTTGCGATATCAGGGTTTTCTGTGTCATATAAATCTAGCACATCTCCAGCACCGCGTCAGTCACATACTTCAACTGCTCGTCGGTGAACTCGGTGTGGATTGGCAACGCCATCACGTGGTCGCAGAGGTACTCGCAGACCGGGAAGTCGCCTTTCTTGTAGCGCGGGTCAGCATAGGCTTTCTGCATGTGCAATGCGACTGGGTAATAAATGGCGCAAGCGATGCCCTTCGACTGCAAGTGCTCCATCACCTTAGCACGATCCAAGTCCTTCAAAACGACAACATACTGATGATAGACGTGGTCGGTAAACGGAGCCGTCTTCGGAGTGATGATCTTGTCGGTCTGAGCGAATGCTTTCTCATAATAAGCCGCCGCATACTGGCGTGCCTTGATATATTCGTCAAGATGTTTCAACTTGATGTCCAAAACCGCTGCCTGGATAGCATCGAGACGTGAGTTAACACCCACATAATCATGATAATAGCGAGTCTTCATTCCGTGATTGACAACCACGCGCATCATGTCGGCAAGAGCGTCGTCGTTGGTGAAGATAGCACCGCCGTCGCCATAGCAACCGAGGTTCTTCGATGGGAAGAATGAAGTGCAACCGATGTTTCCGATGGTTCCCGACTTCTTCACTGTGCCGTCTTTGAATGTATAATGTGCACCGATAGCCTGAGCATTGTCTTCTACCACATAAAGGTTATGGCGTTTTGCGATGTCCATGATGGCATCCATATTGGCGCACTGGCCGAACAGATGCACTGGCACGATGGCCTTTGTACGAGGAGTGATGGCGCGCTCAACCGCTTCAGGGTCAATGCAATATGTCTCCATATCGACATCAACAACCACTGGCGTTAAGCGCAGCAAAGCCACCACTTCAGCTGTTGCGATGAAAGTGAACGAAGTCGTGATGACCTCGTCGCCAGGTTTCAGGCCAAGGCCCATCATGGCAACCTGCAATGCGTCAGTGCCGTTAGCACAAGGAATCACATGTTTAACGTCGAGATATTGCTGTAAATCTTCTTGGAATTTCTGCACAAAAGGACCGCCGATGAAGCCGCCCGTCGATAATATCTGCTGAATGGAAGCATCGACTTCCGCCTTGATTTTGTTGTATTGACCAACAAGGTCAACCATTGGAATTTTCATAGTTTTTCAATTTTAAACCGCAAAAATAAAAAAAATCTCGAAAAATGTTCTGTTTTTTTTCATTTTTTTCAAAAAAAATGTTTTTCATTTCAAAAAAAGTTGTATTTTTGCAGTCCGTTTTGTAAAAGGAAATAAGAACAATAAAATAATAGAAAAATGTCAAGAATTTGTCAGATTACAGGTAAGAAGGTCATCAGTGGAAACAACGTTTCTCACTCAAACAGAAAGACCAAAAGAACATTCAAACCTAACTTGAAGATCAAGAGATTCTATGTTCCTGAGTGGAATGAATGGGTGGTTTTGAAGGTTTCTGCAGCAGGTTTGCGCACCATCGACAAGAAAGGCGTTTATCAGGCAATGGTCGACGCAGCAAATGATGGTAACCTCAACCGCTGGTAAGATATGATTTTAGACAAAGAAGCCGTCTGCATTAAGGCGGCTTTTTTTGTTAATAGCGTACTAATTCATAAAGGTTTTCGTTATTGTTAAATGAGATTCCTCACTGCGTTCGGAATAACAATACGCCATGAAATATAAGTGGTTGATTTTCATACTATTACTTCTTCCATCTTTTGCCTTTGCGCAGAAGAGCGAGGGTGTTTTGTATGGAAAAATCACCGACAACGACGGTAAAGTCATCGAGCTTGTCAACGTGGCGGTACAAAACACATCATTTGGCGTGGTGTCCGACGCAAGAGGCAACTACAACCTCACTCTGCCCGCCGACACTTTGATAAATGTGGTCTTTTCGTTTGTAGGTTACGAGGAAATCAAAATTGAGGTGCGGCTCCAGAACGAGGAACGGCGCCGACATGATGTGAAAATGAAGGTCACATCGACACTGCTGCCCGAGATGACGGTACACGACCAATCAATCAAATCGTCAGCAATAACAAGGATTGACGCACGTGAGACAGTGCTTCTGCCATCGGTGGGCGCAGGCGGTGTCGAAGACATGGTGAAAACCCTCGCCGGAGTGAGCTCTACCAACGAACTCAGCTCGCAATACAACGTGCGCGGCGGCAACTTCGACGAAAACCTTATCTACGTCAACGGCATTGAGATTTACAAACCGTTTCTGGTCGGCTCGGGACAACAGGAAGGACTCAGCTTCGTCAACTCACGACTTGTCTCTAACATAGACTTCTCGGCAGGCGGCTTCTCAGCGGAATACGGCGACAAACTGTCATCTGTCCTCGACATCACATACAAAAAGCCTACAATAACAGCCAGTTCATTGACACTCAGCCTGTTAGGAGCCGAGGCACATACCGAAGGAATGGCTTTCAAAGGCAGCATGAACTACCTTATCGGAGCGCGCTACAAAAACACACAGTATCTTCTCGGTGCCATGGACACCAAAGGCGATTACAAGCCTAACTTCGCTGACGTTCAAGGACTTATCACATACAACATATCATCTCGATTCGAAATCACAGCCCTTGGATACTACTCAAGAAACAGCTACCTCATGGCTCCGACCACACGCGAAACTGATTTCGGCAACTTGCAGGCCTCGTATCGCCTCAAAGTGTATTTCGACGGACAGGAACTGAGTAAATATACCACAGGCTTGGGTGCTATTTCCTTGAATTTCAGCCCCAACGAAGACTTAAACCTCAAATTCATAGGCTCAGCCTACTCCGCAGTCGAATCGGAGACATACGACATACAAGGTCAATATTGGATTGGTGTCATCGACCTTAACAATGAATATAACGGAGAAGATCATGTCGTTACTAATCAAGGAGTTGGAACGTATATCGAGCATGCGCGCAACTATTTCTACTCGCGGGTTTACAACCTCGACCATAAAGGCGCTTACAAATACCGCGACAACGTGCTGAAATGGGGTGTGCGTTACCAAAACCAGCTGTTCGACGACATCATCAACGAGTGGGACATGGTCGATTCGGCAGGCTACACCCAGCCGCACATCACCGACTCAATCTTGAATCCAAACAACCCGATGCAGACACCGCTAGAGCTGAAAAACGTGGCAAACGGCCATAATGAATTGTACATCAACAATTTAGACGGTTATCTGCAAAATTCATGGCAATTTGAAAACGAAAAAGGCGGTATCTGGGTTCTAACCGCCGGACTCCGCGCCAACTATTGGGGATACAACGGCTCGGTGAATGTCAGCCCTCGTGCAGGAATAGCTTTTCAACCCGCGAAACGTCCTAACATGACATTCAGATTATCGGGCGGAGTGTATGTACAGCCTCCATTTTACAGGGAATTGCGCATGTTCAATGGCGACCTCGTAAGCAAAGACAAAGCCTCTGTGCAGAAGTCGTATCAAGTCGTTTTGGGCCACGAATACCAGTTCAAAGCTTGGGATCGCCCGTTTGTGCTGACAAGCGAGATTTATTACAAATATCTAACAGACATTATCCCTTACGAAGTCGATAATATTAGAATTAGGTATTATGCCGACCAGAAAGCAACCGGACACGCCTATGGCTTGGATATGAAAATCAACGGCGAGTTTGTGAAAGGCATCGAAAGCTGGGCTTCAATGTCAATAATGAAAACCACCGAAAATATCCAGTATTTCATTGACGCTCAAGGACATATACTCTCGCAGACTGACATCAACAATGGTGCCGACTATGTGAGAGACACCATCATTACAGGTATCCCGCGCCCTTCCGACCAACGAATCAATTTTGCTATCTTCTTCCAGGATTATATACCATATGTACCGTCGTTCAAGGTAAATCTGAAACTCATTTTCGGCACAGGATTGCCTTTTGGACCACCTGAATCACAGCGTTATCAACAGAAAAACAGAATGTCGGCCTATCGTCGCGTCGATATCGGATTCAGCAAACAGCTCATCAGTGATGCCACAACATTCAGAAATCCTCGCAATCCATTGAATTACATAAGAAACTGCTGGCTCAGCCTCGAGGTTTTCAATCTTCTGGGCGTCAACAATGTAAGCTCATACATGTGGGTGACCGACATCTACAACATACAGTATGCTGTACCTAACTATCTGACTAACAGACAATTGAATCTAAAATTGATTGTCGAATTTTAAAGTGATTTTTGCACGATTCTTCTTTTTTTTATAATAACAATCATAGTGTTATACTCAGCAACTCCTCAGCAAAACGATGTATTCCTTCTCGGATGCGGTCGGTTTGCTTGCGTCGAGGTACCGCCCTGTGATTCAAATAGTTGGACAGTTGTTTTTGATTTATTCCTGTCATCTTCTCCATACCAGCTAGCGACATGTATTTGGAATAATATTCCAAAAAACTTGGAACGTCAATACGCCATTCTATCTCAAAATCACCTTTGATTTGCACAGGCCAACGTTCTTCAGGAAGATCCTCTTTGATTAGACGTATAGCCTCATAAGTATCATCTTTCACCTCCTGAATGCTACTACCTGCCGCATAAATTCCATCACAATTCTCGGAATATGCTCCGAAATAGTCTTTCGACTTCTCGATTATCATCACAATTTTTTCCATATTCAATCCTATTTTTTCATATTCCATATTTTTTTATAATTTTATTTGCCAATCCAGTTGATATTTCGTGTGCTCCGTGATATGGTATCGGTTCCGACAAAACATCGTTTTTCCTATAAAAATAATGACTCCCTTCAGCATGATCATATTTCCATCCAGCCCTAATGAACCTTCTATGTAACTCCCTATACTTCATAAATCCAGTTTTTGATTTTGCAAAAATAGCAAAATTTCTATTATTTGAACATTTTTTTCTAAAATTTATTACTTCCCCCAATTATCTCTGTCCAAACTCCTATATTGAATTGCTTCGGCGAGATGTTCGGGCTGGATGTTTTCGGAACCGGCGAGGTCGGCGATGGTGCGTGACACCTTCAATATCCTATCTCTGGCTCTAGCCGATAATCCCAATCGTTCCATGGCGTTTTTCAACAACGAGCCGCATTGCTCATCGAGGTTACAGTATTTTTGTATCATTTTGGCAGTCATCTGGGCATTGCAATGAATGCCTGGCACGTCGGCAAAACGCTGAACCTGAATCATTCTGGCTTTCACAACACGCTCGCGAACCACAGCGCTTTTCTCGCCAGGTTTTTTCTGCGACAACTCATCGTATGATATCGGGAATGTCTCGATATGAAGGTCTATTCTGTCGAGCAATGGCCCAGAAATCCTTGAGAGATACGTCTCCACCTGCCCTGGCTTGCAGGTGCATTCCTTCGTCGGGTGGTTGTAATAGCCGCACGGACAAGGGTTCATCGCTGCCACGAGCATGAAATTCGCTGGAAACTCCACCGTTTGCTTGGCTCGTGCTATTGTCACCATGCGGTCCTCCATCGGCTGTCGCAACACCTCCAGCACCTGTCTTTTGAATTCGGGCAGTTCGTCGAGGAATAAAACGCCGTTATGTGCAAGCGAAATCTCACCTGGCTGCGGATAGGTGCCTCCACCCACCAGACCGACGTACGACGTGGTATGATGCGGGTTTCTGAACGGCCTCGTGCGCATCAGCGAGACACCATGACCCAACATCCCGACCACCGAATGAATCTTCGTTGTCTCCAGTGCTTCTTTCAGCGTCATCGGAGGTAAAATAGTCGGTAATCGTTTGGCTAACATAGTCTTACCGCTACCTGGCGGGCCTATGAGAATAACGTTATGTGACCCGGCGGATGCCACCTCAAGAGCTCTTTTAATGTTTTCCTGACCCCTGACATCAGCAAAATCCAAATCATAAATATCGGAACTTTCTTCCATTTCAAGGTCCAGCTTCGTCGGCTCAATATGATGAAATCCATTGAAAAAATTGATGACATCCATAATTGTCTCCACACCATATACATCGATGTCTTCAACTACCGCGGCCTCGTTGGCGTTGGCCTTTGGCACAATGACGCCCTTAAAACCATCTTCCGACGCTTTTATAGCTATCGGCAACGCCCCTTTTATTGGATTGATGCTTCCGTCGAGCGACAATTCCCCCATGATGACGTATTTGTCAAGCAAATCAACGCTCACCTGCTCCGATGCAGCCAATATAGCTATCGCCAACGGCAAATCATAACTCGAGCCCTCTTTTCTGATGTCGGCAGGTGCCATGTTGATGGTAATCTTGCGCTTGGGATACTTTAACCCATTGTTATTCAACGCCGATTCAATACGCTGCTGACTCTCTTTCACCGCACTGTCAGGTAATCCGACAAGAAAAAACTGCACTCCACGGTCAATATTGACCTCAATTGTAACTGTAATTGCATTAATGCCATTCAAGGCACTACCAAAAGTTTTAACTAACATAAATTTCAGTTTTTAGTTAATAAATCCAATAAAACTTTTTTAACCACTAATAATCTCAAATCTTCACGAATTAAATCTATCTTAAAAAATTCGTGTCAATTCGTGCTATTCGTGTTCAAAATTATTTCCTCGGCTTGTATTGTGACCTCTGGAAAATATCTTGATAATCAGTGAGTTCCATCAATTCCTGTAATGATTCATCGTTGTTCGACATGAAAGAGCGGACTATTTGCAATCCGATAAAATCGCCTAACCGTGCAGGAGAGTTTTCTGAAAATGCCGCCGTGAATGGACCGTCGTTAAACAACACGCGATATTGCTCAAAACCATTGGCATACAACATGTTATTGCCTACAATAGTAGCCCAAATCTGCCCCTCGTTATCATGCGCCCACTCCGTCTGCTGCGACGAATAGCCTAATAGAATGGAATCGTTCAAGGTCGGATCCATCGCCTCAATGAAAAAGTATCGCTTTCCCCTGTCAATCATCTCCATCAACACATTTTTCGCCTTGAAATCGCTATAAATATAGGTGAAATAAAGTTCCTCCGCCAAATCTTTAGTCATCGAAGCCGGCTGACAACGTCTCGAGATATATCGTGGCATTCCGACCTTGTCATAAACTAAGTCATTGTTACTCAAATAGAAATCCAAACTAATTAAAACCGATTCCGGAGAAATCATCACTGAACCATTCTCATAATTGATGCCGGAAACATAAGCGTAAGTTGATGGAATTTTAATCTCCGGATAATAATAATTCAGATGCTGATAAACGCCCTTTACCTTGCTGGATATAATCTTTGAATCAGGAAAAGTTTTTTCAGTTAACTCATTGACTCTGATAATGAAAGAATCCGTCACAAAGTCTTTAAGGAACATCATCCCTATAACATCGAGGCTGTCACCCAACAAGTCTTTAAACTTAGGGGCAATCGCCATAACTCCCTCCTCAAAATGCGCAGTATCAATTGAAAACAAAGCCTTGTTGTATTCGACAACTTCCATCTCCTGTGGCTCCATTTTCTGATACGGAACATCCAGTTTCTTTTTATAACCACCTGATTCTGAACAAGAAACAAAAATCAGAGTAGAGAGTAGAGAGTAAAGAGTAAAGAGCACTCCTATTATTTTATTGTATTTTGTCATATTTCTCTATTACCTGTTATCTATAATCTGTTATCACTACTCCACACTATTCCTCACCATCTCCAACGCTGTTATCGCCGCTCTTTCAATATTATTGCTTCTGTCGTTCCCGAAATTATAACGTTTCGACACCACGCCATCGGGTCCCGCCACCGCAATCCATACAGTGCCGACAGGATTCTCTTCCGTCGCGCCGCCAGGTCCAGCGACACCAGTAGTTGCCACCGCATAATCGGTCTTCAGCAATGTCCTCACACCTGTCGCCATCTGTTCTGCAACTTGTTGACTGACAACAGTATACTTTTCTACATCGTTGTGTTTGACGCCAAGAACATCCTCTTTCACCGATGTCGCATACGATACCACTGTGCCTTTAAACACCTCCGAACTGCCCGGTATTGCAGTTATCATCTTTGCAATTGTACCGCCCGTACAACTCTCAGCCGACGATAATGTCATTTCTGACGCCTTGAGTTTTTCCAAAACAGTCTCCGCAATGGGCTTTTCATCATAACCATAGATGTGTTTACCTATTATCGCCTCTAGTTTAACAATCTCATTATCAATGGTTTGTTGCAAAAACACCCTATCAGGATGACGGCCTTCCAAACGCAACCTCACAATGCCATGCTGCGGCAAATATGCCAACGACAAAAAGTCGGGCAACGATTCTTCCCAGTCTTTTATGGCATCGGCAAGGAACGACTCGCCCACACCAGTAGTCATCACCACTTTTTTTATATAAGGTGTGACTTTAAAATGCTTCAACAGCATCGGCAAAATCTCCTGCTCAAAAACATTCTTCATCTCAAAAGGCACTCCCGGCATGGAAATATATACCTTTTTATTTTTCTCAAACCACATGCAAGGCGCTGTACCATAACGATTTGCAATATATTTACATGCTTTTGGAATGAACGCCTGCCCACGGTTGCGCTCCGTCATCTGATAACCTCGTTTCTGGAAAATACTCATCACGTTATCGTACGCATCCTGACAAAACTCCAGTTCCGTATCGAAATATTTGCACAATGTCGGCTTTGTGATGTCGTCGGCGGTAGGTCCCAATCCACCTGTCATCAACACTATGTCAACATCGGAACATGCATCCAACGCCTCAATGATATCGCGCTCACCATCACCGATTGTCAAAGTGGATATAACCTCTATTCCATTGACAGTCAATATATTACCAAGCCAGGCAGCATTAGTGTTGACAACCTGTCCGATAAGCAGTTCATCACCTATCGAAATAATCTTAGCCTTCACAAAATCGTTGTCTCTCTTCATTTTTTTACCTCCTAAACAACATTTTTCATTCAAAAACGTTACAAAATTAAACATTAATATCTTAAGTTTTTCATTTTTTGAGAATTTTAACTTAACTTGCAAAAAAATGATTAATTTTGTAAAAATTTTAAAGTACTGATAAAATGAACACTAAACCCATTCCTGGCTCACAGCTCGTCTTCAACAACGAGGGTGCTATATATCATTTGAATCTCTTTCCGGAGATGCTTGCCGACAACATCATCTTGGTTGGCGACCCTGACCGTGTGGCAATGGTTTCAAGCCATTTCGACAATATCGAATTCAAGCGTCAGAACCGCGAATTAGTGACACACACAGGCACTTACAAAGGCAAACGCATAACTGCTCTCTCGACAGGCATGGGCACCGACAATATCGATATCGTCATCAACGAACTCGACGCCGTGGCTAACATCGATTTCAAGACACGCACTCCTAAAACCGAACATCGCACACTCAATATGGTACGTTTGGGTACTTGCGGCGCACTCCAGCCAGAAATCGGTGTTGAAAACAGCTACGTTGCATCACGCTACGCCATCGGTCTTGACGGTCTAGCCTATTTCTACAAAGAACATAACGAAGTGATAGACAAGGACATGACCGACGCTTTCATCCGCGATATGCACTACCCCACCGACCTTCCGAAGCCGTATATCGTTGAAAGCTCAAAAGAGCTGTTCGACCGCCTCGCGGCAGGCTATCACCAAGGTATCACCGCCACGTCACCAGGTTTCTACGGACCTCAAGGACGCTCACTTCGCCTTGAGTTGACGTATCCACAAATCAACCCGGATATCGAAAAGTTTAACTATAAAGGTTGGAAAGTATGCAACTTCGAGATGGAGTCATCAGCACTGTTCAGCCTCGGTAAGATGTTGGGACACAATTGCTTGACCATCTGCGTGGCAATAGCAAATCGCGTCACAGAGAAGTTCTCCGCAAACTATCATCCTTACGTTGAAAAACTGATTGAAACAACCCTCGAAAGGTTATAATTCGTAGTCCTGCTGCTTGTCCTCGTGTTTCATCGAAATCAAACATTCGAGATTCACGTCGAGCACAGCCTCTTCAAAGAATGGGGCGGAAGCAACCACATAACTTTCGTAGCCGAATATCATGGAGCCGCCGTCAAAGGTGGCTTCTTCTTTTGATGCCACATTATTTACGAACACCAACGGACGCTCCGTCTTCAACACGTTCTGTCTCAATGTGTTACGGCGCATGCGCGAGATGTTTCCACCACATCTTTCCGCACCTATATTAATAATGACATCAGGAGCGAGCGGCATCAACTCGTCAACACGGTTTGTCAACAAAAACTCGTCATCATTGGTGTTTTCAAGGTCGGTTCCTATCGTCACTGCATATTTATGACAGCCTATTTGAAGCAAAGCATCCTCATCGGAAGGCTCGAAAACACCTTCGTCATAAACACTTAACTGTTTCTTCTTGAACACCTTACGCTGTCCTTGAAACATATATACCGCCGCATTGAATTTTCCCATAGGGCAACCCACAAGCACCGGAACGGTCTCGCATTCGGCAGCGATTCTATCGAGAGCTTTCTCGCATTTATCAATAAAATCAGGACTTTGCATAATCTCAGCAGATGGAAACCCGCTTACCGAAAGTTCCGGAAAAATCACCAAAGAAGAGGCCTTAGCCTTATGAGCCGCCTCTATGATTTTCGCCACATTGCCGTCAATGTCCCCGGCAATGCTTGCAATCTGTGCCAAAGTTATCTTCATCAGAATAAAAATCCAAGTTCAAAACACAATGTTCCCATCGTCAGCTTGTCGTTTTTCATCGTTTGAATGCTTGAGAAAAACGTGTCGTATGCCACTATAAACTGCAAAGTGCTTCTGCTCATCACCTCCATCTCAAAACCAAGATGCACTATAAATGAACTGCACACATCGCGGTAAGGATTGTCCTGTTTTACACCGTCAACCTTATATTCGCCATTGACAAGAATGTCAAATCCATAGCCTATTTCGCCCAAAATCCGGAATCTGTCGGCAAAAGCATCGGTTCTCATTTTCAACAATATCGGAATCTGACAATATGTCGTGTTGTGCAACGCTTCCTTTGTCAATAATTCTTCCTTATATTTATATGAAAATTTTGTCCCAAAAATATTGAAACCACTAGTAATTCCATAGTTTTCACCAAAATAATAGATTCCGGTAAAACCGTATTTATAACAGAATCCGTTGTCCTTGCTAATCACGTCATCGCTAATGCTACTCGCCCAGTCAAAGCCGAGTCCTCCTTTCAAACCCAATTGATACTCAAAGCGTTGCGCAGTGGCAGCAAGAGATATTATCATCAAGCAAAGCAGGAAACGAAATTTCTTTTTCATATTTTTGTTGTTTGTTTAATAATTTTAAATATCTTTGCAAAAATAATAAAAATTAAGTAACAAAAAAATTATATCATGAAAAAATTATTACTCATTTTAGCAGTGGTGCTTTTCGCCAATGTGGCAAGAGCAGAAGGTTTCGGCTTCCATCTCGGTGGTAAATTAGGTTACCAGACAGCTAACCTCTCAATCGCAAAAGCCGACATTAAAAATGGATTTTCAGAGCATTTCACAGCTGGTATTTTCGGCCGCGTGGTCATGAAAGACTTCATCATCCAACCAGAATTGTTGTGGTTCAAGAGCGGTCAGGTGTTTAACCTCGAAAACGACGGCATTTTGAATCCTACACTTACAATGAGCCAGCAGAATCTGGCATTACCGATCTTCCTCGGCTATCAGTTTATGGATTGGAAGCTTGTCAAACTCAGAGCAAACGTCGGTCCTGTGATGTATTTTGTCGTTGACCAGACCAGCAAATGCGACTATGACAACCAGGAGTTGGACGTTGAAGCCAATGGAATGACATGGGGCGGCGCCGTCAATGTCGGCATCGATGTCCTCATGTTCACCCTCGACATCAACTACAGCTTCGGCTTAACAAACCTCATCGACAAGAATGACGTGAAAATCGGCGGTTACGACTTCCCAATCGACAACACCAAACAGAGCATTTTCACCGTCACATTAGGCGTCAAGCTCTTTAGCTTCGGATTGTAAAATCATGTCTATAAATAAGATACCAAATGCGCTTTTTGTCAGAAACCGCAGGAATTTTGCCTCGATGATGACAAAAGGCGCTCTTGCTGTATTCACAGCCAACGAGGAGATGCCGCGCAACGGCGACCAATGCTACCCTTTCCGCCAAAACTCCGACTTCTTCTACCTCACTGGAATCGACCGCGAAGGCGCATACCTTATTCTATATCCCGACCATCCAAAAGCCGAGATGCGCGAGATACTTTTCATCGAACCGTATAGCGAGACAAAAGCCATATGGCGAGGCGAGATGCTCGACGCAAAACAGGCAAAAGAGATCTCGGGATGTCAAAACGTGATGTACGCCGACAGCTTCAACGATGTGCTTAAAGAATTGATACTCAGCAGCTCAGAGGTGTATCTAAATCTTTATGAATACTCGCGTTTCGAGACAAAAGTTTCGACAATTCAAGACCGTTTCGTGAAGGAAATCATGGAGCAATATCCGCTCCACAACTACGACCGCTCGGCACCGATTTTGAATAAGCTTCGCAAGATTAAATCGCCTGAGGAGATTGAGATTATCAAACACGCCTGCGACATCACAGGGAAAGCGTTCCTGCATTGCAAAGATACAGTAAAACCGGGGCGTTACGAATACGAGATGCAAGCCGAGATGGAATACATCTTCAAAATGAACAACGCATCGGGACATGCCTTCCACCCTATCGTCGCCGGCGGCAAAAACGCCTGCTGTCTGCATTACTCTAAAAACGACAGCATATTGAACGACAATGAGTTACTGCTCTTCGACATGGGATGCGAGTATCAAAACTACGCCTCCGATTTGAGCCGCACCATCCCGATTAACGGAAAATTCACGCCACGTCAGAAAGAATGCTATGAGGCGGTTCTTAGAGTGAAAAAAGAAATCACCAAGCTTTATAAAGTCGGCGGCACCATCGACCAAATCAACCAGACGACATATCAGCTGATGGAGAAAGAGATGATAAAACTCGGTCTCTTCACCCAGCAAGACGTTGACAATCAAGACCCTGACAAGCCACTATATCGCAAATACCTCATGCACGGCATGGCGCATCACATCGGCTTGGACTGCCACGACAACCTCGACAAATACGAGCCGTTCGCCCCAGGCATGATACTCTCGTGCGAGCCAGGCCTCTACATCCGCGAGGAAGGCATCGGCATCCGTCTCGAAGATGATATCTTAATCACTGATGGAGAGCCGGTTAACCTTTTCGGCAACCTGGCTATTGAAGTTGATAGTGTAGAGTTTAGAGTTTAGAGCAGTTTTTTAGTAGAGACGGTCGATCGACCGTCTAAGTTGAAAGTTAAAAAGTATAAATAATCAATACCATGAAAAAGTTTTTATTATTCGTAGCCCTCGTCGCTACAGCATTTTGTGCCAAGGCACAAGTTAACATTCAGGAACAGTACGATTTCAACCGCGAACACCTGACCACAACCCTTGAAATGTTCAAGATGGACAAATGGGGAAGCACCTTCTTCTTTACCGATATCTATCACCCTGACAAGCTCTATGGCCCGACAGGTTATTACACCGAGATCGCCCGTGGTCTGAACTTCTGGCAAAACACCAAACTAGGAGCTTTAAGCGCCCACGTCGAATGGAACGGCGGTCAGTTTGCAAGCAACGCATGGCTCTTCGGTGCCGAGTATCTCCTTCATTCTCAAGATTTTAGATACACCTTGACACTTGAAGTGTTGTACAAGGACATCAGTGGCCAGAAACTGCTCGACCAAGACCCTGCACGTCCCTACGACAAGGTCAGCGATGTGCCGCTGCAGTTCACCATCGTTTGGGGATGCACCGACATTTTCGGACTTAAAGGATTGACATTCAGTGGTTTTGCCGATTTCTGGTGGGAAAACTACTGCTGGGGAGTGAAAGAAAACGGTGATCCTGACAACACCAGCGTTGTGTTCATCAGCGAGCCACAGCTCTGGTACAACATCGGCAGCCTCTTCGGATGCCCTAACCTCAACATCGGCGGCGAGGTTGAATTTGCATACAACTTCGCAGGCGGCTGGCGCAGCGACCTCGACTTCTATAAAAACAAAGGCCTCACCATCGCTCCAGCCTGCGGTATCAAATGGAATTTCTAATTTCCCCACCCGTCATTTCGAGCGAAACGAAGTGTAGTCGAGACCTGAGCGAAGCGAAAGCATTCGCCAAGGCGAATAAATCTAATTAAAATAGTATAATTATGTTTACAAAAGAATTTTATATCAACCACAGAGCGGCTTTAAAAAACCTGATGCACAAAGGCTTAGCCGTGTTCGTCGCCAACGACGAGGCTGCAATGAATTACCCTGACAACACTTATCACTACCGCCAGGACAGCAATTTCGCCTATTTCTTCGGATTGAACCATCCTGACTTAGTCGGCGTTATCGATTTTGAATCAGGCGATGAGATCCTCTTCGGTCAAGAAGTCACCATCGACGACGTGATCTGGTGCGGTCCGCTGCCGTCGTTGCAGGAACAAGGTGACATGATAGGCATCAAAGACTGCCGCGACATCAATCGTTTCCCGGAATTTATCCGCGAGCAGATGGAAAAAGGCCGCATGATTCACCTCACCCCGACATATCGTGGCGACCAGACCATCAAAATAGCCAACTTCATGGATATCGATGTCTATGAAGTGAAGAACTATGTCAGCCAACTGCTCATCGAAGCCATCGTGAGCCTCCGCGAAATCAAGAGCGACATCGAGATTAAAGAGATGGAATACGCAGCAGACACTGCATATTACATGCACACCACAGCTATGAAGATGTGTAAGCCGGGTGTCATCGAGCAGGAGATCAGCGGCACCATCGAAGGCATCGCCATCGCAAGAGGCGGCACCATCTCGTTCCCTAACATCGTCAGCATGGACGGCCAGACACTGCACAACCACAACCACGGCAACGTACTCAAAGAAGGCCGTATGATGGTTTGCGACTGCGGCGCTGAGACAGGCAACTACCTTGACAGCGACTTCACACGTACCACACCTGTCGGCGGCAAGTTCAACGCACGCCAGCGCGATGTTTATGAAATCGTGTTGAAAGCCAACATGGAAGTGGCAAAACAGACCAAGCCGGGCATGCGCTACATGGAGATGCATAAGCTCGCAGCCCGCACGCTCATCGAAGGCTTGCAAGGCATCGGCTTGATGAAAGGCAATGTTGACGACGCTCTCGCAGCCGGCGCACATTTCCTGTTTCAGCCTCACGGTCTCGGCCACATGCTCGGCATGGACGTGCACGACATGGAAGGCCTTGGCGAAACCAACGTGGGCTACAACAAAGAGACTCCGCGCTCAACACAGCAGGGCTTCAGCTGCCTCCGCTGCGGCAAGGTGCTGAAACCGGGCTATCGACATCTGGAAAGCCGAAGGCAAACATAAAGATTTCATCAACTACGACAAGCTCGATTCATTCAAAGACTTCGGCGGCATCCGCATCGAAGACGACCTCCTCATCACCGAGACAGGCAACAGAATCTTGGGCAAACCGATTCCGAAGACCGTCGAAGACGTTGAGAGAACCTGCGCTGAGGCCAGGGAATGGATAAGGTTTCCGGGGATTTTTTAGTTAAAAGTTAAAAGAGTAGAGACGTCACAGTGTGGCGTCTCTATGTTTTTTTTGCCAAAATTAAATGCCATTGAAATTTTATTTGTATATTTGCAACCGATTTACAGAATCAGAACACAAAAAGCATCGTAAAATTTATTAATCAAAGATGAGATTCGTTGAAAAACGAACTGGGAATGAAATGTGTAATAAATTTAAAAATGTATAATATGAAAACAAATGAATTGTCAATTTATGACGAAGATTATTTAAAATCAAAGATTTACATCATCAGAGGGGTTCAAGTGATGATTGATGCCGACTTGGCAGAAATTTATGGATATGAAACAAGATATTTTAACCGTCAGGTCAACAACAACATTGAACGATTTGACTTGGATGCAAGATTCCAACTTACAAAAGAGGAGTATCAAAACTTGATGTGCAAAAATTTCACATCAAGTTGGGGCGGCACACGAAAACTACCATACGCATTTACTGAATTAGGTATATACATGCTTATGACAGTTCTTAAAGGCGAACTCGCTGTAAATCAAAGCAAAAAATTGATTAGGCTTTTCAAACAAATGAAGGACTTTATTGTCCAATTACAAAATGTATTGCCGGAATCTGAAATAAAGATGCTTGCTATTCAGACTCAAAACAATACTGAGGATATCCGACAGATTAAACAAAGAGTAGATGACCTGACAGTTGTTGTTTAAGATTTCACCGATTCAAACATCAAGAAAGATTATTTGCTTTTTAACGGCCAAACCGTTGAAGCCGACATCGCTTATTCCGAAATATACTCTTACGCCAAGAAAACCATCCATATTGTTGACAATTATATTAGTTTGAAAACTTTGGTTTTACTTAAATCAGTGGGGCCGAATGTGAAAGTGATTATATTCAGCGATAATGTTAATCACGGCCTTCATCAAACTGAGTTTGATGATTTTAAAAAAGAATATCCCAATGTTGATATCTCATTGAAAACGTCAGGCGGCATTTATCACGACCGATACATTTTCATTGACTATGGCACCAAAAACGAGATGATATTTCATTGTGGCGGCTCATCGAAAGATGGCGGCACAAGAGTATCTTCAATTACCAAAGTAAATGATGTAATACTTTATCGGACTATTATTGATAATTTAGAGAATAATCCGACACTTCAGTTGTAATAGGTGGTCTAAATGTTTCCGAGGTAAGATATGAATTTTTGTTGTATGGAGCGCAAAATCACGCCGTCTGCAGCTCCTTTCCCATTTCATGTAATGCCTTACGGATCTGATCCAGGCGTTGCTCGCTGGGTTTGGATATGCCATAAATGTAGCGAGCCAACAAGCTTTTATTGATTCCAATGGCATTAGCGACCTCCGAAACGTTCAACCAAGGGAAACGATTAAACATCTCCGCAACCTCGTTGCGATAATTCGGTTCCGTCGTTTCGTAGAAACTCGAGATGTGCATGTCGGCATCCAGAGCTTCCCAACGAATTGAAACGCCGTCTTTATCAATAACGAAGTCGTTCCGCTCTTCCGCGGATGCCTCTTGCAGCTCGATATACGCTTCGAGCGGGCGGCTCAATACACGGTTTTCGGTCGTTCTGATGTAAATTCGATTCTCATCAAACCACAAGCTCTTTATTTTTTCCATAACTCTCAGATTTCATCCATGTAGAGGAAAAAGCGCATTCCAAAAGATATCATTAATGTTGGCATAAAACTAAATTTTTGCAAATATAGGTATAAATTTTTATACCTAGATGGTTTTTGAAAAAATTTTTTATTCTTATTTATTTGAATTTGAAATAGTTTTTTATATTTGCAGATGCATTCCGAAAGGAAAGCATCGACTTATTGAAACAACGAAGCGTTATGCTCGACTTGCTGATGGAAACGTAGGAAACTTCCAAATGTAATGCAAGAAAAGTGTAATGGTTCACGTGTATAGCGTGGACCGATTGCTACTCTCCATTACAAGGTTATTCCTACGACCTCCATCAGAAGACGTGGTATCGGCTCCACGCTTCTATTTATTATTACTCTTATGGCAGCTGGAGAGCTAATTAATATTAAAGAAATGGACGGTATAAGATTTAACAAGAAAGAGCTAATTGCCATCTTAAATATTGCACATGGTATGATTGATGCAGATGGTAAGACTAAAGAGATTGAGATAGAAGTGTTACTTACACAAATGAAAAGATTTGGTTTAGACTATAACGAGTTTATCAACCTAAATGAAAGTGCAATTTTAGAAATGGATCCTCGTTCTGCGATTTGTATAGTTTCTGAAATGAACACAATACAGAAACAATATGTACAAGCTTTGCTAATTATAATAATGGTATCTGATGGTGAAATTCATGAAAGAGAAATGACTTTGTTACGCTTTGTAACAATGGCATGCGGTTTACCACCTATTAATATGAATGACATTAACACCACACTTAATGCTTTTAAAAGCAGAACAATATGATTTGGTTTATTCTTGTAATTGCTTTCGCTATACTGGCAATTTATCTACATAAAAGTGCGGATAAATTGGACGATTCATGTAAAACTCAGATCAGTTGGTTATAATCTATAACAGAAATTTGTCGTAATATAATAAATGTAAACTTTAAATAAAGTACAATATGAACATAGATGAAACTGCTCAAAAGATTGTTTCTTCGTTTAATGCCAATAATATTATAATGCTAAAAGAAGAGACAAAGGAGATGCTCCGTCAGATAAACTATTATGAGAGCATGTTCTCCGTAGTTAAACGTCCCTACTTGGTAGCCAAGAGTCTTTATTTTATGCTGACAGAGGACTACTTGACCGAGGATAATCAGATTTCAGTTATTAAACTGGCATATTTCTG
This sequence comes from uncultured Bacteroidales bacterium, assembly GCA_905233445.1. Classification (GTDB taxonomy): domain Bacteria; phylum Bacteroidota; class Bacteroidia; order Bacteroidales; family F082; genus Limimorpha. Next base: position 98,261 of record CAJOEP010000004.1, on the reverse strand, counting down.
CCTCTTGAACAACTATCTCAAAAATAAGGATAGTAAACCTGGTGATTTGGAGTATGAAGATTTAGTGTCTGGGAGCAAACTTGCTTTAGTGTTGATTTCGATGCAGAATCAGTATTTGATGTATTCAGTAATAGCAGGTCAGGCACTCTATATTAACCCAGAGACACATATTCGCAACCAAGTACTTCTGTTTGGTGGGATTGCTAAAGAGGCAGAACTCGCACATTGCAATTTTCCTTTGGAAGATATTATAAACAAGTATTATTTAGACATATTTAAGGAGTTGAATAGTCATTTGCCTACAGGAAATGATTTAGCAACACTCAAAGAAAGATGTAGTCCTATTTTAAAAGACATCGAAACTAGTATTAGCGTTAATCTCAATGATAGTTGGTCTGATGAATTTTAAGTTAAGCATAAATAACAAATTAGTATTAGTATGGGACTATTTAACAGAACAAGAAATCCGAAACCTCCATATGACACGTTGGAAGCAGAACAAAGGTATGCATTATATTATCAATTGGAATACTTAACTATGAAAGGCGTGCCAATGCATGAAATGTCGTGGGCTTTTTCATATTTGGAAAAAGCTGCTATTGCTTTTGGAATGACAAAAAAGCAAATTGATGATTTTAGACCGTTTTATAATACATACGAAAAAATCGTTCCTTATATTAAACAAATTAAGAATAGACAAATTCTTGAGTATATGATTGGTAATTGCTCAAATATTTTCTATCTTATGAGAGGTGACGAAAACCACAAAATGCTTGGAGAACAAGCATATAAACTATATGAAGAATTAGGCTTTTCTTACGAAGAAGTTAGATCTATTACAAACAAATATATGTATAGGACAGAGGTGTAACAATGAAGAAGACATTAATTGACGCTTTATGCATCATTGCATTTGTATCTTGTGCTTCATCATAAATCCTTTGTAGGATTACAACGTAGTTAGATGTTTCATTCGAAACATTAATATGCCATATTGAAAACTACATGACTAACTAACATGGAAGAATTATTTCTTAAAAAACTAGCAGAGGCTTATCAAAATTACGATGCCTCAATCATTGAAGACTATTTAGCAGACGACATGCATTACGCCTCATTTTGGGTGTTCCAAGAATTAACTTCAAAAGAGGAGTATTTGGATTATCTTAAAGGCAAACTACAAACCATGAAGAATTCAGGAACAACTTTTGAATTTCAAATTGTTAATGGCCGACATCATTCAAAAGCCTTATTTGTTCACAAGGTTAATGGTCAATTAGATGATCAAGGTGGCTTCGTCGCAGATTTCAATGAAGAAGGCAAAGTTACAATGCTTAATATGACAATTCCATCATTTCTTTAAAAACATAAGATATGAAAGCACTAAATTACATGGCACTATTGCTAATCACAACAATCTTTGCCGGTTGCGCTCCAAAACCACAGCCCCCGACTTTTTATGAGAGCAATGAACTCGAACAATTAGTCCTCGACTATGGCAATGCCATGAATGACTTGGCGGCATCATCCCTTGAATTTGGTGCTGACACCGAAACCGAATGGGCAATCGATACTGTAAATCAAATCTGGGAAAATTGTCAAGAACAGCCCTTCAATTTCCTTCAGTACATGGCCGATATTGCCATGATGGAAAAGTTCTTTGCTTACGGAATCGATTATGTCCCAATGACTTATTATTGGTCGAAACATCATCATGATAAAGATAATCTTGTCAACTACAAAACGATGTTTGACAAAGCCATGATTGCGACCGATTCACTATATCAAGTGATAAAAACTACAGGCAACTGGCATGATTATTTCAGACTACACACTTATTCTTTAAATTTGGTTGATTTGTACTGCGCATTTTTCGATGACCTCAACTATTGGGAACCACAATCCAGTTTCGCTTCTATATATTTCTTGGGAATAATAGATGATATTTATACAACACCTGAAATAGATCCGACTCGATATGCACTCCAAATCGATGGTTCGTCTTTCTACATTACATATTGTTCTTTTTTAAGACGATTCCCAAATTATAACGATGATAAAATGATTGATTATGCCATTAAAATAGATGGATATACTCAACCAATTGTTTCTTTGTGGGAAAGCAATTGTAATTATCAAGAAATATCGGATTCCCAATTAGAATCCTTCTTAAAAACAGTATTGCCCATCTACACTGACATGCTTGCGATGATGACCAAAAGCATAAAGGGCTAGTTCTCACCGAAAAGTTTGTTCCATAATCCTACCTATCGTATCTTTCGGATAAAATTATAGAATTTCTATTATAGAATTTGTTTAATCAAGCAAATAATAATTGAATAGTGTCCCATTTTGTAATCCTCCCAAACTTGATGGTTTCTGCCCTCAAATTTTAAGAAAGTAACATTTTTTTGAAAAATTGGTTGACAATTCGAAATCATTGTGTATCTTTGCAGTGAGGTTTAGGGTATAAACCCAACCGCCTTTGTAGTAGAGTAGCACCGTAATCGGGTTAGCAAACTACAGAGGCGGTTTTTCTTTTATGTTACGTTTTCTTTATCTAACATATTCCTGAAAACGTTAATTTGTAAAACGTATCAGAAAAAATCATTATCTTTGCAGAAAATAATCTAGGAATGGCGATAACGAGCGATAGACTGAGACAAACGTTCAGCGAAGGCGGCGCACTGGAGATTTACCAAGAGATTAAATCCGATGGCGATTTCTTAGACTTTGCTAAACAATATGTCTTCGATTCAGATTACCGTGTCGCCAGAAGTGCTTTGTGGGGATTGACCAAGGCTACCGATAAAGAACTGTCACAACTTCAGATTTTACTCGACGAACTGATAGAACAAGCTATGCATACCGAGAACTCATCTGTACGGCGGTTGACTTTGAGCATTATCGAGCGTTTGGAGTTGACCGAAGATAACCTGCGGACTGATTTTCTCGATTTCTGCTTGGATCACATGGTAGCTGGAGATGAATTGCCGGGCATACAAACTCTCAGCATGAAACTCGCTTATCGTATGTGCAACTTCTATCCCGAGCTGAAGGAAGAGTTTATACGGATTATCGAAGCAATGGAAATCTCTTATTACAAACCAGCCGTGAAAGGATTAAGAGCAAAAATCCTCAGCGGAAAATATCAATATAAATGACAATCGACACCACCAATATGTGCTCCCATTTGCAGAAGAAGCTGTTTGACGAGGATGGCGTATATCAGAGAAGATAAGATTTGTGATATATTATGAATATAAGACTTGAACAACCCAATGATTGTCGTCCCGGATGCACTGAGCATTACGTGCTTAACCAATATAGAAACAACCCCGATTTCATCCCTGAATTGGATTTGGTAATGGAGGAAAATGGTCAAATCATCGGTCATGTTATGTTCTCAAAAGCCGAGATCACACTTGACGACGGAACTTCATTTCCATCATGGACATTCGGACCAATAAGCATCCATCCCGACTACAAACGTAAAGGCTATGGCTTGAAATTGCTACAATATGCGTTGGAAAAAGCCAAGAACATGGGCATCGGACTGCTTAATATGGAAGGTAACATCGATTTTTACTGTCATGCAGGATTCGATCTCGCCAGTAAACTCAAGATTCATTATCACGCCGAACCTCGTGAATCAGAAGTTCCATATTTTCTCGCTCAAGAGCTGATTTCAGGCTATTGGGGCAACCGTGAAGGTACTTATTGTCCGCCGAAAGGGATGAATATGAAAAGACTTTTCCAAAGAAGGCCATGTCGTACAACGAAGGTCAGTTGCCACCATTTGCTGCAAAGACAAAGCTTATAATGCAGACCGCAAGACTGACGCTTCGTCCTTGGCTTGATAGTGATGCCGAGACGCTTTTCAAATATGCTTCCGATCCTGATGTGGGGCCTCGAGCAGGATGGCCGCCGCATAAAAGCGTGGAGGAGAGCTTGAAAATTATCCGCACAGTTTTTAGCGGTGAAGGTATGTGGGCTGTTGAGTGGAAGGAGACCGGCGAGCCTGTCGGATGTGTTGGATATTTACCGGCTTCTGTATCGAACTTGAGAATAAAAGATGACGAAGCCGAAGTCGGTTATTGGATTGCCAAGCCATATTGGGGCAAAAGTATCTGCACCGAAGCATTGCAGCTGGTAACTGTGGGGCGATTATTTCCCTGAAAACCCAGCCTCAGGCAAGGTGATGGAAAAATGCGGATTTAAAGATACAGGCATTGAAACCGTTTGTCCAAATCTTGCAGTCGGCGCCGACAGACCGGTAAAAGTAATGAAACTAGAAAGATAAACGACCACGGATTAAACGGATATTACGGATGGAAAAATCCGTTAGATCAGTTCAATCCGTGTTGAAAAACAAAAAGAAATGAATGATTTGATTGCCTATTGTGGCTTGAACTGCGAGAAATGTGACGCTTATATTGCCACAAAGAATAATGACAACGCTTTGCGTGAAAAAACGGCAAAACTATGGTCTGATTTGAATAATGTTCAAATTTTGCCTGAGCATATCAATTGTGATGGTTGTCGTGTTAATGGCCGAAAGACCGTCTTCTGCGACAAGCTTTGTCCAATTCGCCAGTGTGCGATGCAAAAAGGTGTTGATACCTGCGGCGACTGCCCGGAAATGGAGCAATGTCCGAAAATCGCCATGGTTCATGCAAATAATGAGGAGGCGAAGAGAAATTTGAAATAATTAACATTTGATGAATCCTATTGCCATACGTCTTCTTAATCAGCAACTTGCAGCGCCGCAGTTTAGTGACCCTGCCGAGGTGGTGAGCCATCTTGGTGCCATGCAGGCGCAGGAGTACCGTCTGATGCGGTGGGCGGTGGAGATGCGCACCAAGAAGCCGTCGGCGAAGGCTTTTTCAAAAGCCTTCGCCGACGGAGACATTATCCGTTTGCATCTCATGCGAGGCACCTGGCAGCTCGTCTCTGCCAACGACTACTGGTGGATGCTCGACCTCTGCGCACCGAAAGCGATAGCCGTCACCAAAGGCTGGATGCACAGCAATAAAATCGACATTCCCGAAGAGGAATACTTGAAAATAAGAAAGATTCTGGTGCAGACCGCCGCCGAAAAAGACAGCGTGACGAAAGAGGATTTCGTGCAGGCATTGACTGAAAAAGACATCACGATGGACGACCACCGCCTTTCGTATCACATCCGAATGGGCGAGTTCACAGGAACGCTGTGTAGCGGCGACTTACAGCCGATGAAGGCGACATATGCGCTTGCCGAGAGCAAAGTCGGACCTCGTAAGACTATAGACCGCGACGAGGCTTTGATGCGCCTCACAAAAAAGTATTTTCAAAGCCGTCAGCCTGCTACGTTGGAGGATTTCGTGTGGTGGTCGGGACTCGGTATCAACGACTGCCTAAAAGGCATCGAATTATTGGGCGATTACCTGCATCTCGAAAAATGGAAACGTCGCGAATTCTATCTCACCGACGACTGCCGCACCCGTGGCTTCCGCAAAGGTCAGTATCTGCTGATTCCGCCTTACGACGAGTATCTTATCGGTTACAAAAGCCGCGATATCGTGCTCCCTGCTGAACACCGTCATCATGCCCACAACAACAGCGGCATCTTCCAGCCAATCATCGCCCACGACGGCGTCATTTGTGGCAACTGGTCACCTTTCAAAGAGGATTGCCAGGTGTCGTTTTTCGAGGGCAATTTTGATGCTGAAGATGTTCAGGAAGCATGGCAAATATATTTAAAATTTAAACAGAAATAACAATGAATTGGACAATTATAATCATCGCCTTGTCGGAGCTGGAATTTATTCGTGGTTAATTTAAGTATATTTTATTAAACTTTTTCTTTATATTTCACAAATTATTTGTATATTTGCGGCCTAAATGTCTATTATATTATACTTTTATGAATCTAACAGACACTATTAAAGAAAGACGAAACCGACTGCAGATATCCCAAGCCGACCTCGCGGAAATGGCCGGAGTGAGCCTAGCCACAGTGAAAGACATCGAACGCGGAAAAGGAAATCCTTCCCTGCAGACAACAGAAAAACTACTCGACGTGCTTGGCCTTGAGATAGTCTATCGAATTCGTAAAACAGTTTAAAAACATTTGAAAATGCGACAGTTAAACGTTTTTTATAATAGCAAAAAAGCCGGCATCCTGACAGAACTCCTGCCTGGCAAAGACTACCGCTTTGAATATTATCCGACGTATGTGCGAAGCGAGTTTCCACACATTTCCGTCACAATGCCAAAGTCGGATTCGCCGTACGAAAGCGAGCATCTGTTCCCGTTCTTCGCCAACATGCTGCCCGAAGGCACACTCCGACGCGTGGTCTGCCGCGAACATCATATCGACGAAGCCGACCTTTTCGGCATCCTTTATGCAATGTCTGACATCGAGACTATCGGCGCTGTGAATTTAAAAAAGCTTTAAAATGAGATACAATACACCTCTTTTCGATAATCGCCACGTGTCGATGATGCTCGACTTCAATCTCGACGGAAAACATCACACCAAGGAGATGACTCAGGCCATGCAGCGCATATCGGTGTCCGGCGTGCAAGAGAAATTTCCCGCAGTTGTCGATGGCGACAAAATCCGCCTTGCAGTCGAAGGAGAACGCTCGACACACATTTTGAAGCCTGCCCCATGGGATGCGACACTTATCGACCGATGGCATATTCCAGCCAACGAGCATCTGACCATGCAGATAGCATCACAAGTGTATGGCATTCCCGTGGCCGCAAACGGTCTGTGCTCCACTCCAAACGGACATCCGGTGTATATCACCCGCCGGTTCGACATCGGTGACAACGGTCTCAAATACCCGATGGAAGACATGGCGACTTTGATCGGCAAAAGCGAGGCCGACGGTGGCAAGACATTCAAATACAACGGTTCGTATTCAAATATAGCCCGTTGCATCCGCCGTTATATTCCCGCATGGATGACCGAGATGGAACGTTTTTTCGAATTGGTCGTTTTCAACTATATCTACGCCAATGGCGACGCTCATCTCAAAAATTTTTCAGTGATTTTGAACGGAGAAGATTATTGTCTGACTCCAGCTTACGACTTATTAAACACCACATTACACGTACGTGACGAAGATTTTGCCCTCGACGGAGGCTTGTCACCCAATATTCCGCGAAGCGAAAACTATATCAACACCGGTCACCCTTGTCGTCAGGATTTCGAATGGTTTGGCAAAGAAATTTTCCTCGTTGAAAGCCGCATCAAAAAAATACTGGATAAATATATGTCAGTTCCCGTTGCCACACTTCAATTGGTCAATCAGAGCCTACTGACAAAGAAGCTGAAGCGCAGTTATATCCGCATTGTTACCGAACGTATTAGCCGATTTGTGCGAAACTAAAACTTTTTTTCTTTTTTTACCTGACATTTTGTCAGAATTTTGTATCTTTGCAGTTTGTAATTGTCATTCCGAGCGAAACGAAGTGGAGTCGAGGAATCTCATGCTATTGAATAATAAACATTTATAAAATGAAAATATCATATAATTGGCTTAAGCAGTACATCCAGTGCGATTTACCGGCTGAAGAACTTGGAAAAACATTGACCGGAACAGGTCTCGAAGTTGAAGACATGACACGTTACGAGTCGGTGAAAGGCGGCTTGAAAGGCGTCGTCGTAGGAAAAGTGTTGACATGCATCGACCACCCGAACTCCGACCACCTTCACATCACCACCGTCGACGTGGGCGAAGCCGAGCCTCTCCATATCGTGTGCGGCGCCCCTAACGTGGCTGCCGGACAGAAGGTTTTGGTTGCAACAATAGGTTGCGAGCTGTGGAGCGGCGACGAGAGCTTCACCATTAAAAAAGGCAAGATCCGCGGCGAGGTGTCGGAAGGCATGATATGCGCTGAAGACGAACTCCAACTCGGTACCTCTCACGAAGGCATTATGGTGCTGCCAGAGAACTACGAAGTGGGCAAGCCTGCCTCGTTCTACTTCCCTGTAGAAGAAGACTTTACCTACGAGATCGGTCTTACCGCCAACCGCTCCGACGCCACATCGCACATCGGCTGCGACCGCGACCTTGTGGCTGCTTTGAACCATAAAAACAACACTCGTCAATATAAGATTGAACGCCCGTCAGTGGACGCTTTCAAAGTTGAAAACACTAACAACGACATCGAAGTCATCGTGGAAGACACTAAGAACTGCCCACGATACAGCGGCGTCACCGTCAGCGGAGTGAAAGTTGGTCCGTCACCGGCATGGCTCAAACATCGCCTCGAAGCAATAGGACTGCGCTCTATCAACAACATCGTCGATATTTCCAACTACGTTTTGATGGAAGTCGGACAGCCGCTTCATATCTTCGACGCAGATAAGATTAAGGGTAAGAAAGTTATCGTGAAACGCTTGGCAAAAGGCACACCATTCACCACCTTGGACGGTGTCGAGCGCAAACTCAGCGATACTAACCTCATGATTTGCAACGCTGAAGAGCCAATGTGCATCGCCGGAGTGTTCGGCGGCCTCGAATCAGGCGTCACCGAAACGACAACAAACGTGTTCATCGAGAGTGCTTACTTCAACCCTACTTCGATTCGTAAGACAGCTCGTTTCCACGGTCTTCAGACCGACGCGAGCTTCCGTTATGAACGCGGTTGCGACCCTAACATCACGCTTTACGCATTGAAACGCGCAGCATTGCTGGTGAAAGAACTGGCAGGCGGCACAGTGTCATCAGAAGTGAAAGACGTGAAAAACGGCGACTTCACACCTGTCCGCATACAGCTCAAGTTCGATTATCTCAACAAGATCGCTGGTCAGAATATCGAGAAAGACGTGGCTGTCAACATACTCAAAGACCTTGATTGTCAAGTGGTTGAACTTACAGACGCATACGTTACCGTCGACGTTCCGACTTGCAAAGTCGATGTCTATCGTCCAGCCGACCTCGTCGAGGAAATCTTGAGAATCTACGGCTACGACAACATCGCCATCCCTACAAAAATCAACGCAAGTCTCAACGTCAACGTGAAGCCTGACAAAGAGAAGATCCAGAAAGAGATTTCTATCTTCCTCGCCTCCAATGGTTTCTACGAAATCATGAACAACTCGTTGACAAAATCAGCATACACACGCGAGCTCGACAGCTTCGACGAGGCTCATAACCTCAAGATTATGAATCCGTTAAGCTCCGACCTCGACGTGATGCGCCAGTCATTGATGTTCGGCGGACTCGAGAGCATCGCCCGCAACCAAAGCTTCAAGAGCTTCGACATGAAGTTCTTCGAGTTCGGAAACATCTATTTCTTCAACGGCGAGAACAAACAGACTGAGGAAAAACCTCTCAACCCATATAGCGAAAACTACCGCCTCGACCTGCTCATCACAGGCAACGACAAAGAAGAATCGTGGAGCAACAAGCCGCAGAGCCTCACATTCTACGACCTCAAGAAATACGTCCTCGGCATCATCCACAAGCTCGGCATCAATGCCGAAACACTCGAGATGACCGAAGGAACCGAGTCACATTACGATTATTCAATAGTTTATTCATTGAATAACAATAAGTTAGTGACTTTGGGCAAAATCAACGCCAAGACCTTGAAGATGTTCGATGTTAAGAAAGAAGTGTTCCACGCCACCTTCGACTGGGATGCTGTTTTGAAAGTCGTGAAAGGCTTGAAGACCATCAGTTTCGAGGCATTGCCGAAGTTCCCGAGTGTACGCCGCGACCTCGCCCTCGTCATGGACAAGAACGTGACTTTCGAGCAAATCAAGACATTGGCATTCGCGACAGAACGCAACATCCTGAAGTCGGTTAACCTGTTCGACATCTATGAAGGCGACAAGATTCCGGCAGGAAAGAAACAATACGCAGTGAGCTTCACCTTGCAGGACAAGCAGAAAACCTTGACCGACAAGGTTATTGAAAAGACTATGGCAAGAATCCAGTCGGCCATCGAGCAACAACTTAACGCAACACTGAGATGATTGATATTCAACTGATTAAACGGCGTTTCGGCATTATCGGCAACGATTCCAACCTGAACCGTGCCATCGAAGTGGCTGTGCAAGTGGCAGCCACCGACCTCACCGTGTTCATCAACGGCGAGAGTGGCACCGGCAAGGATGTGTTTCCGCAGATAATCCACCAGAATAGCGTCCGCAAGCATGGTCCATATTTCGCCATCAACTGCGGCGCCATCCCGGAAGGCACCATCGACTCGGAGCTGTTTGGTCATGAAAAAGGTTCATTTACAGGGGCTTACGACACCCGTAAGGGTTATTTTGAAGTCGCCGACGGCGGCACTTTGTTCCTTGACGAGGTGGCCGAACTCCCATTGGCAACACAGGCTCGACTGCTGAGAGTGCTGGAAAACGGCGAGTTCATCAAGGTCGGATCATCGAAAATACAGAAAACAAACGTGCGCGTGGTGGCCGCCACCAACGTCGATATCCCAACAGCCATCGAAAAAGGACGCTTCCGCGAAGACCTGTACTATCGTCTTAACACCGTCCCGATTCACATCCCGGCACTGCGCGAGAGAAAAGACGACATCAAGCTGCTGTTCCGTAAATTCGCATCCGACGTGGCCGAAAAATACCGCATCCCCGCTGTGCAACTCACACCGGAAGCACTCACGATGTTTGAGAACTACCGTTGGGACGGCAATATCCGTCAACTGAAAAACGTCACTGAACAGATTTCAATCATTGAGACTGAACGAGTTATAACGCCAGAGATACTTCGCAACTATCTCCCGATGCAGACGGCTCTGCCAACAATCTTCAAAGACGAAAGCCGCGCCGACTCCATCTCGGAACGCGACCTGCTCTACAAGGTGCTGTTCGACATGAAAAAAGACATCACTGAGCTTCGTAAAACCGTCAACGACCTGACATCAGGACAGATTCCGACGGCACAACCTATGCCATCGCAACAAATAACACCAATAAAAGCGACGGTACTCGACTACGAAAACACACAGGATGCCGACATCGAATATGTTCAAGAAAAAACACCCGCCGATAACCTTTCGTTGCAAGACAAAGAAAACGAAGTGATTATCAAGGCATTACAAAAATATAACGGCAAACGCAAAGACGCTGCCAAAGAACTCGGCATCAGCGAACGGACGCTATATCGAAAAATTAAGGAATATAACATTAATATCTGATAATGATGAGATTATTGTTTAAAAAAATCAATACCTTATTAATATTAATGGTCGCGTTTCTGCTGACTGGCTGCGGTATCTACTCCTTCACAGGTGCAAGCATTCCAGCCGAAGCGAAAACAGTGTCTATTCAGTATTTCCCGAATAACGCCAACCTGGTCAATCCGATGCTTAGTGAAGTGATTACCAACACCTTGCGTGATTATTTCATGAATCAGACCACTCTCGATGAAGTGTCTGACAATGGCGACCTTGCCATCGAAGGCGAAATTATCGACTACAAGACCGCTCCAACCGCCATCACAGGCGACCAAGTGGCAGCGTTAAACCGCCTCACAATCACTGTAAACGTCAGGTTTTACAACAGATACGACGAATCTAAGAACTTTGAGCAGAAGTTCTCTCAATTTGACGATTACCCGAGCAATCAGGACCTCAACGTCGTTCAGGACGAGCTTTTGAGAACCATCTGCGACAAGCTGTGCGAAGACATTTTCAATAAAGCAGTTGTAAATTGGTAAACTTTGGATAAAAACAGGTTGACACGGATTTTAGAGCATCCCGAACTCATTGATAATAAATATGTTGCCAAGCTTGAAACGCTTGTAAAGGAATATCCTTACTTCACAGCGGCACAAGTGTTACTTGCCGTCGGCATGGGTCGTGTCAACCATGAAAAAGCGACACAGCAACTCCGTTTGGCGGCAGCCATGGCACCAAACAGAAATACGCTTCGGATACTCTGTACACAACTGCCCGACGAATATGTTGAAAATCAACAGGATATCATCCCTGAAAAGACTATTCTCATCCCTGAAATAGACCTCGGCGGCACTTCGGAAGACCTGAATCGCGAGATGGCACTCCTCGAAGAGAAAAAGAAAACTCTCGACGAATTGAAAGCCATCATCGAAAAGAAGATTTCTGAACTCGAAACTAAGAAAAAATCACCTAAAAAAACCGAAAAAACGCTGTCAAAAGCAGAAATTATCGACAAATTCATCGCCGAAAACCCTTCAATTTCACGCCCAAAACAAGAGTTTTTCAACCCTATTTCAGCCGCACAAGAGTCGATAATCGACCAAGAGAATATTGTAAGTGAAACATTAGCAATGATTTACGAAAAACAAGGATATTTTGAAAAAGCAATTTCAATTTATGAAAAATTAAAAGTGAAATATCCAGAAAAAAGTATTATTTTTGCAGGTCGAATTGATTTGTTAAAAGAAAAGTTAAACAATTAATATTTTTAAGACAATGTACGTTACAATAGCAGTATTAATCCTTATCGTCAGTTTCTTGATGATGTTGGTGGTGTTAGTTCAGAATTCAAAAGGTGGCGGATTGGCATCTAACTTCTCTTCACACAACCAGATTCTCGGCGTCCGCAAGACTACAGACTTTTTGGAGAAGACAACCTGGACCCTCGCAGTCCTCCTCGTGGTGTTCTGCCTCGCATCAAGCGTAGCAATTCCGAAGAGCGGCAACCAGCAGGTCAAAGGCAGCAAGGTCGTTGAAAGCGTTCAGCAGACAGCAACAACTCCTGAGATTCCTGTCGCAGGTCAAGAAACAGCAGAATAATCTGATAAGAGAGACAGAAAAATGTCAGAATGTCACACATTCTGACATTTTTTTTATTATTTTGCTGACAAAATCGTCTTTGGAATGATTTTTGATAAAGAAAAATCGCAAGAAAATAACAATTAAAAATATAATATCATGGCAAAATTGAATATCAAACCGTTGGCAGACCGCGTAGTCATTGAGCCGGCTGTCGCAGAACAGAAAACAGCAAGTGGAATCATCATCCCTGACACAGCAAAAGAGAAACCTCAGCAAGGCACAGTCGTGGCAGTCGGTCCTGGCACAAAGGACAACCCTGTCACAGTGAAAGTCGGCGACACCGTCATCTACGGCAAATACGCAGGCACCGAGTTCCATCTCGACGGAAAAGACTATATGATTATGCGTGAAAACGATATTATAGCAATCATCTAAATTCGTAAATAATTAAAAATCAAAGAGATATGGCAAAAGATATAATGTTCAATCTTGATGCACGCGACGGTCTGAAAAAAGGCGTCGACGCATTGGCAAACGCAGTGAAAGTGACCCTCGGACCTAAGGGCCGCAACGTCATTATCGAGAAATCATACGGCGCTCCTCATATCACAAAGGACGGCGTGACAGTGGCAAAGGAAATCGAACTCGCCGACCCGATCGAGAACATGGGCGCACAGCTCGTGAAAGAAGTCGCATCGAAGACCAACGACCTCGCCGGTGACGGCACCACAACAGCTACAGTGTTGGCACAGTCAATCGTGGCAACAGGTTTGAAGAACGTCATCGCCGGTGCAAACCCGATGGACCTCAAACGCGGTATCGACAAGGCAGTCGCAAAAGTCGTAGAGTCATTGAAGGCTCAGTCAGAAATCGTTGGCGACAACAACGAGAAGATCCAGCAGGTTGCTACAATCTCTGCTAACAACGACTCAACAATCGGCTCACTCATCGCCGAGGCGATGGGCAAAGTGAAGAAAGAAGGCGTCATCACAGTTGAAGACTCAAAAGGTATTGAGACATACGTCGATGTCGTCGAAGGCATGCAGTTCGACCGTGGTTACATCTCACCTTACTTCGTCACCGACACAGAGAAGATGGAAGCTGTCTATGACAACCCATTCATCCTCATCTACGACAAGAAAGTCAGCGTGATGAAAGACCTTCTCCCAGTTCTCGAGAAGACATTACAGACAGGCCGTGCATTGTTGATCATCGCTGAAGATATCGACAGCGAAGCTCTTGCAACATTGGTAGTCAACAGATTACGTGGTTCATTGAAGGTCGTGGCTGTTAAGGCTCCTGGCTTCGGTGACAGACGTAAAGAGATGCTCGAAGACATCGCCATCCTCACAGGCGGCACTGTCATCAGCGAGGAAAAAGGCTATCGTCTTGAAGATGCCACATTGGCAGAACTCGGCTCATGCGACAAGATCACCGTCACAAAGGACAACACCACTATCGTCAACGGTCATGGTGAGAAAGAAAACATCCAAGGCCGCGCAGCACAGATCAGATCACAGATCGCAACCACAACATCTGACTATGACCGTGAGAAACTTCAAGAAAGACTCGCAAAGATCGCTGGTGGCGTAGCAGTCATCCACGTCGGTGCAGCATCAGAAGTTGAGATGAAAGAAAAGAAAGACCGTGTTGAAGACGCTTTGAACGCAACACGAGCAGCTATCGAAGAAGGTATCATCCCTGGCGGTGGCGTCGGATTCATCAGAGCTATCAAGGCTTTGGAGAAGATGAAAGGCGACAACGACGATGAGACGACAGGTATTTGCATCATCAAACGCGCTTTGGAGGAACCTCTCCGTCAGATCGTTGAGAACGCCGGCCTCGAAGGCTCAGTGGTCGTCAACAAAGTGGCTATGGGCAAGGGTGACTTCGGCTTCAACGCACGTACAGAGACATATGAAAACATGCTCAAGACAGGTGTCATCGACCCAGTTAAGGTGTCGAGAGTAGCACTCGAGAACGCAGCATCAATCGCAGGCATGCTCCTGACAACAGAATGCGTGGTTTCTAACCACAAAGAGGAGAATCCAGCACCACAGATGCCACCTATGGGCGGCGGGATGCCAGGAATGATGTAGTCAGTAACTGCCAACTGGCAACTGCCAACTACTCCCCAATTCCATTCTCTCTCATAAAACTCCTGATTTCTTCAGCATGTTTCCCTTTGATGATGACGTGGTGATTGCCAATCGGATGGTTTAGGAGATAAGGCTTTAGATTGATATCGAGAGTAATTTGAGTACGGCAAAAATGATTGCTGTACTCATTTTTTATTGCCTTCGCTTCGGTTACAAAGAACTTATCGAGCTGTCTTCCGCCCCACTTAAAGATGGTATAATCGGTCAGTGGCATGTCGCCCTGCACCGCGACGCCTATTCCCGACTCGAAATGCGAACGGATTACGGTGTTGTCGCACATTTTCAATGGAATAGTGCAGTGCGCGAACATCGTGGTGCTGTCAGTCAGCTGTGACGGATTAGCCATGAAAGCCTCTTCACCACACAAACGTTTTGCCAGAATCATCGTGAGAAGAGTCTGCATATCGCCCTCGCAACCTGCAACAATACCCTCGTCATTAAGCAAGGCCAAAGCCAAGCAACTTGTTGTATTACAAGCTTTTACGATGTCAAAACAACGTATCGTCATGGCATCCAATCGCTCTTCCTGACAAATTTTCTTGATTACGAGATAAGCCTTTGCAGCATCTATCATGTCTTTATCATCAGGTTCTTTGACCGACTTGGAACGTTTAACCAAATCACGTGCCACCTTTTCGGCTTCAGACTGTGGGACAGTCTTTATCCCATCGATAAGTCGTTGTAAATCAATATAAACAGATTCAACACCAAAATAATCGCGGAGATAATCGTAATCGACTCCGCTTGCAATCAGCCAATCGGAAGGATAGCCGAACAGACCAATGCGAGTTCCGCGCAACTTGTTCGATATCGTCGTAACATTTCTTGAATTGTCGGCAACGATGGTGTCAATAATCTCAGCGTTTGTGCCATGTATGATATTTCCTTCGTAGCCTTGTTCTTCAAGATATGTCAGGATTTCCAATGCTGCCGCCAATGAGTTGTTACGCCCGTCGGCAATCAAATTGATGTTTTTCTGTAGAGACGTTTCCTGAAACGTCTCCATATCAAATAATTTTTTGAACAGATTTTCCACACCACCGGTCGCAACCATCACAAAATCAACGTTATTCGGAGACGTTTCAGGAAACGTCTCTACGGATTCATCACCGAGAATAGTGATTTCGGCATTGCATTTGTTTTTCAACAATTCCAACAAATCCGCATATTCTGTACAGATGAATTCGTCGCTCTGAAAAGAAGATCTTAAAACTAATATTTTCATTTTAAAAAATTATAACTGCTAACTAGTAACTGCCAACTGGTAACTGGTAACTGTCAACTGTTTAGTGTGTTACAACGAAACGTTGGGTTTTTTCGTCAATCTTCACGAAATAAACACCGTTTTCGTAATCTGTGGTGTTGATATTCAACTCATTATTACCAGTTTCAATTTCTGCAATCTTCTGACCTATAGCATTGAATATCATCACATTATCATTATTTTCGCAGTTGATTCTCACGAAATTGTCAGCCGGATTAGGATAAATCGCAACACTTTCTTTAGTGGTTTCATCCACTGAAGCGCCAGGACATTCATATTGTTGGATACCCTCATCAGTCATATACATAATCATGTATTCAAGAGTCGGAGGATAGATATCTCTTTGAGCGAAAGTATGGTCAGGACGGATGAGCATGATTGTCGGATACATAGCCACTGGCACAGCTTGAGCTATGTCGTTGCCGCCGCCGTCTCTACTGATTGTAGGATACTCCACTCCGTAAGTCTCAACCCAAGTTTGGCAGGTATTGTCACCACCATTTGGACTTATTTCCATAAAGAACACATCGTGTTCGTTGCAGCCATACATATGATAAGCTTCTATCATGTCGCCCATAATGTCCTCGCTAAACGAATCCTCGGTAAGGAAGAAATTGATAAGCACATACTGACCATTGTCGAGGATTTCATAGAGATTAATCATATTGCCATCGATGTCAGTGCCAGTGAAATCAGGCATTATCTCGCCGCCACCGCCCGGAATGGTAGTGACCGACTCTTGAGCCAACTCATAAAGATTGCCGTCAGCATCAGCCGGGACAGCATAAATCAGGTAATCAGTATTTGGGATAAGGTCAGCGAACGTGTTTGAAATGGCATATTCTCCTGGCATTCCATATGTTTGCAGGTATTCAGGAAGCTCGAGGCCTGCAGCCGCCATCCACTCAGCAAACTCTTCCGCAGTTCCAATCATATAATAATATGTGGCGCATTCATCGTTTGGAGTAAATGTCGCTGTGACTTCTGTTTCCATGACCTGATCGACGGTGATTGTAACCTCAGGATCGGCAACTGGAGCAGTGCAATCGTGCTGCTCGATGCCATGGTTTTCCAATGCCGAGATGACACTCTGCGCATTGTTGATTGGCCACAAGTCCTGAATCACGATGGAACGGTCTGGAGCGATGAGAATCAAAGTAGGATAAGCCCCTATTTGATATTGGTTGCATATTGTATTGCCACCGCTTGAAGTGCCGATAGTTGGATATTCAACTCCATAATTGTTAGCCCAGGTTTGGCAAGCCTGATTAGCATCTGAAGGAGAAATCTCCATGTAAAAAACGTCATACATATTGCAACCCATGGCATAGTACGACTCAACAACTTTTGGAGTGGCCTGCTGACAAGGTCCACATGTTGTGTAAAAGAAATCAATGAGGACATACTGTCCGCCATCAAGGATATCGAACAAATGGACTTCCGTTCCATGGCAGTCAGTAGCTGTGAAATCGACAGCTGTTGTCAATGGGCATTGAGCAAACACATTGAGACTCAATGCAATAGCAAAGATAAATGTAAATAGTTTTTTCATAATGAATAATTTAAGTTAATATTAAGATACAAAATTATGAAAAAAATCTTACCAAAACTACAAGTTTACTAAAAAAAATTCTGCTATTTCTGTAATTTCTGCGTGAGATTTTGTAATTTTGCATCTCGTATGGAAGAAAACAAACCCAGGAAGCGCGACCGCATCAAAGCAGGATTTTCGAAACTTCTGAAAGAGGACAAATTAAAGGCCGTTTCAGAATATATTGAGAATCCGGGGGAATTTATTGCCCTTTTGAAAGGCTTTTGGTATTCCGACAGTGAGAAGCAGAAGCAGTTTGACGAGTTCAGCGAGAACACCATTTCTAATTTCCATATACCTTATGGTATCTCCCCCAACATTTTGATTAACGGCAAGATTTACATGGTGCCGATGGTCATCGAGGAGAGCAGCGTAGTGGCAGCGGCATCGGCGGCGGCGAAATTCTGGGGCGACCGTGGCGGATTCCACTCAGAAGTAATTGACGTTCAGAAGGTTGGACAACTACATTTCTGCTATAAAGGCGACAAAGAGACGCTAAAAAGCCTCATGCCCGAGATTGAAATCGTGTTACGTAATTCCACCAAAGACATTACCGTCAAGATGGAGAAACGCGGCGGCGGAATCCTTGATATTCAATTAGTTGACTTTACCAACAAGCTCGACAACTACTATCAGTTGCGCGTCACATTCAACACCTGCGACTCGATGGGCGCTAACTTCATCAACTCATGCCTCGAGACATTTGGACACACCCTGCAGGATTATTTCCTGCGCCGCGGCGAAAATGTCGAAATCGTGATGGCGATTTTGTCGAACTACACCCCTAACTGCCGCGTGAAAGTGTGGGTAGAATGTCCAGTTTATGACCTCGATGGCGTTGACGAACACCTTGACGGTCAGGGATTTGCAGAGAAATTCAAAAAGGCGGTCGATATTGCGCACATCGACGAATATCGTGCGACAACACATAACAAAGGTATATACAACGGCATCGACGCTGTGGTCATCGCCACCGGCAACGACTTCCGCGCGACAGAGGCAGCAGGTCATGCTTACGCCTCACGCAACGGACATTACGAATCGCTGAGTTCGTGCGAAATCAAAGACGGGATGTTCAAGTTCTGGCTTGAAGTGCCAATCGCGCTCGGCACTATCGGAGGTTTGACAAGCCTCCACCCTCTCGCAAAAGAATCATTGGAATTGTTGGGACATCCATCGGCACCCGAACTGATGATGATAGCAGCCACCATGGGACTGGCAAACAACTACGCCGCCGTCAAGTCGTTGACTACCAAAGGAATACAGCAGGGCCATATGAAAATGCACCTTGCCAACATCCTGAACCAGCTCGGCGCCACCGACGAACAGAAAGCCGCGGCTCTAGTACATTTCAAAGATGTCACGGTGACGTACGCCGGAGTAGAAGAATTCCTCCGTAATCATTGATTATGAATAAATTCCACGCCAACGGTAAATTCCTTTTATCAGGCGAGTACCTTGTTCTCCAAGGTGCCAAAGCCTTTGCGTTGCCATTGAAATTGGGGCAGTCGCTCGAGGTGAAGACCATCGACATCCAGGAAGGAATGATACATTGGGATTCCTACACGCCACGCGGTTTCTGGTTTGCAGCCATCTTCAGCAAGTTCGGCTTTACGGTGCATGCCTCCGACGACATGGAGAAAGCCGACAACCTCTGTAAGATTTTTCAAGAGATTAAGTTATTGAATCCCAATATCTTACAAGATAAAAACGATTATTTTTTCACCACCCGTCTGGAGTTCGACTCGCAATGGGGTCTCGGCAGCAGCTCCACTCTGATTTCGTTGCTATCGCAATGGGCAAACGTGAATCCATACGAGCTTTTGAGGCGCACCATGGGTGGTTCGGGCTACGACATCGCCTGCACAACAGCTTCAAAACCAATAACTTATCAGCTTATAAACGGCGAGCCTGTCGTTGAGGAAATAGATTTCAAGCCTGCTTTTTCTGAAAAACTATATTTTGTTTACCAAGGACACAAGCAGAGTTCTGGAAAAGAAGTGAAATCGTTTAAAGAGCGAGCAAAAACGATGGATTTCTCTTATGAGGTCTCTGAGATCTCAAATATTTCCGAGAGCCTGGTGAGAGTCACTTCTTTTGAAGAGTTTTGCTCCCTTCTCACCCGTCACGAGGCCATCATGAGCCGAGTTTTGGAACAGCCGCCATTGAAAGCGCAATATCCTGATTTCCAAGGAGTTATCAAGTCACTCGGTGCATGGGGCGGTGACTTCTTCTTAGCGGCTACGGAGCTTTCTGAAAACGAGGTTAAAGAGTATTTTAATGAAAAAGGCTTGGATGTTGTGGTAAAATACGACGATATTGTGCTATAGTTTTTGTAACTTGGCTACTTTATAATTATGCTTAAAAAATATATTATCCTATTGGTTTTGCTGGTTTCAGCCACCGTGCTGACGGCTCAAAACCTAGATGCCGAGCGTCTGCCGGACATGAATGTGCCTCGTGCCGGACACAATGTGTTTTATGCCGACGGAGAGCTAACTGTTATTGGCGGACACACCTCTGGTTTCGTGCTCACACCTACAGCCGAATACTTCAAAAACGGCATCTGGCACGAGAGTCCGACCGTTTATACGCACGACAACGGTATGGCGGTGGTGCTCGACGGTGGCAAGCGTGTGCTCCTCGCTGGCGGTCACGAGAGAAACCTCGGCATAGGCCAGAGCTTCGAACTTGAGATTTACGACCGTGAACATCATACTTTTGAAGGCTTCGGCACACTCGAACGAAACAGAGCCTTTGCACAAGGCATTGAGCTAGACAAAGGCAATGTGCTGATTTGCGGCAACCACAAAGGCAATGACTGTTTCGAGATGTTCGACGGACAACGGTTCTGCCACCATGTCAAAGACGTGGCAGTCTGGCACTCATCACCTTATCTGCTGCCC
Organism: uncultured Bacteroidales bacterium; assembly: GCA_905233445.1. GTDB lineage: Bacteria > Bacteroidota > Bacteroidia > Bacteroidales > F082 > Limimorpha. The sequence continues at coordinate 77,612 of CAJOEP010000004.1, read as the reverse complement.
ATTTCCAAGGGCGATGTGATGGCTTTCGGTACCGTATGGCGCGGCCGTTTCGAGCCTTGCGACACCGTCGACCGACTATATGGCGAGCCTTTTGTTTCGCCAGTGCTAAAAGACTGGATGCCAATGCCTTACGACCAAAACAACCATGTTAATGAGTCGTTTATTGGCGATAAAGAGGCTGGCGATTATTCATATCTGATTGCGGCTTATAATCACGACGGCGCAATGGCCTTCATCCATATCCAAGACACGGTGTTTTCGCTTTTGCCGACCACCTCGCCTGTGCCTACATCATCAGAATGGGGGAAAATACATTACAACCGCGTTGCCGTAGCCGACCGAAATGCCCATAAAGCATATCTTGTTGGCAAAGATGCCGATAGTCGCGCATACGTAGTGGCAGTGGAATATGACAAAAATCCTGCGCCGCTCACCTTATATTATACCGAGCCTTTGCAAGACTTCGGCGATGCCACACCAGTACTCACCCCTGACGGAGACCTTATCATCACAGGAGGTATCCTAGACGACAACTTCACGCCTTTAGCCTCGGTGTGGCTGCTGCATACCGGCACCGGAAAAGCTTTATCAGAAACAAACACCTATTCAGCTTGGCTGTGGATATTATGTAGCTTAGCGTTTATAGTGATACTTTTGGTTATTGCGAAACGCATTCACAAACCGACAAAGCCTGCGTCACAGCCAGATGTCGCTTCAAAAGAAATGATGGCTCGCATAACCGGGCTCATGGAGACAAAGCAACTCTATCTTAACAAAGATTTGAAGGTTTCCCATTTGGCAGAAGCTCTCGGAACACACAAAAACGTTAACGACTATCGCCTAGAATATGCCAAGAAGTTGCTGCGCCAGTCGCCCGACATGAAGATTGCCACCGTCGCACTGGAATCGGGATTCGCCAACGAAAGGTCTTTCTTCAGAGCTTTCAAGGCTGCCACAGGCACCACTCCAAAGGATTGGGTAAAGCAAAATCAGACAAAATCATAGTCCAAAATGACTGACAATTTATACAAACGACTGACAAAGTGTAATTTGTCAGTCGTTTTTTTGTATTGAATAGTGGCTGTTTCAGTGCTTTAGGCTAAATTTGCATGCCTTATTTATCGTGTCGATAGTATTTATTAACAATTTCTATATCATGAAAACTAGAACATTATTATTTTGTCTGCTTGTGCCGTTTATGGCATTAGTTTTTAACAACTGCGACAAAAGCAGCAGTTCAGGAGGCGGCGCATCGTTGACTCCGTCGGTATCAGTCGATCAAGTATCATTTGACAACGGGGCTTCCAGTCAGATTGTTACAATAAACCTTGGAAGATACAAATACTTCGGTGCTTTTATCGATGAAATAGTTGACTGGTGTGATGTCGAAATCCTGAGAGCGCAAGGCAAAGTGAAAATCACCACAACACCTAACACAGGTAGCATAGCGCGTGAATGCCATGTCCAAATCTGGGTATCAAAAACGAACGATCCTAATGACGAGGATGAAGAATGGTTCACAGTCCTTGTTCAGCAGAGCGCAACTGGTGGTGGTGGAGGTGGCGGCACCACCGAGAAATGGGTTGACCTCGGTCTGCCAAGCGGCATCTTATGGGCTGCTTACAACGTTGGAGGCAGCAGGCCTGAAGACTATGGCGACTATTTTGCCTGGGGTGAGACTGCAACTAAAGAGGCATTCACATGGTCTACATACGGACATGCAGCATGGGGTGTTGACATTTATGGTCGGGAAGGTTATTATTTAATCAAATACTGCTCTCGTCAAATGGATGGTTTGGAGGGCTTCACCGACAACCTCACAGAACTCCAGCTGCAAGATGACGCCGCAAAAGCAAACATGGAAAGCGGGGCGAGAATTCCATCAAAAGAGGAATGGCAAGAGTTGAAAGATCACACAACACACGATTACGCCGAAATTAATGGCATAAGTGGCAGACGTTACACTGGCTCTAACGGAAAAAGCATTTTTATTCCTTTCGCCGGTTATATTAATAATGAGTCTATGAATGACGATAACTTCTACGGATATTATTGGTCAAATGCACTCTATACAAACGTGCCTAATTATGCATGGGTTTTCGTCTGTGGAGAGGGAGGCTGTAATATTAACAGCCAACAAACGCGTATTTTAGGTGCCTCAGTACGTGCTGTGCGTTCCGGAAAATAAATAACAATTAAATATTACAATCATGAAAACAAGAAAACTATTATTATTTTGGCTGCTTATGCCAGTATTAGCATTCGTTTTGGGCAGCTGCGACAAAAGCAGTGGCAGCTCTGGAGGCAGTGCATCTGTGACTCCTTCAGTATCAGTTGAAGAAGTCTCATTTGACAATGATGCTTCCAGTCAGATTGTTACAATAAACCTCGGAAAATACAAATTCTACGGTGCTATAGTCGATGATGCAGGCGCAGGCTGGTGCACTGTCGAAATCCTGAGAGCGCAAGGCAAGGTACAAATCAACACAACCCCAAACACTGGCACTACAGCTCGTGAATGTAGCGTTGGAATCTGGGTAGCCAACACCAACGACCCTGATGACGAAGACGGAGAATGGTTCACGGTATCTGTCAGACAGGAAGCTGTAGGTGGCGGAGGAGGTGGTGGTAGCGACACTCCATCAGTGACACCTAACAATCTCACATTCAATTATGATGCTTCTTCGCAGATTGTGACAATAAACAAAGGTGAATACAGCCATTATGGTGCTTCTTTAGGTGATGGAGCACACGGCTGGTGCAATGTGACTGTGCTTGAAAACAATCAAGTAGAAATCAGAGTGTCGATAAACAGTAACACCACACCACGCCAAGGCACTATCAACTGCTGGGTGGCTAACACACAATATCCATCGGATGATGAAAAAGTGATTTTGCCAGTTGCGGTGACACAGAATGTTTGTGATTTACAAGTCGATGAGGCTACTTGGATGAGATTCAATTTCGAGATGGAAGCCGACAGAACCTGCACATGGTCATACGACGGCGGCGGTCAGTTTACAGTTTCTGAAATGAAATACATTTGGTTCAGAGAATTCCAAGACATGCACGTCACACAGTCAAACGACACTGTCACATTCTGGGGATCAGCCGCAACAGAAGGTCCGAACGGTGACATTTATTACTATAACAACCGTTATGTTTGGTTCATGATTACTGGCTTCAGCTTGCCTTACGACCACTGCGAACTGTGTTTGGTTAACTACGATTACAACGGTATGGGACATAACCCCGACCCTAATGGAAATTGGCAAACCGACACCATTTATGCACATGTCAGAATGCAGCACATCCCACTTTATAGCTACGATCTTCATCTTAATCCCAGCAGCAAAACTGGTGAGTTACACTTCTATTATGAAGGAACCGATATGGATGTGCTTGAAGGACATTACAACAGTTTCGCACGCACAAAAGATGACTATTTCCAAGAAGAGGATTATGTATGGGTTGGCCGCGACAGGGATGAAGGCGAAGTGGAAGTGCATTTCACTTTAAAGTAATCCCACACAATATAGTGATTCTACACCCCAGTTGGACAAAAACCTTCTGGGGTGTATTTTAATAAAAAAGACTATTTTTCTCCAAAAAGATATTCAATCTTTCAAAATTATTTTGTATAATTGCAGTTTGTAATATTTGAACGAGTTTGTTTTTGATGAAAAATTGGAAATATATCATAAGTCTATCATTCTTAATGTGTTTGCTTTTCGGAACGCAGAGTTTTGCTTTTGCGGAGAACGAACCGGAAGAGGAATTCAAAGCCGGTGAGGTGATTATCGAACACATCCTCGACTCGTACGAATGGCATATTTTCACATGGAAAGGCCATCATGTGAGCGTTTATCTGCCTTGCATAGTCTTCAACGAGGGCAAATGCTACACTTTTTCGTCAAAAGTTTTTCATGAGAACGAGGTTTACAAAACCGTTAACAAAACAAACTCCGAAGAACTCGTTTTCACCATCCCTCACGAGGGAAAATACAAAAGTAAGATAGTGATACTCAACGCCGACGGTTCGCAGATAAGACCGTTCGACATCTCAATCACTAAGAATGTGCTGGCACTGTTTATCTCATGCACGCTTATTATTGTTTTGTTCTATCTTGTAACAAAAGCATACAAAGAACGCGGCGAGAAAGCCCCGAAAGGCCTGCAGTCGCTGTTCGAATGGCTTATCGTGTATGTCCGTGACGACATCGCACGCAAAGCTATTAATGAAAAGAGCGTTGACAAGTATCTGCCATACCTCATCACCGTGTTTTTCTTCATCTTCATCAACAATTTGCTGGGGTTGATTCCATTTTTCCCATTCGGGGCAAACATCACGGGAAACATAGCAACGACAGCGGTTTTGGCACTTTTCACCTTCTTTATCACGAACCTTCTCGGAAACAAGGAATATTACAAGGACATCGTCAACACGCCGGGCGTGCCGTGGTTTCTGAAGTTCCCGCTGCCTCTCATGCCGATTATTGAGACGGTGGGCTGCTTCACCAAACCGTTTGTCCTGGCGGTGCGTCTGTTTGCCAACATCACGGCAGGACACATCGTGGTGCTTGGCTTCATCAGCAGCATCTTCATCGTGGCGAAAATCAGCATGGCTGGAGGTATCGGAATGTCAGTATTCTCATTGATTTTGGCGATTTTCGTCGATTGCATCGAGTTGCTGGTGGCGTACATCCAGGCGTATGTTTTCACCTTGTTGTCGGCCTTATATTTCGGAATGGCAAGTAAGGAACATCATCATTAATCTTTAAATAAAGGTATTATGTCATTATTAGTTATGTTACAGGAAGTGGCAAAAGCAGCGACAGATTTGGCACCTTTGGCCAAGTTGGGAGCAGCCCTCGCCGCTAGTATCGCCGTCATCGGCGCAGCAATGGGTATCAGCAAAATCGGTGCCAGCGCATTGGAATCAATGGCACGCCAGCCTGAGGCAGCTGGTAACATCCAGACAAGCATGATTTTGGCAGCAGCATTTGTGGAAGGTGTTTCACTTTTCGCTGTGGTCGTCTGCTTGCTCGTCGCAGTCGGTTAAAAACCAAGGTTTGTGATTGTAACGGTTGGTTGCAATCACAAACCCATCCGTCATTTCGAGCGAAACGAAGTGAAGTCGAGAAATCTCCCAATGACGAAAACAAACAAGGTAAAAATAAACAATTATGGAAATAATAACTCCTGATTTCGGGTTTATATTTTGGATGACGCTGGCGTTCGGCATCGTGTTTTTCTTCATTGCCAAATTCGCCTTTCCGGTCATTGGGAAAACCCTGAAAAACCGTGAGCAGAAGATTGCCGAGTCGCTGGAGCAGGCCGAGCGTATCCACGAGGAGATGCAGAACATCCAGGCTAAAAACGAGGAATTACTCAAGAAAGCACGCGGAGAGCGCGAGGATATACTCAACGAGGCACGAATCTCACGCGACAAAATAATTGAAGAAGCCACGGCTAAAGCCAAAGAAGAGACAACCCGCCTCGTGGAATCGGCGAAGGAAACTATTGAGAATGAACGCAAGGCGGCGATGACCGACATCAAAAACGAAATCGCCAACATCTCGATAAAAGTTGCGGAGAAGATTCTCGAAAAAGAACTCTCTACCGACGAGGCGCAACTGAATTACATAAAAGATATTATCAAAGAAACTGATAATCAATAAGATAGTATGAAAAACACTCTTTTGATACGCCGCTATGCGAAAGCTTTTCTCGAATACGCCATCGAAAACAAGATGACGGAACAGGGACTTGCCGACCTCGAGCTGCTCACTGCAACGCTTCAGGACAACCGCGAGTTGCGTAGCATACTATCGCAGCCCTTCCTGTCAAAAACGAAAAAAGAGACCATCATCAGTAGGATTTTTGAAGGAAAAATTTCAGATAAAACATTGAAATTCATAAAGTTAATGCTCGACAAAAACCGTCACGACATCATTCCGTTTATTCTCGTGCCGTACCGCGAGTTTTACTATGAATACAGAAACATCGCCGAGGTGACCATCACAACGGCTGTGAAGATTGACGAGCAGATACAGCAGAAGCTTGTCTGGTTTGTGAAAGACAAAATAAATGGCAACGTTCAGATTATCAACAAGATAGACAAAAGCATTATCGGAGGTTTTATCATCAATTATCTTGATTATCAATATGATAGAAGCATCCGCAACGAGTTGAAGAAGTTGCAGGGATTGTTTGATGAAAACTTATATATTAAGGGATATTAATAAGAAAATGAGATTCCTCGCCTTAAAAAGGCTCGGAATGACAAAATAGGAATAAAAGTATTTGTTATGGCAACAATAAAACCAGCTGAGGTTTCAGCGATTTTGCTTGACGAGCTCACGAACTTCGAGAACGAGGCGTCGCTTGATGTGAAAGGCACTGTGCTCAATGTTGGCGACGGTGTGGCTCGCGTATATGGCATGCGTGACGTGGAGGCCGGCGAACTTGTGGAGTTTGAGAAGACGGGTGCCATGGGCATCGCGCTCAACCTCGAGGAAGACAACGTCGGCGTGGTGCTTCTGAGCGAAGCCGGCAACATCAACGAGGGCGACACCGTGGTCTGCACACACCGCATCGCTTCGGTGAAAGTGGGCGAAGGACTGCTCGGACGCGTCATCAACACCCTCGGACAGCCTATCGACGGCAAGGGCGAAATAAAAGGCGAGACGGTGGAGATGCCTCTCGAACGCAAAGCTCCCGGCGTCATCTACCGCAAACCCGTTGACGAGCCTCTTCAGACCGGCATCAAGGCCATCGACGCCATGATTCCGATTGGACGCGGACAACGTGAGCTTATCATCGGCGACCGCCAGACTGGCAAGACCGCAATCGCTATTGACACCATCATCAACCAAAAAGAATTCTACGACAAAGGCGAGCCTGTTTATTGTATCTACGTGGCAATAGGACAGAAAGGCTCAACTGTCGCCAACATAGTGCAAAGCCTTGAGGATCATGGGGCTATGCCATATACCACTGTGGTGGCCGCCACTGCTTCCGACGCTGCTGCAATGCAATATTACGCACCGTTTGCAGGCGCCGCCATCGGCGAGTATTTCCGCGACACGGGTCGCGCTGCTCTCATCATCTACGACGACCTCTCGAAACAAGCCGTTGCATACCGTGAAGTCTCGTTGCTGCTCCGCCGCCCGCCAGGACGTGAGGCATATCCTGGCGATGTATTCTATCTCCACTCAAGGTTACTTGAAAGAGCGGCAAAAATCATCAACAACGACGAGATTGCGGCAAGGATGAACGACCTCCCGGCAAGCCTCAAAGGCAAGGTGAAGGGCGGCGGATCACTGACAGCACTGCCAATCATCGAGACACAAGCCGGCGACGTGTCGGCATACATCCCGACCAACGTAATCTCCATCACCGACGGACAGATATTCCTGGAGACCAACCTCTTCAACGCCGGTATCCGTCCGGCCATCAACGTGGGTATCTCAGTGTCGCGTGTCGGAGGTAAGGCACAGATTAAGTCAATGAAAAAGGTGGCAGGAACCCTGAAACTCGACCAGGCGCAGTTCCGCGAACTCGAAGCGTTCTCGAAATTCGGCTCCGACCTCGACGCAGCCACACAAGCCGTGCTCGACAAAGGCCGCCGCAACGTGCAGATACTGATTCAGCCGCAGTCGTCACCATTGCGCGTAGAAGAAGAGGTGGCTATCATCCACTGCGGAGTGAATAACCTTTTGAGAAAGATTCAGCCAAACCAGGTGGCTGAGTTCCAAAAACGCTATCTGACACTGCTCAACAGCACACAAAAAGCAACGATGGACGCTCTGCGTACCGGAAATTATGGCGATAACGAACGTGTCGTCTTAAACAAAACCGCTGAAGAAGTAATCGCTGGAATGATTAAGAAAGACTAAGTATTATGGCAAATCTCAAGGAAGTTAGGACACGAATCAACTCGGTAAACTCGACGATGCAGATCACTTCGGCGATGAAGATGGTGTCGGCATCGAAGCTGCGTAAGTCGCAATCGACCATTGTGGCCCTGCGCCCGTATGCTTCCAAGCTTCAAGAGATTATGCAGAACCTTTCATCGTCGCTCAAGACCTCGACAGAAGGCGTTTATGCCAAAATCCACAAGGAAAATCCTGAAGACGAAAAGATACTTCTTATTCCCGTTGCATCCAACAAAGGACTGTGCGGAGTGTTCAACGTCAATGTGTTACGCGAGACATTGAAGACTTTGAATGAAGATTTCAATGTTCAATATGAAAAAGGTAATGTCGATATTCTCTGCATCAGCAAGAAGATTGAGGAGACATTGAGGTTCAGAAAATATCGTTTGGCAGGCAACGAAAACGAATTGCTCGACAAACTGTCATACGAGAACACCGTAGCTTTCGCCGAAAGGCTTATGCAGGAATTCAAGGATGAGAAATATGACCGTATCGTGTTTATTTACAATCAGTTCAAGAATGCTGGCACACAGATTTTGGTAAAAGAGCAGTTCTTGCCGATAGTCAGTGAAAATCAAGTTGAAAAAGAAGACAATAATGTTGAAGAAACTGAATATATCTTCCAACCTTCCAAAGACGAGATTCTCAACGCATTGATACCCAATTCATTAAAGCTACAGGTTTATAAAATTTTGCTTGACAGTTTCACATCCGAACACGGTGCCCGCATGGTTTCGATGACCAAAGCCACCGACAATGCCGGCGAACTGCTGAAAGAATTGAATCTGTCGTATAACAAAGCCCGTCAAGGAGCAATCACCAATGAGATTATCGAGATTGTTGGCGGCGCTAACGCTTTATAAAAATTGAATAGTATGAGAGCTTGTTTCATGGGATTAGGTTACATCGGTCTCCCGACGGCTATCATCGCTGCCAAACACGGCATCGATGTGGTCGGTGTAGATATCAACAAAAATGTTGTATCCAGCACCAACCAAGGAAGGCTGCACATCGTGGAGCCTGGCATGGAACAGCTGTTAAAAGAAGTCATAGCATCGAAGAAATTCAAGGCATACACCGAGCCACAGACTTGCGACGCTTATTTCATCGTTGTTCCTACTCCATTCAAAGGCAACCACGAACCCGATATCACATACGTCGAATCGGCGACAAAAATGGTCATTCCTTTCTTAAAAAAAGGTGACTTATTTGTAATAGAATCGACCTCTCCTGTCGGCACGACAGAGAAAATGACAGGCATAATTTTCTCGCAAAGACCTGAGCTTCAAGGAAATATCTACATTGCTTATTGTCCGGAACGTGTGTTACCAGGCAATGTCATTTACGAGCTGGAGAACAACGACCGTGTTATCGGAGGCATCGACGCGGCATCAACTGAGAAAGCCAAGGAGTTTTATAAGATTTTTGTAAAAGGCAATCTGCATTCCACAAACAGCCGAACAGCCGAGATGTGTAAACTCACCGAAAACTCATCTCGCGACGTTCAAATAGCCTTTGCCAATGAGTTGTCTATGATTTGCGACAAAGCCGGCATCAACGTGTGGGAGCTGATAAATCTGGCAAACAAGCATCCTAGAGTGAATATTTTACAGCCAGGATGCGGCGTAGGTGGCCACTGCATAGCCGTTGACCCTTATTTCATCACCGCCGAATTTCCACAGGAAGCGAAAATCATTGCAAAAGCAAGGGAAATAAACAATTACAAAGCCCTGTGGTGCGCCGAGAAGGTGAAGAACAGCATTCTTGAGTTTGAATTGAAAAACAAACGCAAGCCCAAGGTCGCGATGATGGGAATAGCATTCAAACCAAACATCGACGACCTGCGTGAATCGCCAGCAAAAGCTATCACTTTCAATGTCATGCATTCGTGCGACAACGCTGAGATAATGGTCGTGGAACCTAATGTGAAAAGTCACGACGAACTGCCACTCACCGATTACAAAAAAGCATACGACAATGCAGATATTGTAGTTTTCCTTGTGAATCATAAAGAATTTGCTGAACTGAACTACAGAAAAGATGTCATTGTGTTGGATTTCTGCGGAACATTTAAGAAGATATGAAAAAGATACTGCTTGTTTTTGGAACTCGCCCAGAGGCAATCAAGATGGCTCCTTTGGTTTTGAAACTGAAGCAACATCCTGAGTTTCAGACAGTTGTATGCGTAACGGCACAGCATCGAGAAATGCTCGACCAGGTATTGGATATCTTCGATATAAAACCTGACTATGATTTAAACATCATGCAGAAAAGTCAGGATTTATACGACATCACATCACGTGTTTTGACAGGAATGCGCGATGTTCTCAACGAGACTAATCCAGACATAGTGCTTGTACATGGCGACACAACCACATCAACGGCGGCCGCATTAGCAGCGTTTTACAAGCAGATAACCGTTGGACACATCGAGGCAGGCTTAAGAACAGGAAACATCTACAGTCCGTGGCCCGAAGAGATGAATCGCCAGATAACAGGACGCATCGCCAGAATGCATTTCTCACCAACAGCACTGAGTAGAGATAATCTGATAAAGGAAAATATTGATGCTCAATGTATTACAGTGACTGGGAATACCGTTATCGATGCGCTTCACATTGTTGTGGACAAGATTAAAAACGACAAAAAAATCTGCGAAAAGATTGAAAAAAACATAAGAAACAACGGTTACGACGTCGGCAGGCTTTACAATAGGAAACTCGTTTTAATCACAGGACACCGACGTGAAAATTTCGGCGAAGGTTTCATAAGATTATGCACCGCAATAAGCGATTTGACAAAGAAATATCCTGATGTCGACTTCGTTTACCCTATGCATCTGAATCCTAATGTGAGAGAGCCCATCCACAAAGTATTTGGCGAGAATCTCAATAAGTTGGGTAATATATTTTTCATCGAACCTCTTGATTATCTGAACTTTGTATATATGATGGAAAAGTCGCATCTGGTCTTAACCGACAGTGGCGGCATCCAAGAAGAGGCTCCTGGTCTTGGTAAACCGGTTTTGGTGATGCGCGAAACCACCGAACGCCCCGAAGCTCTTGAGGCAGGCACAGTGAAACTAGTAGGTACCGACTACAATAAAATAGTCAACGAAGTATCTATGTTATTGGAAAACAACGAGTATTACCAAACTATGAGTAATGCCGTAAACCCTTATGGCGATGGCTTAGCCTGCGAACGAATCATCGATTTCATGAAGAAATTCTGATGTTTTCACAAATCCGTATTCTCTGTCGAAATCATTCTCTTCATTTTGAGTCAACATCTCCACAAAACGTGCAATGGTAAGCCCGAGCTTGCCTTCAAGACGCGTTCCGGATGATGCATTATAATACCTCACAATATCTTTTGACGGAGTAATATCAGCTTGATTTTCAATGTATTGCATCAATTCCGTCTCATCAGCCGCCATTTTTATCAAACCTTTCCCAACAAAGCCGTAATCATCGAGGACCTTGTTGCTCGACATGTTATAAAGCACTGATGGACATCGCATTATAGCTGCATCGAGATGTATCGCCGACTCATTCGAAATCATAAAGTCAATACCTGCTATGAAATCGAACGATGACTCCTGCTGCGGACTTGATATTTTGATGCCATTCGAGAGCAGCCAGTCAGTGTCGAGATTTTTATATCGTGGATGCGGTCTCAATATTATTTCTTCAAAAACACTGTGTTTCAATGACTTACACAATACCTTTATTTTCTCAAAGTCATCCAGCATATTAATCGCGACACCAATTTTTTTTACTGCACCTTCTCTCTTGTGAATTTTGTCATACAGAAAATCAAAACGGACTCCTCCTGAAAGATATACATCACCAAGTGGTTGACCATCAAGCAGATATTTATCCAACGACTCTTTTCCGTCAAGGAAAGAATATGAAAAATCTAGACGCGGAAAACCATTTTTAACAGATGCGTGTTGAACATATACAGTCTTGATATTCAATGCATTAGCGTTAATAATCAAGCATCTGTTTATATCGTTGTGATCGTTTGAAAGCACAAGTACCTTGACTTTATAATGCTCTAATGTTTCACGCGCCACCTTATAAAGACCATAAGTAGTCCAAAGTGTAGTAAAATGCTTGATAATCAATAATTTGTCGTTTTTATCCGATTTCCTGTAAAGCCGTATCAAAGCAAAAAGATATGGAATGCTATACCACCATGCCCGTCGTTTGTGGACATCAGTAACATGATTATTCAAATAAATATAGGTGTCTTTTTCGATATTTTTGATTATAGGCTCAAGCGAGCGTTGGTTGTTGAGCGACACTCCAAAGAAAAGAAGACCTTTATATTTTGATGGTAACTCCTTGAATCTGAATCTGATAACAAATGTATAATATAACAGCTGACCTATAAAGATGCAAATCTGCTTAAACAGTGAAGGTTGTTTTTCCTTAACTATACGCAGAATCTTATTAATCTCCAAAACGTCGATATTGCTGTATCTCATCAGAAAAAGCGTTTTTGTTCTTTCAGTTTGTTATAATGTTCCAAGTCTCTCATTTTGAATACTTTAGCCGGATGACCGCCAGCTACGGCACACGGTTCTATATCACTGACAACCACACTGCCGGCCTGAATCACACAGCCTTCTCCCAATGTTACTCCCGGAAGAATTATCACATTGTTGCCAATCCACACATTGTCGCCTATCGTTACATCCCTGACAATCACTGTGTTATCGTATGGAACACATATTCCGGCATCATAGTTATGATAATCTGTCATAATCTGACAATTTGTGCCGGAATGGAAATTGTCGCCAATCACGCAGCGGCCTTTACCGGTAATCTTTATACCATTAAAATTCACGTTGTAGCCGAGATAAGTGTTATTATTGACAGTGCAAAAGCCGTTAACCGACAGTTTACCTTTACATTCCTTGGCTTTTGACTTAACTATCCAACGGTAAAGAAACTTCGGTTTAAAAATATTTGTCACAAATCTTCTCAGCATATTCCAAGTATTTTTTCAACAAATTCGCGAAACACGCCTTCTCCGCCGTTTTTTGTCATAATCATTTTAGCATGTTTCTGTATATAATTCGGTGCTGATTTGGGTGTAGCCGATATTCCTGCTGTATCAAGAAGCTCCACATCACCGAGGTCATCGCCTATGAATGCGACATCTTCCATATTGATATTCAGTTGTTTACAAAGCGTCATTGCCACTTCAAGCTTGTTTTCAACACCTTGAAAAAGATAGTCAACCTTAAGTTTTTTGGCCCTTCTTTCTACTATCTCAGTATTTTCGCCGGTGATTATTCCGACAGGAATGTTGTTTCGATGCGCAAAAAGCACTCCTGCGCTGTCATATGTGTGAAATTTTTTCCATTCGTTGCCTGTCTGGTCATAATACATGCCGCCGTCGGTCCATACGCCGTCGATATCAGTCAATATCAGTTTTGGGAGTTTCATCATTCCAAATTTTCAGGATAAATAATCTCGTTTTTAGGCACTTTTACCTTTATTCTTTTTCCAATAAGCTCATTCCTGCGGTTCCATTTGTAGCCGTCGCCAGGGCTGAGCAGATGCAGGTCGTTCTCAGTTATTACGTCACCTACATTAAGGTCGCGGATTGCGGCTATCGAGCGCTCCAGCTTGATTTTACTGCTCATCACGTCGGGTTCGATGAATATATCTTCGACTCCCATTGACATTTCGGTTATTCTGATATCTCTCAGCATACGGTTTACGCCGTCCGGACCTAAAGAGCCTGCCTGGTCGGTGCCTTTCATCCTTCTGTCGATAGTGATGTGTTTTTCAATAATCTCGGCTCCCATCGCGATAGCTGCAATAGGCGCGGTGATACCGATAGTGTGGTCGGAAAGGCCTATTTTATATTGCGGATAATTCTTTTTCAGATATGTTATAGTATTGAGATTCAAATTCTTAGGATGAGTCGGATATTGCGACACGCAATGAAGAATCGCTATTTTGTCATGATACTTGTTTATGGTTTCAAGAGCCTCGTCAAGTTCCTTTTTCCCAGCCATTCCTGTCGATAAAATCATTGGAATACCTGTTTCGGCAAGTGCTGCCAGCAAAGGGATATTGGTAATGTCGCGGCTCGCAACCTTAAGATAATCAGGAGTGAAGAATTTCAAAATGCTCAAGCATGTCGGTGCGCACAATGTTTCAATAAAATCGAGACCTTTTTCCTTGGCATATTTGTAAACCTCAAAATGTTCTTCGTCGGAAAGCTCCAAAAATGCACGGTGTTCGCCATAAGTACGCCCAAAAGAATTTGGTGAATCGTAAATCCTTGCCATTTGCGAATCGGAAAGCTCATGGTCGAGGTCGCGTTTGGTCATCTTCACCGCATTCATCGGCTTCAAATCGATGCCGAAATATTCTTCGCGCACTGGTCTGGCCACAAGTTCCACTATCAGCTTCGCGATATCAACAGAACCGTTGTGGTTCTGCCCTATTTCACCAATAATATAAGTCTCTTTTATCATTTTCTGTTTTTTTCTATTTCAATCTTCATTTTTTCAAAATAATGCTGATTTTCAACAAGATATGACACGACATCCTCTGCATTGAATTTTTTATTTCTCGAATAAATCTCATTAAAAATTTCCTTTTGCATATCGAAATCAGCCTGAGTGTCCATCGTTAGACGAATATCGTCATGTTTTTCAACATTCATTGGGATTTTCATGAACTGCACATTGAAAATCTCCGGATTCGCATATATGAAATTGGTCACATGCTCATGATACAGGCTTTCGTCTGTAAGTTCCTTAACTTTACGTAAAGCATTGAGTGTCACCGCTTCAGCCCAAAAACCATAGTGTGTTTTGATGGTCGGCCAACCTGTTGAAGTTGAGTATGCCAAATAATCGGCATCACTATTCTCGAAATTTTCTATTAGGATTTTCAGGTATTCTATATCGAGAAATGGGTTATCGGCGCAGACACGTATGATTCTTTTTGCTCCAAATTCGGTTGCCGCATCGATAAACCTTTGAAGCACATCATTTTCCGAGCCACGATAACATTTTATGCCATGTTCACAGGCAATCTGCTCCAGCACATCATTATTCGGATTCACTGATGTGGCCAAAATCACATCTTCTCTGTCGATTTCATTTGTTATCCTATTGAGAATCAATGAAAAAACGCCTTCATCGCCATAAAACGGAAGTATCATTTTCTTCGGCAGTCGTGTGGAGCCTGTTCTTGCCTGAATCATGATTTTTATGTCACTCATTTTATAATCCTTTCAAGCAATTGCGCATAATCTTTAGCAAGATTATGTCTTGAAAACTTGTCAACAAGTGTGTTGTATTTTGTAACCAATTGATTTTCTTTATATTTCGAATACAAATCCATCACAACAGCTTTCATTTCCTCTTTATCGTCGAAATCGATGATGATGCCGCTTTGTGTCTTACCAAGCATTATTGCGGTGTCACCATCTTTCGGTCCTATTGCCAGTATTGGACGACCGGAAGCCATGTACTCGAAAATTTTTCCGGTGAGAATGCCTTTGGCATTCGGCGAATTGTTGATAAAAAGCAGCAGCACTTGTGATGCTTCCTGTTCTTTTATCACCTTTTCATGCGGGATGTAAGGGATAATACTGACATTGTTTTCAAGTCCGTTTTCCTTTATTGTTTTCACCACCGAATTATCGACCTGACCTATCAATTTAATTCTTAAATCATTTTTAAATGATTCATTTTCAATCAGTTCACTTAAAGCCTTCCAAAACACCACAGCATTTCTTGCAGCTCCAATGATACCGATATGCGACATTGAGAAAGCACCTTCAGGCTGCTTATCCGTCATCGTTTGATTCAGCGTCACCGAGCCATCAAAACCATTTGTTATCACTTCAACATCCTGAGCGCCATGTGATTCGAGACCTCTTGCCCAGTCCCAGCCCACCGTCACAACCTTTGTTGCCTCGGTAAGCACCTGTCTTTCAAGACGATGGTGTTTGCGGTCGGCACAACGTGTCAGTTTCAAGTCTTTATAAAAATCAATATCAGTCCAAGGGTCACGGAAATCGGCCACCCAGGGGATGTTATATTTTTTATGTAACGCTTTGGCTATCAAATGCATCGAATGCGGTGGACCCGTCGATATCATAGCATCGACAGGATGTTCATTCAGATATTTTGAGAGATATTTAACCGATGGCTTGATCCACCAGCAGCGGGCATCAGGAATAAAGAAATTGCCTCGCAGCCAAACACTTATATTCTCCTTCCAGCCTTTTTTCTTCGCGCCTTCGTTGATGAAACCGGCTTTTACCTTCTCCCCTTTTTTTATTCCGAGAAACTTTTTATAAAAAGTATAAGGCTCGACTATCGGTCGTCTGATTATTTCCGCCTCCGGTGCGACATCTTTCTCCAAAGAGGCGTCCTCAACAGGATATTCAGCATCGTCGGCCGTGTAAATCACTGGCTGCCAACCGTTTTCGGGCAGATACTTCGACATCTTCAGCCATCGCTGAACACCCGAACCTCCCGACGGCGGCCAATAATATGTGATTATCAGAACACGTTTCATTTTTTCAATGTGTAATAACAAACGAAAACAAATCCCATCAAAATCAGCAGCGACGTTATCAATTGAATGGTGTTTCCAATGCGCCAAATGTTTGGTTCATAACGCATTACAATCTCATGCTGACCTGCAGGAATAATCGCTGAACGCAAAATATAATCGGCACGGAACAACGGGCTTTCCACACCGTCAATCCACATCTTCCAACCTTTTTTAGTCCAGATTTCCGAAAAAACAACCAGTTCATCTTTCGATGAATCGAAATGATATTTTAACTGATTTGGCTTATAATCAACAAGTTGAATGGTTCCTTCTGGCAGTGTCGCTTTGAAATCGCCAACCAAGTTTTTAAATTCATTGTTTACAATAGCCACCCCACCGACATCAGTGGTTGCAATGGCATCGATTTCTTCATTCGGAGTCGCCACCCATTTGATTTGCGAGGCAATCCAAGCGTTTCCGAAAGCTTCAGGATTTGCCGACACTTTCTTTCCGCTATCGTCTTGATAAATTATATATTTGGTATTCAGCATGTTAAGCACTTTCCAATAATTTGGGTTCTGTTTGCTCAAATAATGGTCGATGACATCCTGATAACGGCGCAGTTTGGCTCCGTGATAGCCACCCACCGACTTATGGAAATAAGATGTACTGGCATCGTTGAAAGTGCTTGTCGTTAGGTTAACAACACGATAATCAAGACTTTGGTCTTGCAGAATCTGCTTGTCTATATCACTCATTACGAATGGTTTGTCGGCTTTGCTTTTAGAGATGAAATTGCCGTCGTTGAGATAACGTTTGTCAACAGCATACATGTCAATAACCACCAACAAAGCCAAGAATATCATCACCAGACCCAACTTCCATCCGCTTTCAATGTTTCGTTTCAAAGTCAGGAAAATCAGAACCGCGGCGACGAGAATCAGCAAGAAACTCCTGATTGCGTCGGCACGGAAAATCTCGGCACGCACCTTTTCGAGCTCATTTGCAAAAGTGACATAAATCGCACCGTCTTGTCCTGTCTGTAACTGCTTGAACTGCAATGCTTCATCGCTGCTCAGGAAGCTAAAAAACGTCTGCGGCGCAAGCGCAAACAAGAGACACAATCCTCCGGTCAAACCCAAAGAAATCCAGAAATAGCGCATGTTTTCCTTAAGGTTTTCGGGATGTTTGAACAATTCGGCCAAAGCTAGGAAGCCTAGCAACGGCATACACACCTCCGCCATCACCAAAGTCATCGAGACGGCGCGGAATTTGTTGTAACCCGGGATGTAATCGAGGAAGAAATCGGTGAAAGGCATGAAATTCTTGCCCCAGCTCAGCAATATCGATAACACTGTAGCAGCTACAAGCATCCACTTATACTTGCCTTTCACAATGAAAAGTCCTAAAACGAAGAGGAAACAGACTATTGCGCCAACATAAACTGGCCCGCTGGTGAACGGTTGGTCGCCCCAATAAGCATTCTGCTGCGCAATGGTCGAACGGAAACGCTGGTCGCAGTTTTTCAGATGCGGATTTTTGTTGCCAATCATTGCAGAAGCACCACCCTTGGCATTTGGAATCATCAGACTCCACGTCTCTCCAATACCATAGCTCCACTGCGTAACATAATCTCTATCAAGGCCTTTGGTCTGGTTCTCGACATTCTTAGTCAACACCGGTTTGCCTCGCATTGTCTCTTTTCCGAACTCATAGTTGGCATAAAGCGTCGTCGTACTGGTCAGAATGGCTATTATCGCCACACCTACAAGTATCACGCTGGCTTTCACAAAATGAGGCAGTTGTTTTTCTTTTATCGTATCTATAAGCTCTGCGATTACTATGCACAACACAATGAGAAGCAGATAATACGTTATCTGAAGATGTCCGGCTCGTATCTCAAGAGCCAAAGCCATGGCTGTCAGTACAGCGCCCCAAAGATATTTTCCTTTGTAAGTCAATAAGATACCAGCAATGACAGGTGCCATATATGCCATAGCATAAGCCTTGGAATTGTGTCCGGCACCAATTATTATGAACAGATACGATGTAAAGCCGTACGCCAACGCCCCTATGAAACTTATCCAAATTTTACAATCAAGCACAAGAAGCAGGATGAAAAAACCCACCATGCTGACAAAAACGGCTCCTATCGGATGCGGGAATCCTGCCGTTAACATCTTGTTGACGCTGTTCATCAGATTTCCCGTCATCGGCACGCTGATGTTCCATGCCGGCATTCCACCGAACATCGAGTTAGTCCATAAGCTTTGCTCTCCCGTTTTCGCCTTAAAATCAACGATTTCCTGAGCCATGCCTTTGTGCATCTCAATGTCGTGCTGCTTCAGGCGCTTGCCCTGCAAAATTGGAGAAAAATACACCAAGGTTATAAGCGCAAACGCGACAATGCACAGAAAAATTCCAATTGTTTTTTTATGTGTCAAAAAAATCTTATTCATTCTAATAAATTATCTTAATATATTGATTATCAATATTTAACAAATAAATGCCATTGGATTTTCCAATACTATTCATCATTTTTGTCAGCGAAATAGCATGCTGCCCAGCCTCATAAGTGCCGATTTCCTCCCGATAGACTTCTTTTCCGTCGAGCGTGAGAAGGCGCAAGACAACATCGCTTCTTTTGTTCAAACTTACAACACACAAAGCATTGTCATTCAACGGATTAGGATATACAACCAATGATTTTCCATCAGTCGAAATCTCATGCACATTCAAATCATTCCATTCGTAACATCCCATATCTATTCGGTTATTGTAAACCCTTGGTCCGCCAATCAAATCCGTATCAGGGAGGAATAACCCGGCAATGCTTTCGGTGCCGGCATTGATACAAGGGCTATTCGCAAGCAATTGATAATTACGGGCATTCTCATCAACAAACAGCGGGTCCGACTCTATCATGTTGTTGTATTGCTCGTCACTCATATTCTCATGTCCGCCTATAGAATCCATTCCGTACTGTAGTACTCCATTGTTAAAGACAGGATAACAGTCGCTGCCCCAAAGCCAAATTTGCGAGCCCATATAATACTCCACTGTGTCTCTTTCGGTTTTTTCGTTTGTTGTATAAACCGCATGGTTTCCCCAGAAAATGCAATTGTTCAGCGTCGGGCAAGCGTTGAAAGCTGTCTGCATTCCGGCACCACCACCTCCTCCGCAATAATTATTCACTATCGTTAGATTGTTAAGTTCCGGGTCGGACGTCGCCATCGCCAAACCGCCGCCGTAATGGATGACAGAATTATTGTAAGCCAACATATTTGACACCTTCACTGAATAATCTTTACAGCGCTGGATGCCCAAACCGCCAGCATCCACAGCAAAATTATTGTAAAAAATGGCATTGTTAAGCTCCAAATTGCAACTGTCAACGTTCATTCCGCCTCCGTATCCCACTCCGCAATAATTGTCATGAAATACAAGGTCATGCATTATCAAATCACATTTAAGGAATTGAAAACCAGTACCCCAACAGTAACTTCCTTCTATACCAACGCCAAAATTATCATAAACCTCGCAATAATGAATATTCATATTGGAGTTTTCGGCATAGATGGCTCCACCTTTTCTTCGCATGGTGTTGTGATGGAAGCTGCAGTGGTCTATCTCAAAATCATAGCAAAAATCCACTCGCATTGCACCTCCATCCTCCTCTATAGGCGTTTTTCCATACGAAAAATCGCAATAACTCAACCTGACACTGCCAGCCTTTGTAAAAAACAAGCCACGCCAAGCACCGGCTTCAACGTTATTATAATTAGAATAACCTGTCGTGTCGGCAACCGTAAACCCAATACGCGCGTTTTCTTCCCCGATAGCATACAAATTTCCTCGCACAATTATCTCAAAATATCCATCCGAAATGACAGAAGTACCTGGCTCAATCGTCAGAGTTTCTCCATTAGGAACAATGACATTATCGGTGATATGCACCTCTCCACTCCACGTACCATACTGATTTCCAGACACTTGCGTTATTTGTGCATTTATCGTCAAACCACACAATACAAATAATATCGATAAAAATCTTTTCATAAAAACACATTTTTTATAATGTGTCAAAGATACTAATTTTTTAAATAGGTGTAATTATGATTTTTTATTATTTTTGCATCATGAAAAATCTTGCAAAATATATAATCTTTTTTGCCGCGGCTTTTTTTCTTGCCGGATGCGCCAATGTCGTCACACCAAGCGGCGGTCCGAAGGATCAGAAAATGCCCGTAGTGCTTGACGAATCGCCCAAAAACAACTCCACCAACTTCACAGGGAAGTCGATTCACCTCACTTTTGACGAATTCGTGACGCTCAACAACCCATCGAACAACGTGATGATATCACCACCGACGAACAAAAAACCGACATATCGGACAAGTGGCAAGACATTGATTATCAGGTTCGAAGAGCCTCTTAAACCCAATACTACATATTCAATAAATTTCGGCGACGCCATCAAAGATTTGCACGAAGGGAATGTTTTCAAAGGCTACACCTTTAATTTCTCCACAGGCGAAAGCATCGACACCCTCTCACTGAAAGGGAAACTGATGTCAGCCTCCAAATTATCTCCACAAGAGGGCTTTATTGTAGGACTGTATTCCACTGACAATGATACACTTACAATCGATTCTCTACCCTATCGCATCAAGCCTGATTATATTACCAAAACTGATAAAAACGGCATTTTTGAGTTCTCAGGACTTGCCGACAAAGAATATCTCATCTTCGCTTTGAATGATAACAATTCCAATTTGATTTATGACCTCCCAAACGAAGAAATCGCTTTCTACCCCGAATTAGTTCACCCATACTATATTGAACATCAATTAGTTAAAACAGAAAAATCCAACGACACTATCGCAAATATGAATAACGATAGCGTTTTTGAAATACAAAAACCTGACTACCCGAATTATACGCTATTTTCATTCATTCAAGAAGATTCAGTTCAGAAACTTTTCAAAAAAGAACTTGTAGAGGAAGGATTGCTTCGTTTTGCATTCCGCTATCCAGCTGAAAATGTTGAGATTAAAGCCCTCGAAGAACTTCCAGACACTTTCAATATTCTGCCTGTTTATTCGACAAGAAAAGACACCATTTTATGGTATTTCACACCTTGTAAAGACAGTTTGTGGATAAGCATCAACGATGGCGTAAGTATCTGCGACACAATACATTACAGTCTAAAACCACGCGAATCGGCATCCAAACGGAAACGCAAACAGGAAACGAACTTGGTTAAACACCTCGTCGTAAAAAACAACATAAAAAACAACAAATTAAAACCTGAACAACCGCTAATCATAAGCTTCACAGAGCCTATCGTGAAGATAAAACACCCCGATTCGATTCTATACATCGAAAACAACGACAGCGTTTATCGTAATCTGACATTTGAAAAAGCCGACAATTATGGCTTTAAATATCAGATAATCAACAACTTAACATCAGAAAACAAATACCAGCTCATCATCCCCGACTCGGTGTTTTTCGGCATCCGAGGATTAACAAACGACACTATTAGAATGAGATTCAGCGTCGAAGAAGAATCCGCTTTCGGCAATATTTTCCTTGTCGCCGAAGTGCCGGCAAATGTTCCTCAAATCATAGTCGAACTGACTACCGAACAAGACAAAATTGTTGACAAACAAATACTTACGCAAACCGGAGAGCTGGCGTTTTTATACCTTTCACCAGGAAAATACAAGCTCAAGGCCACTATCGACCTCGACGGCAATGGCGAATGGAGTCCAGGCAATTTCAGCCGGCATCTGCAACCCGAAAAGATTGTTTTCTACAAAAGCATCCTCGAAGTGCGCGCCAACTGGGACATCGACTTGGACGAGCCTTGGAAAATTGAAAAATAATTGAAAATGAATCCTTTATATCCTGTAATCAAACTTCGTGAAGGCAAAGACGATGCCGTAAAACGTTTCCACCCTTGGATTTTCTCCGGTGCAATCGCAAAAGCCGCCCCCGGATTGCAAGCCGGTGATATTGTGACAGTTACGAGCCACAAAGACGAAATTCTCGGCACTGGATTCTGCGAAGCCGGAAACATCGCCGTGAAATTGCTATCGTTCGAAAACACCAAAATAGGAGCTATGTTCTGGCAGCAACGTCTCAACGCCGCCTTCAACACACGCAAAGTTCTCGGACTTATTGATAATCAACACACCAACTGTTTCCGTCTCGTCCATTCCGAAGGCGACGGACTACCGGGACTGATTGTCGATATTTACGGAAAGACAGCTGTCATCCAAGCGCAGACAGAAGGCATGGCACTGAACGTCAATGCGATAGCAAAGGCTATTGAAGCCATCCCAGAGCTAAAAATAGAGGCCATTTACAACAAAAGCTCCGAGGCTATGCAACGCATGGGTAAAGAAGCCGTGGCTGACGGATATCTCCTTGGCGGAAAATGCGAAGACTTCGTACTCGAAAACGGCTCCAAGTTCCTTATTGACTGGGAGGAAGGCCAAAAAACAGGATTTTTCCTCGACCAGCGTTTCAATCGCGACCTAGTACACCAACTTGCCAAAGACCGCACCGTCCTTAACACCTTCTGCTACACCGGAGGATTCTCGGTCACGGCACTCCAAGGCGGCGCAAAACAAGTGGTTTCCGTTGACTGCTCAAAGAAAGCGATAACGATTTGCGAAAACAATATCGAGCTTAACGGATTCTCTAAAGAAGCCAACCCGAGCCTAGTGGAAGACGCTAAGCTTTACTTGCAAAACATGCCTGAAAATCAATACGATATGATAATCCTCGACCCTCCGGCGTTCGCGAAAAACCACAAATCGCTGCACCGCGGACTGCAGGGTTACAAATTCATCAACAAGGAAGCTATCAAGAAGATTCAAAAAGGTGGTCTGCTATTCACTTTCAGCTGCTCGCAGGCTGTCGACAAGGCACAGTTCCAGAGCATCGTGATGGCCGCAGCCATCGAAACAGGACGCAAAGCGAAGATTCTGTATCAGTTATCGCAGCCCGAAGACCATCCAATAAACATTTATCATCCTGAGGGAGCTTATCTGAAAGGATTGGTGTTAGAAATTGATTAGTTATAATTCTCTCACAGATTACACGGATTTTCACTGATTTTTCCGTATTTATATTTTGATTGCTAAAGCAATCTGATTTCACGGAAATTAAAATCTGTGATATCTATTCGCTTGCGAACTATATCTATCGGAAGAACGGTTCTGTGTAATCTGTGAAATCTGTGAGAAATAATTATTTCTGCATCTTTTCGATCGTCTTCGTGGTTGAATATCCCTCAACCAAGTCAACCGTAACAACTTTTCCGCCTTTGGCGGTCACAATGTCGTATCCAACGATGTTTTCCGGCTTGTAGTCGCTGCCTTTCACCAAGACATCAGGCTGAACGGTCTTTATCAGATTATAAGGAGTGTCTTCATCAAAAAGAACCACTGCGCTCACAAACTCGAGGCCTGCAAGCACAAAAGCACGAGCGTTCTCGTCATTAACCGGGCGCGAAGGACCTTTCAAACGCCTGACAGAAGCGTCTGTGTTCAGTCCGATTACCATCACATCGCCGAAAGAGGCTGCTTTTGCGAGATATTCAACGTGTCCGCGATGCAAAATGTCAAAACAGCCGTTCGAAAACACGATTTTCTTGCCGTTTTTCCTGCAATCGTTAAGCCACGCCGCGAGACCGTCTCCGTCAAGGAGCTTATTGTTTATCTTTTCGAAGTAATTCATAATTTTTTTGCAAAAATAATCAATTATTCGAATAAATAACTATTTTTGCAGTGTATTATTTCAGTTTTCAATCAAAATCATTCAGTTATGAAAAAATTATTTCTATCAGCATTAGTAGGTTGCATAGCATTGCTCACATCATGCACACAAGATTCAGCATCTCCTAGTGGCGGAGGTGGTGGCACATCAACCGTTGGGAAGAAAATAAGCCAAGTATATGAAGCTTCAACCAGCACAAGTTACGTATCCAATGACCAAGTGTATTGGGAAGAGATTTATCACTACTCTAATCCAAGCAAATTGGAAGACGAGTGGTACTGGGATGGCGATAAAATAGACCAAATAGACCATTATTGGGGAAACGATGAGGTTCGCTGCACACGTTATTTCTATTATAACAATGCCGGAAACGTCAATCGCATAGAATCATACTATGAAGGTGAATTATCTTATTATATGTTGTTCTATTACAATGATTCTAAAATCAATAAGTTCGAGATTTATGAGGACAACATCCTTTATGAGGCATACGAACTGGTATATTCAGGCGACAAGATAACAAGAGCCAATTGCATCTATTACAGTGATGACGAAAAATCATCCGACCGCCAGATTTCGTTCATGAAGAACTTCCAACATTTTAAAGACCATAAAGAATCAATTCAAAGAGACGATTTGCCATATATTATCCTAACATGGACCGGCGACGACATAACGAAGATTCGTGAGTATTATCCAGGTGAAGGCAATTATACTACCAACTATACCTACGATAACAAAAATAATCCTTACTACGGTAGTAACGCTCTGACAGCATATGCGATATTCGACTCCGGAATCACAAATCTGTCTCAACACAACGTTAAATCATCCCATTCTTCAGATGGCTACGACTATACATATTCGTACAACTATTACGAAAACTATCCAATGCAGATGTCTTATACCTCTGAATACATAAGCGGACCATACGATGACATTTGGTACAAAGATTGCTATGAATATCGCTTTAGTTTCAACTATCTAGTTGAAGAATAGTATTATTCTTATGAATTACAGCCCGGCGAAAGTCGGGCTTTTTTATTGGTTTAATGCTTTCCTCTTGTCAAAAAAGAACATCACCAAATAGGCTAAAATGCCTGTGATGAGATAAAAAACCATCTGTGAACCGTGGTTGATGGCCGCAAATGAGCCTGCTACTTGCTCCGAGATGCTATAAAAGCCGCTCAGCAAGGTGATGGCGATGAAATGATATGTGCCGATGCCTCCAGGAACAGGTGCCACAAAGCCTAAAGTTGCAATGCCAAGCAGAGTTATCGCCTCTACCACGCCAAGATGACTTGTCTCAACTAACATATAAAAAGGAAGCCATGTCATGATGACGTAAAAGCCCCAAACGCCCAGTGTATACAGCACAAAGCGCCATTTCTTCTTCATCGTCACGACAGATTTTATGCCATCGAGAAAACCATGCCAAAGCGAAGCGATTTTTTTGTTTTGTCGGATTATTTTTACCAAGAAAATGATGAAAACAATACCAGCAACTATCGCAATTATTCCCAGCAACACATTGTCCATCAGCTTGTTAAGAAGCGGCACCATCCAAGAGGTGATGAGGCTTCCGAGAAGTTTCCATTGAAAAACGATGACAAGAAACGCCAAGGTGAAAAGCACCAGCAAGTCGATAATTCTCTCAGAAATCACTGAGCCCAAGGTCTTATCGAACGGTATGTTTTCCTTGCGTTTCAGCACGCTGCAGCGCACCACTTCACCGAGTCGCGGAAAGATGCAGTTTGCCAGATAGGCAATCAAAACGGCACCATAAGTTGATGAGGCTCTCGTTTTATAGCCGAGTGCCTCAATTTGAATATTCCATCGTAAAGCTCTGAAAAACAATGAGATGGCAAGACATGCCAAACTCAGAAGCATCCACGAATATTTCGCTGATTTGATGTCGGTCCAAAGCTGTGACAAATCGATGTTACGGAAGCTGAACCATAACAAAGCCACTCCCAAGGCGAGAAAGGCTATATACCACAGGGTTTTGGACGTTTTTTTATTCAAATTTTGTTGTTTTTGTCAGGAAAAACAATCATCGGCTTGAATTTCTTGGCCTCTTCGAAGTCCATCGAGCAGTAAGAAGCGATAATCACGAGGTCGCCTTTCTTCACGAGATGTGCCGCCGCTCCGTTTATTCCGATGACGCCGCTGCCTCTCTTGCCCTTGATGACATAGGTGTGCAGGCGGTTGCCATTGGTGACGTCGTAGATGTCAACTTTCTCATTTTCAATGAGATTGACGGCATCCATCAGGTCTTCATCAATAGTGATGCTTCCGATATAGTCAAGGTCAGCCTGCGTGACAGTGGCGCGATGTATCTTCGATTTAAGAATCTCTATGTTCATCTTAATAAATTCTCATATTATCAATTAAACGGACCGGTCCGAGCTGCAGTGCCACGAAAATCCTCGCATGCTCGCTGTCTTTCCAGTCGGTGACGGTCTGCAAAGTGGTCTCGTCTGCTATCTCAACGTATTCAACGTCAAATTGTTTTATCTCAGAGTATTTTTTCAGTGCCAAAGCCTTCATCTCGGCCGGACTCATGGTCTCATAATCCGCAATAGTCTCTTTTAAAACCTTGCAAATCATAGGTGCTATAGCACGTTCGTCAGCGTTAAGGCGCATATTTCTTGAACTCATGGCGAGTCCGTCTTTCTCACGAATGATATCGCATGGCACCACTTCGAGATTTATATTGTAATCTTTCACCAATTTTTTGATGATAGCCAGCTGCTGGAAGTCTTTCTCACCGAAATAAGCTCTGTTAGGCTCCACAATCTCGAACAATTTGCGTACCACTATCGCCACTCCGTTGAAGTGTCCGGGACGGCAAGCGCCTTCCATCACATGCTCAATCAATCCGAAATCGTAATGATCCTCCACTTTTGTAGGATACATCTCCTCCACCGACGGCATAAAAACCGCATCGCAACCTGCACTTTCAAGCAATGCCACATCTCTTTCAGGAGTGCGCGGGTATTTCTCCAAATCCGTTGGGTTGTTAAACTGAACAGGGTTTACAAAAACACTTGCCACAGCAATGTTGTTCTCTTTCTTAGCACGACGAATCAACGAGAGATGTCCTTCATGCAATGCTCCCATGGTCGGGACAAGGCCAACAGAAAGGCCCGAGTCGCGTTTAGCCTTCAAAAACGATTGAAGATCAGCGATATAGTTAAACACTTGAATCATTTTATTCAATTTTTATACAAAAAATCATGCAAAATTAAACAATTAGGAAATATAATGTGCAATTATTTTAAAAAATTCGTAATTTTGCACCCAGAAATGCCCTGGTAGTTCAACGGATAGAACGGAGGTTTCCTAAACCTGAGATTTGGGTTCGATTCCCAGCCGGGGTACAAATGAAAAAAATTGTACTCTTTTTTGCACTGTTATCCTTGGTATGCACCATCGATGCCCAAAAAATCGGCGAATGGGTTGCACACACACCAGGACGAAATGTCGTATGCGTCGATATTATGCATGAAAAAATATTCGCCGCCACACCATACGACATATTCTACTATAACACAAACGACAACAGTATCAATCACTTATCTAAAGCGAACAGCCTGTCTGACATTGGCATCAGCATAGTTAAATACAGCGAAACAAATGATGTTTTGTTTGTCGGATACACAAATACAAATATCGATATCATTGATAATCAAGGTAATGTGACCAACATCCCGGATATCTATAATAAGTATATCCTCGGCAACAAAACCATCAATAATGTGTTCTTTAAAGAACATTTGGCATACGTCTGCTGCGGATTCGGAATTGTTGTCATCGACCTCAATCGAAAAGAAGTACAAGACACATATATCATTGGCCCAAATGGCAATTATATGAATGTCAATGATTTAACTCTTTTAAATAATGTCTTTTACGCTGCTACAGAAAGTGGCATCTACTACGCCGACGCCGACAACACTCACCTAGCCGACTTCTCACAATGGCATCGTTTTTCACACCATCTGCCTTATGGAGCAAGTAATTTTTCACAAATCGAACGTTTCGGCGACTATGTGGTGGCAAACTACTCCGACAACGAACATGACTCCGACCGATTGCTAGTCATAACAGACTCAATATCATGGAGTTACTTCTTCGACAATACACAAAATATCATCGGCGAAATCAGAGCATGCGACGATAAATTAATCGTTACCGAACACAATAGGAATTTCAAGGTTTACAATGCGAACAAAGAACTGTTATTTAGCCATAGCGGCAATTATCCGCAGTCCACGACATACGACAATGCCCGAAATTGCTATTGGACCGGTTCAACCTATAATTCTTTGATTAGTGTCAGTCTTGACGGCTCCTACAAAAGCGTTGATTTTAACGGCCCTAATTCAGCTAACTCATTTTATCTGAATACATTCGAAAACAATCTATGGGTGGCTCCCGGAGGTTATACCAGCACTTGGGCAAAGACATGGAACTACGACGGTTTCTTCAAATACGACGGAGTGTCATGGACTTCCACTAACAAATGGGCGGCACATGTCTTGGACAGCATTACCGATATCACTTGCGTGAAAGCCGACCCGCGCAACGGCAATGTCGTTTACGTCGCCACTTTCGACAAAGGCCTTCTGGTGTTCGAAAACGGCATTTTCAAAAAGAATTACAATTATTATAACAGCAGCTTGGGAGAACATCTCCTTATCAAATACACATATATTTCAGGGTTCGATTTCGACAGCGGCAACAATATGTGGCTTGCAAACAGCGGCACCGACAAGATGCTTTCTGTATGGAAAACCGACGGGACATGGCAGGCCTACAACATAGGTACCAATGACATCGGCCGTCTGATGGTTGACAAAAACGACATCAAATGGATTTACAAACGTCTGGGTGAAATAACATTGTTCTATAACAACACCGTCAAAACCGTCAACACGGGAGCTAATACCGGAAACCTTCCTGGCGATGTCAACTGCTTCGTCACCGACAACAACGGCACCGTGTGGGTCGGCACCACCGACGGCGTGGCACTGTTTTACGACTCCAAAAAAATATTCAAAAACAGCACCTATGCCTGCTCGCGAATACTCATCCCACGCAACGACGGCACCGGACAAGCCGACTATCTCCTCTCAGGACAGTCGGTGCTGGCAATAGCCGTTGACGGCGCAAACAACCTATGGTTCGGCACGACAAATGGCGTTATCCACACCTCCAACGACGGACAGACGACATATCACCACTTCACCGTCGAAAACAGCCCGCTGTTCTCTAACACTGTGAAAGACATAGCAATAGATGACGACGGTAACGTTTATTTCGCCACCGACCTCGGCATCATATCATACAAAGGAACCGCCACCAAAGGCTATGAAGAAAACACCAATGTCACCGTATATCCTAACCCAGTACGCCCCGAACATAACGGCATAGTAGGTATTAAAGGATTGGTTGCCAATGCTTTAGTAAAAATCACAACCACCAACGGCACCTTCGTCACACATATGAAAGCCGAAGGCGGTCAAGCCGTGTGGAACTGCACCGACATAAACGGAAACAAAGTCGAACCAGGCATATATCTCATCTTCGTCAGCGACGAAACAGGTAAAGAAACCTACGCCACCAAGGTCCTTATCATGAAATAATAATGAACGCCGAAAAGACACGCGCCATCGTCCTGAAAGCCATACGATATGGCGATAACAGTCTGATTGTCAAGCTTTTGACAGAACAAAACGGCCTTCAGTCTTTCATGGTAAAAGGAGCATTTGGCAAAAACGCAAAAATCCGGGCGGCTCTCTTCCAACCTCTTACATTACTCAACATTGTCTGCGCCAAATCCAAAGGCGATCTGGGCTATCTCAAAGAAGCCGGCATCGAATACGCATATCAGGATATACCTATTAATATTAATAAAAACGCCATAGTGCTGTTCATCTGCGAACTGCTGTCGAAATCGATTCAAGACTCAGAAACAGACCTAGAGCTTTTCGGTTTTATCCATCATTCCCTGACACATCTCGACGATATGACAGCCAATTATGCCGATTTCCCGCTGAAATTCGCATTGAAATTAGCCGATTTTCTCGGTTTTTCACCCAATATCACAAGCTATCAGCCCGATTTTGTCTTTGATATGGAAGAGGGATGCTTCCGCCACGATGCGACAAACGACATCCTTATCATCGATAAGAAACTGAGCCGACTGTTTTATAATCTCTGCGACAACAGCATTTTAGACGATAATCATCTGAATGTCAACCTCCAAGAACGACGTCAACTCATCGAAGCCGTGATAGCTTATTACAAGCTTCACGTTAGCGGCTTCAATGAGTTGAAATCAGCGGATGTCCTGAAGACTGTGCTTCAGGTATAGAGTTAACTCCTTCTATACCTAATAATACGTTCTAAAAGATTTTCTTTTTTGCTTTTGTGGCTGTGGTCGCTGCCATAATAACCTGAACCGTATCCGTAGCCGTAGCCATAGCCATAACCGTAGCCATAACCATAGCCATAGCCTCCATAACCATAGCTGTAACGATAGCCGTATGTTCCCTCAAACTGGATACCGTTGATGATGATGTTTATCTTCAAGCCACGCTCCTCGAGGTCTTTTGTGATAGAAGCGAACACTTTCTTGTTTGTATAACCTTGACGGACGACATAACATGTGGCGTCAACATGCTTCATCAGAAGGAATGCATCGGTAACCAAAGCGAGAGGCGGAGTATCGATGATGATGTAATCATATCTTTCTCTCAACTCTTTGAACAACTGTGCGCAGCGGTCAGAAGCGATAAGCTCTGCCGGATTTGGCGGAACAGGACCTGCGCAAACGATATCCAATGCCGGCAGCTTGCCTGAAGGCTGGATGATTTCGTCAATAGACGCTTTGTTTGCCAGATATGATGTCGTTCCAAGCTTGTTGCTCAAACCGAATTCCTGATACAGACGAGGCTTACGCAAGTCAAAACCAACCAACACCGTTTTCTTGCCATACAACGCATAAATTGAAGCCATGTTGATGGAGATATATGTCTTACCCACTGAAGCCATATCACCTGTGACAAGAATAGCGTATTTTTCTTTACCCTGCGTGATGAAGTCGAGGTTTGTCCTGATTGAACGGAACGACTCTGCGGCAGGCGATTTCGGCGATGCGATAACCATTGTTTTGGTTCCCTTGCTTGAATCTATCTGCGGAATCTGACCGATAATCGGGTATTTTGTCACTTTTTCGATGTCTTTGCGTTCCAAAATCTTCGTGTTGAAAAAGTCTTTCAACAAAATAAATGCCACCGGGATAAGAAGTCCCAAAACCAAGCCGACGAGATAGTTCATCATAGCCTTAGGTGCCACCTTTACGACAAGCTGTGGTCTTGCAATATCGATGATTTCATTGTCTGCAGTGTTGCTGGCCTTCAGAATCTGGGCTTCCGAACGTCTCTGCATGAGGAAGTTATAAATTGACTCGCTGTAAGTGAATCTACGCTGATAACCGAGGTATTGGCGCTGTGTTTCTGGCAGTTCTTTCACCTGCTCCTCAAGGCTCTTGATGTTGTCGTTGATACCCTTGATAGCGAGCTTGGTGTTGTTGATGATGTTGTTGATGTTCTCCAACAGCTGCAACTTGGTCTGAGCAATCTGCTGGTCAAGGCTGATAACAACAGGGTTCTTGTCGGTCGAAGTGATTAGCTGCGTCGATTTACGGCTCGAAAGTTCAACAATCTGACCCACAAGGCTGTTCAAAAGCGGGTCGCCGATACCCATGGCACTCGGCGCGATGAGTTTGTCTGGCTCGTCGAGGTTAGCCTGGACATATGTCTTCAAATCGGTATAATATTTGAGATTGAGTTCCAACTCAGCACGACGTTTCTCATAGTCTTTCATGTTGTTGAACAGCTGTTGGGACTGCACGTCAAGATACATAAACTCGTTGCCCTCCTGGAAGTTCTGCAAGTTGATTTCAGCCTCATCAAGTTTCTCCTGAATACCGACCAACTCATTATCAATAAATTTGATGGTATTCTCAGAAACTCTGTTCTTTAAATCCAAGTCTCTCTTAATATATTGATTTCCCAATGTATTCAGATAATCAACAATCTTTTGAGGGTTGTTTCCTCTTTCTGTGAGAACCAGGATTGAAGCCTGTTTCGATGAATTTGCCACCGAGAATCCGCTTCTCATCGCTCCGATTTGCGATTTCATATCGTTGATACGGAACAAAAACTTGTAATAGCTCTTGTCATTAGGGTTAAAATGGCTGTTCATGATGACACGGAATGTGTTATGGCCCACTGTGACTTTTTCGCCGAAATTACAGATGGTGTCAATGATAATGTCACCTCCTACAAAACCAATAGATTTGTCTTCAAGCAAGTCATAAATAGCCTTGTTTTTGTCTTTTGCTGTAATCTGATATTTTCCGTTGCCCACCATTTTCAAGGAATACAACAAACCAACCATTTGCGGCTGTTCAAGGTCAAGTTCCACTGTGATTGGACTCGATTTGTAAAGCTCGGTTGTGGTCAGTCTGCCTTTGCTATAGTATGTCACCCTGAAATCAAGTTCGCTCAAAGCCTTTTCTGCCATCATATACGACTGCAAAATACCGATTTCGTTATCGACATTGCCGTAATTCCTGAAATTCATGCCTGTCATCATCGAAGCTGCATCCATTCCCAGCTTCGTTTCCTTAATATAAATTGTCGATGAAACCTGATATACATTAGGTTTGCACTTTGTGTAGATATAGCTTGTTGCCAAACCAAGAAATCCGAAAATGATAAACAGATACCAATAACTCAAGAATTTGATGATAAGAGTCTTGATATCGATAGTGTTTTCCTCTTCAGTTTGAAGTGGTTTCTGAAAGTTCTGAATGTCGTTGGTGCTCATATCTAAATATTTATTACAGTCTGTTAATTGTCATCAAAAAGGTAATAACCGTAATCAGCAATGATGCTGCTGAAAAAATTGTTCCGTAAGGCATTGATGTAAAGCCGTATCTCTTGATGCCCAACGGTTCGACATAAATGATGTCGTTAGGTTTGAGGTAATATTCAGGATTCTCAAGAATATCGGCATCGTTAAGATTGACTCTAACAATCTGCGAGCCTTCTGTTGTCTGATGTACAATCCTGATATTCTTTTTATTAGCAAAATCTGTGGCATTGCCTGCCAAAGCGATAGCCTGGAACAGGTTGATGTCCGACTGGTAAACCTGATACTGACCAGGTCTTGCAACTTCGCCGAGGATTGTAAGGTTAAACACACCGAGTTTCACATAGACGATAGTCTCTTTTTGATACTCACCGATGATTGTCTGTATTTTCTGCTGAATCTCCTCGATTGTCAAATCCTTCACATAAATCTTGCCTGCATACGGGAAGTCGATTGTTCCCTCATCGCTCACAGTAAAGCCGTTCAAATAAATGGCAGCGTTACCACTTGAGTTGCCACTACTACCACCTGCAGATAATGAATTTGAGTTGCTGTTGTTGAAGAACTCACTGAAGGCCTTGTCCAAACTCGACACCCTGATGTATAGGTTGTCGCCAGGTTGCACCTGATAGTCGAAGCTTCGTTTGTTCAAATACTCAATTGAAGTGATACTGTCACTCATCTGCTCCTTCTGCAAATAAAGGATTTTCTTCTGCGACACGCACGATGTCATAAACGACATTACGACCACTGCTGCGATTAAAACTGTTTTAAAAAAAGATTTTTTCATATTAAAATTTTTAATTATTTCTCAAACAATTGATAGTCATTCTTTTAATTCCACACAATGGGTCTTTAGAATATTTGTTTTCTATCTTGAATTTGTATTCTCCAGGCTCACTAAAACCCATCTCGTTTATCAATGGAAGTTCAAAGTGATAATACCCGTCAACTTTTTCAGACTTGAAATTACCTTCCCTATCTTTCAGTCTGAACTTAAACTCGCGTGAGCGGCTGCTGCCGTCCGGGGCATTAATGCTCATCGAGACCGCAAACATCGCATCCTCATCGCCGTGGTAGGGATAAACATTGGGATACACATCCGAAACCTCAATATCCATCACCAAATCAGCCTGCATCGGCGCGTTCACAACAGTGTACATGGCCTCAATATAATCGAACCGGCTCCACATCTCGCCCTCAAAATCCCTTGAAAGCACCAAACTGTCCTGTTTGTTAGTACAAGACATAAAACCTAATGTTATGATTATCAATACAATAAGTTTTAAACCATATTTTCTTGCGCGTTCATTCATCATGAAACCATACACTCTTTCACAATTTGCAAAGATATGATTTTTTTCTTAATAAAAACACAAATATTTAATAAACTTTTAATATTTTTGTAATTGGAAAAAATCTCCGCTCAAATTTTCATAATGACATGATTAAGAACAAGATAAATTATTCGCAACGCAAATATGTCATCGGTTCGATTTTTGTTCTGACCGCGTTGATACTTTTGATTAAGCTTTTTATCATACAAATTGTCGATGATTCTTACAAGCAATCGTCGGAGAGCAACACTTTACGTTATGTAACTCTTTATCCCTCAAGGGGAAAGATTTACGACCGCAATGGAAAACTCCTTGTTTACAATGATGCTGTTTACGATTTGATGATTATCCCGAGGCAGGCCAAGGACATTGACACTGCATCTTTTTGTAAGTTATTGAATATCACTAATGAAACATACAACAACTATCTGAAAAAGGCAAAAAAATACTCGATGGTTACGCCGTCTATTTTCATCTCTCAGATCACGAAGGAAGAATACGGACGCGTAGCCGAGATGTTGTATCATTACCCTGGTTTTTACTTTCAGACGCGTTCCATACGCCATTATCCGCAACCCATCGCGGCGCACACTCTGGGCAGCATCGGCGAGGTGACAAAATCGGAGATGGCTCGCGACGACTATTACAAACTTGGCGATTACATAGGAAAATCTGGCATTGAGAAGTATTACGAGAACGAGCTACGCGGGAAAAAAGGCATTAAAATCACCGTGGTTGATGTGCACAACCGTGAGAAGGAACGTTATATGAATGGGGTCTTCGATACCCTGCCGCAGCCGGGCAGCGACATTACCCTAGGCCTCGATGCCGACCTGCAGACTTACGGTGAGGAACTTATGGCTGGCAAGACTGGCTCTATCGTTGCCATAGAACCATCCACCGGACAAATCCTCGCCATGGTGTCAAGCCCAAGCTACGACCCGAACGAGCTAGTAGGTCGCAAGCGCGGCACCAGATACAACGACCTGCTCAACGACCCATATAAACCGTTGATTAACAGAGCTATAAGCGGTACTTACCCTCCCGGCTCGACCTTTAAAATGATCAACGGGCTGGTGTGCCTCCAGAGCGGTGCAATAAACGTCAATACTGCCTATCCATGCAGCGGACCCAGCAGTTCACCGATAAAATGCACCCACTATCACTCTTCGCCGGTACGACTGTACGACGCCATAGAAAACTCATGCAACCCATATTTCTGGCTGGCTTTTCAGGATATGATGAACTCCCGACGCTTCAAAAACCAGAAAGAAGCATACCAGTTTTGGTATGACAACGTCACCAGCTTTGGCCTCGGCAGAAGCGTTGAGTCGGATATCCCTTACACAGCATCAGGAAAAATCCCTACAAAAGACTATTACGACAAGATTTATCGCGGAGTGTGGAACGCCATGACGATACGCTCGCTCAGCATCGGCCAAGGTGAGATATTGGTCACCCCGCTGCAGCTTGCCAACGTAGCAGCAGCTATAGGAAATGAAGGATTTTTCATTGAGCCTCATTATGTTAGAAGCATTGGCAAAACTACCGACAGCGTTGTGTTCGAAAAGCATATCATCAACATCGACAAAAAACACTTCAAAGCGGTGAAAAAAGGTATGCAGAGTGTGTTTGAAGGCGAACACGGCACAGCGCGAATGTCGGCAATACCAGGCATCACCGTATGTGGCAAGACCGGCACGGCGGAGAATCCTCATGGCAAGGACCACTCCATCTTAATGGCATTTGCACCTGTCGATAATCCTCAGATAGCCATCGCCGTAGTTGTCGAAAATGCAGGCTTCGGCTCCACTTGGGCGGCACCTATCGCCTCGCTGATGATTGAAAAATACATAAAAGGCGAGATAACACGCCCCGACCTCGAACAAAAAGTATTAACGCTTAACGAAGACGAACAATGAGAAGCAAAACGACAATAGGGAAAATAGATATCTGGCTGTTACTCATATACTTAGCTCTGACAACCATCGGATTGTTGAGCATTTATGCCGCAGCATTCAACGAAGATCATCCTCACATCTACGACTTCACGCAAAACTATGGCAAACAGCTGATGTTTATTGGTGTAAGCCTCGTGGTTGGTTTCTGCATCCTTCTCATCGACGCAAAGTTTTTCAACGCATTCGCTTACGTAATCTACGGATTATCAATATTTTCGCTTCTTTTGGTTCTTGTAATCGGCTCAAAGATTTCCGGCTCCACATCATGGATTTATCTCGGACCGATATCTTTCCAGCCTTCAGAATTCGCAAAATTCGGCACCGCACTGGCATTGGCGCATTACATCGGGAAACTCGACACAGACCTCACGCAATTCAAGACAAAAGCCACCGTTTATGGCATCATTTTGCTGCCGATGCTGCTCATTTTGGCTCAAGGCGACGCCGGCTCGGCATCGGTTTTCTTGATTTTCCTGCTCGTGGTATATCGTGAAGGCGTAGGCGGTAAAATACTTTTAATAGGTTTGGCAGCAGCAACACTTTTTATTCTATCTCTCTGTGTATCAAAATGGTACGTAATGATTGGACTTGTCGTGCTTTATGCGTTGTTCCTTCTTCTCATCGACCGCACCAAGAAAAACATATGGCTTCTGACCTGGATTTTGATTGCCGCATGCGCTTTTGTCTTCTCCGTCGATTTCGCTTTCAATCATGTCTTGAAGCCGCACCAGCAGACTCGTATCAACATCATTTTGGGAAAAGAAAAAGACATCAAAGGCGTGGGATATAATCTGAATCAGTCAATGATTGCTATAGGTTCGGGTGGTTTTTCGGGCAAAGGCTATCTCAAAGGCACCATGACGAAATACAACTTCGTGCCGGAGCAGCACACCGACTTCATTTTCTGCACCATCGGAGAAGAAAACGGCTTCGTAGGATGCTTCTTCCTGATAGCTCTTTATCTTGCTTTGATATTGAGAATCATTCACTTAGCCGAGCGACAACGATTGCCGTTCAGCCGAATTTATGGCTATGGGATAGCGTGTATCTTCTTCTTCCATTTTGCCATAAATATAGGAATGACAATCGGATTAGTGCCTGTCATCGGCATCCCATTGCCATTCCTAAGTTACGGAGGCTCAAGCCTCTTGATGTTTTCTATGATGCTGTTCGTCTTCCTGAAACAGGACGCGAACCGCATGAATATCCTTTAGATTCCTAACGAAATATTCAGTCCTTTTGCGGTGCGGATAAGGTCGCAATCAGGCTCTACGAAGTTCATCTTCGCCACAGCGTCTTTGATCGGCACGCTTATCACATGCGGGTGACGATAGGCCACCATGTGACCGTATTCCTGATTCAAAACCATCTCAAACGCCTTCACGCCGAACTGTGACGCGAGCACACGGTCGTAAGCGATCGGCACGCCGCCACGCTGCAGGTGACCGAGCGTCGTCTCACGCATATCGTGTTCAAAACCAGCGGCTTTCATCTGCTCAATAAACTTCACTCCGATGCCGCCGAGCTTCACGTTCTCATAGCCAGGCTCGTTGCTCTTGGTGAAGATCTGGGTGCCGTCTTTCGGCTTCGCGCCCTCGCTGATGACCACGATGGCATGACCGCGATCGTTGTGAAAACGCTCCTCGAGACGTTTTTTCACTATGTTGACGTCGTAAGGGAACTCCGGTAATAAGCACACCTCGGCACCGCCAGCTATTGCTGCGTTCAGCGCGATCCAGCCAGCGTCACGTCCCATGACTTCAAGCACGAATACACGGTTGTGAGATGCTGCTGTTGTCACAAGCTTATCGACTGCTTCTGTGGCGATCTGCACTGCGGTCTGGAAACCGAAGGTGCAGTCGGTCATCGAGAGGTCGTTGTCGATGGTCTTCGGCACGCCGATGATGTTCAAGCCCTTCTCATACAGCTTCTGCGAGATACGCTGTGAGCCGTCGCCACCGATGTTGATGACGCAATCAACGCCCATATATTCCAGGCGACGGATCATCTCGTCGGAGCGGTCAACAATCTCCCATGTGCCGTCGTTTTTCTTGACAGGCCATGAGAACGGGCCGCCTTTGTTTGTTGTCTCGATTATCGTGCCACCACGGAAATGTATCCCGCGCACGACTTCAGGTGTCAGGCGCACTATCTCCTGCGGCTCCCAAAGCACTCCGTTGAAGGCCTGGATGCTGCCGAGGACCTCCCAGTCTTTCTCCTGCGACGCACGCTTCACAATAGCGCGGATCACCGCATTGAGGCCAGGGCAGTCGCCGCCACCGGTTGTAATTAATACTCGTTTCATAACATATATTTTGGAGTATAGAGTATGGAGTATAGAGTATAGAGAAAATACTGTTCTTATCTATTCTCTACTCTTTACTCTAACTCTTATTTTAAATCCAATTTAATTTGTAACTCCGCTAACTGTTCATCTGCTATCGGTGACGGTGACTCTGCCATGACGTCGCGTCCCTGGTTGTTCTTTGGGAATGCGATGAAGTCACGGATTGAGTCTTGGCCACCGAAGAGCGAGCAAAGTCTATCAAATCCGAATGCCAATCCTGCGTGAGGTGGTGCTCCGTATTCGAAGGCGTTCATGAGGAAGCCGAACTGCTCCTGAGCTTTCTCGTCAGTGAAGCCAAGGGTGTGGAACATCTTCTTCTGCAGGTTCTTGTCGTGGATACGAACCGAGCCGCCGCCGACTTCAGTGCCGTTGAGCACGATGTCGTAAGCGTTTGCGCGAATCTCACCCCATTTGTCAGGCTGCTCGAGGAGGTATTCATCCTCTGGTTTCGGAGCAGTGAACGGATGGTGCATTGCATAGTAACGCTGTGTCTCTTCGTCCCATTCGAGAAGCGGGAAGTCAATGACCCACAATGGTTTATACACGTTAGAATCGCGCAAGCCGAGCTGGTTACCCATCTCGAGACGCAGAGCGTTCATCTGAACTCTGGTCGGCATAGCTTTGCCGCTGAGAATCAACAGCATATCGCCTGGTTTAGCGTTGCATTTGTCGAGCCATGTCTTCAAAACCTCAGGTGTGTAGAACTTATCGACCGACGATTTGATTGTGCCGTCTTCGTTGTATTTCACGTAAACGAGGCCTTTCGCTCCCACCTGCGGACGTTTCACGAAATCCGTGAGCGCGTCGGTCTGCTTGCGGGTGTAGTTTGCGCAGCCTTCAGCGTTGATGGCGACCACGAGTTCTGCCTCGTCGAACACCGAGAAGCCGTGACCTTTCGCCACATCGTTGAGTTCGACAAACTTCATCCCGAATCGGATATCCGGCTTGTCTGAACCATAATATTTCATAGCGTCATGCCAAGTAATTCTTGGGAAATCGCCAAATTCGATGCCTTTGATGGTCTTGAACAAATGTTTTGCCAAGCCCTCGAACATGTTGATGACGTCTTCCTGTTCAACGAACGACATCTCGCAGTCGATCTGTGTGAACTCAGGCTGACGGTCGGCACGGAGGTCTTCATCGCGGAAGCAGCGCACTATCTGGAAGTAACGGTCGAAACCTGCCACCATGAGGAGCTGCTTGAACTGCTGAGGTGACTGCGGAAGAGCATAGAACTCGCCAGGGTTCATACGTGATGGCACCACGAAGTCGCGTGCGCCCTCAGGGGTAGATTTAATCAAGCAAGGGGTCTCTATCTCGAGGAAGTCGTTG
Source organism: uncultured Bacteroidales bacterium (assembly GCA_905233445.1). Lineage (GTDB taxonomy): Bacteria > Bacteroidota > Bacteroidia > Bacteroidales > F082 > Limimorpha. Next base: position 37,412 of record CAJOEP010000004.1, on the reverse strand, counting down.
CCTGACAAATATTTACGAACTTCCTGTGCCATTTTATGGCGCAAGATGATGTTATTCTTGATTGGGTTGCGGCGCAGGTCGAGGTAACGGTACTTCATGCGGATGTCGTCGCCGCCGTCGCTCACGTCTTCGATTGTGAACGGAGGCACCTTCGAGGTGGTCAAAATCTTAAGGCTTTCGACTTTCAGTTCGATGTCGCCTGTCGGGTTTTTCGGGTTCTTAGACTCGCGTTCCACCACGACGCCTTTAGCCTGAATGACAAATTCACGTCCGATCTCGCGGGCGGTCTTCATCGTCTCAGCCGAGCTAACTCCTTCTTGCATAAAGAGTTGCGTAATACCATAACGATCACGGAGATCAATCCAAAGCAGGGCGCCTTTGTCGCGCACGCGCTGCACCCAGCCGCTCAAAGTGACTTCCTGGCCCACGTTGGCCATGCGAAGTTCACCACAAGTATGAGTTCTAAACATATCGTTTAATAATTATATTCTACAAAATTGCAAATTTACACATTTTTTAAATACTGACCACCTTCATACAACAATTTTTGCAGTCGAAGTCGAGGCGGAAACGGCCACGTTCGTTGCTGATATATAATGGTGTGGCGGTTTTTCCTGTTTCCTTGGCGCACATGCCATTGGCGTAGCGGATGCAATGTTTTGTCGTCATCACCACGATTTCGCCATTTTGCATCGTTTTTTCCAGACCATCGTCGATATGCGTAACGCCGTGATTCTCATAGAATTGGCAGGACAGGGAATTGGTGACGTTGCCCAAATATGACAAATCGTTAGCCGGAAAAACCGTTTGTAGAGACGCACGGCCGTGCGTCTCTACAGGACGTGCCACACGATGCCGTTCAATCAACGATTTCTCCAATTCCGCCACCAGTTGGCGCTTCATCTCACCCAAAACCGATGCTGGAATGAAATATATTGTATCTAATTGAATATCAACATTTTCAATAACAAATTTTGTATCACCCCATTGCGATAATTTGGTGCGGATGGTTTCGAGTGCCTTTTCGGGATTTTTTGCAGTGTCTTTCTGACATTGCAAGCAAATGCTGACGTTTTCGTTTTTCGCAGTCAGCTTGAAGCCATCGGAGGTCTCAGAGAGCTCAAGGTTGATTGGGAGCTTTCGGTTGCCGTTGGAGTTTTCTACGGATTTTTGCCATTGAATGTCATAGTTGCGATACAATGAGGTTCCTCGCGCCTGCGGCACTCGGAATGACAACGGCGCTGAGCTGAGTATCGAGTCATTATCGACTCCATTGACATTAAACCCTTGCAATTCATTGTTTTCATCCAAGAAACAAAGTCCGTCACCGTTGTGAAGGGTAATGCCTTCTTTCAGCTTGACTGTCAGGCGTTTACCATCGATTTTTTTGATTTCGCCGATGTATTCTCCCATTGATTTAGGGGTAAATGGAGCGTCGATATTCTTTTGACGGCCGTGAATGAAATAATCGGTGAAACCGCGGGAAAACGACTTCTCAAGATTCGGAATAAATGATGGTGTTGATATTCCTCGTGAAGACCTAGACAAATCAGGTCTTCTAGCTATTATCTCGTCTAATGCCTGACGATAAAACGCCGTCGTATTCTTCACATAGTCAGCATCTTTGAGGCGACCTTCGATTTTGAAAGATGTAATGCCTGCGTCGATGAGTTCCTCAAGATTTTTCGAGTTGTTCATGTCGCGCAGTGAAAGCAGATGACGATTGGCTATCAACGTGTTAGCGTTTTCATCTTCGAGATTCCATTTCAGGCGGCAAGGTTGTGCGCACGCTCCGCGATTCGCGGAGCGGCGTCCGATGACTTGACTCAGGTAGCACTGGCCGCTGTAGCTGACGCACAAAGCACCGTGGACGAAAAACTCCAACGGCACTGTCGTCTTTGATCGAATTTCTTTTATCTCATTGATACTCAATTCTCTAGCAAGCACCACTTGTTCGAAGCCGACATCTTCAAGAAACTTCACCTTCTCTGCGGTAGTATTGTTGCATTGCGTCGATGCATGCAAGGCAATAGGAGGCATGTCCATCATCAGGAGAGACATATCCTGCACTATCAACGCATCGACACCGGCATTGTAGCAGTCCCAAGCTATTTTCCGAGCTTGCTCCAACTCATTATCAAACAACAAAGTATTGAGAGTGACGTATATTTTCGCATCAAAAATCGCAGCGTGGTTGCACAGTTTTTCGATGTCTTCGATGCTGTTGCCCACTTTCTCACGCGCGCCGAAACTCGGTCCGCCGATATAAACAGCATCAGCGCCGTGGTTTATGGCTGCGATTCCGACCTCAAGGTTTTTCGCTGGAGAAAGAAGCTCTATTTTTTTCACGACAGATATTTTTTGCAAAAATAACTAAATTTTCTGATTCTGAATAAAGAAAATGCTCCCGACATCAACAAGCTCTCCGTCGTATAATTCGATGATTTTCATTTTGTTGCGACGAATAAACTTTTTCAGTTCCTTACATTCCTTCAGATACTTCAATGAGCCGCACACCACCACGTTGTCGTTGACGAGACCGCAGCAGCCCGGGAAGAAGCCATGGTCATGACCCGGAAGTGCGATCTGATGCGGGTCAACATAAAAAACAGTACGGCCGTTTTCTTCCAACATTTTCTTTATACCGAAATCGGATGTTATGAAATTGTTTTCATCCAATGCCAACAAATTACATCGTGTATATCCTTGATTCACATGGAGTTGCACGGATTTTGTCCACATTTTTCCATATTTTTCCAATATGGAAGAATCGGTATATAACATATTATGTATCAACATGTTATCTATTCCGACGGCGTTGTATGGAACTGTTTCGGGATATTTATGACCGACTGATTTTTCGCCTTTTATTGCCTTTATATTTGAAGGTAAATTAATATGGACATTTTCCGCATAAATCACTGAGTCACAATATCTTTCATTATGGCAAAAGAAGAAGATGTCGGGATGTGACGAGATTGAAGGATACGCCAAATCTGAAGGCTCGAGCCAGGTGACGGAGCCCATTTTTAATAGGGTTTCCTTGGCTGCTGGTGGCATGGTGGAGCTGGCGATGATAATGACAGGAGATTTCTCGACTCCACTCCGTTTCGCTCGAAATGACGGGGTTGGTTTAATCTCCACTTTTTTATATCGTTCCTGCAATTTCTTTTTGTTCTCCCCCTTATACCCTATCGCGTGATTCAATTGATTTTCAGGGACTTCAATGACAATATTATCGGATTTCTCGTCAATTTTGTCGAATTTTCTGCCCCAAAGGCGGCTTAGCACCATCTCGGCGAAGTTTTTATGATAAGGTCCCGCAACAAAAGCGTCGCCATTTAAATCTTCAGAGGTGTGAAGTCCTACACGAAGCACTTTCACTTCATTTTCAGTGAAAAATTCGTATAAAGCAGCCGATTGTTCAACCGCCGCATCCAAAGTCAGAGGAGCATATTCGCCATTGTGGTAAAGTCTCTCTAACTCAGTGTCTTTCACCACGATACAAGGATAAATACGTGTTTCTTTGGCACCGAGCCGCACGATGTCGCGTGCCGTTTGCATATCGTAATCAAAATTATCGAACGGCAGTCCGAGCATCATCTGGAGTCCGAGTGTAATTCCTTCATTGACAATGATTTGCGAAGCGTTTTCAATATCTTTAAAGGAATGTCCCCTACCGCATTTTCGCAAAATCTCATCGTTTGTGGTCTGCGCTCCGAGTTCAATGTTACGCATACCGAAGTTTTTCAACGTTTTTACACGTTTTTCATCGATATAATCGGGTCTTGTCGAGCATCTGACGCCGTCAATTACGCCTTTTTCGAGATACGGCTGCACCACTTCCAAAAATTCGTCCTGCATTTTTTCGGGTAGGCCGGTAAAATTTCCGCCGAAAAAAGCAACCTCCACAAACCTATCTTTTTCTTTAAAAGATGCCAAATAGTTCTCTATTGTATTCTTAACTTCTTGAATATCAGGTAGTTTTTGTTTTCCGGTGATACTATACTGGTTGCAGTAAACGCATCTGAAGGGACAAGCGAGTTCGGGTAAAAATATCGGGATGTTGTAAAATCTCATTTCGACCTCAAAATTGCGAAAAAATCTTCAATTGTGGTGCATCCTATCAAAATATTTCTTAACTTTGCGAGTTATTAATACAATGATAAAAATTACAGCAATATGTTAAAACAGTTTAAAAGTATCATTATTTTAGCGATGATTGCTCTCGTAACAATTTGTGGAGCAAGCAGTTGCAAATCGTCAAAAAAACTATCTAAGAAAGAGTACAAAATGCTGGTGGCTCAGGCTACCAAAGATTTGGATGCCATTTTGAATGACGAAACGGAATGGACGTTAGAGGAGCAGCTCGAGCGCATCGAAGAAATTAAGAAAATTGATTTTTCAAAGAAAAACCCTGAGATTGTGGAGAAGATCGAGCTTGCTGAGATTAAGGTTTCCAAAGCCATTGCTGAGAGAGACCGTCTCGCTGAGTTGAAACGCATCGAGGAAGAACAGCGTCTGCGTGAGCTGGAGGAGCAGAACAAGCCCAAGACCGGTCTCGCTGAATTGTTCGACCTCATTGCCAACGCCACGGATGTCAACACCGCCAACAAATACATCAGAGAGGCTCTCGATTTGTTCGAATCGCCTGACGCTGTGGTGCTTATCCGTTTGAACAACTTCGGTGACTACGACCGTCCGACCACAGCTGTCAACTACCTCAACTATCTGAAAGACCAGAAAAAGGTCACTGTAGGCGTTGACAACGTGAAATTTAATGCAGAAAACAAGATTACAGAACTCGAATTAATAAAGAAATAAGATGAAAAAGGTATTATTTGCAATAGCATTCGCATTTTTCGCACTCACCGGCTATCAGGCTTTCGCACAGGAGCCGGAACTCAGCCCGGAACGCAAGCAAGCCATTGACAGTCTTGCACTTGAGAAAGTCCGTGATTTGTCGAAATACATCAAGCTCATTGGCTCGAAAAACACTCCATGGAGCGAGGCCAACAGAGTTATCGACCGCGCCGAAGAGCTTTTCGCTCCTGACGCGGAAATCGGCGTCTCGTCATTGGCAAAGAAGAACATCGAGTACTTCAAAGTACGTCCATATCTCGAGAGACTGATGCGTCTCAACTACGACCGTGTTGAGATTGACTGGTATAAAATTCAGTATGTGTCTGACTTACAACGTCAACCTGACGGGACATATGTCGGTGTCATCACAATTTTCCAGACATTCAAAGGATATGACGCTGAAGGACGACTCGTTTATCAGGACACCACAAAGAAAGACATCACAGTTTATGTGAAACGCAAAGAGACACAAATCGGTGGCCGTCTCATAGGCTTCTGGGATGTGTTGCTTGGCGACATGCGTGTTAAAGAAACCACAATTAAATAATGAACAAGATTTTGAAAATTATAGTGCCAGTTTTCGCGCTGGCACTTTGTTTTAACGTTGACGCCCAAGTACTTGGCAACCTCGGTGACGTAGAGATGGACGAGCGTGCGCTCTACACCATGACCAAGCAGATGGGACAGTTTATCAACAGATTTAATTACGAAGAGGACCAATACGGTAAAAAACTCAATCAGAACGACGCCAGCTTCAGAAATCCGGACAAACGCAAAGACGTGCTCCCGCTGCTGTTCGACCTCGAAAATCCAAGGACATCAGGCGCTTTGCGCGACTTTTTCGTGGAAGACCTCATCAAAAACAACCAGTTTATGGAGTTTCTTGGAGGCGACTGGTACTCTGAGGTGTCAGCCAAATTCAAATGGAAAGGCAAAGACGTGGATGTAAGCATTATTTTGGCTCTCGAAGAAGAAGGATTAGGCTCCAAGTGGGTGATTACCAATGTGTTCTTCTCCGAGTTTCAGAAATATTTTCCGCAAGGCGAGCTGGCGGAACGTGAGAAACACTTCTTACATCCTATGAGCCATGAACTCGACTTCATGAACATTTACAAAGTGTTCAGCGACAAGCAAATCGTTGAGTATTACGCATCTACCGATTATCAGCCTGATTATCTGACATTATTTTTCTACGAAATAAAACAAGGAAATCTCGTTTTTGAGCGCGTTGACAGCGTTAAATTCCATGTTTTTCAGATTAAAAACTGGTATTTTGAGGTATCGTGGTTCAACCGCGACGGCTACAACTCAGGATGGCTCATCTCCAACCTATTTTATCTTAAAGACGAAGAAAAAGCATCTCTTATAAAGCTTTATCAACCTAAAAAATGAAAAAATTAGTTTTTATTGCGGTTTTATTTTTGTCTTGCCATAACGTTTTCGCACAAAAGAGCAGCTTGAGCAAGAACGAAATCGATGAATATTCCCAGCAGATTACGATGATGGTCAAGTACCTTGAAGAGACTTTCTCTTTCATCGGAAATCCTGATGCCACGGCACAAGAAAAGGACATCATTTTCAAGGAAAGCTATGCCAAGATTTTCCTTGACAACGAGGTTCAAATTGAAGACGACCTTGACGACGGCCGCAGCACCTATATTAATAAGGACGTGCAGGCCTATCTGAAAGATATCGATTTTTTCTTCAAGGACATCACTTTCACCTTTAAAATCGACGACATCAAGCCGCAGGTGAACGATAACGGCGACACATATTTCAAAGTGACGATGATGAGAACCATTGCAGGACACACAATTGTTGGCGACACTGTCCACAACACGTGCAAGAGATTTATGGAGATCAACATTGACCCTTCGAAAAAAGACCTGAAAATCGCAAGCATGTACACCACTAAACCTAATGAGACTGAGGAACTTAGACTTTGGTGGAACAGAATGCCGGCAGCGTGGAAAATGTATTTCGGCGATGACCAGTTCATCCTCGACTCCATCGAGATTTACACCATCGCGCACATCTATCGCGACTCTATCGTGATAGTCGATGACAGCCTCGTCGAAAGCACCATAGCATGCGACATGCCAGCATTGTACGAAAAACTGACAGAATTTACAAAAATAACCGACATCGATGTTAGTCGCAACGATTTGATTCATTCGCTGGACCCGCTTTACGAGCTCTCCAACCTGCAAAACCTCGATTGCTCATTTACTGATATAGACGACATCACCCCAATTAGAAATCTCAACAAAATCAACAAGTTAGATATCAGCAACACTGCTATAACAGATATCTCCGACTTGAGATACACCAACGACATCAAGGTTCTGAGAGCAGAAAACCTGAACCTCAACGATATCGAAATCATAGGACTTTATCATCAACTCACTAATTTGTCGTTGAGCAACAGCACTATTGAAGACATCAGTGTTTTAGGTAACTGCATAATGCTCAATGACTTAGACATATCAAACTCTAAGGTAACCAGCCTCGACTCAATAGTATTACCGCAATCGCTGCATTATCTCAATTTAAGCAACACAGGCATTTCGGATCTCACACCTATAGCAAATCTCGAAAACCTGCAGTTACTCATTATCGACGGAACTCCGGTCACAGACTTAAGTCCTTTAGCTAATCTTATCAGACTCAACGAGTTACAATGCAGAAATACAAATATTGAAGATCTGATGCCGCTTAAAGACATGACTCATCTCGTAAGAATTTATTGTGACAATACATTGGTTGATTCGGAAAAAGCCGACAGTTTCAGGCACGAAAACAGCAATGTGATGGTCATTTACGAGACCAAGGCGCTACAAGACTGGTGGGACGGGCTGCCTGCGATATGGAAAACCGTTTTTTCTACTCAAAACAACACGAACACCGAGCCTGATGCCGAAGAATTGCACGTCATCATAAGCATGAAGACGCTCACTTTGGATCAGCGTTTTATTGATGTGGCACCACTTGAAAGGCTCACCAACCTCGAAAGCCTGAACCTCGAAAACACAAAAATCACAGACCTGACGCCACTTCATGCCTTGCACAATTTGAAATATCTCAACTTGAAAGGCACCAAAACAAGTGATTTAGCACCTTTAGAAAATTTGCTTAACTTATTGGAAATCAACATTGAAAACACCAATATTGAAAATTTGGAGCCACTAGGCAACATGAAAGGTCTCACCGCTATCAAAGCCGAACACAGCAAGGTGACTCCGGAACAGGTGTTCAATTTAAGGAGCTCATTGCCCAATGTGAAGATAATCTATCAGACCGAAAAGCTACAACGTTGGTGGGATGTGATGCTTGACGACAGCTGGAGAGAAGTTTTCCGAAACATTGTTGAGATTGGAATCAGCCCGACAGCCGAGCAGTTACAAGCCGTGGCCGACATTGAAGAGATAGAAGTTGACACAAGGACTGTTATCTCGACTTTAGAGCCACTCAACGAGTTGATGTTCCTTAAGAAATTGAGTATCAACGATAACCACATCACCGATTTGAATCCGTTGAGCAAACTCAAGGTTTTGAAAGAGCTGCATATTGATGGCAATCCGATTACCGATATCTTTGCTTTGGCTAATGTGACTACGCTTGAGGTGCTATCATTTGAAAACACACGTGTTATGGATTTGAATCCACTTGAGTATATGAACAATCTTCGTGTGCTGGACATTTCAAACACTAACATCAAGAATATCAAAGTGTTGGCAAAATGCACTTCTCTTGAGGAATTGAATATTGCGAACACTAGCATCAAGTCGCTGGCTCCAGTTGCAAAACTCAGTTCGTTAAGATATATAAAGGCTATCGGCTCAAAGGTCAAGGCGAAGGAAATCAATGCCTTAAGAAGCAGCCGTCCTGAGTTGAATATTATCTATCACTAAGAGAGTCAATCAGATAACCCAGGTAATTGGGAAATCTTTTTCAGCCATAAACGCGTTGGTTTGCTCCACATCATCGGAGAAACCGAGGAAGAATCCGCCACCGCCGGATCCGCATATTTTTATTTGGAAATGAACGTCTTTTCGTTTCAGCGAGAAGAGAGGAAGCATATTGTCGGTAATCATCGGACGCATCATAACTGTTTGATAATAAGAGAGATGCGACAAATCATCAAAGAATGCATTGACATCGCCTGACACCATAGATTTGATGCAACGGCCTACGAAAGGAACATAAAGCTCGTTGAAAGCTTTCAGATAACGTTCGTTTTCGCGTTGTTCTTTAAAATAGTTCACCAAAGTTTTTGTTTCGCTCTTTATCTTACTGTCTATCAAGAAGATATGGATATTTTCCGGCACAAAATCCTTCTTAAGAATCTCTATTTTCTTATCTTCGGTAAGTATGAATGGCTTTCCGAGATAGCATTGGAGCGGGTCGAGACCCGAGCTGCTGCCGTGGAAACAGTTTTCCATGTCGCCGAGGAATTTCTTAAGCACTATAAGATCTTCGATTTCATCTTTTTTGAAACGGTCGTAAACTGCTGCTGTGAGTGCGCCGGAGCTACCCACCCCATAGCCCGAAGGTATACATGAGTCGAGGAACATTCCTTTTTTTAGTTCGGCTCTAAACTTCTCAACATCAACATGTTCGGTAAAATAATCACTGCCTTCGAGATAGTTTGCAAAAGCGTGAAGGCTCCGATTTGACGAATAATTTTTCTTGCCATGATTGCGCCAGATATAATCCCAATGCGACTCGCCGGTATAGAGAGGCATGAGGAGGGCTGGCGAGCCGAAAATCATTGAATATTCGCCAAAAAGAATAACTTTGCCGTAGTATTTTTTTATTTCCATGTTGCTAGTTTTTATAATTTCACTTCGTTTTGAACGACATCGTCAATATATTGATAATCATTGCAGTACTGCAGAATACTCTCTTTTATGAATTGTTTCACTTGAGCATCAGAGTCGTCAGGATAAAGCAGATGCACATTTGGTCCCGCGTCGAGAGTAAAACACACAGGAACATTTGTTTCGTGACGATATTCACGCACTAAATCTATGATTTTCAGAGTATTATGTTCAATCAACTTATATGGAGGATTTGATGTCGCCATCATCTCGTGAAGCTGCAGAGCTTCTGCCTCGGCTATTTCTATAAACTCTTGAATATCACCGCATTGCAACACTTTTATAAGGCGTTCGGTATTATCTCTTGCGGTTTTGTAACGTTGTTCAGCTAGCGGATGACCGTTCATTAGTGAATGACCGACACGTGAAGAAACGCTTTTCTCTTTGTTTGATACGATCATGATGCTGTCGTGATATGATTTGAAAATGGGGTTCACCATATCTGCCAACGGCACTGCATAATCATCGGAACTATCTGATACTGAAGGTGTTGCGCCCCACAAAGCCATCACTGGATACACTGAACGAGCTGCGCTACCTGATGCTAGTCGCGAAAGCATGGAAGCTTTTCGCAAATCGACAGGTGTAACATCCTGATTTACATATTTTTCCAGTTTTAAAAGACATAAGACCAATGCGCTCATCGAGGCAGCGCTGGACGCTATTCCTGAAGAATGCGGAAATGAATTGCTGCTTTCAATTTCAATGTCAAGACCTTTTAAAAAACCAAAATACTGTTGATTATCAATAAGATACTTCTCTATTTTCTCTTTAAACTTTGGTGATTCATTTCCTTCAAAAAGAAAATGCAGAGAATAGCCGTCGGTAGCGTTGCGTGATGCTTTTAGTAATGTTTCTGTATGGCAGCGGCTTAACGTGAAACTGATTGAGGGGTTGTTTGGCAGCTGATTGCCATGTTTTCCCCAATACTTCACAATTGCGATATTTGAAGGAGAAATCGATGAAACTGAAAACATGTTCATAATCAATTTTGTTTCAATTATGATGCAAAGATAAGGATTTTTTTCATATTATGTATTAAAATCAGAAATTTTACGTTAATTTTGTAGCAGAAATAATTTTGATAATCAACAGTATGAAAAAAATTGGAATCATTGTTATAACAATCGCGATTGCGGCGGTTTTTTCTTCTTGTTTAAACAAAAAGGCTGAGAGAGGTTTAGACCGCTCGGTAGGTGGCACTTCGGAGATTTTGCTTGTGACGCAGAACGACGAGCAATGGGAAGGCCGTTTGGGAAATGCTGTACGTGAATTCTTTGAAGAGGAGCAGTATGGACTGCCGCAGCCTGAGAAGAACTTCAAGGTGGTTCACATCAATGCCGACGCGCTCAACGACATGTTCAAGAAGCACCGCAACCTCATTATTGCTGAGATTGTACCTGACTTGACGAATCCAATCATAGAGTCGCAGAATGACTGGCAGTCGTCGCCGCAATATGCCATCAAAATCAAGGCAAAAGACACTGATGATTGGATTAAAGTCTTTGATAATCAGAAAGATGCATTAAAAAAGATTTTCGACAAAAACGAGCGTGCGCGTTTTATGGATTTCTTCCGCCCGATGATAAACTCACAGATTGTCGAGACATTAAAATCGACTTACGGTTTCAGCATGACGGTGCCTGAAGGATATTATGTTGCCACCAACAAAGACCATTTCACATGGCTTAGAAGGGAGGAGACTGACAAGAGTTTTGGATTGATAATCTATCAGTTACCTTACAAAAGCACCAATGACTTAAGCGAGGAGAAGCTCATAAAAGTGTGTGATTCGGTCACCAAAAAATACATCCCGGGGCCTGCCGACGGCAGCTACATGACCTTGGACAAGGAGTTTGTAAAGCCTGTTTTCACTGTCATACCTGATTTTCCGGCGGGTTATGCCGTTGAGATGCGAGGATTATGGAAGACAGAAGGTGATTTTATGGCTGGACCGTATGTTTCTTATACCATTATCAATCCTGAAGCGAACAAAATCACCACTGTTGAGGGTTATATTTACTACCCCAACAAGTCGAAACGCGACTTGTTGAGGCAGGTTGAGACCATCATTTGGAGCTTAAAGTTTTAATTTTTGACCGACACTCAGGTTGTCGCTCTTAAGGTTGTTTTTCTTCTTGATATAATCGACGGTTACGTTGTATTTCTTAGCGATTTTTGTAAGATTATCGCCTGATTTCACTGTATAGACAGTATCGCCGGTGGTTTTCACTTCGCCGTTGTTGGTTTCGGGTGCATAGACCTTAAGTTTCTGACCGATTTGGATATTATTTGACTTAAGGTTGTTCCATTTTTTCAGATCGGTGACGGAGCATTTGTATTTCTGGGCTATTTTGCCTAATGTCTCGCCTTTTTTAACCACATGGACGGTTTGTGTTGTTGAGCGTTCTACTGGCTTAGGGTTGCCCGCTTGTGCCATTGGTGCTCCTGAGCTGTAAACAATAAGTTTCTGACCGATTCTCAGGTTGTCCGATTTCAGATTATTCCATGTCTTAAGCTGTTTAACTCCGACATGATATTTGCGTGCTATGACGCTCAATGTCTCGCCTTTTTTCACGATATGCACGCTTCTGTCGGATATTGCTTTCATCTGTTCGGCCAGTTTTTCCTTATCGATGCCGCTTTTTGTCTTAAAAACGTATAATTCTTTCTCGTGGTTGATATATTCATCGACATATTTCTCAGGAATACGAAGTGCGAGAGGTTTTTTATCTGTTGCAGGGATTATAGACTTTGTATATTGCGGGTTAAAGAATTTGATATCCGCCATCGGGATGCCGAGCATCTCGTTAAGTTGGTCGAAGTGAAGCACATCGTGAACCATCACTGTATCTGTTCCGTTTTTAATGATACCGGGGTCGAGCGGGCAGATGTTATGCTCGCTATAGTAATTAAGCACATAGTTCACAGCGATGAAAGCCGGCACGTAGCCGCGTGTCTCGCGAGGCAGATAAGGCCATATTGCCCAGTAATTCTTGATTCCTCCTGCTCTTCTGATTGCTTTTTTCACGTTACCAGCGCCTGAGTTATATGCGGCAAGTGCGAGGAACCAGTCGCCGAACATGCTATAAAGGTCGTTAAGGTGTTGGCAGGCCGCTTCTGTTGACTTCAGTGGGTCGAAACGGTCATCAACCAAGGTGGTGACATTGAGTTTATACACTTTTCCTGTGGCATACATAAACTGCCACAGACCTTTTGCGCCAGCCCATGAACCTGCTGTAGGGTTGAGTGCTGACTCCACAACTGCAAGATATTTTAGTTCGAGAGGCATATTATATTTGTCGAGAGTCTGTTCAAAAATCGGGAAATAAACATCTGTCAATCCCAGTATTCGCTCGGTTTTATCGCGTTTTTGAACAGCATAGACATCGATAAACGACTTCACATGCTTGTTATAGACAAGTTCCATGGTGGTATTTCGGTTCAGTTCCTCGATACGTTGGGCGTAGATGCTATCGGGAAATGTCGGGATATATCCGGGAGGATAATTGCATGTGTTGACCAAGCTACCTTCGAAATATGGTATAACTTGCAGAGTATCAATTGCTTCCAACATTTCCAAAGACTCATCGACTATACCTTTTCCAGAGTTTTCGTCATCAAAAACCTTCTGCATCTGCTCTTGGATACTATCCGGGAGGTTATAGTCAATGGAATCCAACTCGATATCGTCCAAAATAGATGTGTCGATTGAGTCGTTCAAAATACGCTGATTGGCTGTCAGTGTGTCTGTGGTGACGATGGTGTCGTTAATTTGCGCAAACGTCAAGAAAATCAATAATATGCAGCTCATTTCCATAATTATTTAGGTTGCAAAATTACAAAAAAAATCAATAAAAATAACGATTATATTCAACAAATAAGTATCTTTGCAGGCTAAAAAAACATTTAAGACAAATTTTTTACAAAAATGAAGAGAATATTATTAAGTTTAGCGATTTTGACTTTAGTGTTCAGCATTAAGGCAAGTGCGCAGGAGCAGACCACTCCGGATTGGAAGAGATGGCATTATCTCTCAGAAGAAGAAATGAATACGCCTGTCAGGGCTATCAATTTTGTTGAGACCGACCCTCCGACAGGAACACCACGTTTTGTGGCTGAGTTTGAGCCTATGCAGGGCGTGATGATCCGTTACCCACTCGGAATTCCTACAAGTTTGGTAGTGCAATTGGCAAACAACTGCCATGTTTACTGCATTGTTTCATCGTCATACCAGAGCAGCGCACAGAGCTCATTCCAGAGTGCTGGCGTGAACATGGACAACGTGACTTGGGTGAATGCCGCATCTGATTCATATTGGGTTCGCGACTACGGTCCGTGGTACATCTTCGAGGACAGAAATCCAGCTATCGTCGACAATATTTACAACCGTCCGCGTCCTAACGACGACAATATGTCGGGTGTTTTCGCCAACTTCTGGCAGATCCCGATGTACGGCATGAACCTCGAGCACACAGGCGGTAACATGATGGAAGATGGCCGTGGACATGGTGTGAGCGATGAGCTGGTATTTCAGGAAAACGGTAATAATGAAGCCAACGTGCGCCAAAAGATGCGTGACTATCTCGGCATTGACCCTTACCATGTAACCATCGACCCTCAGGGCGACTACATCGCACACGTCGACTGCTGGGGCAAGTACCTCGCACCAGATAAGATTTTGATTGCCCGCGTGCCACAAAGCAACTCACATTATGCTGATTATGAGTCCGTTGCACAGTATTTCGAGACAACAAACTGCTGCTGGGGCTATCCTTATCGCGTTTACCGTGTTGACGAACCAGGCGGAAACACACTTGCACCTTACACCAACTCGTTGATTCTTAACAAGACAGTGTATGTGCCACTTGGCAGCAATTCATCATACAACGAATCTGCATTGCAGGTATATCGTGACGCTATGCCAGGCTACGAAGTTGTTGGTGTTACTAACAACGACTGGAGCACAGGTTGGGAGAACACTGATGCTCTTCACTGCCGCACCCGTGGCGTGATGGACTTCAACATGCTGTTTGTCGACCATCGCGATGTGTATCACGGCGAAGAGGAATGGCAAGCCGAATATCCTGTAACCAGCAAGTTTATCGCCTACAGCGGCATGGATTTAAAACAGGACTCATTATTGGTTTACTATAGCATCGACGGCGGCGCTTATCAAGTGGCGCACATGACAGCCACTGGCGAGCCTGACGAATACGTGGGCTATATCACCGGCTATCAAGGCGGTTCGGAGATTGATTATTATGTTTTCGGCGCCGATGAATCGGGACACCGTTACACACAGCCCGTTTTTGCTGAGCTCGACCCGCACCATTTCACTGTCGGACCTCACAGCCCGTCAGGCGAGCTGGTGATTTCTCCTTCAACAGTGTATTTGACAAGTAACTGGGAAGAAGTTCCGTTCTACATTACCAATGAAACATCAGCTGATGTCGTGATTGAGAGCTATGATGTCAATTATGATTTTGGAAATAATAAATATTTGGATATCGATGACGGCGTTATACTTCCATATACATTAACTCCAGGTAGCACTCTTGAAGTAAACGTTGCTCTTGCGACTATTCCGATTCTTCCTAAAGGTGATAAAGGTTATGTCGAAGCACAGATTGACATCAACACATCGTTAGGTACACGCACCGTGATGGTTGAAGTATTGGATACAGCTATCGACTGTGGCTTATATACATCAGAAACGGTTTATTTTATGAATGAGCCGACTATGGTGGTTGGTGTGACTAACGGCAATACAGGAACACAGACACCTATTGTAATTACAGAGGTTTACGAGCCAACCAGTACAGCTCATCCTGATACACAATATTTGGCTTTGGATTTCCCTGAATTGCCTTATACTTTAGCACCTGGCGAAAACTTCTTGGTTAATGTTGGTATCAATCCTAACTTAAATAGAGATGAGGCAGTAACAACTATTTGCATCATATCGGATGGTGGTAACATCGACCTTACTATTTATATTGATGGCTCATTGCTTGGTATTGATGAGATTTCGGCCGAGACCAAGGTCTATCCTAACCCGATGAGCAATGTCTTGCACATTGAAAGCAACAACGTTCAGAGTGTGGCAATCTTCAACGCTGTCGGCCAGCAGGTTTTGTTTGTTGAAAGCAGAAACGAAATCAATGTCGAGGATTTGAATGAGGGCTTATACTTCGTGAGAATCAGCGACAAGAGGGGAAATAGCGTGGTAAAGAAGATCGTGAAAAAATAGACCTTAGATTTTAGACCTTAGACTTTAGTTATTTTGCTAAGGTCTAAGGTCTCATGACTAAAGTCTAAATTTTTGAAAAAAATTGTTGTGCGTATCAAAAATTGTTGTATTTTTGCAGCGCAAATGAGGTCGGGTTCTACTAACGGTTAGGTAACGACACTCTCACTGTCGAAATAAGGGTTCGATTCCCTTACCCGATACAAAAAAGCACTGAATTCAGTGCTTTTTTTGTTTAAGAGACGGTCGACCGACCGTCTCTACTCTAAACTGTTATATAGGGATTATTGCGTTTTTCGTCGCCGAGGCGAGTCTGTGGGCCGTGACCGCAGTAACAGATTGTGTCGTCGGGCAGTTGGTAAAGCACATCGCGAAGACTTTTTTCTATTGTGGAATAGTTGCCGCCAGGCAGGTCGCAGCGTCCGATTCCCCTGTAAAATAAGGTGTCGCCGGTGAAAACCATGCCATCTTTCTCATCGTAGAAGCAGACATGTCCAGGAGCGTGTCCTGGTGTAAACAACACCTTTAATTTATCGTTGCCAATATTGATAATATCGCCGTCGTTGAGGTCTTTTGTCGGAGTCAGACATCTATCTTGCGTGAAGTTGATGCCAAAAGCGGCGGCGTAAACCCATACCTTGTCGTAAAACGGCTTTTCGATAGGATGAGCTGCCAATTCCACATGGTATTTGTCGGCAATAATCTTGTTTCCCATCACATGGTCGATATGCGAGTGGGTGTTGAGCAACATCAATGGTTTCAGACCATTTTTGTCGATATAATCCAAAATCTGTTTGTCCTCATAAGGCTCAAGATTACCTGCATCGATGATGACGCACTCCTTATTTTCGTTGTAAACGATGTAGGTGTTGACTTGTATCTGATTGAAAACGAATGTCTTAACGAATAACATGCTAATCAACTTTAAGTAATGAAACCACTTTGTCGGTGTTTATCAAATTCATGCATTTGAAATGACCTTTCGGGCATTTTTTGTAGCCGAGTTTTGAGCACGGGCGGCATTTCAGGTCTTTAATCTCGATGATATTTTTTTGTCGTTCGCTCTTTTCGGGATAGTACTGGTACATTCCGAATTCAGGCACGGTATTGCCCCAGACCGACACCATCGGTTTGTTGAATGCTGCGGCGATGTGCATCATGCCGGTATCGCCGGTCAGAACAGCTTTCGACATTTTAATTATTGATGCTGATTGTTCGAGGTTGAGCATTCCCACTGGATTCCACACGTTCTCTCCCACTGCATCGGCAATCACTTTTGCGCGTTGCATGTCGGCTGGTCCGCCGAGCAGAATCACCGGTTCGTCGAGTTTCTCGATTATTTCGATAACCTTATCGGTAGGCATCACCTTGGTGTTATAGCTTCCCCCCACTGCGATGGCGTAGAATCCGTTTCTAAACTCTTCAGGGATATCAGGTTCCTGCATCATATTGGTTTCAGAGATGTAAAACTCGAGTCCACGTCCGTCGTTTTTCACGCCTAGCGGTTCCACTGCCTCAAAATACCTGTCAACGATATGGACATCAGGTAACTTGTTGATTTTGAATGTAGTGAGAAGCATTTTCTGAAAATCGAGTTTATGGAACGAATGATGTTCGCAGCCCAACGCCATGCAGACGCGCTTAGAGCGACTATTCTTTTGTAAATCAACGACATAGTCGTATTCCTCTTTCTTCAGCTCTTTTATTACATCGCGGATAGAGTTAGAATATTCGATAGTCTTGTCAACATAAGGATTGTTGTGCGACAGGCTCGCGAATTTTTCTTTTATAAGCATATGAAGCTCAATGTCGTCGTCCATCCGCTTGATACAGCGAATCACTGGGGTGGTGAGAACGATGTCGCCTATTGAGCTGAAACGAATGAGCAATATTTTCATTTTAATATTTTTTTGTTAAAGTGTAGCGGCTAATTCCTTTATAATCAACTGTTTTATGATCTTTCAAGTATAAAATTTCGCCATCGTTGGCTGTAAATTCGGTTGTTTCGATGCTTATGCAACGGTCTTTTGCCCATTTTGCCATGTAGCTGTTGATGGCGACGGTGTAAACTCCTTCAGGGTCAATAGGTTCGCCGTTTTCGAGATACACTTTTGCATTCATAAAGCCGGATTGTCCGTCATCGGAATGAATGTAATCGATTGTATAGGTGATTCCTGACACATGAACGCAGTCATTGTCGGCAGTTGATGCCACATTAAGATAATCTTCGATTTGCCGGCCTGTCATTTTTGCGATAACCAGTTCATTATCAAATGGATCGAGGGCAAAGATATCGGCTTTGTCAAGATTTCCGGCATGCAGACTGTCGAGGCGCACGCCACCAGGATTCTGCATTCCTATATCGGCTTTTGTGATGTAACGCGAAGCGTCGGCCATAAAGGCACCGAGGGCATCCCAGCCGTCAAATTGCGTTTTGGCAAATCCCAGGACGGTGTGAAAATCAGGATTGGCGTAATAGCCGTCAACTTCTTTTTGTATTGTTGGGTTTGATTTTATAACTTTCCTTAAGTCAATCGGTTGAGCTTCTTTTGAGATAATTTTATCTTTTTTGAACTTGATTTTTGTAACGGTTGCGTAAGTCACATATGACTTCGACTGGGTGTAAAGCACGCCGTTATCAAATTGTTTTGTGTATAGATCATGCGAGTGACCGCCTATTATCAAGTCAAACTCCGGGTATTTCTCGGCAAATTTCAGCTCATCTATCAGTCCGCAATGTGAGAGCAGCACAAAAACATCGCAGCTGTCTTTCAGATGCATATAGCTGCCAATCACATTATCGGCAGGCTTGAAATCGACATTTTTCATGTTTTTCTCATGAGAACTCGGCTTTCCGTCGTTTCCGGTTTCTATCATGCCGACCATTATTATTTTGATGTCATTACCATTAATTTTTCTTGTAATTGTCGTATAATCAGGAAGTTGCAAATCAGGATAACCTGTAAAATATGCGTTGGCGCAAATCACCGGAAACGTTGAGGTGTTGACGAAATATCTGATTCCATCGATGTTGCCGTCGAATTCATGGTTGCCGAGTGCCGACACGTCGAAGCCTATCTCATTCATTATGTTGACCATAGGGAAATTAGGCTGTGTCGGGAATTTGTCGTTGTAAGGATTGCCTGTACGGTTATCGCCTGCGCTCACGACGACCAGTTCGGGATACAAATTGCGCAAACTGTCGACTACAAAAGCGAGACGCGGCATATTCTCTATCTTTGCGTGCATGTCGTTTATTGAGAGAATCACCAGTTCCTTCTGTTCAAGTGTAGTTTTCGGCTGTTTTACGGCGCAAGATACCAGCAACACGCTGATAATCAATGAATAGAGTATCTTTTTCATATTATTAAATTTTGTTCGTTAAAAATTGTTTCTACGGCCTCCTCGTATTCATCCAGATGATTGACTTTCTTAACTTTACGCCAAACATTCTGCGGGTCGTCGAAGATATTCATCATATATTTCCACAATTCCTTCATGCTTCCGATGATTTTCGGGCTTCCGCCGGCATGATGCAGTCGTTCGACATATAAATTGACGACGAAATTATGAAGACGTTGTTTTTTATCTTGTTGATTATCAATGTTTTGAATCTGTTCAGCGAGGAATGGATTGGTGAGGAGACCGCGACCCAACATTATTGTAGAGACGATGTACACATCGTCTCTACATTGCATCGTTACGTGATTATACCGAGAGACATCGAAAATATCGCCATTGTACACCAAAGGTTTGTTTATCAATGGTATCAATGTCTTGAATTTCTCCAACGACGCCTCGCCGGTGTACATTTGTTTTCCGATACGAGGATGAACGATTATCTCGCTGAATGGCAATGAGTTAAAGGTGTCAATAAAGGCATAAATCTCCTCATTGTTGTAATAACCGAGGCGGCATTTTATGCTGAATTTTATGCCATCGAGCTGCTCAAAAACGTCGTTCAGCATCTTGATGGTACGATCGGGGTCAGCCATGAGGCCGCAGCCTCGTGTTTTGTTGGCGACACGAGGGAAAGGGCATCCCATATTCAGGTTAAACTCACGATATCCCATTGATTTACACTGATTTGCAAATCGGACAATTTCTTCGGCGGTATTGCTCAGAATTTGTGGGACCACGTTGTTCACGTCATTGAAGTCGGGACTTATTTCTTCGCCGCGCAGGCTTTTCGAGTTATCTTTTTGAATTCCCGTGAAAAACGGCGTATAAAACTTGTCGATACCGGAAAAATGCTTTTTGAAAACATTGCGGTAAACGACATCGGTAATTCCCTGAAACGGCGCGAGACTCAGTTTTTCCATTGTTTTCCAAAGATTAGTTTGACAATGGTCAAAGCGACGAGCAAGGCTGTCAGATAGACCGAGATTTTATATAGATAATCGCCGTGGCGAACGTAAAAAGTCTGTTTATCATTGGTTTTCAACGTGTTGCGCAAAGCTGTTTGTTCCCAATAATTACTTTGCTCAATTATGTCGCCGCGTTGGTTGATAAACCCGGATATGCCTGTATTAGCTGAACGCGCCACGCTCCGGCGTGTTTCGATTGCGCGTAGTTTTGAAAATTCAAGATGTTGTTTATGTCCCGGCGAGTTGCCCCACCAGCCGTCATTAGTGATTACGAACAGCAAATCAGCGCCATTTTTCACGAATTTGCTGACGTAGTCTCCGAACACTGATTCATAGCATATTAAAACGCCAACTTTATGATTATCAAACGATAATGTTCTTGCCACTGTATCTTTTTTCAAAGTTCCCACTGTTCCGCCGAGGTCTAGTGAGCTATCCTTTATCATACGTAGAATCCACCACGAAGGCATTGCCTCGGCTCCTGGCGTCAATTTCGATTTATGATAAAGCTGGATTGAGTCTTCCGTTATCAGAGCGGCAGTGTTATATGAATAATAATATTTGTCAACATCATAAAACTTTCTGGCGGCAAAGTCGTTTTCGCAGCCATCTGGGGCAAGTCCGTTGGTACTAATGCCAATCACATAACATGTTTGTGGCCAATTGGCGATAAAACGTCGTAACTCTTTGATTGAATAATATTTATCAATTCTTTCAATCCATATATTTTCTTGTATTGCTGATTCGGGGCTGACCACAAAACGGGTATTATCAGTCATCAAAGGCTCGGCAACGGAGAGGTTACGCTCCATTATTTGCTTTGGAGTCAGGGTAAATTCCTCGGAATAAGGGTCGAGATTGGGTTGGACGACAACGATTTCAACATCTGAGCCTTTCTCGGTATAACAATGATACTGTATTTTACTGATAATCAATGGGATAAAGACGATACAAGGAATTAAAATCAAATAAAGCATTGATTTAGGAGATTTCTCGACTACACTTTGTTTCGCTCGAAATGACAAAAGCAAATATTTGTAAATCAATATGTTAGTAGCTAAAACCCAAATTGTGCCGCCGGCGATGCCAGTGAATTCGTACCACTGCACCCATGTGTGGTAGTGAGAAAACACGTTACCGAGGTTGAGCCACGGCCAGTTGAGCTGCCAATTGAGATGCAGATATTCAAATGCTAACACAAAGATTATCAGCAAGTAATAACCTTTTTGATTATTATAAAGCCTTGTTTTTGCAAAATGATAAGCCCAGAAAACGCAGGTCATGAACATGCTGTTCAACGCTATCATACCGATGGTGCCTAATGCTGTTGTTTTCCAGACCCACCATGTGGTGAGGGCGTTCCATATCAAAAAAGTGATGTATGAGAGTCCGAAAGAATAACATTTGTCTTGAATATACAAAAGTGGAACGAAGGCAATAAAAGCCAGTGGTGCGAGTCCGCGCACAGGCCATGCGATGGCAATCAAAAGACCGCTCAACGCTGCAAGCCCGACCTTCGCATACCACTTCATTCTATTTGATTCTCAACAGTTTAGATATTTTACAACTATCATCCATAAAAACTATGGAAGCGTTGGCATTACGTTCAATTTGATTGATACTTTCTTCGAAAAGTTCGCAAATCTGCGCCACATTTCTTATATTAATAAAAGGTGCAAAGTTCTTCGTGAATAATTTCTCATCTGCTGGCAGCATCACGTCATCAGACATATTATTATTGAACAGCAATGTGTTATGGAAGATATTCAGGCCATACTCGAGAAACTCTTTTTGTTTTTCGCGGCCCAAAGGTTTGATATCATTGGTGACAAAATCTATCAGTTCGGGAAGAGTGACTTTGAAGCAGTAGCGCATCCATTTTTGGAATGTCTCGGCATAAAGTTTCTCATCGTCGATATTGTCGGCAAAGCGTTTTGCCAAAATCCAGTTGCCATCCGCCAATGCCGCTGCATCGCTGGCTTGTTGGTTGGAGCATCCAAGTCGTTGAACCAGTGCATTTTGCGTTTCCTGCAGGCTAATTTTGGGTATTTTTGTCAACACACAGCGCGAGCGGATGGTTGTGAGAATCTCTTCCTGATGTTCGGCTATTAGGATGAAGAGTGTTTTCTCTGGCGGTTCCTCTATCAGTTTCAGTAACTTGTTGGCGCTCTGTTGGTTAAGTTTTTCGGCCATCCAAATTATTGCCACTTTATATTCGCTTTCGTACGCTTTGAAGCTAAGTTTTCGCATGATTGTGGCTGCATCGCGCACGTTGATAAAACCCTGTTTGTTTTCTATATCAAGTTTTACAAACCAATCTGACAGATCGGCATATCCTTGACAATCAGTGAGATATTCACGCCATTCGGTGATAAACAGATCCGATTCCGGGTTTTTGTCAACTTTTTTTGTTGTGGCAGTCGGAAAAACGAAATGCAGGTCGGGATGTGTGAGCGACATATACTTCTTACACGAGGGGCATACGCCGCAACTATCTGATTCTGAGCGGTTTGTACAATTGATATATTGTGCATAAGCCAATGCCATCGGCATTTTCCCGCAACCTTCCGGGCCGAGGAACAACTGTGCATGAGGCACGCGACTCTCTTTAACGCTCTGAATCAGGCGTTTTTTCAAGTCGTCGTGCCCTATGACATCTGCAAAAAGCATTATTGTTTTATAATTTTTATTGTTGAAATATCGCCTTTTTTATCCAAAACCCTCACAAAATAAATACCGCTCGTCAAATTGGCAATATTTATTGATTCTGAATTGTTTACATCCTTTTCTGCTACTTTTTGGCCGAGAGAATTATAAATCTCTACAGTTTGTATATCATTGCCAATCACGTTTATCACATCGTTAGCCGGATTAGGATAAACAGCAACTTCAGACTCGGCAACTACGTTTTCAACATTGAGAATCAATGAGTTACCAGGGAATGTAATATCATCGATCCAGCACACATATTCTTCTACGCTGCCGTTTTGGGCTGTATAATAGGTCCATTTTATTGTATGTTGTCCGGCTGGCAAATCAATGGAATAAGCGGTCCAGTCCTTATCGCCATAAATCAGATCTATGGCCGCATCATCAAGATAGATAACGAGAGCGGCTCTATTATGCTTGATATGCATCCTGTAATAGAATGTAAGGGTGCCATCGGTGGTGTTTTCCATATCGATAATAATCGATGCTGACTGTTTTTTAGTAAGTTGTGGTGATTGTGCGCTAAAAACACCGCCATGTGCCACAGTATCAGTCACAAACCATTGTGCATCGCCTTCATGTTTCCAATCGAGATGTGAGAAATCGGCTGTTTCAAAATCCTCACGAACGGTTCCAACTGTAAGAGTGATATTTTTGTCGTCACCATACTCACCTGTTATCACACTCATATTTATTGTCACGATAGTGCCGTCAGGAGCATCTTCAGCAATATTAACATCAAGATATTCGTTGAAATCATCTCCGGCAGCCACATTGGCAAAACTCTTATCATTATTGACGAATGAGAGGTATTCGGTATTAATCGATCCATGAATATATGGATTTTCGGCAAGATAATGACCGACATTTTTACCTCGTGCATAGATACGCACTGTCTCGCCCGGATCGAGGAATCCGTTCATGTTTCCAGACAGTTCTTCATAAGATAACTCATTGATTGTCAATGATGGTGCCACGGCTTCAAAGAAGATATCACGAGTCCATACATTTGTTCCGTCGGTACACGTTATCACAAAATCGACATAAGTTCCGTCAGGGATGTTGTTTGCCACGATAATATCGAACGCGTCGGTAATTGACACTGTTTCGCCTGCGTTGACGTTTCCTACTGTAACTGTTGACTTTGACATTGTGACATAATCAGAAACTGTTGATAATGTTGCGATTACATCATTTGCATCAGTTGTTCCTTCATTTTTGAAATCAACATCCATAGAGATACTTCTTCCGAATTCGAAGTCGCCGTTAATATCAACATATTGCGGATAAACGAAAGCCATATTGTCATTGATTCCGATGATATTTATTGTCTGCGGCCATGCATTTGGTCCGGTGATGATAAGTTGCAGAGTATCAGCGATGTCAAGTGGATTATCGAAGGTGATATCGGCATATCCGTTGTTGTCGGTCATTCCGTAGGCGAGTCGTTCGCCGTTATGGAAGATGCTGCAGCGGAAATTGCTTTGGGCTTCTCCATGTTTTGTGATTGTCACAGGCATTGTTGTTGTTCCCACGATCAATGCAGATGCGTAATCCACTTCAGGGCGGAATGGCTCGTCGAGCCAAGGGCAGACTGCCACATCGCCTAAGATATTGATATCGTAGAAGTTCCAACGCATACATGGATCCCATTCGACATACGGAGCCGTCATCACTTTCATCTCAACAAAAGCTGTTCCTATGTAAGGAATGCGGTCGGTATAATATGCATCCACAAACTCACGGTGCAGATGTGCTGCCATGCCATCGCCCCAAGGCTGATACCATCCATAGCGCGAATTACCTGTTGTTGCTACGAATCCTGTTGATATTGTGACCAAGCGTTCAAGGATACAGGCATGGGTAAAGTCACCGCAGATGCAACCGTGTGAGTGGAAGAAATTGTAGTTATGATGCACGCCGTCGAGTTGGGCGAAAGAGTTGTCGTTGGTGGAATTCTCGTACCATCCCGCCACATAGTCGGTGTTGGCATGGCCGACATGATGGACATATTGTCCGCCAAACGAATTAATCTCATCTCTGAACCATTTTCCGGTCCATTTATGTTGTTGTGTTTCGTAAACCTTATTAAAATTATAATCTTCGGGAATACCAATTGTTGTATAATCGAAATCTGTATTGAGTCCGATTAGTCTTTCAAGGTCATTGCTGCCGTAATAGCCATCGCCTAGATGTTCGGCGCCCAGTATGACGTCGCGGAATTCGCCTAGCACAGGGTTAGCCTGATACTCCAAAGTCTTGTGCATCATGTTGTTAAACTGAGTCTCGTTATTGAAAGGCATACGTGCTATTGCCAGTTCCGGGAGGAGGTCTTCTTCACCTACTTCGCCCCAAAGCTCGTCATTGTCATCATTCCATGAGCCGTCGAGGCATGCGAAATACATATCGGCCGGGAGGTTGTCGAAATATTCGTCGCTCACATAGCAGTACAATGCGCGCCAAGGCACCAGGTTAGAGTCACCGCCCAGAAGCACCATCATAATGTGTTCATTTTGATACTCTTGCTTGATATATTCACGCATTTTTTCCGCGTTGTCGCGACCGTCGAAGTTTTCAAGGATATATTCCAAATCCGTTACGCGTGTGCGGAGGCCGCGAGCCTCATAAAACGCTATGTATTCATCGAAATACGGCACCCATTGCTGCGGTGTTATTACAAGTATTTCGTAGTTGCTTATCGTACGCGTTCTCGTTTTATAATCCTGCACCGCATCCTGGTTCTGTGCCAGACGCTCCACACGACCCAGCACCTCAGGTGTCAGAGACAACATATTATTTCTGTCTGATTTTGAAGCGGTTACATTGATTGTAACAGTCACAGACCTTGCATATGACACTTTGCCCGTAGCGGGGACATATCTCACAGGAGTGAACTGTGCGAAAGCGAATGAGCAACCGTTGAGATAGTTAGTATTTACTTTAGAAAACGTTGTTTCAGGATACACATTCTCGGAGCGGTAGAACTCTTCGTTTTTCTCAAAAACCAATGGTTTTGTAGAAGATAACGGTCTTGCGGCCTGTTTCGGGAGCAGGTTATATGAGCCATCGAGTTCCACAAAGTCGGAATAATCCACTGTAATGCTTTGAGCGTCAGTATTTTGAGGAAGCAAGAGAGACACTGTCTTCCACGGCAGTGATGCTTCACCATTGACACCCGTATTGTATGTGTCGGCGAATGTGATGACATCATAGCCATTGATTTCGCTGACCATCGGGCTGTCGAAGTAATATGTTTTCTGCACTGTCTGAGCGAATGAGAGAACGCTCAAAATCACAGAAAACACAAGTGTTAACAATACTTTTTTCATATTCATAAGTTTATAATGATTATCTTATCCGTTTATCCATTTTTCGACTTCTTCAAGCTGCAATGCCGGGACGTCCATTTTTGTCTTTTTGCGGATGCCGTTGAGTTTCTCGCGCAAAGCGGAAGGTTTCTCCGACTGCATCTGTTCAAGAGACGTATAATTCTGTTTTACAAGCACTTCAGCCCATACTTCTGGCACGCCGACAGCCATGAAGTCGTCTTTTGTAGCGACTTTCTTGTGAATTTCAGGACGCATTGTAGGGAACAGAAGCACTTCCTGAATCTGTGTCTGGCCTGTGAGAAGCATCACGAAACGGTCGATGCCGATGCCCATTCCTGATGTAGGCGGCATGCCATATTCAAGAGCGCGGAGGAAGTCCTGGTCGATGACCATAGCCTCGTCGTCGCCGCGGCCTGCGAGTTTCATCTGTTCCTCGAAACGGGCACGCTGATCGATAGGGTCGTTGAGCTCGGTGTAGGCGTTAGCCACCTCTTTACCGTTGATCATCAGTTCAAAGCGCTCGGTGAGTTCCGGGTTCTCGCGGTGGCGTTTACATAGCGGCGACATCTCGACAGGATAGTCGGTGATGAATGTAGGCTGGATGTAGTTGCCTTCGCATTTCGCTCCGAATATCTCATCGATAAGCTTGCCTTTACCCATCGACTCGTCGACTTCGACCTCGAGTTTCTTGCACACCTCACGGAGCTGGGCTTCGTCCATGCCGTTGATGTCGATGCCGGTGTTTTCTTTGATGGAGTCGATCATCGAGATGCGTTTGAACGGGCGTTTCAGGCTGATTTCCTTGTCACCGACATGCAAGACATCTGTTCCGAGCACGTCATGAGCGCAGCGGCATATCATCTCTTCGGTGAAGTCCATCATCCAGAGATAATCTTTGTAGGCCACGTAAATCTCAAGGCCTGTAAACTCTGGGTTATGCGAGCGGTCCATACCCTCGTTGCGGAAGTTACGCGAGAACTCATACACGCCGTCGAAGCCGCCCACGATGAGGCGTTTCAGGTAAAGCTCATCGGCGATACGCAAGTACATCGGGATGTCGAGAGCGTTGTGATGTGTCACGAAAGGACGTGCCGATGCACCTCCCGGGATAGGCTGAAGGACAGGGGTCTCCACCTCGAGGTAGCCGTTTTCATTGAAGAAACGACGGATGCTGTCGATGGCTTTTGTACGTTTGATAAATATATCTTTGACCTTATCGTTGACAACCAAATCCACGTAACGCATGCGGTAACGCAGCTCAGGGTCGTTGAACTCGTCGTATTTCACGCCGTCTTTCTCCTTCACGATAGGCAGCGGGCGCAAACTCTTGCTGAGCACTGTCATCTCCTTGACGTGGATTGAGATTTCGCCCATCTGGGTACGGAACACGAAGCCTTTCACGCCTATGAAGTCGCCGATGTCGAGCAGACGTTTGAACACCACGTTATACATCGTCTTATCCTCGCCCGGGCAGATCTCGTCGCGGTTGAGATAAAGCTGGATACGGCCGTGGGCGTCCTGCAGCTCGCAGAATGAGGCGGCTCCCATGATACGACGGCTCATGATACGGCCGCCGATGCTGACGTTTTCGAACTTCGAGAGGTCGTTGTCGTCGAACTGTTCCTTGATCTGCGCTGTCGTGACGTTGACTTCGAACGCCGCCTGCGGATACGGGTTAATACCGAGTTTGTAAAGCTCCTGAAGGGAATTCCTTCTAATCTGTTCTTGTTCGCTAAGCATTTTTATATCTTTTTTTATTTTTATTTTTCAATAAGTGTATTTGGGTGCAAAGATACAAAAATTTCTATTGTGTCTCCATTAAAACTTGTTTTTATGAAAAAACATAAGACTAAACAAACAAGTCATCCAAATATTGGAATGACATCTGGTAAAATATCTATTGGCGAAAATGTGTACAATAACGCAAGCCCCATCAAAATCCAGGCACCAATATGAGATTCTTCTTTTTCTACTAAATCTTTTGACATAATTTTATTTTGTTAAGTCTTCTCAGTTCCAAGAGAACTATTACACATAAAAAGCGTGGAACTGTTTTAATATAAAAAACCGAAAAACGATGCCAAAATCTCCAAATTGCCGAAAAATTTTGCTCCAAATTGCCGAAAAATTTTGCTCCAAATTGCCGAATTTTAAAAATTATTTGTATCTTTGCAGCGGAAAATCAGTCATTTATCATGATAAAAAAATACAGAAAAAGAATAGCAGACGAGTTGTTGGCAAAGAAACTCCAATACATTGGAGCCGTCTTGATACAAGGACCGAAATGGTGCGGCAAGACGACAACTGCCGAGCAAGCCGCTAAGAGTATTTTATATATGGACAATCCGGAAAACGGTGAGTCCAATCTGATTATGGCTAACACTGAACCAAAAAAACTGTTGGATGGCGCAACCCCACGCCTTATTGATGAATGGCAGTTGGCCCCAAGTCTTTGGGACTCAGTGAGATTCACTGTTGACCATCGTGACGGTTTTGGACAATTCATTTTGACTGGCTCAGCTGTTCCTGTAGACACATCACAGATACACCACACTGGCACTGGCAGATTTTCATGGATGACTATGAGACCTATGTCATTATATGAATCGGGCGAATCAAATGGCACAGTCAGTTTGGCAAATCTTTTCACTTCACCAGAAAAAATTGCCGAAACAAACAATCTGAATTTTGAAGATATAGCCTTTCTTATTTGCAGAGGAGGTTGGCCTCAAGCGGTTAATATCGGTGGAGATTTAGCATTAAACATTGCCTCCGAATACTATAATGCCGTCGTTGAATCAGATATAAGCCGAGCCGACAATATCTCAAGAAACCCTTCAAGAGTAAAGAGATTATTACGTTCTTATTCAAGACATCAAGGGTCGCAGGCTCCTATTCGGACTATAAAACAAGATTTGTTAGACAATGAGGCATCATCATTCGACGATGAAACTATCAATTCTTATATCAACGCTCTCAAAAAGATTTTTGTTGTCGACGACATCCCAGCATGGAACCCTAATTTGCGTTCAAAAACTGCTATAAGAACTTCTGACACACGATATTTGGTTGATCCGTCGATTGGAGCAGCCGCTTTAGAAATTGGTCCGAAAGATTTAATAAATGATTTAAACACGATGGGGCTGCTATTTGAAACATTGTGTATCAGAGATTTACGCGTTTTCGCAGAATCACTTGACGGGAATATTTATCACTACCGCGACCATAATGGATTGGAATGCGACGCGGTAATTCATCTAAAAGGCGGGGCGTATGGTTTGATTGAAATAAAACTCGGCGGAAGCGCCCTTATTGAACAAGGTGCAAACACTTTGCTGAAACTCGCATCAAAAATTGATACAACAAAAATGAAAATTCCGTCGTTTATGATGGTGCTGACAGCCGTCGGGAAATATGCCTATCGTCGAGATGATGGTGTTTATGTTGTACCAATTGGATGTTTAAAAAATTAAGATTATGGATCTTCTGCAGACGAAAATCGAATACCTCAAGGGTGTCGGGCCGAAACGGGCGGAGCTTCTGAATAAGGAGCTGGGCATTTTTACGTTTCAGGACCTGCTGGATTATTTCCCGTTCAGATACATCGACCGCTCGCAGATTCATAAGGTCAGACAGATTTGCGACGACACTGTTTATTATCAGCTCGTCGGCACCGTTAGCAACATGCAAAGCTTTGGTTCTCCGAGAGTTACGAGAATCACAGCGACATTCACCGACGACACTGGAAGCATCGAACTCGTGTGGTTTAAAGGACTGAAATGGATTAAAAACCGCTTCCAGCCAGGCAAAAAATACCTCATTTTCGGCAAGGCGAGCGTGTTCAACAACCGCTTCAACTTCACCCACCCCGATGTGGAGGACTACAACCCTGACGATGTGCTTGTCGGCGAGGCTTTGCAGGGCGTTTACAACACCACCGAGAAGATGAAAAACGCCGGTTTGGGCACAAAACAGCTCGCAAAAATCATAAAAACATGCGTGTTGCAGGTATGGAATTTGATTCCGGAGGTTTTACCCGAAAGTCTGGTGCTTCACGACAAACTTCTGCCACGAAAAGAAGCTTATTACAAGATACATCTGCCGTCGAATAGCACTGATATTCAACGCGCTACGACGAGACTGAAGTATGAGGAGCATTTCTTCTTCCAGCTAAGGCTTCTGATTCATAAAAAAGACCGCCAAATAAACACTAAAAGCGTTGTGTTCCAACAGGTTGGCGATTACTTCAACACCTTTTACAAGGAACACCTCCCCTTCCCTCTCACCAACGCACAGAAACGTGTCATCAAAGAGATTAGAGCTGACCTGAAGAGCGGACACCAGATGAACAGGCTTTTGCAAGGCGATGTGGGCAGCGGAAAGACCATAGTGGCACTGATGATAATGCTTTTGGCGCTCGACAACGGCTATCAGGCAGCCCTCATGGCACCGACGGAAATCCTTGCTACTCAACATCTTGAAACGCTGAGAGCACAACTCAAAGGCATGGACGTGCACTTCGCCCTGCTCACAGGAAGTACCAAGCAATCGGAGCGCAAACAGATTCTCGCTGACCTTGCAAGCGGCGACCTTCAGATAATAATAGGCACCCACGCTTTGATTGAAGACACTGTGGTTTTCAAGAACTTAGGGCTCTGCATCATCGACGAGCAGCATCGTTTCGGAGTGGCGCAACGTGCATCGTTCTGGGAAAAAACAGCGTTTCCGCCTCACACTTTGGTGATGACAGCCACCCCTATTCCACGCACCTTGGCGATGACGCAATATGGCGATTTGGATGTCTCGAAAATCGACGAGTTGCCGCCTGGAAGAAAGCCGGTAAAAACCGTGCATGTATTTCAGGAACAACGACTTGCAGTCATTGGATTCATGAAGAAACAGATTGCCGAGGGACATCAGATTTATGTGGTTTACCCGCTCATCAAGGAGTCGGAAAAGATGGACTTGATAAACTTGCAGGAAGGCTACGAGGCGATGATGCGCGACTTCCCGGAGCCGGATTATCACATCAGCGTGGTACACGGACAGATGAAGAGCGACGACAAAGACTGGGAGATGCAGCGTTTTGTGCGTGGCGAGACGCATATCATGATTGCCACGACGGTCATCGAGGTGGGTGTGAACGTGCCGAATGCCTCGGTTATGATTATCGAAAACGCCAACAGGTTCGGGCTCTCGCAGCTGCATCAGCTACGTGGCAGGGTCGGACGCGGCGCCGAACAGTCGTATTGTGTTTTGATCACTGACCACAAAATCACTGGCGAGGGCAAGAAACGCATGGAGACGATGGTAAGAACCAACGACGGATTTGAGATTGCGGAAGCTGACTTGCAGTTACGCGGTCCCGGCGAGACGCAAGGCACCCGCCAATCGGGTATGATTGAGATGAAAATCGGTGACTTCCAATACGACGAGCCTATCATCAGGCATACGAGAAGGATGGCGAACTTGCTTTTGGATGCCGACCCAACGCTTTCAAAGCCAGAGCATTACGCCACAAAACAATATTTCACACAACAATTCGAACGCGATTTCGACTGGAGTCGCATCGGATAATTTACTTCCTTTTTAATCTCTCACAGATTACACAGATTAACACAGATATTAATCTACATTATATTTTTCGCTAAAGCGAACGGATTTCACGGAAATATACGACAAAAAAAATCCGTGAAAATCTGTGAGAAAAAATCTTATAAAGCCTTGAATACGAAACCTTTTTGAGAATAATATTCCAGAACACGCGGCAAGGCCGAAATCATGTTGTTATAGGCTTTGATGCTGTCGTGGAAGGCGACAATGGCACCGTCGCCGACGTTGCGGATGACATTCTGATAGACGTCTTCCGGCGAGAGGGCATGATCCCAGTCATAGGCGATGACAGTCCAAGCGACTATTCTCAGTTTAGAGTTTAGAGTTGAGAGTTTAGAGCAGTTATCAAGTTTAAAGTTTAAAGTTTTTAGTTTTTTCAGTTCCGACCTCTTTATTTTGCCGTGAGGGGGACGAAATAAATCACTGTGAATCAATTCGTTAGCAGCTACAACCGATTTTATGTAATTGTCAGTTTTTGTCTTGAAGCCATCCTCATGATTGAATGTGTGGCAGCCGACAGAATGACCGGCTTTTTTGACCATTTCAAATGTCGCAGGATACTTTTTTACGTTGTTTCCAATGCAAAAAAAAGTGGCTTTGGCATTGTAACGCTCAAGAATCTCAAGCACCAGCGGTGTTATCGTCGGGTGCGGGCCGTCGTCGAAGGTGAGGTATATGGTCTTCTCGCCTGTCTTCGGCATCTCCCAAAGCAGCGACGGATAAAACATCCTGAAGATCTTCGATGGTTTGACTAATCTCACGTTGCAAAAATAGTAAAAAGTTTGGAGTTTGAAGTTTTTTAATCAAGGATTTCAATATTTTTTTGTAAATATAAAAGTTTTTAGTAATTTTGCAGATTGTAACAATTTGAAAAAGATGAAAAAACTTATATTAGTTCGCCACGGCGAAAGTGAATGGAACAAACTCAACCTTTTCACAGGTTGGACAAATGTTGACTTATCCGAAAAAGGTGTCCAAGAGGCACTTGAAGCCGGTAAGTCGTTGAAAGACAATGGCTACAAACCAGAAGTATGCTTCACATCATATCTGAAAAGAGCCATCAAGACGCTCAACAACATTCTTGATGTTATGGACATGGACTGGCTGCCTGTTTACAAAAGCTGGCGCTTGAACGAGAAGAGCTACGGTCAGCTTCAGGGCTTGAACAAGGTCGATATGGCAAAGAAATACGGTGAAGAGCAGGTGCTGAAATGGCGTCGTTGCTTCGACGTGCAGCCTCCGGCGTTGGCTATGGACGACCCGAAGAGTCCGCGTCAAGACCCGCGTTACGCCGAGATGACCGACGAGCAGATTCCGCTCACCGAGTCGTTGAAAGACACCATCGCACGACTCATGCCTTATTATAAAGAAGTGATACTCAAGGCATTCGAGAACCACGACGAGGTGATGGTGGTAGCTCACGGCAACAGCCTCCGCGGCATAGTGAAAGAACTCAAAGGCATGGGCGAAGACGAGATTATCAAATTCAACATCCCGACAGCAATACCATACGTCTTCGAGTTCGACGACAACATGAAGTTACAGAAAGACTTCTTCCTCGGCGACCCCGAAGAGATTGCGAAGAAGATGCAAAGCGTTGCAAATCAAGGAAAAGCAAAATAAAAACCTTTTTGTATGAAGAAAAGATGGGTCATACCCGACATTCATGGATGCATAAACACCTTGAAACAGCTGATTGAGAACAACATCCAGCCGACTAAGGAAGACTCGCTTTATTTTCTTGGCGACTACATCGACCGCGGTGCCGACGGCAAAAGCGTCATCGACTATATCATGAGTTTTCAAGAACAAGGCTATGACATTCAGTATCTCATTGGTAATCATGAGTATTACTGCATGAACTCTTATGATAAAGACCAGAACAGGTGGCTTACAAAAAGCAGCATCCAGAAAGAATGGGAACGTTATGGTGCCAAGATGACCCTGAGAAGTTTCGGCGTGAAACACCCGCGCGACATCGACCCGAAATATATCGAATGGATGAAGAAAGGCAAGTATTTCATCGAACTCGACGATTATATCCTCGTACATGCCGGCATGAACTTCAACATCCAAGACCCGTTCGAGGACACCATGTCGATGCTGTGGGTGCGCGATTTCAAAGTTGACACGATGAAAACAGGAGGCAGAAAAATCATACACGGACACGTCCCTGTTGAATACAGCCTCATTCAGCTTTTCCTCGACTCGGATAGCTACGACTTCATCGCACTCGACAACGGCGTGTATTACGGCGACCAGAAAGCAGGCTTCGGCAACCTCATGGCACTCGAACTCAACAGCAAAGAACTCATCGCTCAACCGAATATCGATTTCTGATGTTTGTTGACATTCATACACACATTGATAATCAATCTGTTATCAGGATTTTAGACGATAATTTTGAGGAGAAAGTTTTGACAACCTGGGGAATGCATCCTTGGGAGGTAGGATTTAGTTCGCTAAAGCGAACAGATTCCGCAGATATGGTTTGGGGCATTGGTGAGGTGGGGTTGGATAAAGTTCATAAGGAAACCTTTGATAAACAAATTGAGGTTTTTGAGGAAATGATTAGATTATCAGAGAGTTACAGAAAGCCGATGATTGTGCATTGCGTGAGAGCGTATTCCGAGATAATCGAAATCAGGAAAAAGACGAAGGCGACGATGCCATGGGTGATTCACGGGTTTAGCAGCTCGGTGGAGACGATGCGGCAACTTTTGAGATATGACATGTACATCTCGCTCGGTGAAGTTTTATATCACAATGAAAATCAAGCAGTTAAGATATTAAAAGACATCCCGTTGGACAGGCTTTTCCTCGAAACGGATGTCTCAGGAAGGGACATAAAAGCCGTTTATGCGAAAGCGGCGGGCCTGATAGGATGCGATTTGGAATTTTTGTGCAGCAAAATTTTTGAAAACTATGGAAGACTGGAAGCAGCGCACTAATATATTAATAGGTGATGAAGGCGTGGAAAAACTTGCAAAAACACACGTTTTGGTTGTCGGACTCGGCGGCGTGGGCGCTTATGCCGCTGAACAGCTGGCGCGTGCAGGCATCGGCGAGATGACCATCGTTGACAGCGACACGGTTAGCGTCACCAACAAAAACCGACAGCTATTGGCGCTTGACAGCACACAGGGACGCTTTAAAACCGAGGTTATGGCCGAGCGAATCCGCGACATCAACCCCGACATTAAATTGCATGTACTGACACAATATCTTAAGGATCAATCGATTATAGATCTGATGGCACAGAAGTTCGACTTCGTAGTTGATGCGATAGACACCATGGCACCGAAGGTGTTTCTGCTTTATTATGCAGTGCAAAACCATCAGAATATAGTAAGCTGCATGGGCGCAGGCGGCAAGTTCGACCCGACAAAAATAGAGATTTGCGACATGTCGAAGTCGTACAACTGCCGGTTGGCGTTTTATATCCGCAAACGCCTGCACCGACTGGGAATCCGCGAAGGCATCACGGTGGTATTCTCACCAGAAAAGGTGGCCGACGACGCCTTCATCGTGGAAGACGAGCAGCAACAAAACAAAATAGCAACTGTTGGGACAATTTCATACATGCCGGCTGTGTTCGGGTGCTTCTGCGCCTCGCACGTCATCAACCAGCTACTAGGAACACAAAATCGTGGTGTCTCCTGACTTCTTTCTCGATATTTGCGATATAATGCGTACGTCGCGGGATAGTATTCAAGATTTTCTGAGCCTCGTCGTACTCGCCCATCTCTCGATATAACTCTATGATTTCCAATATCGAAGCTTCATATTCCTCATCATCGGGAGTGTAACGGCCCTTGAGAAGCACCAACAAAGCCTTCAAGTTTTCGATATATTCGTCGTGCAGTTTCTTGAACATCGCACGGCCTTGCTTTTGTTTGCGACGGTTCTTGCGCCACACGTTGAAGCTCATTTTTCCCGAAAGGAGATAAGGGAGATGCATCTGATAGTTGTTGCGCACGAGGTCGTTGTAAGCCCACCACATCAGACGGCGGATGTAAAGTTCCTTATCTCTATCATTACCAATGGCTTGCAGATACTGTTTATAATGTTCCACAAGGGCGAGGCGACCTTCGACGCTGTTGAAATGAACGCCGAAAAAGCGCCAGTGGTTCCAATTATAATAAGGCACATCTGGTTTCTTAGATGTCACGACAGGCTCCTTGAACTCTTCGACCCAGAACCAATGGCTGCACGAGGGGCATTGGATAATTTTCTGTGGCTCGGTTATGTAATTGTCGTTCAACGTCTTACCATCGGAATACAATATCGATTTATTGACCATTTCCGACTTCACGATGTGGCCTTCGAGCCATGCGCCGCATTTCGGGCACTGCAGATAAAAAGTATCGTATTTAATCATGACGTTGATTTCCAATTACTTACGACCGAAATCGGCGGGTATTTCGCCCCAAATCTCGGTTCTCCATTTATAAATCGGCACTCTGAAGGTGTTGTCGTGAAGCCATTTCTCGGCTCTGCGAATCACCTCGAAGAGATACCTGTTCTTTTCGGTTTGAACGAGTTTCGTCCTGCATAGCATCTCGCTCACCCATTTCTGACCGTTTAACGAGTCGGAATATATTGGCAGGCTAATGCGGTTTTTCTGTTGCCAAGCGAGGCAGTGAACGATGGCTAAAAACTCCCCGATATTGTTGGTTCCGCCTTCAAACACAGGGCTTTTGAACACTTCGGTGCCTGTGTCGACGTACACGCCCCGGTATTCCATTTTTCCTGGATTACCGGAGCATGCCGCGTCAACCGCGATGGCGTTTGGTTCGGGTTTCGGAGTACCTTCGGGCAGTGATTGCCATGATATTTTCGGTTCGTTATCCGATGAAAAATCAGGTTCAGATTTAAATGCCGATTCCGCCTGTTCCCTGGTCGGAAATCCTTTGTATTTCGCACCAGGGAACCCTTCGACCTGCAGTCGGCATTCGTCCCAACTGCCAAAGACACCTATTTGGCGTCCGACCCAAACCGTATAGAACTTGTTCTTCGCCATATTGTTGAGACGCAC
The DNA here is from genome assembly GCA_905233445.1 of uncultured Bacteroidales bacterium. Lineage (GTDB taxonomy): Bacteria > Bacteroidota > Bacteroidia > Bacteroidales > F082 > Limimorpha. The sequence continues at coordinate 363 of CAJOEP010000004.1, read as the reverse complement.
AGCCGTGCGTCTCTACACAATTATTGTTTGCGAACTGCCAATAACAATTCAAGCATCTTGATTGCCGAATCCGACACTATGGTACCAGGACCGAAGATGGCGACTGCGCCGGCATCATACAGGAACTGATAATCCTGGTGAGGGATAACGCCACCCACTGTCACCATGATATCAGGGCGACCGAGTTTGGCGAGCTCTTCGATGACCTGAGGCACGAGAGTCTTGTGACCTGCTGCCAGTGAAGAGACACCCACGATGTGGACATCGTTTTCCACTGCCTGACGTGCTGTCTCGGCCGGTGTCTGGAACAATGGTCCCATATCGACGTCGAAACCTATATCGGCGTAGCCTGTAGCGACAACC
>CAJOEP010000003.1 GCA_905233445.1 uncultured Bacteroidales bacterium | reverse complement strand
TGATGCCGTGACCGCTTGCCACCCACCAGTAGGCTGTTGGCTCGTTGTAAACGAACAAGTCATACTGTCCGATTGTGACAGCGCTTGTTGATGCGCCGTTGACCGGTGAGGCAATCAGATACCAGCCGTCAACGCCCTTGCCCCATGATGACGCGCCTGCTACAGACTTCTGCACTGTCGCGTTCACACTATTCTCGTGGATGAGCTGACCGCCGTCTTCGATGATGAGGTTTCCTGCTAATCCGTTATAATTACCTGAAATATTGAGTATTGCACTGTTTTCAACCGTTACACTGCTGTTTTGATTGATTGTTAAATCGTTGACGTATACTGTTGTGCCTTCTGGAATTGTGATCTGAGCAGCAACAAGTACATCCGGATTTGATGTCGCAGGTAGTTCCCCGCCTTCCCAGTTGGTTGGGTCGCCCCATGTTCCTCCGGAGATAATAGTGTTTTCAGCAATCTCTATCACTCTAACATTGTCGATATGGACATCGAAGTCAGCGCTGGTAGTGCTGCCGGATTCGGCGTAGAAAGCAATCATAACTGAGCCTGAAGCATAGGCGGAAAGTGGCAACATAACGGTTTCACCTGTATAAGGTATATCGCTATAGACATAATCACCTCCAGCGTTCATCCATACCCAGCTGTCGCTTTCTGTCCAAGTAGCGCCATTGTCGGTTGAGACCAACACGCGGAACTGGTCGTCATCACCAGGTGCCGGCGCATCGCCTTGTCCACTACCAGGAGCGTTGGCATTTTCGTAATCGGTTGTTGCAAGGTCGAAAATCAAATACAACTTGCTTGCGTCTGTTACCGAAGTCAAATCAATGTTAGGCGTTGTCAACCAATACGTATTACTATTATAAGAGTTTACTTTGGCATGGTATTGACCAAATACATAAGTGTTGTTGAAATTCCATCCGCTAGTTGTAGTGGTTGGATTGGTGCCGTTAAAGACATTAGCCACAGAGCCGCTGTATCTTGCCCAATTGTCAGGGAGTTTGTTGGTGGTAAATACTTCTTCAAACGGGATGCTATACGCAGTGGTGAATGTCAATAAAGCAGGATCGCTGTCGCCTTCGGCACAGTTGGAAACAACTTCAACATTGTATGCAGTCTGAGGTTCTAATACATTGTCAAGAGTATATGAGGTCCCTATTACATGAATCTCGGCACTCCAAACCTCTTCAGAAACTTTCTTGTATCTCAAAGTGAAATTGTCATTGGTTGAAGTCCAAGTGATAGTTGCACTTGTGCTTGTGACTGATGCTGCCAAATCAGCAGGCATGTTGCATAGCGACACGCCAATGTGGAAGTTGTCGATAGCCGCAGGTGGGTTGTCGCCACCGCTGGTGTCATCACGCCAAACGAATACAACCATATAATTGCCTTCTGAGTCAATTGTGATTTCGCTATTGTAAGTTGTCCAGTCTGTTTGCAGGTTGAGTTGGCTTCCACCGTCAAGAGCAGTCCAACCTGTTGGTAAACCATTGTATGTTAAACCACTTGGCAGCGATGTACTTGCAGTGAGTATTGTTCCGGCAGGGACCAAGGCTACACGGAGATAGTCGTAAGGAGTGCCTGAGGTTATTTCGCCATTGGCTTTCCAATCATAGCCGTATGAATATGTGCCTTCGGCTAAAGTGAATAGCTTGGAGGCATAAACAACAACTTCTTTGCTGTTGTTGTATTCGTTTGATGAACCTCCGTCATTTGAGATATACATTGCTTTGTCACCGCCATTGTTGGTAGCATCGCCGTGTGCCCAAGCGTTGGTGAGTTCATCGTTCACAAGCACCCAATTGCAGTTTTCACCTTCGAAATCATCGGTGAAATCATGGTCAGCATCAATTACGACAGGTGTCTGCAATGTCGTGAAGCTCTTTGGTGTTGTGCTCCAAGGGCTGTTGCCATCCTCGCCGCAGATGTCGCGTACCCAGACATAATACTTGGTTAAGTCATCCAAACCTGTGAGGTCGTAGCTTGTTTCAGTAATGCCTTGGATATAGTTGTCGCCTGCTTCAGGTGTTTCTGTAGGTGCTGTGTTTTCAGTGCTGTAGTACAACTCGTAGCTCTGGTGATGGTCGTTGTTTGCAGGAGCTGTCCAGCTGATGGTCGCGCCCTCGTTTGTGATGTCAGTAGCAGCGTTAAGTGTAGGAGTATTAGTAGCATTCAATGTGGTGAATGATGTTTTCGCGCTCCATGCACTCATGCCATCGGTGCCGCAGTTCGAACGAACATAACCGTAATATGTGGTGCTGTGGTTCAAACCTGTAAGCGTGAATGGGTTGGTGTCAGCATCAACAGGTGTGACTTCATCTGGGTTGAAGTCGGTGTCGGTTGAGTAAGCGATTTGCCAGCTTGTCTCATAGTCGCCGCCGCCGTTGGTCCATTTCAATGTAATTGAGTGTGTGCCGTGACCGTCAGTGTCAACTGCAAGACCGCTTGGTGCAGGGTTGCCGATGGCTGTTGTGAAGTTAACCGCACTGCTCCATGTGCTGGTGCTTTCGCCGCAGTTGGCGCGAACACGCACATAATATGGATGGTTGGCGGTTAGACCTGTCAATGTGTAAGCGTTTTCAGTAAACTCAACATTTTCAACAAGTACCACGTTTTCTGTGAAATCAGCATCGTCGGCGTACTGGATATCGAAGTGGTCTTGGCTGTTGTCGTTAAGTGTCACTGCCAAATTCACTTGGTGAGCTTTCAGTGTGTTGTAGCTGAGAGTCTTTACAGACAAGCATGATGGTGCCAATGAAACTTCCACATCGTCGATGCAGCAAGTATAGTTGGAGCTACCAGCCCATCTAAATACAAGGCGCGTGGCTGTATTTGGTACATTGCTGAGATATATTAAGCGCTGCACCATTTCGTCTTGATTCGTTGCGCATGCTTCAATCACTTGGAATGTGTTGCATGTGCCATCATCTTCACCTGTTATATAGCCTAATGTAAGCGTACCTTTGTCTTTGTTTTCCATCTGCATCCAGAAGCTGATTTGCAAATCGCTGAGATTATTGCTAAACTCTGGCATAATGGCATATACAGTCTCGCCATAGAATGATAACGCCTGTGTGCCTTCGTGTACATAATAACCATAACTCCATGAACCTGACGATTTTGAAATATGTGGCCAATTGCTGTTTGTGCCATAATGATCCCAGCAAACAGGCAAGATGTCGCTGTTTACGCTTGCCAATCCTCCTTCAGGGAATTCGAATGGTTGTTGGTATGAAGTCAATTCTGACACTGTGAATGGTTCACAATCAGTTTTGAATTCCACAGGGTCTGACCAAGGGCTTTGCTCGCTTGGACTGCAATATGAGCGAACTTTCACCTGATAGATTGATGATGGTGTGAGATTGGTCAGATGACCTGAAGTGGCGTCGAACAATGTCGGATAATTTTCCCATTCACCATTGTTTCTCTTTAACGCAGCTTGCCACTGTGTCTCGTCGCCGCCAGCTGTCCATGAAATGTCAGCCTCTGTGGTGGTGATGCTTGTCGGGTCAACAGCAAGTCCTGAAGGATCTACGCAGTCTGGGATGAGCTCGACAGTGACATCGTCTAAATAAACGCCAGTGTTGCTGGTGCCGTTATAAACGGTTTTGAAAGCTATGTATCCGGTGACATCGCCCCAGTTGGCACATGATACAGAGTATCTTTCAAAATCATCGGTTAACGTAACCTCTGCTTTTTCAACAAATGTTTCTGCGTTTGTAAGGTCTGTCACATAACCTACTTTAATTGGTGCTTCGGAAGTGTATTTGGCATAGAACACAACACGCACTGTGTTTAAATCGCCATCTATAGCCGGTAATGTGGCGATTTGATTTGCATTGGTGGTGGCGCTGGTGTTGTAGAAATACAATGACTTGGCTCCTTCGTTGTGGCTACCTGTACTAATCATTGGGTAGGTCGTGCTGGTACCCATGCGTGTCCAGCATAACGGCATGTTGTTTTCTGCTGCTCCTTCGAAGCCATTAAAGTATGGCAATGGCTGTGCGTCAAGACATTCTGTGTGGAAAGAAATGGCATTGCACCATGTGCCGTAGTCGGTACCACCGCAGTAAGCGCGAACCTTTACATAATAATATGTGGCGGCTGTAAGCCCAGTCAAATCGGCTGAAGCTTCGGTTACTGTTTTGTAAGAGGTGCTGCCATCTGTGAAGTTTGCGTCTGTTGAATATGCAACTTGCCATCCAGTGGCTTCGCCGGCTGTCCAGGTCACAGTGGCTGTTGTTTGTGCAACGGCAGGATCTGTTGCAACAGCTAATCCCTCCACATCATACGGACATGTTACGCGAGTGATGCTGAAGTTATCAACTGCCGCAGGAGGTTGAGTGCCGCTACTGTCATCATTGCGCCATGCGAGAACTACATAATAGTTGCCTGTTGGTATAGTGACAGTTACATTCTTTGTTTGCCAAGTGTCATAGTTGTATAACTGACCGCCACCGTCAATGGCTATCCAGTTTGTTGGTGTCTTATTGTAATCAAAACCAGAAGGCAGTGATGTCCCAGCTGTCAAAGTGACATCGGCAGGAACCAAGACAACTCTTAAAAAGTCCCAGTTTTGTTCACCTTTTGCTTTCCAATCGTATTCAAATATATATTTGTTGTTTTCGAAATGCAATAGTTTGGCGGCATATGCCATTGTATTATAAGATGTGCTATATGCGTTTGTTGTACCACCGTCATTTGAAATGTAGATGGATTTGCCGTTTTCTCCATTGAATGTGGCTGCACCATGTGACCATTTGTTGGTTAGAGTGCCATTAATTAATTCCCAACCGCACTCGTCATCGTCAAAATTGTCTGACCACTGGTCGCCAACAGGAGCAGCGTAAGCTGTAGTCTTGAAGTGGTGGATATTACTCCAGTCGCCGTAGTTGCTCGAGCCGCAATCGCTGCGAACATAAACGTAATAGTCGGTTTGAGGGCTTAGACCTGGGATGGTGTATGTCTTTGCAGTTACGTTAGTTGGTGTCGCTTCATTCGGGTCGAAGTTTTCGTCAGTGCTCCACACGATTTGCCATGCGCTCTCGTCGCTGGTCCATGTGATGGTTGCCTTCTCATGGTCAACAGCACTATGCTCAAGGTTCTTTGCCTTGTCGCAAGCTATTTCGGCTTGGATGACGCGGAAAGTTACTTTTGGCATGAAGGTGGAATTTGCAGGACCTGTAGTACTGCTATATCCTTTGTATGTATATACTGAATGATTGCCAGTTCCGTTTTGACCATACCAATAACAGTTGCCGTTGGTATAACCGGTGTTGTCATAAAGTTCAAATCCAACAAGGAGGTTGCCGCCGTTGTAGATGAAATTTTGATCCAACATAATTTCCATCATATTACTATTGACAGAAAGAATGCCGGTATAAACAAGGGTCAGGTCGTCTTCAATAAAGGTTGCATTAGAGAATGTTTCGTTTTCCACTTCTTTCATGTACACCTTGAAAGTGGCCGTGCCATAACTGATTGATGGATAATTTGAACTTGAATGAAGAATAATCTTATTGATTGTGCTGCCCGTATTTACGTTTTCCAATGAAACAGCTGGTATTATAAACTGGCTCTTGTTAGGAGTGCCATAATTTATATAACCGTAAAAAGGTATATAATTATTTGTCGACGTTCCTTCGTTGACAACCACTGGAACTGTAGCTGTAGGCCAGAAACTGTAAACATCGCTCCACTCGCTTTCGTCGGTTCCTGCTGTGCAGACGGCTTTCACGCGGGCGTAGTAAACAGACTCGGCAGTTAGTCCTGTAATGTCTTTTGAAGGTGTGCCGGTAACATTTACAGAAGTGGCACCAGTGAAATCTGAATTTGTGCCGTATTCAAGCGTCCATTCAGTTGCTTCGCCAGACTCGGTCCAGCTTAATGTGGCTATTTCGCCGTTGCCTTCGGTAAGCGAAGCCGTTAACCCCGTTGGTTCAGGGCAGGATGGAATAGCCTTCACCAAGACATCATCAACAAACCAGTAATAGTTTGTGGAACAGTCAAACTGACGTAGTGCTATATAGGCATTGGCTGGAACGCCTGTGACATTTAAGTCAACAGTCTTTTTTTCATATACAAGGTTTGACCATGCCGTGCTGTTATATGTCTCAATAGGAACGAATGTGCTCGCATCGGAAAGGTTTGTCATGTAACCCACTGCGAATTTACCACTTTTGCTAGTGTTTGATTCGTTGTTTTCAGGGCGTGTCCAAAACTCCAAACGCAAAGTGTTGGTTGCTGATTGGAATTGAGGTAAAGCAATCATGTTTGATGCTGTGCCTCTAAAATCAAGATAATAAGTGCTATTATGGCTGTTAGATGTAGAAGATGTTCTTGACACGGTGCCTGAAATGGATTTCCAGCAGTCAAACTTATCAGCTGTTTCGAAATTATAGTCGTAAGGGATGTCTTTCTGACCACAAGTGGTGGCGAAATCTTTTGTCGCCCAATCACTTTCATGGTTGCCTTCGTATACGGCTTTTACGCGGAAATTGTAATTGGTCAATTCTGTGAGTTCATCAATGGTTGCTGAAGTTGTATTTACCGATTCTTCAGCCGACCAGTCAGAATCACTTGCTTTTTTATATTGATAGGCATAACCTGTAATAGTGTTTTCGCTATCAGGAGCGGTCCATGATATTGTGGCCGATTCACCAGATACAGCTTCTAAAACTAAATCTGCTGGCTTTGGATAATTAACCACTGGACGTTCAAACTCATAATAGCGATAGACACCTGGCCATGTACTATATTTTGTTGCCACAGCGCCTGTAGAATGAGTGGCTGTGTGGTTTGAGGGGTCGATTGTCCATATATCGCTGCTTGATTGGCTGATACCTATTTGGAAGTCGCTTGGACTAGTTGCAGGTGACGCGCCATAAACGATAACAACTTTAGACCCATCTTCATGAAGCTGTATCTGCCAATTGACATCAGCAACATAAGTTGTGGAAGTTTGTGAAGACGATGTTTTGTACAGCATAAACTCACAAACCAAGACACGGCTAGGTGTCGTTCCTGTCAATTCATATTTTACATAACCAGTTCCTCCGGTAGCCAAGTCACGTGTTATGCCACAAATCTTTGGATTGTTAACAGTGTATGGCGAAGTTCCCCATGATTGGCTGGTAAATTGAGGATTGTAATCGCCTGTTGGTGTGCTGCTGAAACTGAATATGCCGTTGGAATTAGTCCAGAATTGTGTGTAGTTGGCATCTCCGTAAGGGAAAGAAAAACCGATGTTGGTTAATGAGGAATACTTGTCATCACCTAATGCGACCATTGCTGTCGCAGAACTGCTCAAAGTAATCCATTGGTTTTCATCTTGACCAGTCGAAAAAGTGTAATCGGCCACGTCTTGTCCCTTCGCCGCCCACGGCGCCATCAGCGCCATCAGCAGCATAAAAAGTAAAGTTTTTTTAAACATAAAAATTTTAATTTTAGTTGATAATTTGTTGATATTTAATTATTTGTTGTTTATATAACTCGTAATTTGTGTAAAAACGCCCACAAATAGTTTGCAAAAATACGAAATTTTACAAAATAAACAACGATTATTATTTTTTAATAAGGTGGGTCTTAACTCATCTGAAGTGGCTAGCCAAATGGTTCTTGTAGGACATTGATAGTCACCATCATTACAATTTGTTTTAATGTTGAAAAATTTATGAAAAATCTCAAAAAAAACCTTGGAAATATCAAAAATACATCCTAATTTTGCTTGTTTTTCGCATCTGAAACTTTTGAGATTATGATGACTTTACCGGACACCTATTCGCAAGACGAGAAAATTGAACTCGAAAGGCAGTTTAATGAGCTCCTACAATGTTGGAAATCAAGAAAAAACGAGCAGGATGTGGCTCTCGTCACCGAAGCTTACCTCCTCGCCGCCAATGCCCATAAGGACGCCCGACGCCGCTCTGGCGAACCGTATATGTACCACCCGCTGGCAGTGGCGACAATCATCGCCGGCGAGATGGGAATGGGCCGCACCTCTATAATATGCGCACTGCTGCACGACGTGGTGGAGGATACCGACTATACCCTCGAATATATCAGCGAACATTTCGGCGAGAAAGTGGCGAAAATAGTCGACGGAGTCACCAAAATCACCAAAGAAGACTTCGACGAAGGCGTAAACAGCCTCCAAGCCGAGACGTTCCGTAAGGTCATAATGAGCATGTCGTACGACATACGCGTCATCCTCGTGAAACTCGCCGACCGACTGCATAACATGCGCACTCTCAGCGCGATGCCGCATCATAAACAACTGAAGATAGCATCAGAAACGATGCAGATCTACGCCCCGATAGCCTATAGACTCGGCCTCTATAAAGTGAAAATCGAACTCGATGACCTCTGCCTGAGATATATCAACCCCACCGTGTTCGAGTCGGTGCAGAAACAACTGTGCGCCGTAAGGGAAAAGAAACTCAAGGAGTTGGAGGAGTTCCTCGCACCAGTCAAAACCGAACTGGATAAGATGGGAATCAAGGTGCGGACAATGGCTATCGAACGCAATGTGAGCTCAGTGTGGGAACGCATGGTTAAGTTTAGCATGTCGCTCGAAGAAGTGTACGACGTTTACGTGGCACGAGTTATCATCGACTGCCCAAATATTGAAGATGAAAAGGTTAGATGCTGGGAGACATTTGCAGTGTTTACCAAATATTACTATCCTGACAACAAAAAAATGCGCGACTGGGTGTCGTTCCCGAAAACAAACGGCTACTCGTCGATTCATGCGGTGTTTATGAATAATCAGGGTAACTGGATAGAGACGCAGATTCGTACCGAACGGATGGACGATATTGCAGAAAACGGCTTCGCGGCCTATTGGAAATACCGCGACAATAACACCACCGACGAATCCGGCCTCGACCTGTGGATGAAAGTGGTGAAGGACCTCGTGCAGCAAGCCGACGAAAACCACGTCTCAGCCATAGAGTTTATCGATAGCTTCAAACTCGACCTCTTCAACGACGAAATATTCGTCTTCACACCGAAAGGCGACAAGATAACATTGCCGAAAGGCTCAACAGTGCTCGACTTCGCATACAATATCCATACCGATTTGGGAAATCATTGCGTGGGCGCTAATATCAATAAAAAACTGTCGCCAATACAAACCGAACTCAAAATGGGCGACCAAGTCGAAATTATCGTCTCAGAATATCAGGAACCACAAGAGAAATGGTTCGAATATCTCGCCACCTCAAATGCAAAGAGCCGACTCAAAAACGGTATAAAAGATTATCGTAAAGCATTCAAAGACAAAGGTAAAGCTAAACTGAAGGAGTTTTTCGATAGCGCGAAAATAGACTTCAGCAAGCATAACCGCAACGCCTTGGCCGGACATTTCAACCTCGCCAACCGTAACGACCTGTACTATTATGTCGCTACTGGCAAAATAGGACGGGAGGATGTCGAAACAGTGCTTAAGAAAAAAGACTCGAGCCTGTCGGATTATCTTGTGAAATACCTCACCCTCGGCTTCGTGCGACCATCGTCACAACGCAAAACTGACGAGAAAGATAAACCAGGCGATTTCGACCTCTCAGGCTATATATTCTCAACATGCTGCAAACCGCTCCCGGGCGACGATGTGGTGGCAATCCAACCACCTGGACAGCCTATACAGATCCATCATCCCGATTGCCCTGAAGCTATGAAACTGATGTCGCGCTACGGCGAGAATATTGTAAAAGCACGTCTCCAGTTTGGCGATAATTTTTCATTCTTGGCAACACTTAAAATATTGGGTATCAACAAGATGGGATTTGGCACCGCAATCTTCGACACCATTTCAAAGGAAGAAAAACTCGATATGCATTCGCTGGAAATGAAAATCGAAGGCAATATGGTGGTAACGACAGTGTCGGTGTTTGTAAACAATAGCAAAACACTTGATAATCTGATAGATAAGATTAAAAAGATGGAACTTGTGAAAAAAGTTGAGCGAGTAGGAAAACAGAGCTGATTTTTTTGTAATTTTGTACGCTTAAGTGACAAAAAAATTTTGAATCTTAAATCTTTAAATAATGACTAATTTGGATTTGCTACTCGGATTGCAATGGGGCGATGAAGGTAAAGGTAAGGTGGTCGATGCTTTGACACCAGGTTACGATATGGTTTGCCGTTTTCAAGGCGGACCGAACGCCGGTCATACCATCGAGTTCGACGGTAAGAAATTCGTGCTTCACACAATCCCGTCTGGAGCGTTTAACGATAAGTGTATCAATGTGATAGGTAATGGCGTTATCATCGACGCTAAGATCTTGAAAGACGAGATAGACAACCTCTCGGCAGCCGGAATAGACCTTACAAAGCGTCTCATGATTTCGAACAAAGCACATCTTATTCTGCCAACTCACCGCGTGCTTGATGCCGCCAACGAGAAGAGTCTCGGCAAGATGAAAATAGGCTCGACTTTGAAAGGTATCGGCCCGACATATACTGACAAGACAGCACGCCGCGGACTGCGCATAGGCGATATCATGATGAGCGACTTCAAGGAACGCTATGAGAACGCCAAAGCTAAACATTATCAGCAGATTAAGGATCTGGATTTTGATATTAATGAGGTCCGCCTCGACGGGAAAAACTTCGCCGAATACGAGAAGGCGTGGTTCGACGCTGTTGAGTATTTGCAAAAATTCCAATTTGTGGAGAGCGAATACCTTATTAATAAGTATCTCGACGAAGGTAAAAAAGTGCTTGCGGAAGGTGCTCAGGGCTCGATGCTCGATGTCGACTTCGGAAGCTACCCGTTCGTCACCTCATCGTCAGTCATCGCTGCCGGCGCTTGCTCGGGACTGGGCGTGGCTCCAAACAGAATAGGCAAGGTATATGGTATATTCAAAGCATATTGCACCCGCGTCGGCACAGGTCCGTTCCCGACAGAGCTGTTCGACGAGACAGGCGAGATGCTCCGCGCCAACGGCCATGAATTCGGCGCCACCACAGGCCGTCCGCGCCGTACAGGATGGCTCGACATCCCGGCTCTGAAATACGCCTGCATGCTCAGCGGCGTCACCGACCTGATGATGATGAAGTCCGACGTGATGGACGACCTTAAAGAAATAAAAGTCTGCATCGGCTACGAATACAAAGGCCAAGTGATTGATTATCTGCCATATGACGCCTCAACAGTCACGATGAAACCAGTTTACACAACGGTGAAAGGCTGGAATCAGAAGATTGAAGGTAAGATTCCGCAGGAGCTTGAAGATTACATCAAATTCATCGAAGAGAAAGTCGGCGTCCCGATTCGCTTCGTGTCCTACAGCCCCGACAGAAACGCTAATATTCTAAGATAGACGTTAGTCTTTAGTCTTTAGTTGTTAGACATTAGTTACTAAAGACTAGAGACTAAAAACTAAAGACTAATATGATAATACTTGAAAAACCATACGTCTCAGCGCCTCTGGTCGAATACCTTGAGAAAAGCCATATAGCAGTGCTGAGAAATGAGATGTCGGAGCTTCTGGTGAAGCAGGGACATAAGCTCAATCTCTTGAACGACAACGAGTTCGTTGCCCAGTATAAACAATCTGGAAAGCTTTACGCCGTATCAGAAAACGCTCTCGTTTGGCTTTATCCACATCTCGCTGGCTCGGAGCTTATCGAGAAGGTGAAGATCGTTAAAGACAAAGCCGAATTTCGTAAGATCTGCGCCAAGATTTTCCCTGACTTCTACTATAAAGAAGTGGAAATGAACGACTTGCGCTCGCTGAATCCTGATGAACTACCGTTGCCGTTGGTAATAAAACCAGCCGTAGGATTCCTTAGTGTTGGCGTTTATATCGTCCGCAGTAAGGAAGAATGGAACGCCGCTTTGGACGACATCGACAAGAACTTCGAAAAACAGTGCGCAGTATTCCCCGAGACAGTTGTGAAGAGCGGCAAGTTTGTGCTTGAAGATTTCATCCAAGGCGAAGAATATGCCGTTGACGCCTATTATGATAAAGATGGTAAACCAAACATTATCAATATCTTCCATCATATCTTCAAGTCGGAAACCGACGTCAGCGACCGTCTCTACTGCATGAGCAAGGAGATTTTTGAGAAAAACTACGGTCCGTTCAACCAGTTCTTAATTGACTTGAATGGTGTTTTGAATCTTCGTAACTTCCCGATGCATGTGGAATTCCGCGTCGATAAGAACAGCGGCAAAGCCATCCCGATTGAAGTGAACCCGCTGCGTTTCGCCGGAATGTGCCTTAACGATTTGACAAGACATACTTGTGGGTTATTGCCAGTGCAATGCTATTTCGATGGCATCCATCCCGACTACGCCAAGATGTGGAATGGTATCGAGGACGATGTGTTCAGTTTTGTCGTCTTGGATAAGCCTTACGAGACAACGAAAGCTCTTGATTTTGAGAAGATTAAGAGAAATTTCCATGGCGTAGTGGAGACCCGCGATATCCAAAATCCAGCGATGAGCGTGTGGGGATTTTTGTTCGTCAAAACCGACAAGGCACATCGCAATGAATTACAAGAAATACTGAATTCTGATTTGACAGAGTTTATATGAAAAAAATATTCCTTATTATTATCGCATTATTAGCAGTTTCATGTTCAAATCGTGATTCGAAAAAAGAGCAGCAAGCATTGCAATTTCTTAATGCTTCGATGCCATTATGCGATCGAGTCGATTACAGTCAGGAGTATTTCATGCAGAATATCCATGCTTCATTCAAGGCTAAGAATGAGTTGCCGTGGGGCAAGAGTGTTCCTGAGCGCGAGTTCAAGCATTTCGTGCTGCCAATTAGAGTGAATAATGAGAATTTGGATGACTTCAGAATGGTTTATTACGATGAATTGCGCGACAGGGTCAAGAATTTACCGATGTACGACGCCGTTTTGGAAGTAAATCATTGGTGCCACGAAAAGGTAAACTACAAAGGTTCCGATTCGCGCACGAGTTCACCGATGGCGACCGTCAAAACATCGTGGGGACGCTGTGGCGAGGAATCGACGCTGCTCGTGTCAGCGTTACGCACCGTATGCATCCCAGCCCGACAGGTTTACGTCCCGCGTTGGGCGCATTGCGACGACAACCACGCCTGGGTGGAAGCATGGGCCGACGGTCAGTGGCATTTCCTGGGTGCCTGCGAGCCTGAGCCTGTGCTGGATCTCGGCTGGTTCAACGCCCCTGCATCACGCGCATTGCTCGTGCATACTCGTGTTTTCGGCGATTACGACGGTCCAGAAGAGGTTATCGGCAGAACAGCGAATTATACCGAGATTAATGTGATCAGTAAATATGCCGATACAGCGAAACTGAATGTCAATGTCGTTGATGATGAAGGTCATACCGTTAATGACGCGCGTGTCGATTTCAAGATTTATAATTATTCGGAATATAATACGGTTGCTACAAAATATACTGATAATCAAGGTAATACATGGTTGACAGCAGGTCTCGGCACGATGATGGTCTATGCGTCAAAGGACGGAAAATTCGGTTACGAGGTGGTGCCAATTGGTTCGACCGATACGCTCACAATCACCATCTGTAGAGACGCACGGCCGTGCGTCTCTATCTCGGATGTTGAATCGTATGATTATAACATCATTCCACCTGTAGAAAACGCCCGAATCCCTGATGTTACCCCCGAAATGCGTGCCGAAAACAACCTTCGTTTATCCGTCGAAGATTCAATCAGAAACGCCTACATCACAAAATGCGTCGCAGCACAAAATGAAGGCAATTACGACAAGAAAATAATGGCAAAGACGTGGGGCAACTATCAGACAATCAAGGATTTTATCGATTATTCACGCGAGAAGGGAATGGAAGACGAGGCGTACAAGATTTTGAACGTCATCACCGACAAGGATTTGCGTGATGTTTCGATTGATGTTTTGGTTGATTGCCTTGATAATTGCAATTTTGACGATGAATATATTTATAATCCACGCGTTTCGAATGAAATGTTGCGCCCATATCGTGCAGAATTTGCCAAATTTGTAGAGACGTTTCCTGAAACGTCTCTCACGACGCCATCAGATATCATCAATTTCGTTCGCGACAGCATTGAAATATGTGACGCGTTGAACATTCAGAGAGTACCGATTTCTCCTGCAGGCGTGCTGCGCTCACGTCACGCCGATTCTCACTCGCGCGACATTTTCTTCGTGGCGTTGGCGCGAACAGCAGGCATCCCCGCAAGAATAGACCCTGTTACAGGTAATGTGCAATATTTTGATAATCAATGGATTGATGTCGTTTTTACCCCTATAGAGACGATGTGCACATCGTCTCTAAAATCAGGAAAATTGGTGATAAATTATACTGGCCATGACGACCCTCGCTACTACACACATTTCTCGATAAAGAGATTCAACGGCAATACCTTCGACCTGTTGGCCTACGACGCCATGGATCCCGGAATGGATGTCGGAATGACATTGTCGCAGATGATGACCGACGGCGGACAACAACTCGACCCGGGTTTTTATGTCATGAGTTCTGGACCTCGTCTGGAAGACGGCAGCGTGCTAAACCATCTGGTGTATTTCACGATAGAATCAGGGAAAACGACTAATGTTGAATTGGTGATGCGGTCCATAAAATCGTTTCCTGAAACGTCTCTAAACGGCGATTATAGAATCGTCGCATATTTGGACGGCGGCAGCGAACCGACAACACACGCTATGCAGGAACTATCCATTTTAAAGGAAAAGTTTGAAAAATGGGGCGGTGAGATGACGTTTTTCTTCAAGGATGAAGAAGATTTGAAGAAATTTGAGCTGAAGAATTTTAAAAACTTGCCGGATAACGTCGTTTTTAAAATAAACAGCAATATGCCTGTAGAAAACCTGCCAGTTTTCAGGGTGCAAAACGAAGAAGGAAAGGTGATTTTCGAGTCAAAAGGTTATACTATCGGACTGGGAGAGCAGATTTTGCGTCATTTTCCCACTTGATACCATTTTTGTGACGAAATTCGGAATTTTGTGACGAAATTTTGAAAATTGTGACGAAATTACCCGTTTTTGTGACGAAATTCGAAAATCTTATCTTACGGAATTTCCGTAAATCCCCAAGAAAATATCACGTAATAGCGCCTGGTCAAGGTCTTTGTACGCGTCGATCCATTTCATGTACTGAATGAAATCGGATTTCTGCTTTTCTGTATAATGTGATGCGTATTTGTCCGACTCACTGCGAAGGTCGTTGGCAATGAAATTGGTAGGCATCGACATGTATCCGGCGTTGATTCTCTCGTCCATCAGTTTGGCGATGTTGGTGAAATAGTCACCAGGCATATTGTCCATCCTGCACAAGTCGTCTTCTGTGACAGGCTCGCATATGTGGAAATGCACATGTCCCTTGGGCTGCATGATGCCTGTGATGATGCTGTTGAGGTCCTCGCCAGGACGTTTTTCATATCTCCCGTTGACCTTTGTGGCGTAAAGCTCAAGTGTTTTAAGCTTGTCGCATGATTCCCATTCATAGGAAACGGCAATCGGGACGATGTTTAACTCGGCTAATGATTTGATTTTATCATCTCTGAGGCTCATCCAAAACATCTTGATGATTGCAGGATCGGTGGCATCGATGCCGTTCTTGGTGCGGCCGTTGCGCTGGGCAATCCACACGGATTCTTTTTCTTCGGTGATGACATGACGCATGTAATCAGAGGTGTGCATCAGGTTGTTGTAAAACTCCATCCTGTTACCGCCGCGCTCGATGCGAAACATCTTGTTGGCCTTGCCGAAATCAACGACCAAAGGGTGCTCCATGAGGTTGCTGCCGAATGTTATCTGGCAGGTGTTGTGCCCTCCTGCATTCAAAATATATTGCAGAAACATAGCGTCAAGCACTATGTCACGGTGATTTGAGACAAAAAGATAAGGCTTCTTCTCCTTGATGTTGTCTAAACCCGACCAGTCGAATTGTGTGGTGGTTTTTTTAACCAAAATCTCTATGACTTCTTTTAAAAACCCGACCTGTAACTCATATATATTCTTGATGTTACGTAATTTGTTCCTTAAAATGTCAGGCTCTATGCCAGGCATGAGGAAGTCGGCGATTGCAGGTATGAGCTCGCTGTCTGCTATACGTTGCATGGCGGCTGGAAGCTCGTCGGCGTTATATGGTCTTATGTCGTCGAAATTAGCCATTATTTGTTTCTTAAGTCTATGAATTTGATGGGTTTACGGCTTTTTGCCGGGTAGTTAATCTTCTGAATCTCCTCAACAGGATGCACTTCAATCTGCGGAGCCACTCTGATACGCGAACGGAAACTGTCTTTCAACTCTTTCACGACATCGTAGTCAGGCTGATATTTCAAACCTATTTTCACTACAACGTCGTCAGTCCCAGCTTCGCTTTGACGTACCTCGATGACGTAGTTCTCGACATAGTCGGTGTTATCCAAAACGTCATTGATTGCTGGCGGATACAGCGTTGTGCCCTTTAGTTTTATCATATTGTTTTTGCGTCCCACGAGAGGGGTGAGGCGGTAGGAATTGCGTCCGCATTGGCATTGCTCCACAATCTTCGCCGCGATGTCGCCAGTGCGGAAACGCAGCAGCGGCATAGCTTCCACGCCAAGTGTCGTAACAACAATCTCGCCTGGCTGACCATCAGGCACCGGAAGCCCGTCTTCACCAATGATTTCTACAATTATCAGCTCTGGATGCACATGGCCACCCTGACCGAATTCGCATTCCGAGAATGTTGCTCCCATCTCGGTGGATGAATATGTGGCAAACAGCTGCACATCCCATTTCTCCTTGATTTTGCGGCCAAGGAGGTTGAGGTCGAAGTTCTGGTCTCTCAAGCCTTCACCGATGCCGATGATGCGGCGGATGCTGCTGTTTTTATAGTCAATGTTATGATCTTCAGCGTATTGAATGAGTTTTAGGATGAATGACGGCACGCACATGATGGTGTCGGGCTTGATGCGACGGATGGTGTCCCACTGCAGCTCCGGGATTCCGTTGCCGACACGGATTACACCTGCGCCGAGCTCGCGAAGACCAAGAAAATAAGCCAATCCAGCCATGAAACGTTTGTCGAGAGTGGTCATCAGCTGTACGATGTCGCCAGGCTTGACACCGGCGCATTCAAACGATTTCTTCTCGTTGTACGCCAGTCGCTGTAGATCTTTCTCGGTGCAACCAAACGTCACCGGGTCGCCTAAAGTGCCAGAAGTGGTGATGTAATCGATGATTTTTGCCTTCGGACAGCATAAAAACTCATCGTTGAAAAGCTGCAAATCTTTCTTCTCTGTAAACGGAATCTTCACCAAATCCTCGATATGGCGTATTTTCTCAATGTTGATGCCGTAGCTCTTGAACATCCGCTGATAATAGGGCGAGTGCTCATCCAGAAAAACCAACGCCTCATGAAGCAGACCTTCCTGAAACGTTTTTATTTCATCAACTGATTTGTATTCTATATCTTTGTTAATCATAGTCTTAGTTGTATTTGACGTGTGACTTATAGACACGGGACGCGAGTCAATTTTAAATCTTTAAATTTTGAATCCAAACAATAAACTCGTTCCTCCATTGCCTCGACTCCTCTGTGCCTCTCGTCTCGCTTGCTCCAAAGCCGTGACCTCCAGTCTGATATTGAATGTACAGATGATCGACATTTTTCTCTATCAAAGCCGAATCAAGCAACACAGAATTATGATAATCAACGACTTGGTCATCGACGCAGTTTACTAAAAATATCGGTGGGCAATTGTTCGGAACATGTCTTTCCAATGACAGCGAGTCACGCATGGTATGGTTGTTTTTTCGTTTCTCTCCAAGCAATGCGCGGCGTGAGCGTTGGTGTACGTAGGGCTCGTTCATGGTCACAACAGGATAAATTGGGGCGATAAAAGCCGGCGTGTTCTCTTCCTTGTCGGCAAAGCATGCCGTCATCATGGCGAGATGCCCTCCTGCTGAGAATCCCATGATTCCCAATTTGTTAGGGTCGATTTTATATTCTTCGGAATGTGTTTTTACATATTCTATCGCGTATTGTGCGTCAAAAAGCATGTCGGGATGTTGTTTCCCGTTGAAAACTTTGCGGTAATGCCAGAAATAAGCTCCGAAACCAGCTGCTCTGTAACGCAAGACAAAGGCAGTGATGCCGTTTTCGTTGAGCCAGCGTGCAACGTCATCGCCTTCATTTTTATCGTCGAGCCAGAAATAGCTACCTCCCGGGCAAACTATCACCGCTATTCCGTCTGTATTGTTTTCAGCAATAAACGGGGTCAGCGTCACCTGCGCGCCATGCCTGACATTCTGACCTTGCCATAAAGCGACTGCCTCTTGTGCGGTAACACTTCCGACAAGAATGAATAACAGACTGAGTATCAATGCTTTTTTTAACATTATCTGCCTAAAATCTTCATCACTTCCTCTTTTGAAAGCTGACGGTATTTGTGCTGCATATCAGCAAAGAAATCAACCTGAAAATACTCCTCGTCGTAAAACGACAGCTTGGAATTGGTGTTCGGAGTACATTCGAGATAGACTATTTCTTCCAGTTTCAGGTTTTTTGCCTCGCAAATCTGGTCGGCGAGTTTCTTGCCCGCATACGTCACTGAGGTGCCTGGATTATCTTGATATAACTCCGTCACAATAACGTATTTTTTGCCATCTATCTCTCTGATTTTCAATCCACAAGACGATTCCATGTCCCACTCACCTTTGAATGGGAAAATCTCGTCATAATAATCCGGTGCTACTTTCATTGTACTCTTACATTAACATTACGTTTACTTCTATCAACATCGCGACCAAATGACTTGTTTGCCAAACGACGGTCGCGCGGACGATATGTGCCTTCTTCCATTTCGCGCAAAGCCACGTTGCAGAACAGGCGGAACATCTTCGATTCCTGTGTTTCGCTGGCGTAGAAACTCTTCCAAGCGTAGTCGTAGAGGTCCTGCAGCTTCTCCGGCGACATGTTTTTAGGCTGATACACCACCTGACCGGCGTTGTAATGATCCCAGTCGAAGTCGAAGATGCGGCCTTGACGCAGCAAATCGTCGTGTCCCTTTGTGTGCGGGAACGGTGCGAATATTGTGAATTCGGCCAAATCCAAATCAATCTCGCCAAGGAAATCGATTAAGCGTTTGATGTCGTCTTCTGTCTGATTGTCAAGACCAAAGAGGATAGTGCCTTCAACACCGATACCGTAGTCGTGATAGCGTTTCACACGCTCTTTGATGTAATCTGAGGTGTCGTAAACGGCTTGATAAACGTACCATGCGCCTGCTTTTGCGGCGAGGTCGAGAATCTCGGGGTCGTCTTCGATGGTGTGGCTAATCCATTTTTTCTTCAGTGGAGCGATTGCGGTGAACAGCTCTTTTTCCCATTCTTTATTCTGTGCCAATGAGTTATCGACGATAAACAGACGGTTGTTGTCGATTGCTGCCATGTCTTCGACCACCTTATCGACCGGACGCGGACGGAATTTGCGGCCTCCGAGGTACGACACGGCGCAGGGGTAGCAGCTGAAACGGCATCCACGGCTGGCATGGAACAAATCGACCATCTGAACGCCTTTGTGGTTGTACAACTCGCGCTTGTAAAGGTCGCGTCGGCAAGGCCCCACCAATGCGATGTCTGGCTGGTTGCCCATGTAGTTGTAAATCTTCTTCAGACAGCCGTTTTTCCAATCCAGAATCACCTGCTCCGAGCGGCCTTCTGACTCGCCAAGAAACACGCTGTCAACATGATTCACCATCTCTTCAGCGTGAAGCATGGTCGAGATGCCGCCTGCCAAAACTTTCTTGCCTCTCTTGTGATATTCGTCCGCGATTGCCCAGCCGCGTTTCACTTGGGTTGTGAGCATCATCGACAAAGCCACCAGGTCGCATTCCTCATCAAAATCAATGGGTTCAACGTTCTCGTCGGTGAACGAAATGTCAACATATTCCGGTAAGGTGGCGGCAAATGCCACAGGTCCGTGCGGCGGCAAATTGAACGTCGTCTGTCCCGGAAGCTTGTTCCATTTCGGGTAAATCAGTTTCAGCTTTATAGTTTCCATTTCAAAATATTCACATCAATAGAAACTACAAAGATACAGAAATTTTCTTAAATTGAACTTTTTTTGTTGATTTTTCTAACAATTTCGTTATGTCCGACAAGTGCTTCGGCAGTCTGGATGGCCGTCAGCGAAACGCCGCATAAGCCGTGGATGTTGACGTTCTGTCCGGTCAAGAAAAGATTCTTAACCTTAGTAAACACTGACATTTGCGAAAGCATCATGTCGTGGCTGTCTTTTAAGAAACCATAGTTGGAACCTTCTTTGTTACCGTAAAAATCGCGTATTGTAAGAGGGGAGGAGGCAAACAAAAATTCAATGCAGCTGCGGAAATCCGGATAAATCCTATCCAACCTATTGAGAACTTTTTCAGTCATATCGCGTTTCCAGAGCTCGTAATCTTCACCACGATGTCCGGTTTTAGTGTCTTCCCATTTTTTTACCTGCGCGAAGTCCATCATGCATATGATTATCATCGTTTCCGCAAAATCGCTCTGATTCTCAATCGGAGGCGTCACGTACATGTATTGGTTTGGCCAATCTTTTTGATTATCAATATAATAGCAAGGATGGTTGACGTATTTAAAAGATTTGTCTTTGAATTTTATATAAACTTTAAAACTCGATGACGTCTCGGGAATTGAATGGATTCTTTTTTTGAAAGCTGTTGTGAAAGCGTCGTCAGAGATTATTTTGAGTAGCACGTCCGGATGAACGTCAGAGATATAATTGTCGGCTTTGAAAGTATTGCCATTTCGGGTTATAACATTTGTAACCAAATGATTATCAACGTTTATTTTGACAACTTCCTCGTTTGGAATCACTTTTCCGCCACCATTTTCTATCACTTCTTTCAGCAAATCGGCCATCTGCTGGCTGCCATTCAAAAACTGGAACGTGCCACTGATGTGAAGAACACTCAAAAGTGCATTGAAAAATGCAGGGGTAATGTCTTCAACGCCACCAAACAGGGGACTGAGATATCCTAACAGTCTTCTTAATTTTGGATTGCTTATATAATTGGTAATCAGCAGATTATAGGGCTTTAGGAAGTCTTCGCTCAGATCCATGGCCTTCGAACCAGAAAGGCTTTCACGAAGGTAGAAAAGGTCTTCTTCCTGCGACAATTCAAAGAGTTTTTCGAGGTAATTTTTGATATTTTCACTCTCTTCAGGAAATACTTTTGCAAGATAATTTATAAGATTTTCCTTGCCTTTCGGAAGATAATATGTCGCGTTGTCTTCGGCAATTGTCACCACATCGCAAGCTTCATTGTCCGTCGCCTTTAGTTTTAATTTATCCGTAATGTCAAGATAATCAAATATTTGCTTAAGGTTACCGCCTTCGTTGAAGCCTCCGAAGATGTGCATGCCTGTCGGGAAACTCACGCCGTTGCGCTTGAAAGTCTGCAGGCCGCCTCCAATGATAGCATTTTTCTCCAAAACGGTAACTTTATAGCCTTCTTTTGCGAGTAAGGCACCTGTCACGAGTCCGCCAATACCACCACCTACGACAATGCAAGTCTTCATTTTGTAAATAGTTGATTATCAATTATATAATTGTATTTTGTCAAGATTTTATCATCATTAACAAAATGCAGATTATCTGGTATATAGCTGCAATGCAATGCAATCAAATATTTGTCCTCATCTTTTTCAAATGCATAAACTTGAGTGTTGCGATGCGCCAAAGCAATTGCCCATGCGAGTTCTCCAAAACCGCTATTTGCGACTGCTATACTATTGTAATTCAATGCGTTAAGCTCTGTTGCATGCGCTTTGATTTTCTTCAAATTAGCTCGAACGGCATGTTCCACATCATTACCTTTATATATATATTTGTACTTGACGAGAGGCAAGACATAGTCAACCTTTTCATGTTCTTTCCTTATTTCTTCAAAATGCTTGATATAAAACTCGTGGAAATATGATCTTAAAGCCTTGGTTTCCATTGATTTAGCTTCTTCCGCTGCCATTCTTTGTCCTATTTCAACATAAATTTGGCCTTCGCGTAAAACGAAATCATTTTTCGGCATCACATCGTGAACACCATGGATGAAAACCGGCAAAATATCAATATTTAAAGCCTGTGCAAGTTGGAAAGCACCTTTGTGGAAACGGAGAATCTCACCTGTAACCGAACGTGTGCCTTCTGGGAATACGACAATGGAATAGCCACGTTTTACTAGGCTTTGCAAACGTTCCACATTTTTGTCGTAGCCGTCTGAAACTGGATAAAACTCAGCAAAACGAATGATGACTCCGTAAATCGGGTTGCGCCATACCCAGTCGGTGGTCATTATCACGACTTTTGGATGTAACATCATGACACACAACAGGTCGAGGTGCGACTGATGATTTGCGATAATGACAGCGGGTTTGTCGAATTTCTCGCCAAAATTGTTTTCAAGATGGAATTTTACTCCAGGCAGCAGTTTCAAAGCTATGCGCATAAAAGTAGCAATCATCTGGTGATAACGATAGCGTTTGTTCTTGGTTTTGGGCCATAACACCATGTAAATCAATGTCAAAGGTGTGACGATGACGAATGCGGCGACGAAGAAAACCAGCAGCGTTAAACCTGTGTAAAGTATGCGTTTCAGCGTCAATGGCACTTCACGTAGTTGGCCTTTTTTCTTGGTTAGCCAGCCGAACACGATAGGAGGGAGGTAACATGCCATGAACACGACTGTTGCCATTCCGATGATTGCCACTTCTGCCAACGACTTCATCGCAGGATGCTTAGCGAAAATCAGTGTTCCGATGCCAATAAACATCAAAATACCGGATAAAATAACGCTGTTGCGGTAGTTTTTCAGCATTTTTTTGCCATATGCATACTCGTAAAGCAGCCCTTCGGTGATGAAAATAGTGTAATCGTCACCCTGACCGAAGATAAATGTTGCTAAAATGATGTTTACAATATTGAATCTTATTCCGCTTAAGTCCATGATTCCCAATATCCAAGCCCAACCGATGGTCAATGGGAGGAATGCTAGAATCGACAGCTCCAAACGTCCTAACGACAAGCAAAGGAAGAAGAATACCACAATGCTGCAAACGTATAAAATGTAGTCGAAGTCATCGGAAAGTGCGTTGACGAGGTTGTTGCCCACATCGCTGATGCTGAAAGCGAAAGCATCGGTTTTAGCTGGTTTATCAGCCTGTTGAACGGCCATCTGTCTGAACTGTTGTTTCATTGCCTCCGACTCTTCAACAGGAACGCGCACAAAGTTGACAATTCTCGTTAAAGAATCATGCTGTAAAATGTAAGTCTTGCACAATTCCGTCAAAGCCTCCATTTCGCTTGGGTGTTTTGTAACATATTGTTTGTCAATGTTTTGGGTAAAAGTTGAGAATGCCTTGCTAGTAAATCCGGCTTTTACAGCTTCTTTTTCTATTGTTTCTGCTGTTTCTGCGTGATTATTCCAAAATTCAGCCCATTTTTCTAGTGATTGGCGTTGCTTTTCAATGGATGGGAGTAAGCTGTTTAAGCCAGAAATAGAGTACTTGGAGATCTCAAAGTTATAGGAGAGCTTTAATGATGAAATAATTTCTTCATTTTTTTCCAAAGCCTCCTCCAAATCTTTTCCTTCCGCCACCACATAAATCAACTCGCTTTCGCCTGTTTTATTTAAAGATTCGTTCAAAACCGCCAAATCCTCTTTCTGCTGTTCTGTCATGAAATTGATGTTGTGCAAATCGGAATCAAAGGCTGTATTTTGGCTGAAATAACTGAGTATCAATGTGATAAGTACGATTGGCCAGAAAGCGTAGAGTTTTATTTTGCGCCATTTTTCTGATTGTTTCTTGCCGTTGTCAACGAAAAGTTTGTGCGTTTTTTTAGGTGAAACGGCGAACAAAGGCAGGAAAATCATCACAAAAAGTATGGTTCCAATGAGCATTAGGGCTCCGAAAAGTCCCAAATCGTGCATGGCCTCGGCTTTGACGAAAATCAGGCAGGCAAAAGCAGCGACCGTGGTGATGTTGCCGATGACTAATGGCTGAATGACATCTTTCAGCGCCTCGCGTTTGTTAGGTTCCTGCTTGATATGGTCGAGATAATGCAATGGGTAATTCACGGCAATGCCAACAATGACTGAACCGATGCCCACGACGATAATAGAGATGCTTGTTTTGAAAAGCGCTATGACAGCCAATGCGAAAATCCAGCCGAAGATGATTGACAAACCTAACCACAAGAGGTTGCGTTTTTTTGCCATCGTGAACATTAAAATGCTGAAAATCAGAACAATAGCCAAGGCAATAGAAAGAAAACTGTCGTTTTTAATCTGCTGTGCGTTGGTGACGGCTATCGTCGGGGCTCCAACTGCCGATATTTTAACATTTTGATGGCATTCTGAAGTCAATTTGATGACATTTTCCATCAAATTGACTAAAATCG
Source organism: uncultured Bacteroidales bacterium (assembly GCA_905233445.1). GTDB lineage: Bacteria > Bacteroidota > Bacteroidia > Bacteroidales > F082 > Limimorpha. Next base: position 53,575 of record CAJOEP010000003.1, on the reverse strand, counting down.
CATTGTTTTTGGTGTCATTACCATTGAAAGGAGATGAGAAGAATGCAAATGCTTTGTCACCAGTTTCGTTGAAAAGATATTCGTCTTCCATACGATAACCTTCAGTAGCATTTAATGCGTTAAGTCGTTGAAGCGCAGGCGAATACAAGTTCAATGGATCAGCTTGTACGCCTTCAATTAGGATGCTCGCCGTTGGGAATGCCAGCATTCGCTTGATGTTTTGCATGCAAGTGGCAATATAATTAGGCTCAGCAAGCAGCGAATCCATGCGCTTATAGTCGTCGTCAGTCAAAAACAACGGCTGATTTTGCCGCATAAAATCGATGGCATCAAAGACAAGACTTTCGTCAACTTTGCAGCGTAAATCATTGACTAATAATGCTGTATCTAGTTTTGTCCAATTAGTTTCGAAGTCATCAACGGCGTTCATCAATTCATTAATGTCGTTGCCTGAGAAGATGACGGTGATTTTTCCTTGATTGCTCAAGTCATCGTAAACCGAGGTGTATTTTTCCTTTTCTGGATCTGTCGGCAAAAAGTCGGCGATGTTTTCCTTATAGTCCAATTTTAAGGCGGAAAAGACGCATAAAGCAGTAATTATCAATAAAATAAATATTGACAAAGCTTTCTTTCCTGACAGAAAATCATAAATTTTAAGGAAAAACTTAGTCATGATGCCTCCTTCTTCTGATAAAGCGTGAAGGCAGTCCATAGACTACTGCCAAAAAGCACAAAAACGTGTTTAACACGCTGATTCTCAAGAAATCCCAAAACGGGTGGAAATGCGACACGCGTTCCTCGGCTTTTGGATAAAACACATTTATTTTAATGGGAATCAAATCGGTTCCACGCCAAGCCGCTCCTACCAAAAGTTCAAGTTCAGCCTCGTATCTTGAAGTCAAAAACCTCAGATTCAGAAGGTTTTTCAATGGATACAGACGATAGCCGGTCTGTGTGTCAGGCAAATTTACGCCTGTTTGAATCTTAAACCAGAAATTTGAAAACTTGTTCGCGAAAGTGTTTTTTCCAGGCATGTTTTCCTCATTCAAGTTACGACTTCCAACTATCAAAGCATTAGGATGCTGTTCTAACGCACTGATAAACAATGGAATATCTTCTGGAAAATGCTGACCGTCGGAGTCAATCGTAATAGCATAATCAAAACCGAGTTCCTTGGCTTTTCTGAAACCTTGTTTTAAAGCATAGCCTTTGCCGCGGTTTTTTCCGTAATCGACAACAATGATATGTTCGCCAAATGAAGCCAAAATTTCAGCGGAAGTGTCTGTGCATCCGTCGTTTACGACAATGACATCGGGGCAGAACTGCAAAGTGTGTTCCACCACGTCACGTAGCGTGCCATCGTTATTGTAGGTCGGCATCACCACGCAGATTTTCGATGTCTTAGAGTCGTACATTGCTGAAAATCAATGATATTTTTGCGTAAACGGCGGCATCATCGCTGACCAAAACCTGAGTTTTAACAATGCTGTCGTCTTCAATAATGTTTGAAAAACTATATTTTATTTTTTTACCTTCTTCCGGAATGATGACCGACAGAAACTTTACATTTTTGACGGTTTTCAGATAGAGCTTGCGACCAAGCTGGTTTTCGAGTAATTCTCCAGCAGCTTGAATGATGCAAACGCCTGGTGTTATTGGGTTTCCAGGGAAATGCGCCTTGTAAATCGGATGCTCCGGATTTGTGCGCAAAACAGCCTCAAAACCGTTTTCCGTGTCGTTTGTTGTTTCAACTATGAAGAAGCCTTCCGTCAGTCGCATAACTCATTGATTTTCATGTCATAAAATTGTATTGTAGTCACGTCACCGCCAGATTCAACCATTTCGACTTTGTTGATGATGTTGTTGTCTTTACCAAAATAAAAAATAAGCATCGAAAACATTCGTTTCATGTTGTTTTTCTTGGGTTTCATCTCGGATTTCCAAAACTCGCCATCGTCAGTAATCACTACATCAAACATTGATTTGTCGAATAGTTTTTTGCCCGTTGCGCTACTCATGATGATGTTCACAATGCCTTGATACATCCTTCCTGATTTCGCGTCAAGAACCTCTTCGTTGCCGTCGGTTATTTTTGTGATTTTCTCACCATCGACTAAAAGTGCGAAAGAGTAGGGCGAAGTGTATTCCCAACGCATCTTATCTGGTGAATTATAACTCATAAGTCCTTCTGCCACAGTCGGTTGCTCAAGCATCGCCATTGTTTTTTGTTGCGTAAAACGACAATTCATGCATTGCATTGAGGCGGCTGTCTGAGTTAACATATTCATCACTTCTTCTTCAGATTGAGCGAAGCTGAAAATGCTTGTAAGCATCAGAAAACCAATGATATATAACTTTTTCATGTCATTTCATAATTAAGAAACAGCCTGAGACAACTAAAATCAAGCCAATCCAACGGGAGAGAGGTACAGCTTCGCCGAAAACCAACCACGCAGCAATCATCCCGAACACGAATGAGAGGCTTGTGAGGGGATATGCTTGGCTGAATGGGAATTTTTTGAGTATGTAAAGCCACAAAACCGTAGCTGCGCCGAAGCTGATACCGCATGCAAGCAGCCACCAATCGACCAAAACGGCTTTGAAATATGCCCATGACCATTCAAATTTAGGGAGTTTTTCCATTGCTAGCTTCAGGAAAACCTGACCGCCAGTGAGGAAAAACGTCTGTACCGCTACCAATTCCAATAATCTCCACATAATTATGCCTCCAATAGAGTTAATGAATAATTGTCTCCATCTGAATGATTGAAAATCAATATGTTAGATGGCTTATTGTCTATAGTTTCTTGCGGATTTACAAACAGATGAGCTGGAATTCTACCAGCCTTCAAGCATTGTGCCGCCACATAAAACCCGATACCTGATGAGGTGAAACTTTCGCCAAATAAATGCTTGTATTTCAATAATTTAGCACCGCTAAACAACTCTTTGCATTCTTCCAAATATGCCACATCGCTTTTGTGATTTCCACTTATTCCGGTAAGGATATGATCAGCTTTGAAATCAGCGGCGACGGCCTTCAATTGTTCCATTGTTGGCTTGTGTAACATCTTGAAATTCACTAACTTGCAAAGATAATTGTCGCTTTTCGAGCCTAAAACAACAGAAACAGCTGATTCGCCGCACATTTCGTCATCCAGACCCATCATTCCGCCTTTTTTCAAGATTTGATAAAATGTTGGGGTCAACTCATCGTGACCACCGACAAGGGCTGAGTTTATCTTGCCCAAACGCATCTGCAAAACCGCGTCCTGCAAGGCACTGTCGAACGATATGCCTTTGTGCGCGTAAGTCACGTTGTAGCCGTGGTTTTTTGTCTGAATCGCCACCAACGAGCTGATGGTGTTGTGCGTAGATTGCATGAAATACGTCGGGCTGAGCATCTGTTCGCCTTCTTTCGACAGAGATTCTAGGAAAAACTCGGTGTTTTCTATGCATCCGTAGCCTGTCCCAGTGATGATGGCGTCAACGCTTTCCAAACCTGATGCTTTAATGGCTTCTTTCGAGGTCGCTATGGCACGTTTCAGAATCTTTCCCATTCTTCGAGCTTCGATAGGAGGGATGTATTCCTTGAAACTCGGGTCAATGGAACGGTTGAAAGGCGTCTGATACTCAATTGGTTGCGTCATCCAGTCTTCGCTCAAAGGCTGCTGCACAGAAATCTGTTTCGCCGAAAGCACAAACAGTGGACGCGAGACTTCGGGACCTGTGACGTGAGACTCTTGTCCCTCAGTCTCGTGTCTCGTAGTCTCGTGTCTCATGTCTTTTGAAATCAAAAGCGATGAATCGTTGCCTCCGAACCCGAAAGCGTTGCACAAAATATGCTTCAGTTCTTTCTTAACTGCTTGATGCACAGGGACTATGCCGTCGTCCATTGGCTGTGACCAGTTCAAATTAACTGGCAAAAATCCGTTTTGCAAAGCCAAGATACAGAACACTGCTTCAATGGAACCAGAGGCGCTTGTGGTGTGTCCTGTGAATTGTTTCGTTGACGACATCGGAGGCACGTTATCCCCGAAAAGTCGTTTCACGGCTTGGCTTTCGCTTAAGTCGTTGTTTGGCGTTCCAGTGCCGTGTGCGTTGATGTAGTCAATCTTATCTGGTTGAATGTCAGCGAGTTCAAGTGCTTCTTTCATCGCTCTGAAGGCTCCTTCGCCGTCGGGTGACGATGCCGTCTGGTGAAAGGCATCGCAGGCGTTGCCGTAGCTCGAAAGTATGGCTTGTGCCTTCACACCGCGCTTCTTTGCGCTTTCTTCCGATTCCAAAACGAGGTAAGCCGCGCCTTCGCCAAGGTTTAACCCGGCACGTGTCGCATCAAACGGACGGCACCATTGTGTGTCCAAAATCATCAGCGAGTTGAAACCGTTGAGGTGGAACTTGGTGATGCACTCACTGCCACCCACGACAACGATATCCGCCTCTCCGCGACGTATCATGTTGGCTCCCAATATGATAGCGTTTGCTGCCGACGAACATGCTGTCGATAGCGTGGTGATAAAAGCGAACTTTCCGAAGTGCTTTGCCGTCATCTCCGAGCAACTTCCACAGTCGTGCACGGCAATGTATTCCTTGTGATTATCGTTGTTGACATAATCGAGGTAAAACTGCTCGCTCATGTCCATGCCGCCGACCGTGGTTCCAGAGATAAAACCCACGTTTGGAAGCATCTCTGAGGTGATTTTCGCCTCCTTTAACGCTTCATCAAGGGCAATCATGCCCATCAAAGCAGTACGTGTAGTGATTGTGTCGTTATTGATATTCAAGTACTTACGCATCTCGTAGTCGCTCATCTTGACTTCGCCGACGGGAAATTCCTTGTGCTCCGTCTTGAGATAGACAAGCGGTCCCACGCCAGTGCGGTTGTTCAGCAAAGCGTCCAAAGTCTGCTCCTTGCCGCATCCGATAGCCGAAACGACGCCCGTACCCGTTATCAAAATCGGTTTTGTCATTTATTTTGTTCTGTTTTTCGCTATAAAATCAGCCATCACAGCCACCGACTTGAAGATTTCCTTGCCCTGTGTAGGGTCCTGTAACTTGATGCCGTAATTCTTCTCCATCATCACGATAAGTTCAAGAGCGTCAATGCTGTCGAGACCGAGACCTTCGCCAAACAATGTGGCGTTCTCGTCGATGTCTTCAGGTTTCATGTCTTCGAGGTTCAAAGCCTCAATAATCTGCTGTTTCAGTGTGTAAATCAATTCGTCCATAACTATTATTTAAAATTCAAAATTTAAAGATTTAAATTTCTTTTTCCATTAAAAACATTTTTGCTTCAAAATGTTCCTCGTCGCTGCAATCGACCCAGCCGCCGATGATGCTTTTTGTGATTGGGTCCTGGAATGCGTTTTCAAGGTTTTTTATAATGATTTTCTCGTCGAAATCGTCAATCACCATGAATGAGGTCTCGCCGAAATACTTGTTACGTATGGCGATTTCGCCTGTCACGATGTTCGGCAAGGTGTAAACAAAGGCCGCCGGGCTAGGGAAGAAGTTATCAGGGTCTTGTATCGTCGCCTGATATGCCGTGTCAGCTTGCAACGACGCATGTCGGTTGAACAAGATGACGGCACGGTCTTCGCGAGGCTCGAAGCTTCTGTTTCCTTCAGCATTTAAAAGGAGTTCCGAAGCTATGAATCCTAATTTGCTCAAGGTGTCCATTTTGAAAAACTTCGGATAATCTCCTATATGATTGCGATATAATTCTGTCAGTGAAGCAGAGCCTTTCTCATTGTGCATCAATGGATTACCATCTACAAGCACATGCTCGGGAGTTATTATGACGCTGTGTTTCATCATTTGAGACCTCCTTTCGCCATGAGAAGTGCCGCATTACAGCCTCCAAATCCAGATAAAAGCTTGATGAAAGTGCGTTTTTCGGTCGCTCTGTTTTGATTTGATACAACGAGAGGATGTGTCACTCCTAAAGTGTCGAAACCTCTGGTACCCAATATGTTATGGTCATCTACAGCCTGCATTGAGATGATGGTTTCGAGAACTCCTGCCGCTCCCATTGTGTGACCGTAATATCCTTTCATCGAGTTTACGGGAACGCCAGCCAAACCCGCTCTTTCAATGGCTATTGACTCCATCTCGTCGTTGTATGGCGTAGCTGTTCCATGTGCGTTGATGAATGCCAGTTTTTCAGGTTCGAGGTCGCCTAAAGCGATTCTCAAAGCTCTAAAACTGCCTTCACCGGTTCTTGACGGTCCTGAGATGTGGTTGGCGTCGTTTCTAATTGCTCCACGACATGCAACCCATTCATTATCATTAACTTTATCTTTTTTTGTATATATGATAGTGGCGGCGGCATCACCTAAATTCAAACCTTGTCTGTTTGCATCGAAAGGCTTGCATTCGACGGGTGAAAGTGCCTTAAACGACTGAAAACCAGACACAATGAACGACGACTGTACATCCACGCCGCACACGACGACATAGTCATATTCCCCGCTTTCAAGATATCGCATTGCCTCAATCTGTGCACAAACGCCTGAAATACAAGCATTTGACACTATGATGGGCTCATTGGGATTGCCAAAGTGCTTGGTCACCTCTCTTGCCATAACTCCGAGGCGAATTCTCTCTTGGGGAAAAACGTTTTCGTTTTTGTCAAGTAAAAAAACGTTGCCTTTGGTGGTCGAAATGATGAAAAGCACCTTCGACGATTTTACATCAATGTCTGTTTGCTTTAAAGCCTTTGATATTGAAGCGATTACAATCTGTTCGTCAATTGTATATCTTTTGTCTGTGAAAGCGTTTCTGTCAAGCAATGATGCCACGAAAGGCTCTGGCAAGCCCCAAAGTCCGTCGTATTTTCTCAATGCAGACTTGCCCGACTTCACGGCGGCGTAGTTTTCCGCAGAGTTGCTGCCGAGTGGCGAGATGATATTATGCGCTACACAGACTATCATTGCTAATCTTTTGATTCTTTATCAGTTAACGCTATTTTCATGCTGGCGCGGACTATTTCCTCATCACCGATTCTTACTACGGCCTCAACCAGTGTCATCTGCATGACTTCGCTAATCAATTCTATCGTTGTCACAAGTTTCTCACCAACTTTTGGAGTTCTTGCAATATCAAGGTTGCTAATCGCTCCTATGACCCCGATTTTCACCGTTCCGCCTTTGTTAAGATTGATGTAACCTATCCTCGCTGCGCATGTTTGAGCTATGTTTTCAATCAATCCTGAAGATGTAAGTCGTTCATTATCAATGAAAATATTATCTTCACGAACGGCCAACTCGGTCACAGCAAACACTTCGTCGCACGACACCAGCCTGTCAATCATCACGAATGGCGGTCGCTGCGGCAACAGTTCGTTTAGCGTTATGTCCTCGATTTTTCTCATTGTTTCCAAAAATCAAAATAGTTGAACCATTGCGTAGGGTATTTTCTCACGATTTCCTCGAGGTTCTCTGCGAAATTTTGTGCCAGCTGATTCATCTGCTCACGTATCTTTGCATCTCTATCACATTGAATTTCACGAACATAGGCGTGATATGTCTTGTAACCTTCCTTCATCACGAATACAGCAAGCATCGATACGTTTTTTTGTGCCGCCAAGGCGAAGGCTCCTAACGGAAATCTCACTTTCTCGCCAAAAAATTCACATTCTGCAGCTTTTTGCGAGCCATAGATGCGGTCTGCGGGCATACTGACAATTTCTCCATTGTCGATGGCAGAATTCAATGCGAACAGATGCGACATGTCTTCTCTAACCAGAATCATGCTCATGTTGTTCTGCGAAAGCATCTTCTGACGGTTTTCCATCACTGTCGCCGTCTCACCAGCATACACTAAAGCGTTGAATCTCTTTGATTTAGGCTTTAATGAATAACCTGCTATCTCATAGTTGCCTACATGACTGCTTAAGTTTACAAATCCTTCAGGATGTTTCTCCAATTCATCCATAAGTTCTTGACCCTCAGTGATGAAACGGTATTTTTTGCCTGCATACACGCCGAAACGGTCCAATATAATCTGACCGAATTTAAAATGGTTGGCATAGACCTTCCAAAACGATTTCCAAGGTCCAAAAATGAACCTATCGCGGAAGAAACGATACATCGCCTTGTAGCCTTTCCTATTGAAAATCATATAGAAAGGCACCACCAACGCCATAATTCCGTAAGGTAGCCACAAAGGCACTACACGGAAAATGGTGATGAGCGATCGCTGCATCCAAGGCTGTCCGTCAGTCTTGCCCGACCATTCGTTATGTTGCAGTGCTTCTGCCATACTTAGGCCGTCTTCTTCTCAATATAATCGCAGAACTGATTGAATGTCTTGACATTAGCCATCTCTTCGGTCTTGATCTTGAAACCGAATTTGCGTTCGACGATGACCACGATGTCAACGAAATCGAGACTGTCGATGCCGATGTCTTCCTTCAGACGAGCCTCCGGCTTAATCTTCTCTTCGTCAAGCTCAAGGTCCTCAACCATGAACTCTCTGACTTTTGCTTCAATTTCTTGTCTATTCATATTTTGAAATGTTTGATATTCATTTTAATCTGTACAGACGCACGGCCGTGCGTCTCTACCATTTTATTTTTTCTTGCAAATCATAATGCTGTGGCCGTGTCCCAATCCGTCATGAATCGTTTCAACCTCCAGACCTGCTTTCTTCACGAGACGTTCCATATCGTCGGAATGATACATCTTGCTGTTTCCATTAGCTAATGCTGTGAAATACAACGATGTCATCGTCAACGCGAAAGCGGCGGCAGGGTAGTTCTGGCGGTCCCAGAATGTCTCCATGATGCACAAACGGCTGTCTTTATTCATGATTTTCGCAGCTCTTGAAACTATGCTCAAAATCTCGTCTTCGCCAAAGCAGTCAAGGAACTGGCTCATCCAGATGATGTCGTAATGCTTGTTTGTCGGGAACTGCTGAGCTTTGTCAAGCAAATTGATTCCATAGCCGTCGATTCGTTCGAAGCCTTTCTTGCCTTTGGTGTATTTCTTCATCATATCGAGCTGCTGAGGTAGATCCATGATGGTGACGTTGACATTTTCATCGAAATCAACGCATTTTAAAGCCCAACGGCCAGTGTTTCCGCCAACGTCGAGCAAGGTCTTCGGCTTGTTGCTGAACACAATCTGCAATGCTTGGTCGAAAGAGTGGTCTGAGTAGAAATGGTCGAATCCGAACCAGCTCTTCTGCACGTCTGCCGGCAGTTGCGAAAGACCTTCATAAATCGTCGGCCAGTCGCCGAAATGCTCCAAACCTGCAGGTTTTCCTTCTTTCAGAGCCTCTGCGAGCTTAAACCAGCCTTCGTAATTGACGTCGTGGTTGAAGTCGATGTTCACGCGGATGGCGGGGTCAGTGAGGAGGAAGAAACCGGTCTTCGACATGGTGAAACGGTCGGTGTCTTTGTCCAAAATTACCAATCCGATGCAGAGAGAGCCTTCCATCAAGACCTTTACGGCGTAGTCGGAAAGTCCAGTCTTTGCTGCTATCTCAGCCATCGTCATGCCTTTTTCGCTGTCGCGAAGCATGTCGAGGATGCCGAATTTTATCATCAAACGTCCAACTTGGAAGATGATAGGACCGAAGGCGATGAAATATGCCATCTCCTGTGCTTCACCAGCGCGTTTGTGCTCTTTCGTATATGCCTTCTCGAGGCCTGGAAACAATTTCATATTTAATGTATTTTCTTGATTATCAATGCACTATTCGTTCCACCAAAACCGAATGAGTTGGAAAGAATAGTGTCTAATTCTTTGTCTGTCGTCTTGTTGATGATGTTCAAACCTTCGGAATATTCATCGGGGTGCTCAAAGTTGATGTTCGGGGCGATGAATTTGCCTTTCATCATGAGGATGCTGTAGACTATCTCGCTGGCGCCCGCCATCCAGCATTCGTGCCCGGTCATCGATTTCGTTGATGAAATCGGGGTTTGAGTAGGACTGAAGAGTCGTTTCAGCGCCATTGCCTCGAACATGTCGCCTTGCGGTGTTGATGTAGCATGAGCGTTTACGTAGTCGATGTCTTTTGCTTCGACGCCAGCTTCTTTCATGGCACGCGACATGGCACGATAACATCCGTCTTCGCTTGGTTGTGAGATGTGGTTTTCGCCGTTCGACGAGAACCCGTAGCCGCAGACTTCAGCTAAAATCGTAGCACCACGAGCGATGGCATGGTCGTAGTCTTCGAGTACTAATGCTGCTGCGCCGCCGCTTGGAACGAGGCCGTCGCGGTCGCGGTCGAATGGACGAGAGGCTTTTGTCGGATCATCTATTCTTGTTGAGAATGCGCTGATGCCGTCGAAGCTGCCCATTGAGAGATAATTTGTCTCTTGAGCGCCGCCGCAAAGCACCATATCCTGCAAGCCGTTTTTAATCAGTAAAGCACCTAAACCTATTGAGTGTGAGCCACTTGCACAGGCGGCACTGATTGTCATGTTGATGCCTTTGAGGTGGAAGATTGTCGAGAGGTTCATTGTCACGGTGGAGTTCATCGACTGGAAGATCGCTGATGAGCCAACCAAAGTGGTGTCTTTTTTCTCCAAAGCAATCTCATGCGACTCGATGACAGCTTTTGCAGAAGAGTCATTGCCGAAAAGCACGCCAATCTCGTTGTTTAAGAGATATTCTTTGGTGATTTTTGCCTGTTCGAAAGCCTCCAATGTCGCCATGTAAGCATATTCGCCTTCCTCGGCAAGGTACATGCGGAGCTTGCGGTCGAGTTTGCCTTTAAGCTGTGGCTTCTCAACAATGCCTGTCAGAGGCGAACGATAGCCGTATTCGATACGCTGTGGGTCGATGCCGATGCCCGATTTGCCTTCGCGCAACGCCATGCTGACTTCTTCTTTATTTTTTCCCAGGCACGACCAGATGCCCATGCCGGTGATGACTACTCTTCTTGCCATAATTTGCGAATTAAGTGTATAATCCTCCGTTTATGGAGATTGCCTGACCTGTGATATACGCTGCCTCGTCGGATGCTAAAAATGACACTAGACTTGCCACTTCTTCAGGTTTTCCGAAACGTCCCATCGGGATGAGCTTCTTCAGTTCGGTCTCGTTTAACTCCTTTGTCATGTCCGTCGCGATGAATCCCGGTGCGATGGCGTTGACGGTGACTTTTCGTGCTGCCACTTCTTGTGCCAGTGCTTTAGTCGCTCCAATAAGCGCTGCCTTTGCCGCCGAGTAGTTGGCTTGTCCCGGAAGTCCTTTGATTCCTGACAACGAAGCCATATTGATGATTCTACCATTACGGTGCATCATCATGTCTTTCAGCAGTCGGCGAGTGATGTAAAAGAATCCGTTCAAGGTGGTGTCGAGGACTTTGTTCCATTCTTCATCTTGCATGAAAACCATGAGGTTATCTTTGCGGATGCCGGCGTTATTCACCAAAACGGAGATATAGTCATCTGGATGAGCGGCTTGCCAGCCTTCTAGTGCAGCCTCAATCGCTTGAGGATCAGCGACATCAAAAGGCAAAAGCTCGCCAGTGCCACCGAGTCCCTGCACCTGTCTCAAGGTGTCTTCTGCAGCCTCTTTATTCGACTGATAATTGATAATCACCGAGAAACCGTCTTTTGCGAGGCGGATGGCAACAGCTTTTCCCAAGCCGCGTGAGGCACCGGTGATGAGAGCGTATTTCATTTTATATCAGATTCAATTTATTGATTTTCAAATAGTTTTCCACGTTCGCGATGTCGTTGTAGAACGGCGTGTCTTCGATGAAGAGCGGTACCATCTCACGAATCTTGTCGTAAACCTTACGTGAGGTGGGAGCGAGCTTGTCGGCAATCTTCAGACAGTCGGTCGCCTGCGCCAAAGCGATGTACTGTATCGCCATCACCTGGAAGCAATTTTCGACCACCTGCTTGCAAATCAAAGCGGTGTTGGTGCCCATGCTCACGATGTCCTGGTTGTCGTTGTTGTTAGGGATGCTGTGCACGTAGTTGGGCATCGCAAGTGTCTGACACTCAGCGGTTGTCGAGGTGGCGGTGAACTGACAAGCCTGCATTCCGTAGTTCAAGCCGAGTGTGCCTAAGTTGAGGAACGGCGGCAAGATGCCGTTGATGCGGTCATGGAACAGGTAGTTGAGCTGTCGTTCAGCTGTCATGCAGAGACGTACGAGAGCAATCTTGACCTTGTCTTCCTCCAGCGAGATATAGTCTCCGTGGAAGTTTCCGCCATGGTAAACGTATTGCGAATCCGGATCGACGATAGGGTTGTCGCATGCCGAATTCAATTCATCTTCAATGATTTGACGGGCGTTTTGTAAGGTGTCATAAATCGGACCGAGAATCTGAGGAGTGCAACGAAGCGAATAATACGCCTGCACCTTGTGCTCGAAAACCTTCACATCTTTATGTCCGTAGTCGTAGAGTTCATGAGCGCGTTTCTTGAGGCATTTCGAGCCTTCTGAAAGCTCGCGCATCCTGCGTGCCATCACCTGCTGACCTTCATGACGACGGCAGCTATTTTCGCCTTCTGACATGTAATCGTCAAACGATGCAGCGATCTCGTTCATCCACACTGCTGCCAACGTAGCCCAGTCGAGCAAGTTTTCGGCATGCAGCTGATTTACCACACTGATGCCAGTCATCACTGATGTTCCGTTGGTGATGCTCAAGCCTTCGCGGATGTGCATCTTCAGCGGAGTAAGACCAAGTTGTTTCATCACGTCGGCGGATTTACGCCACTCGCCTTTGTAGTGAACTTCGCCTTCGCCGATGAGGCAGAGCGCGATATGTGCCAGCTGCACTAAGTCGCCGCTCGCACCCACGCTGCCGTGCATCGGGATGAAAGGGTAGATGCCTTCGTTGATAAACGAAATCAACAGCTTAGCGACATCGGTATGCACTCCTGAGCGGCATTGCAAAACGGTTCCAAGTCTTGCAATCATTGCCGACTTGACATATACATCGTCAAGTGGTTCTCCTGCTCCAGTTGCGTGACTGCGAATGATATTGTATTGTAAATCAGTGAGGTAACGGTCATCAACGCGCCATTGTGCCATCGGACCGAAACCTGTATTGATTCCGTAAATCACTTTCTCGGCCGCAAATTTCTCCAAAAAACGGTAACAAGCGTCGACACGTGCCAGCCAATCGCTGGAAACCTCAATGTTTTCACCCGAATACAAAACTTTTTCTACTTCGTCGAGAGTTATCCTGTCTTTGAATGTAATCATAAAAAAACTCCTGTTACACCTAATTATATTTAAACTTGCAAAAATATGAAAAAAATCTATAGAAAACAAAAAAAAGCCGCAAAATTCACGAATTTTGCGACTAAAATGCAAACGCTGTACGATACAGCTGTTTGTGATGTTCTTTATTATTTAATTATTGAAATCTTTTCGGTGAAAAGATTGTGTAATGTATTTATTTTCAATATATAAATTCCACTATTTAACGATGAAGTGTCAATAGTATTGCAATTTGACAATTTGATGGTTTTCCCTGACAAATCAACGATCTCGACAGAAATCACCTCTTCTTCTGTTATGATATTTACAATGCCATTGCTCGGATTGGGATAAATAACCACTTTGCAAGCAGAAATATCCTCAACATTATAAAACGATGAACTATATGTCCAATTTTCAGCCAGTGAGTTATCTGAGTTTAAATCAATGAGTTGTAAATACGGCCCGTTACCGTCTGGCTCAGTCGGCCATGGTTCTGAATCAGCGTAATGAACTTCGTCGATAACGTTGCCCCAAGCATCGGCAATGACAATGTTTTCCGATTTGTTCGAGAGTTTTCTGTTGTATTCTCCGAAAGGTGTCAACCCGTAATAATTTATATATGTTATTGAGTCTGAACATAATACCAACGAATCGAGCGCTGCGAGACGCGCACCGTTTGGGAATTGGTATGTGATGCCTAATTCACGCAAATATATTCCCGTAAGGTCAATATCCTCGTCGCCGTTGTTGTTTATTTGGATAAACTCCAACTGGTTACCATTAATCTCAGGCAAATCAAGCGGATGATAATGAATCTTGGATATTACGAGCGGTGGCAAGTCGATATCATCGCATTCGCTATATGAGCCGATATGTTGGTTTAACCAATTGATTCTCTGTTGAATCCATGTCTTCATCGCCTGCACTTCCGACGTATGCTGCTGCATCTTGTGCCAACGTTGGTTATCGCGCTCTACAGCTTCTGTTATCAAAGCATCAAACTCGTCGATCCTTGAACATATTACATTGTAATTAAAAGGATTACCGTCTGATGTAACCTCAAACCAGCGCTTCGCGAGATAGCATTTGAACTCGGCGGTGTTGAACAGATCTTTCCAGAATTTAGGACCTGTATTATCGCTGTTGTCGAACTGCCAGACATCGTAGCGACTGCGGTTTCCGAACTCGTCGTGACCGTAGGCGAGGTTGTAGTCCCACACCGGACCGGCACGTAGCTTGCCTAATCTGTCTTTGTGGAAGAAAGTGCTGTAGGTGTAAACATCTACGTTTGACGAGAACTCGGCAATCAGCATGAAATCGACAAAAGCCGAGACATCAATGATTGAAGGGATGCCGTTTCCTATCGATACGTTGTGGCTGCCGGCTGCACTCGCGAGGTTCATAAACACGCTTTTGATATGGTTGTTCTGCGCATTTGTTATATCCTCCGGCTTCGGATAATGATGTATGAAATCGTTTGAAGGCGTCCACCAACCACTTCCGTAACTCTGCATCGTCCATGCTACAGGGTCACTGCCGTTTGTCTTGTCAGTCTTGGTGATGTATCCGCCGGTCACTTCAGGATAGCTGTTGCATGTCGCGTCCATCTTCTCAATGTTCACACGGTTGTCGTCGGCCTTGATCTTCTCCATGAAGACGTAAAGGCCTTTGTAGTCGCCGTTTATCATCACTTCGCAATAAACACGTCGCGGAGCATATTGTCCGAGTTTTTCTGACAGTTCGTACGACAACACATCACGAATTCCTGTTTGATCGTAGGCAAGTGAGTTAAGCACCCAGTCGTTTTCTTTTGGCATGCCTAAAATACTTACGTTGTTATTTGTCACATTGTCAGCCTGCAAAGTCTCAAGGCCGTAAGGTTTCTTCTGAAGCATCTGTGATGAACTTCCACGAATCTCAATGCCGATTCTGCCGTCGTAATTCAAAAACTCAGAGCTGTTTTGGTCGGAAACATAGTTGCGCGAGCCATCCTCATGCCATATAATCTTCATTGTGGCAAGAACCTTGGGCTCATCAGGAATGGTAACGCCACCATCGGTGTCAATAATTACTATCGGGAGATTACTGTCGGTGAATGCTTGTGCCGACGACAACAACGACAAACATAATAGTGACAATAACACAATGAGCCGTTTCATCGCACGATAACTTTTTTCGTCATATCATTGATTTTTATGAAGTATATGCCTTTTTCTAATGTAAGTATTTCTTTATCAATGATTTCTTTGTTTAGAATCTCTTGTCCGAGCGTGTTTGTAATCGTCACCGTTCCATTGCCTTCAATCGTTATCATGCCGGCTGAAGGGTTCGGATATATGCTCATTGTTGTGGCACCGCTTTCATCAATAGACTCATTGCTTGCCGTAGCCCAAAGAGTGAACATAGTTGTCGCGCAATCGCAGTCGAGGGTGAACATGATGTCGACCCAGCCCATCGTTCCTAGTTCAATGTCAGGAGTCAATGTCGCGACACCAGTGAAATTTACCGTTTCGTCAGGTTCGGCATGGAATGATGTACAAGCCTCCCCATCGATATAAAGATGGGTGTTTGTGAAATAATCGCTGTAACATGTTATGAAGACATTTGCCGGCTCATAGCCTAAATTGGTGAATCTGCAGTTGAATTCAACCTGTGAGCCTGGGACAGCCGTGGTGTAATAGTTTGCCGGATTAACTGTTATATCATATTTGTTAACCATGTCAACCTCAATGTCGTCGATTGTGAGGAGGCAGTCGCCGCAGTATGACTGCACCGCATGTATGCCGAAATACTGATAATTGGATGCGACATTTTCCACGTAAACCGAGAATTTCTCGTAGCTTCCGCTGCTGACGATATCATCGAGAAGGAGCTGTGTCATGGCATTGCTGTTTGCTTCATTTCCAGCCCATATCTCTAATTGATAGTCACCGTCAGAGATTGCCCACAGAGAGAAACGGTATTTCAATTCGGTGCTCATATAAATTGGCATGAACATCCACGATTCGGCGCCGTTGGTGTATGCGTACCAGTTGCCGCTATGTGGCATCCGGTTGTGGTCTTTTTCAAGATATCCGCAAACCCATGAACTATCGTCACAAGTCCATCCGACAGGCGATTCCCCATCGTGATTGGCGTATTCAAAACCTTCGATAAGCACGCTGTCGGCGAAAGCAAAATTCGCTGTAAATAACAATACTAAGGTGACAATCCACTTTTTCATATGAAACTGAATAACTGTTAACTTCAAACTTCAAACTCCAAACTCCAAACTATATTAAAGTTTTCTGCTGACTTCTTTCTCAGTGTATCCTTCGATGATGTCTCCAACCTTGATGTCGTTGAAGTTTTCGATGTTCAGACCGCATTCGAAACCTGCTGAAACTTCTTTGACGTCGTCTTTGAAACGTTTCAGAGAGCCAAGCGTGCCTTGGTGAACAACGATGCCGTCGCGGATGAGACGTATCTTCGTCTGACGATTGACCTTGCCGTCGAGTACCATGCAGCCTGCGATGTTTCCGACTTTACTGATGTGGAACACCTCTCGGATTTCGATGTTGCATGTGACAACTTCTTGAATCTCAGGCGACAACATGCCTTCGATAGCAGCTTTGATTTCTTCGATGGCAGTGTAAATGATTGAGTAAAGCCTGATATCGATTTGCTCTTTTTCCGCAATCTTTCTTGCCTGCATCGTCGGACGCACGTTGAAGCCCACGATGATGGCGTTGGATGCCGATGCGAGCATGATATCCGCCTCGCTTATGGCACCCACCGACTTGTGGATGATGTTGACCTGAACCTCCTCTGTCGAGAGTTTCAACAATGAGTCTGACAAAGCCTCCACTGAACCATCGACGTCGGCCTTGACGATAATGTTGAGTTCCTTGAAGTCGCCGATGGCGATACGGCGTCCGATCTCGTCCAAAGTGATGTGTTTCTGAGTGCGGATACCCATCTCTCGTTGCAACTGCTGACGGCGGTTCGCTATGGTCTTCACCTCGCGCTCGTCGGTCATCACATTGAAGTTATCACCTGCCTGAGGCGCACCGTTCAAACCTAACAGCAACAGTGGGGTAGAAGGGCCAGCTTCTTTCAGAGGCTGGTTGCGCTCGTTGAACATAGCCTTCACCTTACCGTAAGTGGTACCGGCAAGCACCATGTCTCCAACGCGTAACGTCCCTTCCTGAACCAATATCTTTGCCACGTAACCGCGTCCTTTGTCGAGTGCCGACTCTATAACAGCACCTTTGGCTAATTTGTTAGGGTTGCCCTTAAGGTCGAGCATCTCGGCTTCGAGAAGCACTTTCTCTAACAACTCATCAACGCCAATACCTTGTTTTGCTGATATTTCCTGCGACTGTACCTTGCCGCCCCATTCCTCAACGAGGATGTTCATGTCGGCTAACTGACGGTAAATCTTCTGAGGATCAGCTGTCGGCTTGTCTATCTTGTTGATAGCGAATACGATAGGCACGTTGGCAGCGTGAGCGTGGTTGATAGCCTCGACGGTCTGCGGCATAACATTGTCATCAGCCGCGATAACAATGATGGCAACGTCTGTAATCTTGGCACCACGGGCACGCATGGCGGTGAACGCCTCGTGACCAGGAGTATCCAGGAATGTGATCTTCTTGCCAGTGCTGGTCTTCACCTCGTAAGCACCGATGTGCTGTGTGATACCGCCGGCCTCGCCAGCCACCACGTTGGTGCTTCTGATGAAGTCCAAAAGTTTGGTCTTACCATGATCGACGTGTCCCATGACGGTTACGACAGGCGCTCTCGGAACCAAATCCTCTGGATTGTCAGGCTCGTCAGCTTCAGCGATAGCCTCTTGCACGTCCATGCTTTGGAACTCGACCTTGAAACCGAACTCCTCAGCCACGACTTGCAGAATCTCAGCATCCAAGCGCTGGTTGATGGAGACGAACATTCCGAGGCTCATGCAGGTAGCGATGACCTTGGTCACAGGGATATTCATCAATGTGGCCAACTCGTTGGCAGTGACGAACTCCGTGACCTTGAGGACTTTCTGTTCCTCCATTTCGTGCATTCTTTCCTCCTCAAGCTCGTTTTGGATGTTATGACGTTTCTCGCGACGGTGCTTCGAAGTCTTGGATTTTCCTAACGGCGACAATCTTGCGAGCGTCTCCTTGATCTGTTTCTGGATTTCTTCGTCCGAAAGCTCAGGCTTGTCTTCAATTATCGGCTGTCTGCCTTTCTTGAAACGGTCTTTTCCGCGCTTGTCGTCCTTGCCTGGCTTTCCTCCCTGGCCCTGCTGCGGTTTCCCGCCCTGACCTTGCGGCTTGCCACCCTTGTTGTCCTTTGGCTTGTCAGCGCCAGCTACCTCATTGGGATTGACAGGACCGTTGCCGATGCGTTTGCGCTTCTTTTTCTTGTCTTTCTTGTCATCACCAGACGTGGCAACAGGTTTGCCTTTGCCTCTGTGCTCGACAGGAAGCTCGATTTTATCGACAATCTTCGGACCTTCAAGCTTCTTCACTTTTATCGATATGAAGTTAACGTCAGAGTCGGCGTTAGCAGGCTGCTGAGCCGGTTTTTCAGGCTGTTTGTGCTGTATTGGCTTGATTGGCTGAACAGGCTTCTCCTGCTTGTCAGATTGTTCCGGCTTGGCAATGGGCTCCTGCTTAGCAGGTTGCTCCTGCTGTGCAACAGGTTCCTGTTTGACCGGTTGCTCTTGCTTGGCAATAGGCTCTTGCTTCGCTGTATCTTCCTGTTTTACAGGATGTTCTGCCTTCTCCGGTGCCGGTTTCTCTTCCTTCTTGCCATCGTTTCCAGGCTGTCCGTTACCCTTCTGTTCCTTGGCTTTCTTGCCGCCGTCCAAATCAATCTTACCGACAACATTAAGTTTTATGGCGTCCTTAACACTGCTTTCTTCTTTCTTCTCCACTACCTTCTCTTTCTTCTCAACACCCTTCTCCTCAGTTTTCGGCAATACATTCGATTTTATTGAAAGAATCTCCTCTTCCTCTTCAATAATTTTCGGTTTTTCCGTCGTCTCAACGGTGATGGTTTTGCCTTTGAATGCGATGTTTCCAAGTTGGTCGGCGTTTTTCTTCACTTCTTTCTCGCCCTGATATTCTTTAACAACCAAGGCATACTGCTCCGGAGTGAGTTTGGTGTTCGGCGACGGGTCGATATTCATGCCTTTCTTTGCAAGAAACTCCACAATCGTCGAGGTGCCAACGTTAAACTCCCTCGCAGCCTTTGATAATCTGATGTTTTTAACTTCTTCGGACATAAAAATTTCTAATTTTTGTTAAATTTTTCTATAATCTTTATACTATTTCAACTTAAAACTTTTCAACTACTCTAATCTCTACACTTTATTCAGCGAACTCAGCCTGCAAAATCTTGAACACCTCATTAACTGTCTCGATTTCAAGGTCGGCACGTGACGCCACCTCCTCAGGTGTGTATGCGAGGACGTTCTTAGCTGTATCGCAGCCCATTCTTCTGAGTGAATCGATAATCCAATCTTCGATTTCATCGTTGAATTCCTTCAAATCGACGTCGTCTTCCATATCGACTTCGTCAGAATTTCTGTAAACGTCGATGTCGTATCCCGTGAGCTTTCCTGCAAGCTTGATGTTGTATCCGCCCTTGCCGATGGCGAGACTCACCTGGTCGTTTTCCATATAGACCTCAGCGAGTTTCTTGGCCTCGTTGATGTTTATTGAAGTGATCTTTGCCGGACTCAACGCTCTGCTGATGAACAACTCTGGCTTTGTGGTGAAGTTGATGACGTCGATGTTTTCGTTACGCAACTCTCTCACGATACCGTGGATACGCGAACCTTTCATACCGACGCAGGCACCAACCGGGTCGATTCTGTCGTCGTATGACTCGACGGCTATTTTCGCTCTCTGACCTGGCTCACGCACAATCTTTCTGATAGTGATAAGGCCATCGTAAACCTCAGGAACCTCCTGCTCGAACAAACGCTGCAGGAAAATCTCCGATGTCCTTGACAAAGTGATGACAGGTGTGCCGTTCTTGTTCTCCACGCTCTTCACAATGGCGCGAATCGTCTCGCCTTTCTTATATACGTCGGCCGGAATCTGCTCGATTTTTGGTAAAACAAGCTCAATGCCTTCTTCGTCAACAGCAATGACCTCCTTGCGCCAAGCCTGCGAAACCTCGGCATTCACAATCTCACCAACTTTATCTTTGTATTTCTGATAAATATTCTCCTTCTCATATTCCATGATTTTGGTCTGGAGGTTCTGACGGATAGCTAAAATCTCTCTTCTACCAAAACTATGAATGTCAACGACTTCAGCCACATCGTCACCGACTTCGAAGTCCGGCTCTATTTTTATTGCATCGGAATATGCAATCTCAGCCAGCTCGTCCTCAACAGCACCGTCCTCAACTACAGTGCGGTTGTGATAAATCTCAAGGTCGCCCTTGTCGATGTTGACGATGATGTCGAAATACTCGTCGCTGCCGTATTTCTTTGCAAGCATAGCCTTGAACACGTCGCTCAGAATGTGCATCATGGCTTCACGGTCGATGTTCTTAAACTCCTTAAATTCGGAGAAGGTGTCGATTAAGTTAAGTGTGTCCATTTTTAAAATTTAATATATGGTCTGACTTCTTTTAATTTATTGATTTCCAATGTTGTAGCATCGTGATAGATGACTTTCGTGAGCTTGCCGTATTTCTTCGCCTCGGCTTCCTCGACTTCAAGCTGCTCATCGTTAAAAGACAGCAACTTAAACATCTTTTTCACGCCTTCGTTATCGGTGATAATCAAATCTTTACCGATATATTTCTGATATTGTCTCATCTTCAGAAGAGGCTCGTCAATGCCGGCCGACGACACGCTGAGTTCGTAATCTTCAACGTCGCGGTCGAGTTTCTCGTTGATAAAATTGCTCACCGCAACGCAGTCATCGATGGTCACCGAACTGTCCGCATCGAGGAAAAGCTCGATGACATTGTCCTTGTGAATCAGTACGTTAACGACGTAACGGTCGCTGCCTAGCATCGCCTCTTCGGCCAAACTGATGATTTGTTCTTTCGTTATCATTTCTTTAACAATAAAAAAACCTGTTACATTCCGTAGCAGGCCTTCAACTCTTTCCTAATGTTGTCGAGCAAGGATTCGAACCTTGACAGGCAGAACCAAAATCTGCAGTGCTGCCATTACACCACTCGACATCATTCCAATTCTGAATGCGGCTGCAAAATTACAAAACTTTTTAATACGAAACAAATTTTCTTAAAAAAATATTTTAAAAGTAAAAAAATAGCCTTGATTAACAATTTTTGCGTATTTTTGCAGTTTAAAATTGCGCTGCCTTAAGGGCTTTAAAGGCATTAATGGCCTTAATGGCAGCGCAGAAAAAATATCATTAAATGAATTTTAAAAAGTTAAATAATCTTTTCGGATGGGGCGTGTTTCTGGTCGCCACCGTCGTTTATTTCCTCACCATGGAGCCTACCGTGAGCTGGTGGGACTGCGGCGAGTACATTTCAACAGCAAATAAATTGCAGGTCGGCCATCCGCCAGGAGCACCTACATTCCAGCTGATAGGACGTTTCTTCTCCTTGTTCGCTTTCGGTGACGTCACCAAAGTGGCGATGATGATTAACATTATGTCGTGCCTCTGCTCGAGTTTCACTATTTTGTTCCTTTTCTGGACTATTTCGATGCTCGCGCAGAAGATTTGGATGAAAGACGGTGAAAATGCCAGCGACGGCAGCAAATGGGCAGTATTGGCAGCATCAGCAATAGGCGCTTTGGCTTTCACATTCACCGATTCGTTCTGGTTCAATGCCGTCGAAGGTGAAGTGTATGCGATGTCATCGTTACTTACCGCCATCACTTTCTGGGCTATTCTGAAATGGGAAAAAGTTGCCGACGAACCGAACCATTATCGCTGGATTGTTTTCATAGCCTATGTCATAGGTCTTTCAATCGGCGTGCATCTGCTGAATTTGCTGACGATTCCAGCCATTACATACATCGTATATTTCAAGAAATACAAGTTCTCATGGAAGGGCTTTATTTGGGCCGGCATCATCTCAATTTTATTGACTGGCTTTATTCAAGTGATACTCATTCCGGCAATTGTTTCGCTAGCAGGAAAATTCGAATTGTTCTTTGTGAACTCAATCGGAATGCCGTTTAACTTTGGAACAATATTCTATTTTGTTCTTATTATCGCATTGATAATCTGGGGTTTGTGGTTTACAACAAAGAAAAATGAACCGATTTGGAACACAGTCATCCTGTCATTTATGTTCATCCTTATAGGCTATTCTTCGTTCTTTATGCTTGTCATTCGCGCCAATGCGAATACTCCTATCAACGAAAATGAGCCGAAAGATGCAATCTCCATGCTTTCCTATCTGAAACGTGAACAATACGGCAGCTGGCCGTTGCTTTACGGACCTTATTATATGGCAAAACCATACGATATGGAAGAGGGTACACCTATTTATTATAAGGACCGCCAGAAAGGGAAATATGTCGAGATAGCCAAAAATCCGGGTAAATATATCTACGACAGCAATGTTCAGACTCTTTTGCCTAGAATGTGGAACGGCTCAAAGAAGACGTTTATCAGCACTTACGAGCGTTATATCGACAAATCGAAGATGCGTGTCACAACTCAAATGACACCAAGAGGCACAGCAGAGCGCGTGATGATCCCTACATTCGGTCAAAACATGCGTTTCTTCATTGATTATCAGTGTGGTTGGATGTTCTGGCGTTACTTTATGTGGAACTTTGTCGGCCGTCAAAACGATACCGAAGGTCAAGGTGAAATCGAACATGGCAACTGGGTAAGCGGAATAGGTTTTATCGATAATCCGCGACTTGGCAGCCAGAAAGACCTTCCGCGAACAATGCAGAGTCCAGTACGGACAGAATATTATTTCCTGCCATTGATTCTCGGGTTAGTGGGATTGTTCTATCAGCTTAAAAAAGACGCCAAAAACTGCTGGGTGGTGTTCCTGCTGTTCTTTATGACAGGTATCGCTATCATCATGTACCTCAACCAAACTCCATATCAGCCGCGTGAACGTGACTATTCTTATGCAGGAGCTTTCTATGCTTTCGCAATATGGATGGGATTTGGCGTACTTGGTATAATAGAAGGTCTGCAAAAAGTGATTAACAATCAACGTGTTGTGGTTTTTGGTGCGACAGCAGCCTGCTTGTTCGTGCCAGTGCTGATGGCCGTGCAAGGCTGGGAAGGTCACAACCGCTCAGGTAAGACCTCAGCCCTCGACTGGGGTAAGAACTATCTCATGAATCTGCCTGAAAATGCCGTGATTTTCACACGCGGCGACAACGATACATTCCCGTTGTGGTACGTTCAAGAGGTCGAAGGTTTCCGCACCGACATCAGAGTGTGTAATTTCATGCTCTCATCAGGTTACTGGTATGTTCACCAAATGGGTAGAAAAATCTATAACTCAGAGAAACTGCCGCTTTCATTGACACCGGCACAATACGATAACGGTGTGCATGAAAACGTGAAAATTGAGAATGTTATCGAAGGTCCTGTTGAATTACGTGATGTCATCGACTTCGTGAGAAGTGAGAACCCCCGTACAAAAGCAACGACAATGTCAGGTGACAGAGTCGATTATTTCCCGACAAGGAAGTTGAAACTCACAGTGGATAAAGAGAAAGTGATCGCATCTGGTATAGTTCCGGAAAGTATGAAAGACGATATCGTCGATGAAATCGTTTGGACTATCGCCGATAAAGTCGATTATCTTACGAAAAACGAATTGATGCTGCTTGATTTTATGGCAACCAACAACTGGGAAAGATGCGTTTATTTCACCAGTTTGAGCGATATTTCGGACATCCTGGGCATTGATAAATATCTGCATCAGGAGGGTCTGGCACATCGTTTCATGCCGGTCTTGGCGCCTGATTATTACAAAAATGCAGGTGGAGTGTTTATTGACGGCTCATATGACCTTCTCGTTAATAAGACACGCTGGGGCTGCCTCAATGATCCAAAAGTTACTGTCGATCCGGAAAGCACACGCAACATCTCTTTCGTGAAAATGGCCTATATGCGTCTGGCTCAATCACTTGTAAACCGCGAACGCTACGACGAAGCAATAACTGTTATGGATAAATGTCAGTATTTCTTCCCCGATGAGAGAATACCTTATGGTTATTACTACGAAGGATATTTCCCTGAATTGTATTACCGTTCAGGCGCTAATGAAAAAGGCGATGCCGTTTTGATGAAAATAGCAGCAAATGCTGCTGATGAGCTGCGTTATTTCAATACTCTTGAACCGAAGTTTATAGAGTATTACAGTCAGGATGTGCACGATGCATTGTCGTTGGTGAATACCATGGCCGACTGCGCCAAACGCTACAGACGCTACGATATTCAGCAACAACTCGACAAAGTTGTAAACGACTATTTGGATATTTTCTTGCCGTATTTGTAGAAAAACATAAAGTAAATCCCGACAATCACAAAAGGAATACTAAGCCATTGCCCCATGTCGAGCGTCATAGAGCTTTCAAATTCCACCTGCGGCTGTTTGATAAACTCTATGAGGATTCTTGTGCCGAAAACGACGGCGCAGAACAATCCGAACAAAAATCCAGGACGTTTTTCTGCAGTGTCGTTCTTGAAATAAAGATACATCAACACGACAAAAACTATCAGGCATATCAAAGCTTCGTAAATCTGCGTAGGATGACATGCTGGAATTGAGTCAAGAGGTGTTCCAGGCGCCCAGTCGCGAACAAACTTGAACCCCCACGGCAGTGAGGTCTCATAACCGTAAATCTCAGAATTCATCAGGTTCCCGATGCGGATGAAAGCACCTCCTATGGATACTGGAATGACAATCCTGTCCAAAATCCAAAGATATGTCTTTTTGATTTTTTTTGAATAAATCAGTAGTCCGATAAGGATGCCTATCGCCCCTCCGTGACTGGCCAGACCACCTTCCCAGATGTACAAAAACTTCTCGGGATTTGCAAGATAATAAGCTGGCTCGTAAAATAAACAATGCCCCAAACGTGCGCCTATGATGGTGAAAATCAGCATATATACCGTCAGCTTGTCCAAAAGCTCGTCGCTGAGGCTTTCTTTGCGATACACTTTACGCATGACATAGTAGCCGACAACAAAAACCATCGCCCAAAGCAGGCCGTACCATGCTACAGGATGTCCTCCCAGAAGCGGAAATTTTTCCGGAAAAACAAAAATATACGGATTGACATCCCAAGTGATGAAATTTAACATCATATTATCTTAAGTTTTCTGTCCAAATCTGTAAGAAATCGTCAATGGCACTCACATTGTCCCTGAATCGCTCACGAATGGTTATCTCTGGCGTAATCACCTTGTCCAATCTAAAGTTCGACTGTTTGCATTTGTTGAAATAACCTTCCTTGCATAAATGTTTTGCAAGATACTCTTGTTCGGTTTGACCTGGCGTCGGCACCAAATATGCGCTTTTGCCCAATCTTATGAGATCCATAAGAGACGAGTAGCCGCCTCTGCAGATTATATTTTCTGCACTGTTTACGAATTTTACAAAAGTCTCGTCGTCAACATGATTGTACATCCTGACGTTTGCCGGAACATCTTTAGGAAGTTCTTCGTCGGTTGGCTTGGCTCTGAGTATCACTATGTTGCCTTTGGTGCCCTTGGCTTGTTCCAATATAATGTTTTCAAAAACAGTTCTTTGTTTCTCGGGACCTGATAGAATCACTAAATACTTGATTGTTTTTTCTGTAACCTCTTGATTGTTAGCATCAAAACGGCTCATGATACCAAGATATTCGGTCTTTATCCTTCTATTGTATGGATGCGATAACTTGCCCGCCAACGACGGATCGTCTTCGTAATCCGGAACCCACACCTCATTGTACCTTTTGATGTATCTGTTGTTGAATATCCTGATAAAGGGTGAAGCCCATTTCCAAATATGAGGAACCTGAATGTGCAACTGATGTGTAATGAAAACACAGTAAACATTGCGGCTCCAGCATCCGAAACGGTTGTCTGAAATAACAATGTCAATGTCGTGTTCTTTGATGAGAGTCTCAAGTTTCCTGTGGTCTCTTCTGAAAGCTCTCTTTGCTCTCGGATATGAAAACAAAAACTTGAAAACCTGAGAGTTGTTTTTGCTGTATTTCGGATCAAATCCGGGGAATTCGATATATTCCAAATCAGGAAACGCCTGTCGCAAAAACGCCAATGGCCCTTTGTCGGCTGCAATAATAACATCGTTGCCGAGATTTTTTAAAGCATTAATTATTGGCACACAACGTGTTGCGTGACCTAACCCCCAATTCAAAGGACAAACTAATACATTCATTTCTCGTCTATTTTTTTGCAAAAATACTAAAAAAATTAACACAAATTGCATAAATCTGTAAGAAAACTGATTGAAATAATCAGTAATTTTGCGTCATGAATAATCAAAAATTATACGAGATAGCTCTTACGCTAGTTCCCGGTGTCGGAATTGTGAATGGCAAGAAGCTGGTCGCCTACTGCGGAGGCGCCGAGGCCGTGTTTTGTGAGAAGAAAAAAGCTTTGACCAAAATCAACGGAGTGAGTGAAAATGTTATAAAAAGCCTTGACTCAAAGGAGGTTATGAAAAAAGCCGAGAAAGAAATCGAATTTGTTCTGAAAAACGGGATAACACCTCTGTTTTATCTTGACCAAGATTATCCGAAACGGCTTCAACATTGTCACGACAGCCCTTTGATGCTATATTATAAAGGTAATGCCGACCTTAACACGCAAAAAGTTGTCGGAGTCGTCGGAACACGCAACATCACTGACTACGGACGTTATGTGACAGAAAAAATAATTGAAGATTTGTCAGCCGATAATGTGCTTATAATCAGCGGCTTGGCTTACGGAGTGGACTCCGTGGCACATCGGGCTGCCCTAAAATATAATCTTGCAACCGTGGGCGTGCTGGGACATGGTATGCAAATTATCTATCCGGCGGAAAATAGAAAACTATCAACAAACATGTTAGAGAAAGGAGGTATATTAACGGAATTTGTCAGCGGGACACAACCTGACAGGGAAAACTTTCCAAAACGAAACAGAATAGTTGCAGGTATGATAGATTGTCTTATCGTAATCGAAAGCGCACTGAAAGGTGGAGCCATGATAACAGCGGATATTGCCAACTCGTACGACCGCGAAGTGTTCGCAATACCAGGGAAAATAGGCGATATATACAGCGAAGGCTGTAATCAGCTAATAAAGACAAACAAGGCGAACCTTATCAATAGTGCCGCGGATATCAGATATGTTATGCGCTGGGACATAGACACAAAAGTGGTCGCCAAACAAATGCGTATGTTCCGCGATTTTAGCGAGGACGAGAAAAAAGTAATGGATGTATTCGATAATAATAGTATTGTACATCTCGATGACATAATAGTCGGTACTGATTTGTCGCCATCAAAAATCGCATCCGTGCTGCTTTCGCTGGAATTTGACGGGGTCTTGACTGCCTTGCCAGGAAAACGTTATCAAAAGTTGTAAGGATTTTGCTGTAATTCAATAAAAATCTTTACCTTTGCATCGTTTTTTACTACAAACGATGGCGATAGGGAGAGTTATCAAGTCAACAGGAAGCTGGTACGACGTCCGCAATGACGCCGGAGAGGTGGTTATGTGCCGTCTTAGAGGTAAAATCCGCCTCGACGGATTGCGTACCACCAACCCCGTGGCAGTTGGTGATTGGGTGAATTATGAGAAAGAACGCGACAAAGAGACCTGCGTGATAGATAAGATTTTGCCACGTACCAACGTGATAGTCAGAAAATCAGTGAATCTATCAAAAGAATCACATGTCATCGCGTCAAATATCGACCAAGCAATCCTTGTAGCGACTATTGCCCAACCAAGGACATCAACGGGTTTCATCGACAGGTTTACGGTGACGGCCGAAGCTTATCATATCCCCGTGGTTATCGTGTTTAATAAATGCGATATCTACAACGCTGAGCAGAATGAACAGGCTGAAGAACTGATGAAAGTGTATAACAGCATCGGCTATCAGTCATTCGCGATTTCTGCAAAGACTGGCTATAACTGCGACAGGCTTGAAAACATCATGAAAGACAGAATGAGTATGCTCTCAGGCCATTCGGGAGTGGGAAAATCAGCACTGGTAAACAAACTCGACCCCGGTCTGAATATCAGAGTTGGAGAGATTTCGGAAGTTCATGAAAAAGGGAAACATACTACTACATTCGCACAGATGTACGAACTCGGCTTTGGCGGATATATCATTGATACTCCAGGAATAAAAGAGTTCGCACTCTATGACATGGAAAAAGAAACCTTAGCCCAACGGTTTCCGGAAATGCGTGCGCTGATGCATGATTGCCGTTTTAATAACTGTACCCACATGCATGAACCGCATTGCGCAATTAAAAACGCCGTGGAACAAGGAGTTATCGCTGATTGGCGCTACGAGAACTATTGTAACATGATGGATGATTGATCTTTATGAGAAGACTGATTGTAGTGCTGCTGGTGATGTTATCTGTTGTGGCTGTCGCACAACAGCAAGAAGACTGTTTCGTGGTATCAAACATTACTGTGAAAGGCAATAAAGTTACAAAATTGTCAACCATAGATAGAGAATTGTTATTCAGTAAAGGCGATACCGTCTGCTCTGATGAGACAATTAAACAAAGCCGTGAGAATTTGATCAACACCTCCTTGTTTAATTTCGTCGATTTTGACTGGCTCGTCGATTCCGATACTGCCGGTATTGTAACTAAAACGTTGACAATCAGTGTTGTGGAACGATGGTACTTGTGGCCAATTCCATATTTGGCATATGCCGACCGTAACCTGCGCTCTTGGTATGAAGCAGATAATATCAATCGTTTAAGCTATGGCTTCGACTTGGTTTATAGCAACCTGTGGGGACTTAAACATGAACTCGACCTTATTGTCATTGGCGGCTATAACCAAAACTATGGTTTAACCTATGATGTTCCGTATGTTACTCATAGACAGCGACTTGGAATCAAAACATCTGTCGGTTATACCAGAAATAGAGAGGTGGCTTATTTAACGGAAAATGATAAAGTGAAGTTTTTTAAGGGAGATGAAAAATTCGCCCATGAATCGTTTTACGCATCAATTATGCCATATTACCGGTTCGGTTATCGGAATAAGTTGTATCTGCAACTGAGTTACGACGATAGAGCGTTTAACGACAGTCTTGCGGTGCTCAATCCTGATTTTTTAAATGCGGAAGGCACACGTTTTCAATACTTTACACTGTCGGCAATATTCAAAAACGATTACCGTGACGACCATAACTATCCCCTCGACGGTCATTATTTGGAACTCGAACTGACAAAAACCGGCCTTGGTTTGTTCGATTACTCGCCAGACATATTCTACGGAAAGCTGACAGCTGATTGGTATACACCTGTATATGGCAGATTCTACTGGGCTTCAAATGTGACAGCGAAAGTGTCCGACAGCAATAAGGCTCCTTACTTTCTGTCGCAGGGCTTAGGATATAATAACGATTATGTGAGAGCTTTCGACCTATATGTCATCGATGCTCTTAATTATGCAATATGTAAAAATAACTTGAAGTTCGAGATACTTAAACCGGTAACGAAACACATCCCTTTCATCAAAAATGATAGATTCGGGAAGATTCATCTGGCGTTTTACGCGAACATATTTTTTGACTTCGCTTATACGTGGAATGTCGTTGTTCCTCAAGGGGTTGACTCGAAAATTGCAAATAAATGGATTTACGGAACAGGTTTTGGCATAGATTTTGTTACGTATTACGATAAGGTTTTGCGGTTGGAGTACGGCTTTAACGGTTTGGGTGAGTCTGGATTCTTTGTTCATCTCGTGGCTCCAATATAACATGAAAACACTGTTGTTATGAAAATAGCATTATATGGCAGAGGCTTCGGCCCTGATTATGACGGACTTATGAAAGAAGTCCTGCGCGTTTTGAAAGACGCCGGTACCGAGACTATGGTCTTCAGCGGTTTGATTGACGATATCAAAAGATGTCTGTGCGAAAATGTTGATTATCAAACATTTAATTCGTATGAGCAACTCAAGGATAATGCCGATGTCCTCTTCTCTTTCGGCGGTGATGGCACCATGCTCGACTCTGTTGAATACGTGCGCGACACTGCCATCCCAGTGCTCGGAATCAATATGGGACGACTCGGATTCCTCTCAAGCGTTTCTTCTTCTGAAACAATTGATGCAGTGCGTAAGATTCTTGATGGCGACTATGAGGTCGAAAAGCGCTCATTGCTTGAACTGGTGGGGGAGGAACAACGGTTTAAGGGTATCAACTACGCTCTTAACGAATTGAGTGTCATGCGAAAAGACGGCAGCAGCCTAATCGTGATACAGGTCTTCGTCGATGATAAACTGCTTAATACATATTGGGCTGACGGTCTTATTTTGGCAACACCTACCGGCTCCACTGCATACTCGCTGAGCGCCGGCGGACCTATCGTAGCCCCAAATAATGATAGTTTTTTGATAACTCCTATATCCGCACACAATTTAAGTGTACGTCCCGTCGTTATATCTGACAAAAGCGTCGTGAAAATTAAAGTTGACGGCCGATGCGATGCATACGACCTGAGTCTTGATTCACGTACTAAATTGGTTGACAAGGGTTTACAGCTTGAAATCAAAAAAGCTGACTTCTCATTCAATATGGTGAAACTACCAGAAAAAGATTTCTTCGAAGCCATCAGAAAAAAACTGCTTTGGGGAAATGATGTGAGAAATTAGATTTTTTTGTTGACATTAACAAAAAATTCGTATATTTGTCAGTTTATTGGATAAAAGTTTAAACGACTGTCTATCAATAGGAAAGAAATTGTAAGCGAATGAAGAATTGTAAAAAAGTTTTTATCATTGCGTTGATTGTCTTGTTGTCAGGACAATTTCTTGCTCCGAAGACGGTGCAAGCCCAGGTCTTTGAAGTGGGCGGCTCCGTGGGATTGTCGTATTATATGGGTGACATAAACCCGAAAATGCCTTTCATCAGCAGCGATTTGGGCTGGGGCGTCCTGGTGAGATATTATGAGGGCACACGATGGGCTTTCCGTCTCACTTATTCCAATCTACAGCTTAACGGCAGCGACAAGACCTCAAATTACCGCCCGGAACGTGGACTGTCGTTCAATACCAAGGTTCACGACGTGGCATTAATGGCAGAGTTTAACTTCCTCGACTATTTCACGGGAAGCAGACGTAGCGGATTGTCACCGTACCTGTTCGGCGGCGTGTCGGTGCTGAGATTTAACCCGAAAGCAAACGACGGCACAGAACTTTGTAGTGTCTTGACCGATGTCGATTTCGACCAGAACATTCCTGATGATGGTACCGGAAAATACAGCAGAACAGCATTGTCGATTCCATTTGGAATGGGCGTGAAATACAGTCTCGGACAAAAAATCGGCGTTGCTCTGGAATGGAGATGGGATTACTCATTCACCGACTGGCTCGACGACTGTCACGCTTATTATCCCACAGTGAATAATGAGTATAGCGATCCGACTAATTTTACGAATAACAATGGTGATCTCTATATACAACGCGGAAACAAGGCCGACAACGACTGGTTCGGATACCTGAATTTCTCCCTGACATACAAATTTGTTTTGCCGGATGGAAAAGATTGTAATAAAAGAGACAGATATAAAAACTACGAATAAACAATGGGAAGCCTGAAAGATAAGATTATTGAGGAACGCCTTCCGCAGCATATCGCTATTATTATGGACGGCAATGGACGTTGGGCCAAGCAACAGGGCAAAATGCGCGTTTTCGGCCATCAACATGGTGTAGATACTGTACATGAAATCACCAAAGCCTGCGCCGAACTGGGCGTGAAATATCTTACTTTGTACGCTTTCTCCACAGAAAACTGGAACCGCTCATCGTTTGAGGTCGATGCTCTGATGACATTACTGACAAATGCTTTGAAAAAAGAGTTTAAAACATTGAACGACAATAATATACGTCTTAATGCAATCGGTGACCTTAAACGACTGCCGGACTTACAATACGATGCCTTAATGTCGGCTATCGAAAAAACAAAAAATAACACCCGAATGACGTTGACATTATGCCTCAGCTATTCGGGACGGTGGGAACTGACAAAGGCAATGCAAGAAATCGCAATAAAAGTAAAAAATGGTGTGTTAAATCCGGAACAAATCGATGAAGCATTGATTAGCAATAGCTTAGCTACTGCCACTATGCCCGACCCGGATCTGCTGATACGTACAAGCGGTGAAGAACGAATCAGTAATTATCTGCTATGGCAAATAGCATATTCTGAACTTTATTTTACAAAAAAATACTGGCCTGACTTCTCGAAAGAGGATCTGTATGAAGCTATTTTGGATTATCAAGGACGAGAACGTAGATTCGGGAAGACAAGCGAACAGATTAAAAAGTGAAAAAATGGTTTTTTTAAAACGACATAACATATATGCACTTGTCCTGTCATTATGGATGTTCCTTCTGACAGGGTTGGCGGCAAACGCTCAGATTCAAGTCGGAAATGACCTTTCGGATATTGATTATTCAATGCCACGTGAGTGTGAAATAGGCGGAATCACTGTCACAGGCGTGGAGTTTGTCGATCCTGCAGTGGTTGTTATGCTGTCTGGCCTTCGTGTCGGCATGACAGTGAAAGTGCCAGGTGATAAAATAACACGAGCTATCAAAAATCTGTGGAATCAGGGACTTTTTGAAGATATTCAAATCATTCAAACTCAAAGAGTTGGCGGAAAAGTGTTTCTTAATATCGATTTGAAAGAACGCCCAAGAATAAGCAAATTCTCTTTCAAAGGCGTAAAAAGGTCTGAAGCAGAAGAACTGAGAAAAAAAATAAACATCACAAGAGGAGATGTCGCAACAGAACATACATATAACAAAACCTCTGGAATAGTAAAGAAATATTACGCCGACAAGGGCTTCCTCAACACTGAGGTTAAAATGATTGCAGTGTCCGACACCACAATGGATAACTATGTGAACGTTATTATCGACGTTGATAAAAAACATAAAGTCCGCATTGGCGAGATTGTGGTGAACGACAACGAGGTGCTGACGGATGTCCAAGTGCGTTCGGCCATGAAGGAAACAAAACGCAGAGGTAAATTCGACCCACTGCGCCCACTCGGAGCCTCGTTCGTAAATACCTTGTGGGATCTTGTTACTCTCCGGCCGGCCAAAGCCGAAGAAGAAATAAGCTGGTACTTCACAGAAAATATCCGACCGAGGATTTTCAAAGCCTCGCGTTTCGATGAGAGTAATTTTGAAGATGATAAGAAACTGATAATCAAGAAATACAACGACAAGGGCTACAGAGATGCAAAAATCGTGAAAGACTCAGTGTATGTTATGGATGACAGGAATATTGGAATTGCCTTGACCATAAGCGAAGGTGATAAATATTATTTCGGTAACATTACATGGGTCGGTAACACAAAATACGACACAGCAACTCTTAACAAAGTGCTCGGAATCCGTAAAGGTGACGTGTATAACCAGGAACTGCTTGACAAAAACCTTACTTATAGCGAGGGCGGATATGATGTGTCATCGCTTTACATGGATGACGGTTATCTGTTCTTCCGCATTGACCCTGTTGAAGTTAGAGTCGAAAACGACACCATCGACCTTGAGATGAGAATGAGCGAGGGCGATCAGGCGACCATCAAACATGTTACTGTTGAGGGTAACACTAAGACTAACGACCGTATCATTATACGCGAAATGTACACTCGCCCCGGACAGCTCTACAGCCGTGGCGACATCATCAGAACAATACGCGAATTGTCGGCGCTGCAATACTTTGATGCACAGAAACTTGTGCCTGATATCAAGCCGGACCCAGCCGACGGAACCGTTGACATCAATTACGTAGTCGAGGAAACACCAAACGATCAGATTGAGCTTTCAGCAGGATGGGGATACAACCGTCTTATGCTTTCTTTGGGCCTGAATCTCAATAACGTATCATTGAAGAATTTCTTCAAAAAGGATGCATGGCGACCGATTCCTGCAGGTGACGGACAAAAATTGTCGTTCCGAATCCAGACTTATGGAACAACATATATTAATTATGGTGTTTCGTTCACTGAGCCATGGCTGGGTGGCAAGAAACCGAACTCATTTACCGTTTCGGTGTATCATTCAACATACAAGAACACATATACGGCAACCACGGGTATCTTCAGACAAACAGGTGTCTCAGCAGGTATCGGAACGCGCTTGAAATGGCCTGATGACTATTTCACACTCTACAATGGAATCAACGTAATCCGCTATACATTAAGCAATTACAAGAATATCTTCAACTTCGGTACTGGTAACGGTAATTTCAATTTGATAGGTTATAATATCACCTTCGGACGTAACTCCACCAGTCACCCTATTTATCCTCGCTACGGCTCGGAATTTGTCCTTTCTCTTGAAGTTACGCCTCCGTATTCGGCTTTCAATACTGTCGATTATGAGAAGGAATATTCAGATGCGGATGAGCGTGAAGACGCTATGTATCACTGGGTTGAGTTCCATAAATGGAAATTCAAGGCTGCACTTTACACCGAAGTGTTTGACAAACTGGTCATCATGACGCGAGCCCGCTTCGGACTGTTGGGCTATTATAACCCATCCATCGGTATCACTCCGTTCCAGCGTTTCTGCCTCGGAGGCGACGGTCTGACAGGCTCTTACAACTTCGACGGCCGCGAGCTGATTGGTATGCGAGGCTATGCCAACACCTCATTGACTCCTGATTATACCTCAAATAGCAGCGAGGGTGGTAATATCTTTGCAAAATACACCATGGAGCTGCGTTATCCGCTCACTCTGAACCCGTCGGCTACAATCTACGCGCTCACCTTTGTCGAAGCAGGTAACTGCTGGCTCGGATTCGACAAGTTCAACCCGTTCGATTTGTATCGCTCGGCTGGTGTGGGCGTGCGCATCTATCTGCCGATGTTCGGTATGCTCGGCCTCGACTGGGGCTACGGCTTCGACGAAGTGCCAGGTGCAAAAGACGCGTCAGGAAGCCAGTTCCACTTCTCAATTGGCGGTTCAATAGATTAAAAAATGATAAAATTCGATAGAAATATGAAGACAACGAAAATTTTATTGCTTGCATTCCTCATGATACTCGGGGCGACAACAGTAAAAGCCCAAGGCAATCAGAAATATGCCTACGTGGACACGGATTATATCCTGCAGAATATTCCGGAATACGGCGACGCTCAGGAGGAAATAAACCAGATGTCGGTAAAATGGCAGAAAGAGTTGAAAACCTTGCGCGACAAGCTCGACCAGATGAAACGCGACTACCAGACAGAGGCAGTTCTTCTTTCTGATGACATGAAGAGGAAAAAAGAAGAGGCAATCTCTGCAAAAGAACAAGAGCTGACAGCGTTGCAGATGCAGTATTTCGGTCCTGAAGGCGAACTGTTTACCAAGCGTATCGAGCTGATTCAGCCTATCCAGGAGAAGATTTACAACGCAATCAGCCAGGTGGCACAAGTTAAAAACTATGCTTTTGTCTTTGACAAAGCCTCTGGAACCTCAATCCTTTATTGCAACGACAAGTTCGACATCAGCGATGATGTTCTCGATGAAATCGGAAATGTGATGCAGACAGTGCGCCGTCAGGATAGAAAACGTGGCGGAAATACAGGCGGAACAGGTACCAAAGGCAACGCGGGCGGCGGCAAAGGCTCGGAAGGAAAGAAATAAACATTGTAAAAATATTTGACGCATTGACAAAAAAGTCGTATTTTTGCAAAAAATTAGAGAATAATTAAAATTTATAAAAATGAAAAGATTAACTAAAGTATTTATTTTGTTAGTGTTAGCATTAGGAATCGGTTTCGGAGCTAACGCACAGGGACAGAAAATCGGTTATGTTGACTCACAGACTATCATTGATATGATGCCGGAAAGCGCGAAAATCCAGCAGGATTTGCAGGCTTATTATGGCGAACTTCAAGCCCAACTTCAGGCTATGGCTGTTGAATATCAGAATAAAATGAGAGAATATGAAGCCAACTCAGCTACATGGCCGAACATCGCCCGCCAGACAAAGGAAAAGGAAATCCTTGACCTTCAGAGCAGAATTCAAGATTTTCAGGCAAACGCTGAAACCGACTTCGCAGCAAAACAAGATGAGCTTTCAAAACCAATGCTTGATAAGATCAAGAAAGCTATCGACGACGTAGTGAAAGAAAAAGGTATGGCCTATGTGTTTGAAAAGACAGTCATCCTTTCTATCGGCGACAGCGCTATCGACATCACTGCCGATGTCAAAAAGAAACTCGGACTCTAAAATATTAAGCGCCGCCCGCAGGGCGGCGCTTTTTTTTTATAACTCCACTCTCATGCGCTTTAACGCCCTCGTGATGTATTTCGGCAGCGGCTTGTAGTCGCTCCTGCGTTTTAGGTTGATATAGATTCCCCACTTTCTGATTACAGGGATTTTGTAAGTCTCAACGAACTCAATGAGGGTGCCGTCGGGATCTTCAACGTATGTAAAGTGACCGTTGGCGTCTCCCATGTCGAAGTTGGCTCCACTGTCACACACGAATTCGTGACCGAGTGCCTTGGCAGCTTCCTGTACCTTATCCATATTACGCACATCAAAACAAAGATGAATGAATCCGGGGTCGCCCCACCAGCGGCCTTCCAAAGTCTTATGTGCTTCAATATCAAGGTTTTGCACCAGTTCAATATGCGAGTTGCCCATCAAGTCGCTGAGCGGGCCGCAGACCGGTTTAGAGCGGCGTAACTCAACACGACGAATCTTGCATTTTCCGCCAGGAAGATCCTTGAAATCGTTGAATACATCTGTCTTGTCAAATGCAACTATGTCATAATCTAGGAGTTTGCTGTAAAACTCTATCGATTTTTCCATATTTGACACGCCAATGACCACACCGTTGGAACCTCCAGTATGCTTATCGGCATCGATAAAACAATAATCGTCTTTTTCTATCTCAAAAATATTGCCCCATGGGTCCTGAATGTAAAAGTGCTCAATACCCAATGACGATGTGCTGATGTCGCTTAGAATAGTTATCTCGTGGTCTAAAAAAAAGTTGTAAGCTTCAAACATGTCTCTTGACTTGACTTTGCAGATGTTGATGCCGTAGTCACCCAGTTGAAGAGGTGTTTTCGGATAGACCACTTTTCTGCCTTTGGGCTGCCAGATTTCAAAACCGCCGCCTCCACGCTGTGTGATGGCGAGGATGGCATGCCGTGGCTGAGGTTTGCCGCCGGTATAAGGAAGCATGCGCTCTGCAACACCGTCATCGTCAACCATCGGTATTTCGATGTTGAGGTTTCGGTTGTACCATTTCCATGCTTTCTGAAGGTCTTCAACTCCAATTCCTACCTGCTGTATGCCGCAGATAACTTTCTCTTTTTGTCTTCTCATTATGTCGGGGATATTTTGTTTGCAATTTTATAATAAAGCCAAGGGATATACCTATTAATATATGCCATCAGAATCTCGCTTTTGCCGATGAGCTTGCGATGTTTTTCTTTTTTGATGGCTTTCACCGCCCGTTTTGCGGCCTTGTCAACGTCGAGGCCTTTTGCTTGTCCGGCGTCCATTTTCGCGTATTGCTCACCATTTCCCTTCAATGCGCTCTTGCTGATTGGTGTATTTATGCGTCCCGGTATCAAAAATGTGACGTGAATATTAGGATATTCAAGATCCAACGATTCGAAAAAACCGAACAATGCATGCTTTGAAGCGCAATAGGAAGTCCTCAGCGGAAAACCGAAAAGTCCTGCTAATGATGTGGTTACAGACACGTTGACATGCTCTGATGCCAAAATCTCGTCTTTAAACTTCTTGATGAGATACACGCTGCTCCAATAATTGATTTGCATGATTTTCTGGTCGATAGCAAAATCAGTTTCGAGCCCGCGGTCGCGTTGTGATATCCCAGCGTTAAGAACGTATAAATCTATATGAAAGCCGATTTTTTTTATTTCTTTCACCAACTCGTCAATCGATGCAAAATTGGCGAAATCACATTCTTTAAAATAAACTTTGACGCCCTCTTTTTCGCATGTTTCTTTGGTTTCATGAAGCTGTGTTTCGCCAAGTCCCGTAAGGAAAAGATTGCATTTTTCCTTGGCGAGGCGACGAGCGATGGCTGCTCCGATTCCTGAACTTGCGCCAGTTACGATGGCATTCTTATTATTAAGAATAATCATATTCAAAAATAAAATACAAAGATACAA
Source organism: uncultured Bacteroidales bacterium (assembly GCA_905233445.1). Classification (GTDB taxonomy): domain Bacteria; phylum Bacteroidota; class Bacteroidia; order Bacteroidales; family F082; genus Limimorpha. The sequence continues at coordinate 15,080 of CAJOEP010000003.1, read as the reverse complement.
AATTTTAATAATTCAAATAAAATTTTGATTTTTTTTAGAAAAAAATATAAATATGGCTATACAGTAAATATTTTTACTATCTTTGCAAGATAAAAACAAATTTTTTAAAAAATGGAAATTTTTGAAAGAATAGCTCACGATTCTGGTGGTCCGATAGGTCAGTATATGGACCGCATTCACGGATATTTTGCGTTCCCACGTTTGGAAGGCGAACTCGGCCCTCATATGCGTTTCAACGGCGTTGACGTGTTGTGCTGGAGTTTGAATAATTATCTTGGTTTGGCCAACCATCCCGAGGTTAGAAAAGTTGACGCTGAGGCTGCGGCACGCTGGGGTCTCGCATACCCGATGGGCGCTCGTATGATGAGCGGTAACACACGTCTGCACGAGCGTCTCGAACGTGAACTCGCTGATTTTGAACGTAAAGAGGACGCTTATGAGTTTAACTTCGGCTACCAGGGCATCGTTTCTACTATCGACGCACTCTGCACACGCAACGACGTTATCGTGTTCGACGCCGAGGCTCATGCTTGCCTCATCGACGGAAAACGTCTGCACATGGGACAGTCGTTCCATTTTAAACACAACGACATCGTCAGTTGCGAGAAAATGCTGCAAAGAGCGACGGAAGTCGTGAAGAAGACCGGAGGCGGTATCCTTCTCATCACAGAAGGCGTGTTCGGCATGACAGGCGCTCTTGGAATCCTCGACCAAATCGTGGCTCTCAAGAAGAAATATCAGTTCCGCATCCTCATCGACGACGCTCACGGATTCGGTTGCATGGGTCCTACAGGACGCGGCACATCAGAGCATTTCGGCGTGATGGACGACATAGACCTTTACATCGGCGCCTACGCCAAGTCGATGGCTATCATCGGCGGCTTCGTGGCAGGACCGAAAGTCATTATCGATTACCTCAGATATAACATGCGCTCACAGATGTACGCCAAGTCACTGCCGATGCCTATCGTCGAAGGCTGCTTGAAACGTCTCGAAATCATACGCAGCGCAGAAGGCGACGAACTCCGCAAGAAACTCTGGACTGTCACACGTACTTTGCAGAACGGCTTCCGTAACCTTGGATTCGAAATCGGACCGGCAGAAGCCTGCGTCACGCCAATATTCCTGCCGGGCAACGAGGTACAGGCCGCTTGGATTGCGCTCGACTTGCGCACAAACTACAAGATTTTCTGCTCAATCGTGACTTATCCTGTCATCCCGAGAGGCATGATCATCTTCAGAATCATCCCGACGGCAGCTCACTCGCTCGAAGACGTGGAATACACACTCAACGCATTCAAGGAAATCAAAGAAAAACTCGCTGCAGGCAAGTACGACAACCCTGACATGCCAAAGATGGCTATTCTGTAAAATGAAAGTCAAATATTTTAAGGATAAAGTGATTATTGTGACTGGAGCCAGCTCTGGAATAGGGCTGGCTGCAGCCAAACTTTTCGTCTCTCTGGACGCAAAGGTTGTGATGGCGGCACGTTCTATCGAAAAATTGGAACAGATTAAGGCAGAGATGCCAAATCCTGCTAACGTGCTGTGTGTCAAGACCGACGTGGCTGTAGAGGACGACTGCAAGAATCTTATCCAAAAGACTGTTGAAACCTTCGGACGCATTGATGTACTTGTTAATAATGCCGGCATCTCGATGCGCGCGATGTTCCGTGATCTTGACCTCGACGTCATCAAACGACTGATGGACACTAATTTCTGGGGCACTGTTTATTGCACAAAATTTGCGCTGCCGTATCTTCTTGAGTCGAAGGGCAGCGTAGTGGGGGTAATCTCGACCGCCGGATACCTCGGATTGCCAGGCAGGACAGGCTATTCCGCATCGAAATTCGCCATCAGGGGATTCCTTAGCACCTTGCGCGTTGAACATCGCTACGACGGGCTTCATGTAATGGTGTTCGCCCCAGGATTTACAGCCTCTAATATAAGAAATACTGCGCTTTTGGCCGACGGCTCGCCTCAAGGAATGACTCCTCGTAATGAGGATAAGATGATGACAGCTGAGCGTGTGGCACAGAGGATGGCTTACGGATTGAGATTCCGTAAAAACGAGATGCTTCTCACACCGGTAGGAAAAATCACCAAATTCTTTACCTTCGCCTTGCCAAAATTCTCGGAATGGTGCGAATATAAGCTGATGGCCAAAGAACCGGAAAGCCCTATAAAAAAGAAATAAATAGAAAGTTTTTTGATTTTTATCGAAAAAAATCACTATTTTTGTGGCGATAATTAACTTTTGTGCCTTATGATGCTCATTAAGGAAATAGCTTTTTATGTAAATATCCTAAATTCAAGGATTAAAAAGTGTTTTTTTGACAGGCTTCAGGAAAACGGGATAAACATTACCCCGGAACAGTATCTAGTGATGGATATTTTGTGGGAAAACCAGTCGCTTTCGCAGCAAAATATCGCTGATGTCATTCAAAAAGACAAGAATTCGGTCACCAAAATCATTGATTCGCTAGAAAAAAAGAATTTCGTGAGCAGAGTCGTGGATAAAAAAGACCGCAGAATCAATAGGATAGAGCTGACTAAAGAAGGGGAGGCTTTGGAGAAAAACACAACAGAAGTGGCTATTAAGTTTATGAATGATACCATTGCAGGCATTGACAATCAAGATCTTAATACTTTTGTGGATGTGATGCGTAAGTTGAAGGGAAATCTTGAAGGCAATGAAGATGATAAAGAAAACTAATAATTTTACTATGAAAATAAGACTGATTTTATTTGTTTTAGCCGGTTTGCTGTGCTTTTCGTCATGCAATCAAAGCGCGGGCGAAGGCGGAACGGGAACGATTCAGGGTTATGTGAAGCTCATCAATCATCCGGATGACAACTACACGCTGCCAGCTGACACCATGGATGCTGCAAAGACTGACGTTTTCATCGTTTATGGCAATTCCGACTTCTATGGTGATGATGTTGAGACCGACGATAAAGGATTTTACAAATTCAAATATCTGACCAAAGGCGACTATACGGTTTATTCGTATTCGACATTGCCATCTGGTGAAAAGGTACCTGTAACTGCTTCAATATCAATAGGAAAAGGTGAGACGGGCCATGTTCCGACGCTTTATATCCATCAGGGAAAGGCGTATGGAACGTCAATTGTGAAAGGCAAGGTTTACGGAATGTATTTCCACAACGACACTTATCGCGGACAGGGCTGGGCTTACGAACACCGTGTCTATATCAGAAAACTCGGCGATACTTATCAGTTTGACGATGTGCGCGTTGGCCTTGACGGCGTTTTCGCTTTCCAGAAGCTGCAACCTGGTGATTATGAAGTGTTTACATTTACTCAAAATGCCCAGGAAGTGCCTTCTCCGTTAATCGACACCTTGACAATAGAAAATACCGGCGAGATTATTGAAATGGAACCGGATACAACCTTTGTGGTGAGAATACAAGTTTGATAATCAATAAATTACATTGAAATTATGAAAAGATTATTGATATTATCGTTTTTATTTGCTTTGGTAATTCCAGCATTTTCACAGCAGGTGACTCCCGAGACTTTGATTAAACGACAGAAACGTAAGGGATTGACTGTCAAGGAGTGGAATACGGTTTCTGGGTCAAAACAGGCGTTTTTGGACCATGTCACGACATACGATTCTCTCGGAAGAAAAGTCGAGGAGATAGAATATGCGTCATACGGACAGAAATCGCGTGTTGTGAGCGAATACGTCGATCCACTTGACCCGGCTTCAAAGGTGTCGCGCGAAATAGAGTACAATGACCGTGACAAAGTGGCCCGTATCAAAAAATACGAATATAACGAAGACGGCTCAAAGAAACGACAATACAATTATTATCCTAACGGCAAGCTGGAATCGGTGAAAGAATATGAATTGATTTTCAGATAATGTTGAATATCAATGACATATTAGAAACAATGACACCAATCAGCTTGGACGAGATGAGCACCGTGAAGCTGATGAACCGTGTCGACACTAAGTATGTCGCTGATGACCTGACAGTCGCTAAACTTTTTTCGCTGATAAAAGATGAGTATTATGTGCAGGAAATCGACGGGAAACGGATTGCCGCTTATGACAGCGTTTACTACGACACCGCTGATAATCACATGTACATCATCCATCAGGATAAAAAACTGAAACGCGACAAACTGCGTGTGAGAAATTATGTCGACACCGGAAACTATTTCTGCGAGGTGAAACATAAAAACAACCACGGACGCACCAAGAAAAAACGTATAGAAGTGGGGGAGATGGCGTTCACTGACTTGAAATCTGACGCTGCGGTGCGCGAATTTGTCGAGAAAGAACTGCCTGACTATGATTTTGACGGATTTGTAAAGAAACTTGCAACGTCTTTTGAACGCATAACAGTAGTCAACAAAGGCAAAACCGAACGAATCACAATCGATTACAACGTGAGGTTTCACAATTTTGAAAACGGTAACGATGAAGGTATATCACCTTTGGTCATCATAGAGCTGAAACGTGACGGACAATGTGAGTCGTTTTTTCAGAAAACGCTTTTTGAATTGAGAGTTAAGCCGTTGAGTATCAGTAAGTATTGTATCGGCAGAGCGTTGACCGACAAAATGTTGAAACAAAACCGTTTTAAAAAGAAAATTATCAAACTTGAAAAATTGAAAAAACTTAGAGAATATGCTGTTACTTCAGACAATGCAGAACTTTGACCCGGACATCGCACGTGAGTTTGGCGGTGATGCTTTCGAATCGGGATTTTTGGGTGTGCCGTTGGTTGACATGACCAGTCTGTGGACGCTTTTGGTGCGTTTCGCATTCCATTTTTTGGTGTGCTGGCTCATCGTGAGATGTTTTTATTACCCGAAAAGCCGCAGAAACGACTATTATTTCACCTTCATGCTCTTCGCAATCACGATTTTCCTGCTCATAATTCACATGGAAAACATGAAGATGGCGATAAGCTTCGCTTTGGGACTCTTTGCCATTTTCGGAATGATTCGATACCGAACGGAGACGCTGAAAGTCAGGGAGATGACTTATCTTTTCATCATCATCGGCATCTCAATCATCAATGGATTGGCGTTGACTGTTAGCTATCTCGAGCTTGGCGTTACTAACTTATTGTTTATCATAGCAATATGGCTATTTGAAAGCGGTGTCATTACAAGAAAACGCACCGAGACAAAAATCGTTCTTTATGATAAGATTGAGAATGCGAAACACGGTCGCGAGGCCGAACTCATCGCTGATTTGAAGGAGCGCACAGGTCTTGATATCACGGAAGTTGAAGTCGGACACATCGATTTCCTGCGTGACGTTGCATTTGTGAAGGTGACTTACAAGCCTTTCGCCAAAACACAAAATACGATAAATAATATCACCAAATTGAAAGATTTTCAATGATTTTCGGGCAAAAAATATTGAAAAATTTACATTTTCGTAAAGACGTGCCATGGCGCGTCTCTACGATTATGATATTGGTTTTATTGTTGACAACATTATCCTTAAACGCCCAAAATTCCACCGATTTTGGCGGCATGCTGACGGCGGAATACCAGTGCAGCTTAGCGAATTATTATGATGTTTGGGTGAAGGAAGACCTTCGTTTCGACAATAATTTCTCGCAATATTCGCGTTCAAAAACAGCGATAGGCTTTGATTATAAGCTGAAAAAATACAGACTCTTGGACGGTTTGAAGATGGGTGTCGCTTTTGATTTTATCAACAAATACACGGGGAGGCACATCTATCGCAACAGATACCGTTTTTCAGCCCATTTTACTTATAAATATGACTATAGAAACTGGGAATTCGCCTTCCGCACTCGCTATCAGATGATGATGCATGACGAAACTACGGGCTATTACAACTACAAGATGCAGCATGTATGGCGCAACAGGCTTTCGGTAGAGTATCATGAGAGAAACTCGAGGTGGAGCTATGGTGTTTCAGGGGAATTGATCGCTGAAAATAAGGATAAAGATTTGTTCCTTGAAAGCATTTTACTTGTCGGAAATGTCGATTATCGCTTGACGCGACGCCAGTATTTGTTAGTATTTGTTAGAGATTACAGGGATATTTACATTACAGACGACCAAATCAGAACAGTGTTTTTGGGAATAGGCTGGAGATTTAAACATTAAAGTATGAAAAAGTTATTGTTATTTGCTATTTGCCTGATTGTCAGTCAGTTGGCAATGGCACAATATGCTCCTGCGGGCGACAGTTTGAAGACCCGCTGGGCTTCTGAAATAACTCCAGAAAACGTTTGGCAAGAGTATCCGCGTCCGCAGATGGCGCGCGAAGACTGGTTGAACCTGAATGGATTATGGGATTATGCTATTCGCTCGAAAGATGTAAATAGTATTGATGAGATTTTTGTTGATCAGTTGGATGGAAAGATTCTGGTTCCTTTCTGTGTCGAATCCGCACTGTCTGGAGTGCAGAAATACGTTGGGAAAGATAATGTGCTATGGTATCAGCGGGAATTTGAGGTCCCGAAATCATGGAAAGGGAAACATGTTATTCTTCATTTCGGTGCTGTCGATTGGAAGTGTGATGTGTGGGTCAATGACATAAAAGTAGGTTCGCACACTGGCGGTTACACTCCGTTTAGCATGGACATTACTCAAGTTTTGAAAAAGAAAGGTAATGTGTTGAAAGTCCGCGTTTGGGATCCGACCGACCAAGGTGAGCAGCCTTGCGGCAAACAACATGTGAAACCTCATGGAATCTGGTACACTCCAGTGACTGGAATCTGGCAGACGGTATGGCTTGAGCCTGTCAATGAGAACCATATTGTTGATTTGAAAATCGTGCCTGATATTGATAATAAAACAGTATATGTGACGCCACAAATCGCCAATGCCTCGGCTGATATTATGGTGAGAATTGACATTAAGATGGGTTCGGATCTGGCTGTGGCTAGTGAGCAGTCAATAAATGAAGAAACTATAGAAGTACCATTTTATTTAAATAAAATTAATCTTTGGACACCTGACGATCCATTCCTTTATAACATTGATGTGTTTTTGTATAAAGATAATAAGATTGTTGACCATGTAACCAGTTACTTCGCGATGCGCAAATTCGGCACTGAGAAAGACGAAAATGGCATTGTGCGCCTGATGCTCAACAACGAGCCGATTTTCATGTTCGGTCCGCTCGACCAGGGCTGGTGGTGCGATGGATTGTACACCGCTCCGTGCGACGAGGCACTGAAATACGACATCCAGAAAACGAAGGACTTCGGCTTCAATATGATTCGTAAGCATGTGAAGGTGGAGCCTGCGCGTTGGTACTATTGGTGTGATAAACTTGGAATCATAGTGTGGCAGGACATGCCTTCTGGAGGCAAAGGTCCGGGCTGGGTTACCGACAGATATTTCGAGGGCTCGCTGAGTGAACGTACGCCAGAATCGGAGGCTACATACAAAAAAGAATGGAAAGAAATCATCGATTACCTGTATTCTGTGCCTTCGATAGGCGTCTGGGTGCCGTTCAACGAGTCGTGGGGGCAGTTTAAAACCCCTGAAATTGTTGAGTGGACCAAGAGTTATGACCCGTCGCGTTTAGTCAATCCTGCTTCTGGCGGCAACCACTATCCGGTAGGCGACATTCTCGATTTGCACAACTATCCGCAACCTGATATGTATTTTTATGATGCTTCACATGCTAATGTTCTCGGCGAATATGGCGGAATCGGCAGGAAAATCGAGGGACACACTTGGGTTCCTGAACAAGGCTGGGGCTATGTGGAATACGACACAGAGGAGAAAGTCACCGATACCTATGTGGAATACGCTAACATCTTGCTTAATCTTATTCCGCGCGGATTCTCGGCGGCAGTTTACACCCAGACCACCGACTGTGAGGTGGAATTGAACGGTCTTATGACTTACGATAGGGAAGTAGTGAAACTGAACGAGGAACGATTAAGGGAAATAAACCTGAAGATTTCAAACTATTTCAAGAAATAAAAAATGTAGAGACGTCACATGTGGCGTCTCTACGTGTTTTCGATAATCTGTGTAATTATCTATTAGTCCTCAACGATAGCTTCGTTCGGGCAAACGCTTGCGCATGTGCCGCATGAAACGCAGTTATCAGCGTTGATTGAATAGATGCTACCTTCTGAAATAGCGCCGACTGGGCACTCGTCGATGCAAGTACCGCAAGCTACACAGCTGTCTAAAATTTTGTATGCCATAATGTTTATTAGTTTAGAAAATTTCTGCAAAGATATGGGTTTTTCCAATACACAACGACATTTTTCAAAAATATTTTTTTCGTAAAAATTTTCCTTAATTATTTTTTTTATATTAAATATATGCTTACCTTTGCAGAGAATTTGAGATTATATCTTGAAATGCATTGATAAATATCTAAGTTATTAAAATACAATAAATTAAATTCATTTTCCTATGGCTAACAGAACAAAAGTTGTAGAACTTGAACATGTAGTTATCCGTTTTGCGGGTGACTCTGGCGACGGTATGCAGCTGACAGGAAACCTGTTTTCCGATTCAACAGCTCTGGCAGGCAACGATTTTGCCACCTTCCCAGACTATCCAGGAGAAATCCGCCCACCACAAGGTACTGTGTCAGGCGTTTCTGGATTCCAGGTCCATTTCGGACATAAACCAGTCCACACCACAGGTGACCTCTGCGATGTGCTCGTCGCAATGAACCCAGCATCAATCAAGGCTAACATGCGCTGGCTTAAACCAGGCACGACAATCATCTTCGACGTCGACTCGATGAACGACAAGGCTCTCGAAAAAGCCGGTTACACATCAGATCCTACTCAGGATGACACCCTCAGCCAGTACAAAGTCGTCAAAGCCCCTATCACATCGATGACACTCGAGGCTTTGAAAGATTTCGGCTGGGACCGCAAGGCTATGCTCAAGTCAAAGAATATGTTCGCTCTCGGCATCGTGATGTACCTCTTCAATCGCGACATCACCATGTTGAACGCATATTTCAACAACAAATTCAAAAACAAACCTGAAGTTATCAAGGCTAACCAGACTGTCGTCGCAGCAGGTTACAGCTACGCTGACACAATGGAAATCTTCGCCAACACATATCGTATCGAGCCGGCTAACCTCGCCAAGGGCAAATACCGTGACATCACCGGTAACGTCGCTACAGCATGGGGTTTGATGGCAGCAGCAGAGCGCTCAGGCCGTCAGATTTTCTGCGGATCATATCCTATCACTCCTGCTACAGATATCCTCGCAGAGTTGGTGAAATATAAGAACTTGAAAGTCAAGGCTTTTCAGGCTGAAGATGAGATTGCAGGTATCTGCTCATCACTCGGTGCCTCATTTGCTGGCTGCCTCGCAGTGACAACAACATCAGGTCCTGGTCTTTCACTGAAATCAGAAGCCCTCGGCCTCGCAGTCATGACAGAGCTTCCACTCGTCGTCGTTGACGTTCAGCGTGGCGGTCCTTCAACAGGTCTCCCAACCAAGTCAGAACAGAGCGACCTCATGCAGGCTCTCTACGGACGTAACGGAGATGCTCCACTTATCGTCTTGGCAGCTCGCAGCTCAGCTGACTGCTTCTATTCAGCATACGAGGCAGCTAAATTGGCAATGGAGCACATGACTCCTGTCATCCTCCTCACAGAAGGTGCTCTCGGCAACGGTTCTGAGATCCTCCGTATCCCAAGAGTCGCTGACCTCCCGGCTATCGTTCCACCAATCGCAAAGGCAAACGATCCTGAATATCAACCATACAAACGCGACGAGGCAAAACTCAGCCGTCAGTGGGCTCTCCCAGGAACAGAAGGTCTGCGTCACCGCATCAGCGGTCTTGAAAAGGCCAACGGTTCTGGAAACCTCTCTCTCGACCCGAAGAACCACCAGCTCATGGTTGAACTTCGTGAAGAGAAAGTGCAGCGTGTCGCCAACTACATCCCTGAACAGGAGATCGTCGGTGACCCTAACGCTGACCTCCTCGTGGTGAGCTGGGGCGGCACTTACGGCGTTGTCCTCTCAGTCATCGAGAAGATGCTCGAAGAAGGCAAGTCAGTCGCTCACGCACACTTCCGCCACATCATGCCTCTGCCAAAGAACACAGCAAAGGTGTTGAGCGGTCACAAGAAGATCCTCGTCTGTGAGAACAACAACGGTCAGTTCGTGAACTACCTCAGAGAGAAGATGCCTGACTTCAAGTATGAGCAATTCAACAAGATTCAGGGTCTCCCATTCCTCACAGCAGAGTTAGAAAATAAGTTTAATGACCTTTTAAAATAAGAGTACCATGGAAAACACAAATTTGAATAATCAGGTTGTTAATCTTACTAAAGAAGATTTCGTTTGCGATCAGATAGTGAAATGGTGCCCAGGTTGTGGTGACCATGCTATTTTGAAGGTTTTGCAGGACGTGTTTCCACAGATCGGTAAAAAGAAAGAAGACATCTGCGTCGTTTCTGGTATCGGCTGCTCATCACGTTTTCCGCATTATATGAACACCTACGGATTCCATAGCATTCACGGCCGCGCTTGCGCTATCGCAACAGGTGTGAAGCTTGCAAATCCTAACCTCTCAGTATGGATCGTCACTGGTGACGGCGACTGCACAGCTATCGGTGGTAACCACTTCATCCACGCTGTCCGCCGTAACATGGACATGAACCTCCTTCTGTTCAACAACCGTATCTACGGTATGACAAAAGGCCAGTTCTCACCATGTACATTCCGTGGCACAGTCACAAAGACTTCTCCACAAGGTACTTACGAGGATCCGTTCAACGTTGGTGAACTCGTTATCGGTGCCGGTGGTAAGTTCTTCGCCCGTGGCGTTGACATTAACACCAAAGAACTCACCGACATCTGCATGAGAGCTCAGAAACACGACGGTATGTCAGTCATCGAGGTGCTCCAAAACTGTATGATTTTCTCGAACGGCGTTCACGAAAACATCACAGGCAAGGACGTCCGCGACGATATGCAGGTGAAGTGCGAACACGGCAAACCTCTCATCTTCGGTAAGGAGAGAAACAAAGGTCTGCGTCTCAACGGCAACAAGCTTGAAGTCGTCACAATCGGCGAAAACGGCATCACAGAAAAGGATATCCTCGTTCACGACGAGAAAGAAGAGAACACAGGTATCCACATGATGCTCGCTCACATGATGCCTCCGGCGTTCCCAGTCGCTATCGGTGTTATCCGCAATGTGGAAGCTCCGACCTACGACGACTGCCTCACCGACGTCATCGAGCGCGAATCAGCCAAGTCGAACATCAAGACAGTTGACGACTTGCTCAACAGTGGCACAACTTGGGATATCAAGTAGTGTAAAGACGTACGGCCGTACGTCTCAATAAAAAATGAAAAAATCCCGCCTGCATGACGGGATTTTTTTTATTTTTGCAGTATGAAAAGAAGTTTTAAACCCGGAACAATGCTTTATCCACTTCCGGTGGTGATGGTCTCATGCGGCGACAGCCCTGAGAACTACAACATCATCACGGTGGCGTGGACAGGAATTGTATGCTCCGACCCTCCGATGTGCTATGTTTCGATAAGAAAGGAGCGCCATTCACATGCGATTATATCGAAAAACATGGAATTTGTGATAAATCTCACAACTGAAGCCTTGGCGAAAGCCACAGACTGGTGCGGAGTGCGCTCTGGAAGAGATCACAACAAGTTCAAGGAGATGCATCTCACGCCTGAACCTGCTGAGGTGGTGAAAGCCCCGATGATTGCGGAATCGCCTGTGAATATTGAGTGTAAGGTAGTGGAAATCAAGGAGTTGGGCTCGCATGATATGTTTATGGCAGAAATCGTTGCCGTTCATGGTGATGAGAAATATTACGACCCAAGCACAGGGCTTTTCCAGCTTAATCAAGCGGATTTGATAACATATTCACATGGAAAATACTACGCTTTAGGCGAAAAAATCGGCAAATTCGGATTCTCAGTAGAGAAAATTCAACATAAAAGAAAAACCACCACCCCGTCATTTCGACCGAAGTGAAACGGAGTGGAGAAATCTCAAATAATAAGTTAATGGATTATATTAAAGTATACGGCCTCCAAAAAGACGAAGTCATCGGACTGGTGAAAGAATGGGTCAAATTGTATCCGCATTCTTTCAATCCTGAAGTGAATTTTTGGTTTTACCAACTCGCTGACAATCAGGTTATTATCGGCTTGCACGACGATTTGAGTACTTTGGCTGTGAGTCTGCTGGTCATTTATCTCACTTCGGCATTGAAAGATGTCCAGGATGTTGAATCGGTTGTGGCATATCTCACTGTTGATGACAACGAGATTCTTTTGAAGCAAAACTACGGCCGTCGTGCTAAGATAGTGGCAAAATCTACTGAAGATGACAGCACAGGCGTGATAATTCTGTTGGAAAACAACTACTGCGTCGATTATTATTTCCGTGGCAAGGCACATAAAATCAAAGATTCCGAACTCGTTTTCTTGGAGCCGACTCTTCCTGAATCGATAGAAAATGCTGATAAAGACGAGATTTTTGTCGGTGACATCATCCCAAAGAAAAAGATTGAACAATCGCTTGAGCCTGATGCCTCGCCTTGGAAAAAGCTGATGTGGTACGCCATCAGTGCCATCGTAGGACTCGGCATCGGATTTTTACTCGTTTATTTATATTTTTAAATGATTGAACAATTCCGCAAATACATCGCCTCAAACCACCTTATTAATAAAGGTGACCGCATCCTCGTTGCCCTGAGTGGTGGCGTCGACTCGATGGTGCTGGCGGAATTGTTAAGGCTTGAAGGCTACGACATTGCCTTTGCGCACTGCAATTTTCATCTGCGTGGCAAAGAATCCGATGGCGACGAGCAATTTGTCCGCGAATACGCGAATAGGGTGGGAGTGAAGCTCTTTGTGCGGCAGCTTGACACCTTGGATTTCGTTGAAAACAACAAGGTTTCCGTTGAAATGGCCGCCCGCGAACTGCGCTACGCATGGTTTAACGATTTGATCAACGCTAATGAATATCTGAACACAAAAGAAGCGATCATTTCGACCGAGCGTAGCGATTGGAGAAATCTCCGATTCGACAAGCTCGCCTTGGCTCACCACGCCGACGACCAAATAGAGACATTTTTCATCAACCTTCTCCGTGGCTCTGGCATTAAAGGTCTTAAAGCGATGCAGCCTTGTAACAGATTGTATATCAGACCGTTACTTTGGGCTTCACGCGAAGAAATCAAGAGGTTCGCGATTGAAAATGGCATCAAATGGCGCGAGGACAGCACAAATAACGACACTGTTTATCTTCGCAATAAAATCCGCCATGACCTGATACCTGTTTTCGACAGTATCAAACCTGAAGCGAGAGAGAAAATTCTCGAATCTGTTAATTATTTAGCTGCTGAAAATCAATTATATAGAGAACTTTTGAAAGAAAAGATTTCTCAAATTGAAAAGGTTGACGGCGTTCTTCATTCAGTTCCTAAACGTCATTTCGAGCGTAGCGCAGCGGAGTCGAGAAATCTCCTCATATCAAAGCAACTTCTTTTTGAGTGGATTCGTCAATTCGGCTTCTCTTTCTCTCAATGCGAATCAATCTTTTTGTCTTTAAATTCTGAACCAGGGAAAGCATTCTATTCGGCTGAATATCAATTAGTTATTGAAAAAGAAACAATCAATATTTTCCCTAAGGCCATTAATGCCCTTAACGCCATTAATGCCCTTAAGGTATCTCAGTTTGAAAAAACTCCAAACTTCAAACTCCAAACTTCAAACTGCAATGTTGCTCAGCTCGATTACGACAAGCTGAAACTGCCTTTAAAAGCTCGTCATTGGCAGCAAGGCGACCGTTTCCATCCTCTCGGCATGAAAGGCACAAAGCTTGTTTCAGATTTTTTCAACGACAACGCTTTCACGACTTTTCAAAAGAAAACCACAGTGATTTTAACTGAGGCCGACGACCAAATAGTGTGGATTGTCGGACATCGTATCGACGAAAGATTCAAAATCACTGAAAAAACAAAAACCATTTATCAAATTTATTTTGATAATTAAAAAATGTTTTGTACATTTGTAGCTTGTATTGTAAATACGAGTAAAAAATATTAAATCATTGAAAATCAATTAACTATGAAAAAACTTGGATTGTTTTTAGCTTTAGTTGTTTCATTAATAATGCCTTTGGCGTCGTTCGCTCAGATTTACGACCCTGTGCAATGGAGTTTTTCGACAGAATCGTTGGGAAATAATGAGTACAACGTCATTTTCAAAGCTGACATCGAAGCCGGATGGCATGTGTATTCGCAAAATATCGCTGATGGAGGTCCGATTCCTACGGCATTCTATTTTGCAGAAGCCACTGATTATGAGAGAGTTGGAGCTGTGAGTGAGAGTGAAGCCATAGTCCTGCACGACCCTGTTTTCGATATGGAACTGCGTTTCTTCGAAAAAGAGGCGATTTTTACACAAAAAGTGAAAGTTCTTGGTAAAGAACCGGTTGCAGTCAAAGGCGAACTCGAATATATGGTGTGCAACGATGGACAGTGCTTGCCTCCGACAGCTGTTGAGTTTGACATCAACCTGAACCCTGGAACACTAGCAAACGCTGACGCTCAAGATAAAGAAGGCGACAGCCTCCTCTCGATGATACTTCAGGCAATCCTCTGGGGCTTGGCGGCATTACTCACCCCATGCGTCTTCCCGATGATCCCGATGACGGTGTCGTTCTTCCTTCACGGCAGCGAAAACAAGGCAGCTGGACGCTTCAAAGCCATTATGTACTTCATTTTCATAGTGTTGCTCTACACCTTGCCAATCGCAATCATCATCATGGTGACATGGATTTTCGGTGGCGACAGCGTCACTGGCGACATATTCAATTGGTTATCAACACATTGGATTCCGAATATCATCTTCTTCCTGGTGTTTATGGTGTTTGCCGCATCGTTCTTCGGAGCATTCGAAATCGTGCTCCCAAGCAGCTTGGTCAACAAATCAGATGCCAATTCTGAGAAAAAAGGTCTCGCAGGCGTGTTCTTCATGGCATTGACCCTCGTTCTGGTTTCATTTGCCTGCACCGGACCTATCGTCGGCACTGTTTTGATTAAATCGACTTCAGGTGAGTTCT
>CAJOEP010000002.1 GCA_905233445.1 uncultured Bacteroidales bacterium | reverse complement strand
GACCGCATCCTCGTGATGTACAACGGAAAGCCAGTGGAATTAGGCGATGCCGACGAGATTTTTAACAACCCTAAAAACGAATATACAAAGAAGTTAATAAACGCAATTCCCAAAATATGAAAACAATAAAAGAAATCTACCGCATCGGTCACGGCCCTTCATCCTCTCACACAATGGCTCCTCGCTTCGCTGCCGAGCAGTTCCTCGAGCGTCATTCCGATGCCGCCTCGTTTGAAGTCACGCTTTATGGAAGCCTCGCCGCCACTGGCAAAGGCCACTTCACCGATGTCGCCATCCTCGAAGTTCTGCAGCCTCATGCCAAGGTGAACATCGTGTGGCAACCGAAAATATTCCTGCCATATCATCCTAATGGAATGACATTCAAGGCTTTAGATGAAAATGACAAAATCCTTGAAGAATGGACGGTCTACAGCGTGGGCGGCGGTGCTCTGGAAGAAGAAGGCAAGCCTTCAATAATCCCTGACATCTATCCGATGACGAAGATGACCGACATCATGAAATGGTGCGAGGAATCGGGCAAGACTTATTGGGAATACGTTCTTGAAACCGAACACGACGACGCTCTGATTCCGTATATCAAGGCGGTTTGGCAGACCATGAAAGAGGCCGTGGAGCGTGGTCTCCGCACCGAAGGCCGCTTGCCTGGACCACTGAATCTGCCAAGAAAAGCTGCACAATACAACATCAAGGCGATGGGATACCAGCACACTTTGAGAAGCCGTGGACTGGTGTTTTCATACGCCCTCGCTGTCGCTGAAGAAAACGCCTCGGGCGGACTCATCGTCACCGCGCCTACTTGTGGCTCTTGCGGTGTGCTGCCTGCCGTGTTGTATCACCTTTATAAAAGCTATAATTTTGACGAGGTGCGCATCTATCGTGCCTTGATAACCGCCGGTTTGATTGGCGATATCGTGAAAACCAACGCCTCCATCTCCGGCGCCGAAGTCGGTTGCCAGGGTGAGGTAGGAGTTGCTTGCGCAATGGCTGCCGGAGCCGCATGCCAATTGTTTGGTGGCAGCGTCGCGCAGATTGAATATGCCTGCGAAATGGCTCTCGAGCATCACCTCGGCATGACCTGCGACCCTGTGTGCGGACTGGTCCAGATACCGTGCATCGAACGTAACGCCTTTGCCGCCGCCCGCGCCATGGATGCAAATATTTATTCAACATTTACTGATGGAAGACACAGAGTTTCGTTTGATAAGGTAGTGGCAACAATGAACAAAACCGGCCGCGATATCCCGTATCTTTACAGGGAAACCTCAGAAGGTGGCCTCGCCGAAGATTACAAACAAATGGAATAAAGACCTTAGTTTTTAGACCTTAGACTTTAGTGGCTTCGCCCCAGGTTATCTCAGGTGCGGTGGCCCGCGCAAAAATACGGTCCGAGTATATTTTTGCGCTTGATCTTGTCGGTTCCTTTTCCATCAAGGGAAAAGGAACAAAAAACCGCCCGTTAGGGCACAAAGAATAAACTATGAAAAGACTTTTTTTAGCAATACCGATTCAAACAGAAAACAACGGCTTTAAGCCATTGCTTGATAGCTTACGCCGTAGCTTATCGCACGAAAAAATGATAAACTGGGTGCGACCGACAAATATACATTTAACTTTGAAATTCATTGGCGAAACTCCACCACAAGACGAACCGAAAATCATCGATGCTGTCTCTAAAGTCCTTGAAAATCAAAAGAGTTTCACCATGGACTTCAACCGCACCGGCATCTTCGGTGCACGCTACGCCCCACGAGTCCTCTGGCTTGGAATGCAGCAAACACCACAAGAGCTTCTAGACCTCGAAGAAACTGTCTTAACAGCTTTCGACAATATTGGTTATCAACGCGATAGACAAAATTTTGTCCCCCATCTCACCCTCGGCCGCATCAAAGATCTTTGCGAAAAGCAATATTTCCAAAAGGTTGTCCAAGCCATCGAGCAGAAAACTTACATCCACCAGGAAGTGAACGAAGTTATCCTGTTCCAAAGCATCTTAAGACCGGAAGGGGCGGTGTACAAAATGATGAAGAAATGGGATTTACAATAATTTCTTGCATTTCTAAAAATCATTTCGTACTTTTGCAAAAAATTGTGCGATGCACATCTCTGTCGTCATAATAACCCATAACGAAGAAGACAACATCCTGCGATGTCTCAACTCAGTGCAAGATGTTGCTGATGAGATAGTTGTGGTCGATTCAGGCTCCACCGACAATACCGAAAAAATATGCACAGACTTCGGCGTGAAGTTTGTGCATCACGACTGGCAAGGTTATTCCGAGCAGAAAAACTTCGCCAACAGCCTCGCCTCCAACGACTGGATACTCAGCATCGATGCCGACGAAGAACTGTCCGATGAACTGAAACACTCGATTTTAAGATATAAAAACAAGCATATCCCACATGATATGGTGTTCAGCATGAACCGCCTGACGAACTATTGCGGTCACTGGATACGTCACTGCGGCTGGTATCCTGACCGTAAAATACGTATCTGGAACCGCAAAATAGGCTCGTGGCAAGGCGAAATTCACGAAACGATACAGTTTTCAACGGAAATCAAAGAAAAAGTACTCCAAGGCGACCTGCTGCATTACTCGTTTTCAACACCGCAAGACTATGAGAATCAGCAGTTTAAGTTCGCTAAGATGCGCGGGGAACATTATTTTCAAAAAGGCAAAAAACACGCCTCGTTTTACATGATAGTGTCGCCGATTTTCAGCTTCATACAGCATTATTTTTTCCAGCTGGGCTTCCTCGACGGTGCCGACGGCTTCCATATATGTTGGATTAGCGCAAAAGCTACAAGACTGAAGTATCAGACACTTAAAGAATTGACAGACAAGAAGTTATGATTAGTTTCGAGAAATATAAACGTGCCGAAAAAAAGGACTACTGCTTCACTTTCATTATCCCGACTTGGAATAATCTGAAGTATCTCGAGCTTTGCGTGAACAGCATCCGTAAAAATTCGGCTTACGAACATCAGATTATCGTGGCTATCAACGAAGGTGTGGATGGGACGCTTCAATGGGTTGAAAATCAAGGACTTGACTATATCTATGCGAAAGAAAACATAGGCATCTGCTACGCTTTGAACGCCTGCCGCAGCCTCATCGACACGAAGTTTGTGTTTTATGCGAACGACGACATGTATTTCCTCCCAAACTGGGACGTGCCGATTCTCGAACGTATCAATCAACTGACAGACAATCAACGTGATACACATAAATATTTTATGATTTCCAGCACTCTAATCGAGCCGACTGGTAACAATCCATGCGTGGTGCATCGCGATTTCGGAACGGATATCGAGACTTTCCGTGAGGCGGAGTTGCTGAAAGAGCAGGAAAAACTTGTCCGCAGCGACTGGCGTGGAAGCACCTGGCCACCCAACGTGATGCCTCTCGACTGCTGGGACCTCGTCGGCGGAATGAGCATCGAATTCCACCCTGGCTGGTACTCCGATCCCGACATCTCGCGTAAGCTGTGGCACGCCGGAGTGCGCGATTTTATTGGCGTTGGCAACAGCCTCGTGTATCATTTCGGTAGCAAATCGACCAAGAGGATGCGCAAAAACCCTGGCAAGAAGATGTTCCAGCTTAAATGGGGCATCAGCTCAGGCACCTTCACCCAAAAATATCTTCACAGAGGCAGCACTGATTTCACAGCAGTGGAAGAAGAAAAAATACCTAAGCCAAATAGTATCAAACAACTAATAAAAAGAATTTTTGCCTGCTTCGGAACCTGAACTTTCCCGAGTCTCGTGTCCCATAGTCTCGCGTCCCGCGTCAAAAAATTAAAGAAAATATAATAATTATTTAACAATTAAAAAATTACAATTATGGTTAACATCGATCAAGTTAATTTCTCTGGCAAACGCGTCATCGTGCGCGTCGATTTCAATGTGCCATTAGACGACAATTTCAACATCACCGACGACACCCGTATGCGTGCGGCAATGCCTACATTGCAGAAAGTGCTGAAAGACAACGGCATGCTTATCATCATGTCGCACCTCGGCCGTCCGAAAAAGAATCCGGATCCGAAGTATTCGGTCAAACCGCTCGTGAAACATCTCGAGGAACTCATCGGCAAACCAGTCATCTTCGTCGACGACTGCATGAAGGCTGCTGAGCCTATCAAAAATATGAAAGCAGGCGAGGTGATGCTTCTCGAAAACCTCCGTTTCTACGCTGAGGAAGAAGGCAAGCCACGCGGAGTGGAGAAGGGCGAGCCTGGCTACGACGAGGCAAAGAAAGAGATCAAGGCAGCTCAGAAAGAGTTCACCAAGACCCTCGCTTCATACGCCGACTATTACATCAACGACGCCTTCGGTACAGCACACCGCGCCCACGCCTCGACAGCTCTCATCGCCGACTATTTCGACGCTGAGCACAAAATGTACGGCTACCTCATGGGCAAGGAAGTGGCTGCTGTTGACAAGGTTATGAACGACATCAAACACCCGTTTACCGCTATCATGGGCGGCTCCAAAGTGTCAACAAAGATTGAGATTATCGAGAATTTACTTACAAAAGTCGACAACCTCATCCTTTGCGGCGGCATGACTTATACTTTCAAGAAAGCTCTCGGCGGCAAGATCGGTAACTCAATCTGCGAAGACGACAAGCTCGACCTCGCTCTCGATATCATCGCAAAAGCCAAAGAAAAAGGCGTCAACCTCGTGCTCTCAATCGACACCGTGGCTGGCAACGCGTTCTCAAACGACGCTGACACTCAGATCGTTGATCCGATGAACATCCCTGACGGCTGGGAAGGCATGGACATAGGCCCGAAGACTCGCGAGATGTTCGCAAAGGTCATCAAAGGCTCGAAGACCATACTCTGGAACGGCCCTTGCGGCGTGTTCGAGTTCGACAAATTCGCTGAAGGCTCAAAGGCTATCGCAATGGCAATAGCTGACGCTACAAAAGACGGCGCCTTCTCACTCATCGGCGGCGGCGACTCAGTGGCTTGTATCAACAAGTTCAACCTCGCCGACAAGGTGTCATACGTCTCAACAGGCGGCGGCGCACTGCTCGAAGCCATCGAAGGTAAAGAACTTCCAGGTATCGCAGCAATTAAGAAGTAGATGGATATGAAAAAAACACTATTATTTCTAATCGCTGTAATCACAATGGCGATTAATGCTAACGCCCAATGGATTAGCCCCGGCAACGGAACAACCTACACCTTCGCCGACCTTGTTAATATCACAAATGGCGTGGTCACAATAGGTGAAAATGGTTATGTCGTCAATGCCGACCTAACGATTTCGACTGGCGACGTTCTTGTAATTGATAGTCAAGTATCAAGAGTTGATATTGCTGAAGTGCGTGTAACTATCCAAGGCTCAATGATTTGCGCAAATGATGGCAATAATAGGGTCAAGTTTTACGGTCTTAATGAGACAGAGCATTTCAGATTGCTTTTTGAGAATGCCACAGATTGCTATCTTCAAAAAATGTATTTCTCCGACGGCGCAGGCATCAAAGTCATCGAATCGGATGTCACTTTCGATGATGTGAAATTCGTTTACTTCACAAGAGATTACTGCAGTGCGGTTATCGACATCTTCAACTGCGACCCCGTAATCCGCAATTGCTATTTCATGCTGAACCACGGCTCAGCTATCGGCTCGGCGGCAAACGGTGAGGCCTCGCCGCAAATCATTAACTGCGAATTCGATACCAATGTCACCGATCATGTCAACGCACCGCAAATCAACCTCGGACCGGGTGGTAATGACACGATTCGTATCGTGGGCAATAATATTTACACCATCATGGCTGATTGGTATGTCGGCGGCATATCTGTAGCCGACCTCATGGGTGTGGGGGCAACGAAAGTGCTTCTGAAAGACAATAACATCAAGGAAAACCGCTATGGTTATAACCAGCAGGGCATCAGAATATCGTCTGTAATTATTGGTAATCAGATTGTTAACAATAATCATGAGGGACACCCGATGAACGGTGGCAGCGGCATATCTATTTACGGCTCCACAACCAATAACAAAGCGGTTTTGCGTAACAACACCATTGTCGGCAACTTATGGGGCATCACAGCTATTAATCTCCACGACATCGACATGGGAACCGAAGACGATTGGGGTTACAACGAGATTCACGACAACGGTAACAACGGCGTGATATATGACCTCTACAACAACTCGGCCTGCGACTTGATGGCCGTCGGAAACCGTTGGGGCACAACAGTTTACGATGAGATAGAATCGCATATCTATCATCAATTCGATGACACAAGCCTCGGTTTGGTGACATTCTACCCGTACGTCGGTATCGAAGGTGTCGAAGAGATTTCAGAAGATAACATCTTGAAAGACAATCTTTTCTATACTGTCGAAGGCCGTTGCCTCGGCACAAAATTACCTGAAAACTACAAAGGAGTTTACATACAGAACGGAAAGAAACACTTAAAATAGTTGGCAGTTACCAGTTGGCAGTTACCAGTTTTCAGTTAACTGCCAACTTTATTCATTATAAACTACCTTCATCACCACGTTTCCAACCATCTGCAGCGTCTTCACGTCAATTTGTGCGATGTTGTCGTTGACCGTGTGCCAGTAAGGGTAGAAGCATGATGTCCTGTCCTCGTCACCAACAAGGTGAATGATGTCGATGGTCGGTATTCCTGCGTAATGCATCATATAAATATGGTCGTCGTTGATGGGGTCTCCTAGTTCGTTGACGAAGTTTTCCTCGTATCCCATGTCGCGTGCAATGTGCCACACCTTGTTTAATACCCAAGTGGCGTTGCCTTGCGAGTAGTATTCCTTCGGAAAACGCGGGTTCGATGCCCCGACCATGTCGAGCAGCATCCCGAAATATGCCTTATATCCTCCAACATGCGGCTTCTTTGACCAATATTGCGAGCCTAAACCCCACGCAAGGTCGCTGTGAAGGCTCTCATCGGCCCATTTAGGTGCGCCGTAATCCTCTAAATCAAAGAAAATCAAGTCAATACCCACATTGCCGTCGATGCGGTGTGTCTTCATGACGCGAGCCATCTCCATCATGATGCCACAGCCCGAAGCACCGTCGTTGGCACCGTCGATAGGCTTCCCCCAGTTGGCTTCGTCAGGGTCGTTGTCGGCATAAGGCCTTGAATCCCAGTGTGCCGCGACGACAATGCGTTTTTTCGCAGCAGGATTGAATGAGGCAATGATATTCTTTCCATCCAATACCTTGCCGTCATAGACGCGTGTCCTGAAATCCTGGATGTAAACGGTGTCGCAGTAATCGTTGAGCGTTTCAACCATCCACTCAGCACACTGCTGATGTGCCGTAGTGCCCGGTACTCGCGGCCCGAAATCACATTGCTTTTTTACAAAGTAATAAGCCGAATCGCCATTAAACGCAGGAACTTTCACCATTCTCTTTTCAGTTTTCTGTGTAGTCTCCGCTGGCTTGTTGCCGTTGTCGCATGAAATGAATGCGATAACAATTCCTAATATTATAAATAATCGTTTCATAGTTTATTATTTTCCATTTGACATTGTCGCGCCGTCGTCGTCTCCGCCTTGTCGCGCTCTGTTCTCCAGCTCCATCTTTCCGAACCTGAACGTCACACCGACGCTGATTGAACGGCTGTTATATTTGTACGAACTGTACGAAATATAGTACGGATTGTACGTGTTATTGTCCCATTTGTTCCAGTTAAAGATGTCATTTGCGTTCAAATAAACCGACATTTTCTTGTCGAAGAAGTCGGCTCGTAAGCCGCAATTGATGGCATACGACGGTCTCTGCTCGGCGTAAAGTGATTGAGTAGCAGAGCGGTAGTAGCCAGAAGCATGCACTTCCAGCTTGTTCCAAAGCTTCGCCCATACGTTTAATCTTAAACTGTATGACCATAAATCGCTCTTGACTTTTTCGTTGTTGAACATCGTTGAATAGTACGAGTCGTACACATTAGCGTAAAATCTCATGTTGAAAAATCCGTTTGGGCGGTACATTATGTTCGCTTCAAAGCCGAGATTGTACGAGTCATCGACGTTATAAGGCTTGGTGGCGCGCACCCAGCGATGGAAGAAATAGTCGTCGTAAACGTTCTCAGTCACGCTGTTGATGCTTCCCTTGGTGTCTCTGTAGTATGCCGACAAGCCCACGCTTCCGAATTTCTCGAAATATTTCGTCCAGCCTGCGTCGACGGAGTTGGTGTAGACAGGTTTCAACTCCATGTTGCCTAAGTCGAGGCTCTCCAGCTCGTATTCGACGAAGTTTGTGAGATAACGCGCGTCTGGATTGCTGATGCGGCGTGTGTAGCTCAGCTTGAAGTTGTGCATCGATTTGGTTCTGTATGAGAAATGTATCGACGGACGCCAGTTGAGATACGTTTTCGACTGATGGTCAGTCATGTAGCCGTCCATGTTGCAATGCACGTCGGAATACTCCATCCTGATGCCTGGCTTCACCACGAAGTTTCCGAATTTGTGCTGTAAAGTGAGATAAGCGTCGAATTCGTTCTCCCAGCTTACACGATCGAGGGTGCGCAGGTTGTCGCTAACATATTCATTCTCACCGACTAATGTGTCGTAAATCATGTGATATGTGTCGGGGTCGTGCGAATACGACACGCCGAGGCTTATCTCGCCGTTTTCGCTGTATGGCAGGTTGTAGTCGATGCTCGCGTCATAGCTGAAGTCGTCGTAATTGTATTTCTGTTTGTACCCGCTAAGAAGTATGATGCTGTCGTTGAACGCGCCGGCAGCTTCGTCCCAGTAATAATAATTTCGATTGTTGGTGCTGTTGTTGTAGCCGCTCCAGTTGCCGCCAAAGAGGCTGAACCTGATGTTGTGGCCTTTGTTGTTGAACAAATGCTGGTAGTCGGCGCCTCCGTTGAAACCGCCCCAACGTCCGGTGCCGTCGCCCTCTGTGCGGTAAAAGTTGTGCTCAATGCCATTGGCATTATACTCGTTGCGGTAGTAGTTTTGCCAGCTGTCGTTGAGGTTCCATGTCGGCCAGCCGCCCATCCACACCGACACGTTGTTCATGGTGTCAATATTGTATTCAAAACTCATATAGCCACCGAAGCCGTAGCTGTTGCTTTTGCTTCTACCGTCGTAACGCGTCGTGGTGGTGGTGTCGAGCGCAGTGTGGTCGGCGTTGTCCTTGAACGAATAGCTGTAGCCGTTGTTGTCGTTGATGTTGTTTGAATAACGTCCGTTGAGATAAAGGTTAAAAGAAATCTTGTCGTTAGCGTAAACGTATGAAACCCAAGGCGATACGTCGGGACGTGTGGACGCGTTGAAGCCGAAGCTCACAAACTGGTTTTTCTGCACCTTTCCGTTTGTCACGATGTTGATGATGCCGCCGTCGCTCTTCGAGGCGTAACGTGCGCTCGGGTTGGTGATAACTTCAATGGTTTTAATCGCGTTCGCCGGCAACTGCTGAATATATGTCTTAAGGTTCTCTTCGTTGAGATGCGATGGCTTTCCGTTGATCCAAATTTCCACTGACGATACACCGCGGAGCGTGATGTTTCCTTCCACGTCGACTTCCACGCCTGGAGCGTTCTGCAAGGCGTCGGATGCCGTTCCTGTCTGAATCGACGGGTCCTCGCTAACGTTGTAGAGAGTTTTCTCGCCCTCGTTGGCAAACAGCGGCTTCTTCTCGATGATGACCACCTCGTCAAGGCGAACAGCGCCTTCGTTCATCTTGATGATACCTAAATCGACATCTTCCGTGATATTCAAAACGTTTTTGTAATTCTCATATCCAATGGCTGTAATCTGCAGAATATACTCGCCATTCCTGATGTTTTCAATCTTGAAGAACCCTTTTTCGTTGGATGCCGTCCCGCTGATATAAACCGTGTCGGCGGCTCTGATGAGTCCAACATTGACAAATGCCAGACTTTCGTTGGTGTTTCCGTCGACCAGGGTGCCTGAGATTGAGTGCTGCGCCATCAATATATTGATGCTTAATAAGATAAATGTGAAGAATGCTGTTACTCGTTTCATGCTATTAACATTTTCTTTATTAAACAATAATAATTCAATTTTATTACAAAAAGCATACAAAAATAGTAAAAAAATATGCCGAACCTATGAAATCCGGCATTAAAAATTCAAAGTATGAAAAAAAGATTATTTGTTTTTTATGATATCCACATCGCCATACTTGACCGAGATGTCGAGCAAACCGCGCTCCCCGTCGCCGTAATGGCCTCTGCCTTCAATGTTTTTCTTGTCGAAGAAGCCCTTGAGCTTGATGTCGCCGTACGATGAATCGAGCTTGTAGTCGAACGAGGCGCTTTCATCAATGTACAAAACCACGTCGGAATACTGGCTGTCGATGGTGACCTGTGGGGATAACGTTGACATTGTCACTGTCAAATCGGAGTATTTCAAATTATTAGCTGTTATCATGTTTGTGAGGTCTCTCACTTTAATATCGGAATATGCAGCGTTGCCCATGCTGATTTTGTTTGCCTTTTCAATTCTTGCATCCGAGTATTTTAGATCCAACATGCAATTATCTAAGTTGGTAATGAAAATCTTGCTGTATCGCAGTAATCCGTCAATGTAATCGCAGGTGTTTATTTTGGAATCACCGTAAGTGAGCCGCATGGCAATATGGTTTACATAATCAATATTGATGTTTCCGTATATAACTTCAATATAGTTTTTTGTAATAGCGTCAATTTGCAAGCTGTCGGCTTTGAAATCACCGTATTTTATGTTGACTTTCAACTCCTCGCGAGCCTCGTCGATGGTGATGTCGCCGTAACTGGTGTCCAAATCCATCAGAACGTCCTTCGGCACTTTCACATAATACTTAATCGACACTGAGGCATTGAACGACTTGTTGATCTTGTTGTTGAAAACGGTCTTTGCTGTTACGGTGTTGCATTCCTGTGTCAGCTCCACGCTGATGATATCCATCAGTTGCTGCACTGTCTTTTCCTTGTCGCTTTTCACGGTGATTTTCACCTTGATGTCAATCTGTGGCTGGTCCCAGGTGGTGATGATGAAGTCGCTGTATCGGCCGTCCATCACGAGGTTCGGCAATGCCTCGACGTCGAAAGTCTGCTCGACGGTTTTCTGTTCTTCGAATCTGTAGCTGTAACGGTTGTTGTCGCTCCATCTGTTGGCGAAAGATACAAACGCCGTCAAAACCAAAGTTGTTAAAATCAAAATCTTTTTCATAATCTTTACTTATTTATTTTATCGGTTATTAATTCAATTGTTCTCAATTTGTTGTCGTAAATCTGTTCGGCAATCGCCATCTGTTTCTCTTCCGGAAGCGGTGCCAATTCTGCGAAGACATCGCCCATGTTCAGCAGTCCGTCAATCACCGCGTTGATTTGCATCCTCGTCGAGTCATCGACATTTTTCATCACCTCTTCAAGATTGAAAATGGCCTCATCGACTCTCTCATCGTACATCTGGCGCATCTCAATCAATTTATTGTCAGCCACTTGCTGATTAGGTACCTTTTCCACAACCTCAAATTTTATTCCGTTGATGATGATGAACATTGCCACTGCCGCTGCCGCCGCCACCGAAGTCCACGTCAACCAAAGATGCCTGTCATTCCGAGCGAAGCGAGAAAATCTTTCAGGTCTCGTGTCTCGCAGTCCCGCGTCTCGTAGTCTTTTCTCGAACCTCTCCCGGCTTCCCTCCGGCATCTTCACCTCGTCAAATGCCACGCGGTTGTTTCTTATTTTCTCTTCTATATTCATATTCTATTTATTTGTTCCGTTTTATTTGTTTGAGTTTCCTCGCTCCGCTCGGAATGACAACCGCTGTCATTCCGAACCCCGTTAGGGGTGAGGAACCTCATTGTATTGTGCAGTTACTGTGTTTCGTAACTTCTCCAGCCCCCTCGCATACTGCGACCTCACCGTCGATTCCTTAATCCCCATCTTCTCCGCTATCTCGCTGAACTCCATCCCTTCAATCAATCGCATCGTTATCGTCAGCCTGTAACCATCGGGTAGATTGTTCAGCGTCTCCTTGATTTTATCTATCGGAAAATCTTCAAAATCAGTGTCATCGTCGATTCTGTTAGCGGTGTCGTCGATTTCCTCGTAAAATGGCTTCTTCGAACGTTTTCGGAACAAATCGATGCTTTTGTTTATGGCGATGGTCTTCACAAATGCAACAAATTCGCGCTCCGAACCGCTGAAACTGTCAAGATTTGCAAATGTTTTCAGAAATGCGTCCTGCGTTATCTCCTCTGCATCCTGCGCATTCAGCACTATTCTGTACGAAGCGTTGAAAACCGCATCGCAACAGAGGGCATAAAGCCTCATCAGCGACTCTTGACGGCCTTTTTTTGCCCTTTCCAAAACAATGTTGAATCCTAACATTTCGTCCGTTTTACATCTTCTTAACGAAAGAATGCCGGTTTTGCTGCATCAGAAATGAAAAAATTATTCATTTTCCATCGCAAATAGTGCCGCACGGTTCAAAAACGAGTTGAAATCGTAGCACGAGCGGAACTCCTCGACGACCCATTCCACCAGGTGGTCGGAATATAATAAATCGTCGGTAATCGGTTGGTGCAGACAGAAGTCCTTGAGTTTCAAATACTCAGCATATGGATGGTCAGCCGGATATTCTTTCGGTACCTTTTTTAATTTGGAAGAGAAGTCCATCGAGAAATTTTTCGCTTTCTTCAGTGCTTTCACAAACTCGTTGCCTTTGGTGCTTATGTCCTCGCGCACACTTTTCGTGATGAACGGCTCGCACTGGTACATCCCCGGATACAGCCCGTGATGTCCTAAATATTCGGCACCCTCGCCCTCAACATGGAAATAATAGCCAGCCAATCCCGATTTCTTGCCGTTCGGACAGATAAACAAGCCAAAATGACGCTTGTAAGGACTCTTGTCAGGCGAGAACCGCGTGTCGCGGTAAAAGCGATATGTGCAGTCTTTCAAGGTAAGTCCGCGAGTGAGCGGGTCGAATTTCTGTACACCTATTAATATTTGCTCGGCAATAGTATTGAATCTTTCCTGCGCATTGACATATAACTGTTTGTGTTGCTGAAACCATGGGCGGTTGTTGTTGGCAACAATCATATTCAGAAAGTCAGTAACCTCTCTCATTTGTTGAATTTTTCTGCAAATATAGCAAAAACTCCTAAAAATTAAACAAAAAGGCTGAAAATGTATAAAAATCTAAAAAAGCATGAAATAAATTACTGTAGTTCTTGTTTTTTTATTATATTTGCAATCGTTTATAAATATTTATTATTTTAAAGATGGAAAACAAAGAGCTATCAAGAGAAGAGATTATCGGTTTGATTGCTGAGTTTAAATCCGAAGTGAGGAAAAACCTTGCGAAAAACGAATTTTTTAACGGGAAAATTGAGGAATTGACTAAACTTTTAGGCGAACTTCCCGTCTCTAGTGTGAGTATGACCGTCGAAAAGACACGCAAGCCATACCCTTTGTCACAATGGGATGAAATTATCCTGAATGTGATCAAAGCCAATGGCAAGCCTACTACCAGCGGAGAGATATACTCAAAAGCTATAGAAAAAGCCAATGCCTTGAATATCAATATGGATGAAATAAAAATGAAGGCAAAAATCAACCAATGCCTCGTTAAACTTTCAAGTCGCCGTCACGATTTGAAGAAAATCAAATATCAGGGTAGAGGCTTCGCTTACACCCTTAATTAGTTTGAAGTTACGAGTTTGAAGTTTGCAGTTATAACTCAAAACTTCAAACTTCAAACTCCACACTGTTTAATTGTTTTGTTGTTTCATCTGATTCAGCTGCATCCTGATGCGGCTCGCCATGATGTCGATTGCCACCTGGTTACTGCCGCCTTGCGGGATGATGATGTCAGCCAGACGTTTTGTCGGCTCGATGAATTGGTTATGCATCGGCTTCACAAAAGTTTCATAATGTCTTAAGACATCCGACACGGTTCTTCCGCGTTCCTCGATGTCGCGTCTGATGATGCGCATCAGGCGGTCGTCGCCATCGGTATCCACGAAAATCTTGATATCCAAGCGTTTCACCAACTCAGGACATGTCATGATAAGGATGCCTTCCACTATCACTACCTCCGTAGGCTTCACAGGGATGACTTCCTGCGAACGGGCACATGTCACGTAGGTGTAGATAGGCATCGGGATGGTCTTGCCTTCCTTCAGCATGTCAAGATGTCTCACCAACAAGTCCCATTCGATGGCATCGGGATGGTCGAAGTTGATTTCCTTCTTTGCCTCGGGCGACAGGCTGCCGTTGTCCCAATAATATGCGTCTTGCGACACCACTGAGATGGAGTCTTCCGGGAGCGCCTCCATCAATTTTCTGACTACTGTTGTCTTGCCGGACCCCGAACCGCCGGCGATACCGATTAATAACATGATTTTTTATTTTTCAAAAATAGGGGCAACGCATGCGTTGCCCCTACAGATTGTATTTTTACATCCTGTACGGGCAAGGCATGCCTTGCCCTATGGATTAAATTCCAATAAAGCTCATCAAAATACCAGCCGCCACTGCCGAGCCGATAACACCTGCAACGTTCGGTGCCATAGCGTGCATGAGGAGGTGGTTCGATGGGTCGTATTTCTGACCTTCGACCTCGGAAACACGAGCTGCGTCAGGCACTGCCGACACACCTGCGTTACCAATGAGAGGGTTGATCTTATTACCTTCTTTGCAGAAGACGTTCATCAACTTGGCACCGCACACGCCACCGAATGTTGCGACAGCGAATGAGCAGGCACCTAAAGCAAAGATGATGAGTGAATCGACTGTCAGGAACACGTCAGCCTGTGTTGATGCACCGACGGTGAGACCCAACAAGATGGTCACGATGTCGATGAGCGGGTTGGCTGCTGTGTTGGCGAGACGTTTTGTCACACCGCTCTCTTTCAACAGGTTACCGAAGAATAGCATACCGAGCAACGGAAGTGCTGAAGGGCTGATGAAAGTGGTGAGCAACAAACCGACGATAGGGAAGATTACCTTCTCTGTCTTGCCGACCATACGAGGCTCTCTCATCTTGATGAGACGCTCTTCCTTGGTGGTGAGCAAACGCATGATAGGCGGCTGGATAACAGGCACCAAGGCCATGTATGAGTATGCCGCGATAGCGATTGCGCCGAGGAGGTGCGGAGCCATCTTTGTCGAGATGAAGATAGCGGTAGGACCGTCAGCACCACCGATGATACCGATAGCCGCCGCCTCATGTGGGTCGAAACCGAGAGCACGGGCGCTGATGAAGGTGATGAACACGCCGAGCTGAGCGGCGGCACCAAGAATCATCAATCTAGGCTGTGAAATCAGTGATGAGAAGTCGGTCATAGCACCGATTCCCAAGAAAATCAATGGAGGATAGATACCCTGACGGACGCCGAAATACAGATAGTTCAACACTGAGCCTTTCTGATAGACACCAGTCTGGATGTTCATGTTGAACACCTGGCTGATGAGGCCGTCGAAGAACTTGGCTGTGTTAGGCGCTGTAGGGTCCATGCCTGCCGGCAGGAATGCCTGAAGCTGCTCAGGAGTCATGCTGTGGAAGTGATCCAAAGCCTGCTGGCAGGTCATTGTTGCATCAGCGGCTTGTCCTTGGTACAATCCTACGATGAATTTCTGTGCTTCTGTCAAATCAAAGGTGAGGTTTCCTTGAATCTCTATCTTAGAGAGGGCTGCCAAAGCGCCTTGTAAATCAAAGGTATATGAGTCTTGGATAAACGGGATGTTACCCACGATGATACCCACTCCGATAGGGATGAGCAGCATAGGCTCGAAGTCGTACTTGACAGCGAGGAAGATGAACACGAAGGCCACCAAAATCATGATGAGGTTGCCTCGTGTGCAGTTACGGAAGCCGGTGAACTGCCAGAACGAATACATTCCGCTGCCGATGGCTTCGCCTGCCGACACTGTCTGTTCGGCCTGTGGAGCAGCTTGGCAGCACTCTGTCGTCACATTCTGTGATGCGCTGAAGACGTGTTCAGCCATCGCAGGGCTTGATGTCATGATGCCGTGAAGCACGAGCAGGATGGCCACCAAGGCGAAGATGAGCAGAGCTTTCTTTTTAACGTTGAATCTCTTCTTCATAATTAGCCAATTACAAATAAAACAGCGCCTTGCAGAATGTTGTCGCCCACTCTGACTTTAATTTCCTTGATTGTTCCGTCAACTTCAGCGAGGAAGTTGTTTTCCATCTTCATGGCTTCGTACATCATGAGTTTGTCGCCGCGTTTCACTGTGTCGCCCACGTTGACGTAGATCTGCATGACGGTGCCAGGAAGCGGTGCTAGTGACTTGTAGCCGTCGGCAGGTGCCGATGTGGCTGGAGCAGCCTCCTGTTTAGGAGCGGCAGCCGGTTTTGGAGCCTGACGTTTAGGGGCGACGAAAGCAGGAGCCTCTTCCTCTTCACGCTGGACCGTTACATTATATTGAGTACCATCGACGATAACTTCGGCGTTTTCGCCTTCGTAATTCTTCACTTCGACTTCGTACTCTTTTCCGTTGACTGTGAATTTAAATTTCTTCATTGCTTAGTAATTTCTTCTGTTTAAACCATTTAATCCGTAAATCTTCGAGCTCCATGGGGAATAGCGGCGCTCGACTCTCTGAATGGTCACGAATCCTGACTCTTCATCGTGCACGTCTTTCGACAATGCCAGAGCAAGTCCGATAACCACCGCGAGGTCGTCATCGACCTTCCAGCCCGCTGCTGTTGATGTGTTTGGAGCCTCGGGGGCCTTCTTTTCTTTCTTCGCCTTCTTGAAGTCGTGGTTGACAAGCTTCGAGAATCCTGTGAAGATGCAGAAAAGAACAACCAAAGCCGTGATAACGATGAGGAAACCACCGATGGTGACAACCCAGTCGTGTGTGGCGATAGGCTCTCTAACAGCTGATAACATTATTGATAACACGTTCATATTCAATTGAATTTTAAATTTTTAAATCTTTAAATTTTAAATCAAAATTACAACGGAATATTGCAATGTTTCTTAGGAGGGTTGGTGTCTTTCTTTGTCTCAAGTGCCTGCAAAGCTCTGATGACGCGGAAACGTGTGTTGCGTGGCTCGATGACATCGTCGATGTAGCCGTATTTCGCTGAGTCGTAAGGATTTGCGAACTTGTCGCGGTATTCCTTCTCTTTCTTTGCGATGAACTCAGTCTTTTCTTCTTCGCTAGCGATACCAGCAATTTCCTTACCGTTGAGGATCTCGACAGCGCCTGAAGGACCCATGACGGCGATTTCTGCTGTTGGCCATGCGTAGTTGATGTCAGCGCGGAGCTGCTTGCAACCCATGACGAGGTGTGAGCCGCCGTATGACTTGCGGATTGTGATGGTGACCTTTGGCACTGTAGCCTCGCCGTAAGCGAACAGCATCTTTGCGCCGTGGGTGATGACACCTCCGTATTCCTGCACTGTGCCAGGCAAGAAGCCAGGGACGTCGACCAAGGTCACGATCGGGATGTTGAAAGCGTCGCAGAAGCGGACGAAACGAGCACCCTTACGTGATGAGTTGATGTCGAGCACGCCAGCCAAGAATGCAGGGTTGTTTGCGACGATACCGACAGGTTTGCCGTCGAAACGGGCGAAGCCGACGATGAGGTTCTTAGCGAAGTCTTTTGCGACCTCGAGGAACTCGCCGTTATCCACGATGGCGTGGATGATCTGCTTCATGTCGTATGGCTTGTTCGGGTTGTCAGGGATGATGGCGTTGAGGGCGTCTTCCTTACGGTCGATAGGGTCGTTGCATTCGATGCGCGGAGCCTCTTCGAGGTTGTTCTGTGGAAGATATGAGATGAGGTCGCGTATCAAAGCGAGACCCTCTTCCTCTGTGGCTGCCATAAACTGGCTCACGCCTGACTTCTGGTTGTGCACCAAAGCGCCGCCGAGCTGGTCAACGCTGACATCTTCACCTGTCACGGTCTTCACTACCTTCGGGCCGGTGAGGAACATATAGCTGTTCTGCTCGGTCATGAGGATGAAGTCGGTCAATGCAGGTGAATAGACTGCGCCGCCCGCGCAAGGACCGAAGATAGCGCTGATCTGTGGCACTACGCCTGATGCGTTGATGTTACGCTGGAAAATCTCAGCAAAACCTGCCAATGAGCGTGAACCTTCCTGGATACGTGCGCCGCCTGAGTCGTTGATGCCGATGATAGGAGCACCGACCTTCATGGCCTGGTCCATCACCTTGCAGATCTTCTTCGACATGGTCTCTGACAATGAGCCGCCGAGCACTGTGAAGTCCTGTGAATACACATAGACGAGACGACCGTCGATGGTGCCGTAGCCTGTCACGACGCCGTCGCCGAGATACACCTGCTTCTCCAGACCGAAGTCGGTGGTGCGGTGTGTGAGGAACATGTCGAACTCCTCGAAGCTGCCTTCGTCAAGCAACATGGCAATGCGCTCGCGAGCGGTGTACTTTCCTTTTTCATGTTGTTTAGCGATACCTTTCTCACCGCCACCGAGACGTGCGAGAGCGCGCTTGTCCAACAACTCTTGAATTTTCTGTTCGATTAACATTTTCAATGATTTTTATTATTTGTTTTTATTTTCGCAAAGTTCTGTGAGGACACCGGCTGTTGATTTCGGGTGTAAGAAAGCGATTGTCAAGCCCTCAGCACCGCCGCGTGGAGTCTCGTCGATGAGACGGAAACCGTTTGCTTTGGCATCAGCTAACTGATTCTCAATGCCTTCCACTGCGAATGCGATGTGGTGCATACCGCCCTTGCCGTTGTTTTTCTCGATGAAAGCGGCGATAGTGCTCTCAGGTGATGTTGGCTCGAGAAGCTCGATCTTGGTCTGACCGACCTTGAAGAAAGCGGTCTTAACCTTCTGATCTTTAACCTCTTCGATAGCGTAGCATTTTGTTCCGAGCATTTTCTCGAAAACCGGAATCGACTCGTCTAAGCTTACGACAGCAATTCCAATGTGTTCAATATGGGTTGGATTCATAAAAATAACGTTATTTATTATTAAAATTAAACTCGAATTCGATGCAAAATTACGAAAAAATCTTATCTCTTGACCAATTTTTCTGTCGAAATGATATTTTTCTTATTGTCAAACAGATTTATGTAATAAATTCCAGCTGGGTAATCGGCTACATACAGAATTATTTTGTTCCCAGAGATTGTAGAAGAATAAACGGTTTGTCCTAAACTGTTGATAATCAATAATTCGGCGTTTTCCACCTTTGTGTTGATTTTTACAAAGTTTTCAGTTGGATTCGGGGCGACAATCATCTGTTTTGTGTCGATAGTGTTTTCGCTCACACCAAGTTGTGTCTTGTCGATAACTCCAATAGTGTATTGGCCTGACTGAATATCGTCAACAGTGAAGATTCCAACTTTCCAGTTGCCTTGTTGTGTGTATGGTATTATGTGCCATGCCTCGTTGATGTTGGCGCGGTAAAGCAGCACTGCCGAGTCGTTTTCTGTCTGGATGATGTCAGAATCGAAATTTCTGGAGTAAGCTATGTCACCAGAGACATTGGCATCTCCAAAATCCATGCGCATGAAGTTCCAATAGTGTTTTGTGGACATGTTGAGTGCCGGAATTCCGGGGTCGTTGTCGGGTCCGATAAAATGTGATTCGACACGCATCATCACCGAGTCGCTGACATTGTTGACGACAGCTTTGAACTGGTCAACAGTGATGTTTGTATTGCCTGTGGCAGTGAGGTTTTTGTCGGCTTTGGCATCGAGGATGTGGTTGTCGTAGTCGATGAAAGCTGCTACAGGATTGATATCGAGTGTCACCATTTGGTTAGCTTCCTGGCCGTCCCAGTTGACCATTACGGTTTGCATCTGGCCTTGGTTGTCAAAAAATGTGACATCCACACGATTGTTTTGGCCGATATGCTCCGGACCGTAATGCTTGTAAGTCATTCTCAGGTTAGTGTTATATTGGTTTCCGTTTGGCGTAACGTTAAGAATGTCAACATCATAGTGTGGCATGCCCGCGGTAAAGACATATGTATCGAAGAATCCGTTCATGTCGATACCAGTTGCTGCTGTGAGGGCGTCGCGCAGCTGTTCTGATGAAACGGCACTGTAGGCGTAGGTGTTGAGGTAGCTGCGCAATGCCGACAAAAACGTATCTCTTCCCAAGTAATTCATCAAGGTGTTGACGATGACAGCGCCACGGTTGTAAACGGCTTGGGAGTCGTATGTCATGGTTTGCGGGATGTTGTTAAGCGGTATCCAGTTGTTTTCGTTCTTGCACCATGAGGCGATGTTGTTGATTTTGGCACTCATAACCTGCTGAAAATCGTTTTCTCCATAGACAGCTGAACGGTAAAACATTCCGCAGAACTGTGCGAATCCTTCGTTGAGCCACATTTCCTCGCCTTTATCGCATGTCACCTTGTTGCCGAAATACATATGCGAAAGCTCATGCGCGACATATTCCTCTTGTGTGGTGTTGCCTGTCAGCACGCCGCTGGTAATGCCGATGTTATCTATATGTTCCATGCATCCCACGCTGGTGATTGCATAGCCGATGCGGTTGAAAGGATAAGGTCCGAAGCTGTTTTCATAGAAGTTGGCGATGTCTTTCACATGTACGAAAGTCCCTGGCACGTTGTTGATTTGGCTCGGTTTGACATACACTGTAATCGGGATGTCGCGCTCGATGCCGTTGTAGGTGTCGGTCCATTCCACATAATCGCCTGCCACAAACGAGATGTGGTATGTCGCAATCTCCTGAGGCACGTTGTAATGCACGGTCTTGTTGCCGTCGCCGTTGTCGATGATACTCTCGAGGTTGCCGCCGCACACTGCGGTAAGCTCGTTAGGCACGGTGACATAGACGTCGTATGTTGCCTTGTCGGTGAAGTTGTCGACGCACGGGAACCAGCATTTGCCGAGGTTGTGCGGTATAGACTCGAAGCCCACGCCCATGTTGCAGACATAGCCGTTGCTCCACATGATGCCGCCCCAG
The DNA here is from genome assembly GCA_905233445.1 of uncultured Bacteroidales bacterium. Classification (GTDB taxonomy): domain Bacteria; phylum Bacteroidota; class Bacteroidia; order Bacteroidales; family F082; genus Limimorpha. The sequence continues at coordinate 75,239 of CAJOEP010000002.1, read as the reverse complement.
CTCTCGTTGAAGGTGTTGCCGCCGTAGGTTATTGTGAACGAGGCGCTTGCGTTTGCCGCCAATGCTGATGCGAGGTTTATTGTGAGCACGTCGCCGTTTTGCGCGAAACTGCTGACGTTTGCACCTGTAGCTGTCACTGCGCTGACTGTCAATGTCTTAAGTTCCAATTCGATGGTGCTGGTCGCATTTATTGCCGTCAGCGTGACGGTAGTCTGAGCCTGTAATGTATGATTCGTAAAATCGATATTATTGAGATGAATCTCGTAATTTGTCACATCGATGTTTTCGCCAATTTTGTTTTGTGCTGTAGCGAATAAAGCTGTAAAAATCAGGATAATGGTAAGGAGTTTTTTCATGATAGCAATTATTAATCATGCAAAAATAAGAATTTTTTATGATTTCACAAAATTTTGAATAAAAAATAGTGGCGGCACCCTTAAGGGCTTTAAAGCCATTAATGCCATTAAAGCCCTTAAGGGTGCCGCCATTATTCTTTTTCATCCTGTTGGGATAAGGCATGCCTTATCCCCTACGGGATTATTCCTGTTCCACGCGAATCGGCTCCGGCATTGCCTTGTGGATGTCGAGCTCGTCGATGAGGTTGGTTGCGCCATAAACCTTGTCGATGATGAAGAGCACGTAGCGGATGTCGACGTTGATGGTGCGCTGGAGTCTAGGCTCGAAGTTGACGTCGCCGCTCATTGCTTCCCAGTTGCCGTCGAATGCCAGGCCGATGAGTTCGCCCTTGCCGTTCATGATTGGGCTGCCTGAGTTACCACCTGTGATGTCGTTGGTTGACAAGAAGCAGGTGATAAGCTCGCCGTTTTTGTCGGCATACTGGCCGAAGTCTCTTGCCTCGATGAGGTCGAGGAGGCGCTGTGGAGCGTCGAACTCGAAATCGCCAGGGATGTATTTCTCGAGGATACCGTTGGCGGTGCAGACGTAGTCGTAAGAGATAGCGTCGGCAGGCTGGTAGTCTTTCACTGAGCCGTAACTCATTCTCATTGTTGAGTTTGCATCAGGATAGAGGTGCTTGCCAGGCTGTGTCTCAGCGTAGAACTCGCGAAGACCTTTCACAAAGAGATGGTCGTTCTGGCTGATGCCAATCATGGCTTTTCTATATACTGGAGCTGCTGTGTAGATGTGCTCGATGAGGCCACCCTGAGTGATGACAGCGATGTCGTTTTCGATGGTATCCGGATCAGGATTCTCGACGAAAGCCTTCATTGACTCGGCTGTGGCGAAGATTGAATTCTCGATGATGTCGTTTGCCAATGCTGCGAAATCGCCGTTGTACTGAGCGTCGAGTTGCTGTAATGTCTCAGGAAGTTCATCTGCTGTGAAGTGGCTTCTGTAAATCTTCAACACTTCGACGAGCATCTCGCCTTCAACGCGGTCGTCGAGGTCTTTGAACAGTATGTCGATGTCGATGTTCTTGAGGTTTGCTGTGGCTGTGTCGAGGGCTGCTTTTGCTGCCATAGCGACAGAGTCCTTCTCAATATCTTTGGCTTTCATTGGCTTGCCGTTCTCTTTGGTTGTGAGAGCCTTGTAATTGTTGACGGCATTCATGTATTCGTCAAAGGTTGAGATTCTGTCGAACTGGTTAAGCTGTGCTGTAAAGTTAGGATAGAATAAAGCTTTTGCCACTTCGCTGAGTTCTTGGAACAAGTCTTTTGTGCTGTCGAGAACATCGCTGTATTCTGCCTGACGTTTCTTGGTCATCTCGAGCCAAGCCTGATAGTCCTGTTCGTTTTTCACATTAATCATGGCGTTGGCGCTGCCGAATTTCACCCAATCCATGAAGCTGTCTTCGAGTTCGGCCTTGCGTTCGGCGACTTTGTTCTTGCGGAGCATTGTCATCTGGCCTTCGAAGTTTTTCCAAGTGTTGGCGAGACCTGCCTTCTCGTCTGCATAGGCGATGTTGACGGCCTTGTCAATCTTCATATATTTGTCCATGACGTCGGTCTTGGCTTTGAATACCTCATAAACTATCGGGTAGAAGCTGTCAACATTGTAGTTGATGCCGTATGATGTCATGTAACGCTCTGTTGAGCCTGGGAAGCCCCAAATCATGGTGAAGTCGTCTGGCTGGACGCCGTCGATATTGATAGTGAGGCTGTATTTAGGTGTGAGAGGCTTGTTGTTCTCTGAATAAGCTGCAGGCTCGCCGTTTTCGTCAGCATATACACGGAAAACGCTGAAGTCGCCGGTGTGACGAGGCCACATCCAGTTGTCGGTGTCGCCGCCGAACTTGCCAATTGACTGTGCTGCTGTGAACACGAGACGGACATCGGTGTAGGTCTTATAGACGAACATGTAATACTCGTTACCCTCAAAGAAGCCTTTGATGACTGGGTTGAGTTTGCCGTCTTCCGATGCTGCGTCCTCTAACTCTTTGATCTTAGTGTTGATGGCTTTCTGTCTTGCCATGTAATCCATGTCGTCAGTAATGACACCAAGGATTTCGGCTGTCACGTCTTCCATTCTCACAAGGAATGATGCTGAGACGCCTTCTGCCGGAAGCTCTTCTTCGAATGATTTGGCAGCGAAGCCTTCGTTGAGGTAGTCGTGCTCCACTGTCGAGAGGGCTGCTATTGAGCTGTAGCCGCAGTGGTGGTTGGTGAAGAGCAAGCTGTTGCCTGACACGATTTCGCCTGTGCAGAAGAATCCGCGTGGTTTTGCGCCGTTTGAGAGGCCGACGATGGCGTCCTTAAGGCTGCTGTGGTTGATGCTGTAGAGTTCTTCAGGTGTGAGCTGGAGACCCATTTTCTGCATGTCAACGTAGTTCAAACGCTCGACGAACATTGGCAACCACATGCCTTCGTCAGCGCGCACGATGCCCATCATACCAAAGATGATGGCAAAGAAAACTGATAATTTTTTCATTTTTATTTAATTTGATTTTAAAAATTTGTCTTTATTCGAGTTTCCTCGCACTTCGTGCTCGGAATGACAACATTTTTTGTTTTTATTTTGGCGCGGCTTGTAGTCGCTTACTAACTAGTATGTTTCGTCATGCCGCGCCATATCTGAAACCTTTTATCTTGTCATTCCGAACGGAGTGAGGAATCTTACTTCTTCAAATATTCCATTCCCATTTTATAAACGATATCTTTCGGGATGCCGTAACCTGCGAGCTTGTCGAGGTCAGCTTGGAGTTCCGGCTTGATGACACCGTCGGTGGCGATCCAGTTTTTCACGAATTCATAGTCACCGTTGCCTTGTGCTGTGAGGATGGCACCGCCGAGTTTCTCGACTGCGAGTTTCATCTTCGGGAAGTCGATGTCATATAAGCCGTTTTCGTCGCGTGTGAATGCGCCTTCGTTGGCTAAGTAGTTGAATTCTATCATGTTAGCCTTGCCATGTGCTGATGCTGCGCCGAAACGTACCGAACGGAAGATGCCAGCCATGAAGGTGGTGTAGTTTTCTTCCAGAGTTGTTGTGGTGTATTCGCCCATCTCGCTGAGCTTGGTGACGAGGAACAGACCGAGGATGTCGGCTTTCGCCTCTTCAATGGCTGAATATTGTTCCTTAAGTGCATGACGCACAGTGCCTTGTCCGTCCAATGTGTTCTTGATGCCCAGACCGTGAGCCACCTCGTGGAACATCACGTTGGAGAAGAAAGCGTCGAATTTCACGTTCTTGCGGGCTTCAGGAGATACCAGCACTTCCGAGATCGGGACGACGATTTTGTCGAATTTGGCTCTCATAGCGTTCTTGAGCTGGAGTTTGCGTGTGCCTTTCTGCAGTTGCACTCTCTCGTCGTTAGGCAGGTTGATGGCGATGGTCTTCGATGCCATGTTGCAGTCACCGCCGTAGAATACCACGTCGTATGCCGCGAGGTCGGCGTCACTGCCCGGTTTTTCCTGTTTGTATTTTGGATCGACAGGCAGTTTTGTCTGAAGTTCAGGTAATAATGCCACATAGCGCGACAGTTTCTTTGTCCATTCCTGGTCTTTGATGAGGATGAACGACTCGTGGGCGGCTTTGTAGCCGAAGAGGCCGTCGGTGTAGTTCTCGATAGGTCCAACAACGAAATCGACATTGTTGTTGCGGACATCCATCCATGCCATATCTGAATAGTAATAATCGTCGGTAAGGAGAGCCTGTGCTCTGAGTTTCAGATACTCGGCAAACTCTTTGTCAGCTGCGAGAGTCGATGCCTGGTTGAGCAACTCTGCCGCCTTCAATATCTGGTCAGCGTAAGCCTCATGATACCAAACAGCCTGTAGATTGCCGTCTTCGTCGCGACGGATGAGTGTGTATTGGCTGGTTTTGTCAGCGTTTTCCCATGCCTCGAATTCTTCTTTTGTCATGTCGGTCGGGTAAAAGCCTGCTCCTTCAGGTTTCGGACAATAACCAGGGATGAAAACGCGGCGGTTGTCGAGCTGATCCCATGGACCGTAGTTGATTCTCGCATATTTGCGGGCGTTTTCGTCTTCGATACCATCCAAAAACTCGTCTTTATCGCCATTGAAATTCTCAGTCCAATAAATGTTGTCCATGATTCTACCTGCTTTGAAGAGCAATTCGAGCATCTGAACCTCATTTTCTGAGAGATGGCTGATGTCGGTGGTGAGGGTTACCTCGGCATATTGGTTTGCGAGGGCCTCGTAGTTTTCGGTGTGACCGTTGCAATTCTTTTTGCAGCAAGATTTTTGTTCTTGTTTTTCTCCGCAGCTCACGAGAGTTGCCGCGAGTGCTAATGCCATAGCTAAGTGTTTAATTTTCATATTGTTATAAATTTATTTTGCAAATAATGATATTACCCAAAGTATGTCGTTCCAGGCCTGTGTGAACCAATGGACGTTGGCTTGGATGATGTTGACGGGGTCGATTGTTCCGCCGCCCACGGAGTATAATATTATAGCGAAATTGAAGAAAATGAATGTCCAGATGAAGAGGTATGAGCGGAACAAGCCGCACACTTTAAGGTCGCCCTGATACGATCCCATGTAGCTTTTCCAGCAAAAGACGTGGAACATGAGAGTGAAACCGATGATGAAGTCGATGATAGGGAGACATTCGGGTTTAATCATCAGGCGGATGAAGACGAAGACAAAGGTGATGTAAGGCAGCATGTACGGAGCCAGCGACATGAACACGTTGTTGCCTCCGATTGACCACACCTCGCCGAGATTCTCGCCTGATTTGATATATTCGATGGCTTTTGCGTTGAATTCGGTGATTTTACGGCGTAAAAACAGCGCTCCCACGAGAAAATGGGCGCCTTCGTGGGTCAAGGTATAGACCAGATGGCGGTTTTTCTTGAAAAATATTGCCGAGACGAGCACGAATCCGAGCATTCCGATTGCCAGCCACAAGAAGCCTTGATAGGTGCCGTTTTGCACCGACGTGATGATATACTGGGCACACCTGTACATCTCAAACACACAGATTATGAGCGTTATGAAGAGGATGAACGATGTGAAAGCCCGCCAGAATTTCTGCATGATAGTTTATTTTTTGATGAATAATTTTCTGACTATTGTCGAATTGCCGTAAATCTTCACGAAATACTGGCCTTCAGGAACTTCGGTGACGTTGATGTTATCGTAGTCTTCTGTGTTTAAAATGATGCGGCCTGTCAGGTCGATAATCTCGATGTTGGTTATATTTAAACCATTGGCGTTCAATATGTTAACAATATCATTTGCCGGGTTTGGATAGATGCTGATGCCATTGTCCGCATCGTTCTCCTCAACGCTGTACGGAAGGTCGCAGTCGTTGTATTCCGGGTTGACGAAAACCACGTCATCGTCAATGTGGTAGCAGAGAAGGTGGAATATGGCGCCGTCTTCTGTCGGGGTGTAGTTGCCGCTGTTGACAAAGCCTTTGCTGCTGCCCACGCCTTCAATCCAAAACTCTGTCTCGTCTTCTAGACCTATGAATTCGAATGATATTTTCTTTCTTGAGACACCGTGGATGTCAGTGATTGTTGACACTTCTGTAACTTGCATGGGATGTTCGTCATCATCGTTGAAGTAGTCGCCGACTTCGAGGTCATAGTCGTACAACATCACTTCATCGTCGTATGATGAGCCGTTCCATTTGCAGAAATAAACCTGATTTTCCTCGTTGCGATAGGCTCCGAGAAGAGTTCCTTCGCCTTGGACATATACCGTATGATACTCCATATCGTCGATGGTGACGTCTTCAGCCTGATAATGAAATACGGTGAATGTGCCTTGCGGATGCGGCGGACTCCATATGTATTCGCCCATTATGTACCATGTTTGGGCGTTGACGCTCAATGAGATAGCGAAGACTGCGACTAATAAAGCCGCAAATTTCTTCAGATGTTGTAAACGTGTAGCCATAATTATACAATTTAATCAAGCTACAAAATTACAAAATTTTTGTGAAATCACAATATTTTTGACGGGATTTCTTTTTTTTATAGACAAAAATGACAGGATTAACAAGATAAAATGCAATAAATCTTGTAAATCCTGTCAATAAAAAACTATCTTGTCAGACTTGTTGAAGATAGAAGGTTATTTGAAAAATTTCATTCTGATGTTTTGAGCGAGGAATGCTGCCACGTGGTATGTCGGTATGTTGGTGACGTTTAGCACGAAGTCGTAGTTGCGGGCGTCGTAGCGCGACACTCCGGCATAACGTTTGGTGTATTCTTCGCGTGCGCGGTCGATTTCCTTGATGCGTTTACGGGCTGCAATCTTGGTGATTCCGTGTTTTTCGCTGACGTGTTTCACGCGTGCGTCGTAGTCGGCGATGAGCAATATACGCACCACATTCGGGTGGTTTTTGAAGATTTCGAAGCCTGTGCGTCCCACGATGATGCACGATTCGTTGGCGGCGATGTTCAGTAAGATTTTCTTTTGAAGCGCGTAAATGTCGTCGGGTAGCTCGTTGGCGATGTCATATTCCTGCTCAATTTCTTCGAGTTTGTTTTTGTCATAGACCTTGATGTCGAGCAGAGCTCCGAGCTTATAGGCGATGTCTCTTCCGCCTGAGCCGTATTCGCGGTTGATGGTGATAATAAGTTTGTCGTTTTTCATGATATGAATGCTTTAAATCAACTTGCAAAAATAGGAATTTTATTTTAAAAAAATAAAAAAATATGAAATGATGATAATAATCTGTGTAATCTGCGAGAGAAAATAGTATCTTTGCAAACCATGGCAGGATTATATATCCATATTCCGTTTTGCAAGTCGAAATGCGCATACTGCAACTTCTTCTCTGTTGTTTCGGAGAAGCAACGTGTTGATTTTCTTGAGTCTTTGAAGAAAGAGGCGGAGTTGAGAAAGGATTATTTAGGTGGCGAAGAAATAAAAACGATTTATTTTGGCGGCGGCACTCCGAGTCTTCTGAAACCATCAGAAATTGCTGATGTTTTGTATGTTTTGCAGAAAAATTATAATATTATAGATAAACCGGAAATAACGCTTGAAGCCAATCCCGATACCGTTTCAAAAGAATCGCTTTTTGAGTATAATAAATTGGGAATCAATCGCTTGAGTATCGGCATTCAGAGTTTTTTTGACGACGATTTGCAATATCTGAGCCGAAAACACGATTCTAAGCATGCTCTGCAGGTCTTGGATTGGGCAAAAGACGCTGGTTTTCAAGAAGTTACGTTGGATTTGATTTATGGCATTCCTACGTTGACGGATGAAAAATGGCGCAGAAATCTTGAGATATTCTTCTCGACGGGTTTCAATCATCTGTCGGCGTATGCGTTGACGGTTGAGGAGAAAACGGTGCTTGGACAACGTATTAATAAAGGTGTCGTGGCTCCAGTAAGTGAGGAAGATACGATAAGACAGTATCAAATTCTTGTCGAAATGACTGAAAATCAAGGCTTTGAGCATTATGAGATAAGTAATTTCGCGCGGCCTGGACATTATTCGAAGCACAACACCATTTATTGGAAAGGCGAGAAATATCTGGGTTTGGGTCCGTCGGCTCATTCGTTTGACGGTGTCTCTCGGCAGTGGAATGTGGCGAGCGTGAAGGATTATTGTGATAGCTATTCCTTTGAAAGAGAGGAACTTACGCTTGATGATAGATACAATGAATATGTCATGACCTCGCTTCGCACAATGTGGGGCTGTGACATCGACTATATTCGTGAGACTTTTGGGTCTAAATATACCGAAAGGTTTAAAAAACAGATTAAAAGATATATTTTAAGTGGAAAAATATATCTAAAAGGTGAAAAATATATCCTAAATGACAATGGTATGCTTTTTGCCGACGGCATTGCAGCGGAGTTGTTCGTTTAATGAGAATTGTAAATAATTTTTAAGATTTCCTTCACTATCTTGAAATTGAAGTTAAAATCGCTGAAATCGGTGCGATTTATGCCTGTTTTATTATTCTAAAATCTTCCCGGATGATAATTTTGCAAAAAAATAAAAAAATGTTTGCTATTCAAAAAAATAGCATTAACTTTGCAAAGTCATAAAAAATGAAATATTCGGAATTAGAGAGATTGTTAAGAAGGTTTGGATGTTATGACACTGGAAAACAACTCATCATTCGCAAGAAATGAGATTTGGTACTTTAAAAAATATATTGGATAAATCAGGTTTTGATTTGATAATTAAAAATTGATAATATGAAAAGATACACTGCTCACATTGAATGTAATGACAATGGTTTTTACACGGTATATGTACCCAATGATGATTTCCCGTTCGGCTGGTTTGGAGAAGGTTTTTCTGTTGAAGAGGCAAAACGAGACTATGTGGAAGGTTTTGCAGCTATGGCACAAGACCATTATGAACGTACTGGTGTGAAAGTTGAAGCCGAGTTCGACTTTGTTTATGACGCTTCGGCATTTTTGCAGCATTTCAAGGGGATGCTGACGCTTTCGGGGATGTCGAAGATAACAGGAATCAACAAGGCGCAGCTTTCGCAGTATGTTTGCGGAAGGCGTCATCCGTCTCCGAAAACAGAGGCGAAAATCAAGGCCTCGGTGAAGAAATTCGCTGAGGAGTTGAGTAAGGCAATGGTTTAATAATGTGACTATGCAGACGCAGAAAATAGAGAACGCGAAGTTGGAGATGGTCGAAAAGTTCGTCCGTTACACCAACATGAACATCTTCCTGACTGGAAAAGCCGGCACAGGAAAGACGACGTTTTTGCGCGGTCTGGCTGAGAATCCCACGAAACGAATGGTGATTTTGGCGCCGACTGGCGTCGCCGCCATCAATGCGGGCGGACAGACGATACATTCGTTTTTCCAGCTGGAATTCGGGCCTCAGATCCCCAATAATAATGTGTTGCAATACCAAAAATTTTCTGCCGTAAAACTGAAAATCATCCGCTCGCTGGAACTCCTTGTAATTGACGAGATTTCGATGGTGCGCGCCGACCTGCTTGACGCTGTTGATGCGGTGATGAGACGTGTGAGACACAGTGAAAAACCATTTGGAGGCGTGCAAGTGCTGATGATTGGCGACATCCATCAGTTGGCACCGGTGGCAAAAGAAGAGGAATGGGCTTTGCTGCGTGATTATTACAAATCAGTGTATTTCTTTGATAGTCAAGTGCTTACAAAGACACCATATTGTTGCATCGAGCTGGAACACATCTACCGCCAAGAGGACAGACAGTTTATCAACATATTAAATAAGGTGCGCAACAACTGCCTCGATGCAGGGAGTCTCGCGATTCTGAATAGCCATTATCATCCGGATTTTGAACCCGCAGAAGACGATGGGTACATAACCCTGATGACGCATAACCGTCAGGTGGATGAGATAAACGAAAGTAAGCTTAACGCATTGAAAACCAAGCCTTTAAAGTTTACTGCAAAGATTTTCGGCAACTTTCCGGAGAGTTCGTATCCGACCAAATTTGAACTCGAACTGAAGATTGGGGCGCAGGTGATGTTCGTGAAAAACGACCCGTCGCCGGAGAAGGCTTATTTCAACGGAAAAATCGGAAGGATTGTAAGTTATGACGAGGAAAGCGGACTTGAGGTGAGCTGTGGCGATGAGGTGATTGAGGTGAAAGCTGTGACATGGCAGAATTTCGAATATAGTATCAATGAGGAAACCAAAGAAATAGAGGAAAAAGAGGTGGGCAGCTTCACTCAGATTCCGCTGAAACTGGCGTGGGCGATAACGATTCACAAAAGCCAGGGTTTGACGTTCGATAAACTGATTTTGGATGCCAGTATGGCTTTTGCTCACGGGCAGGTTTATGTGGCTTTGAGTCGCTGCACATCGCTCGAAGGATTGGTGCTGAAGGCGAAATTATCGCAAACGGGATTGTTTAATGATTTGATAATCAATAAGTTTGTGGCGGAATTGCCGATGCGGGAGCCGAATGAGGAGCAGTTTGAATACAACAAAAAACTCTATGAGTCGCAGATATTGTTCGAACTCATCGATTTTATTGACATTGAGAGCGATTTGAACGGCATAAGAAAGGTTGTTTTTGCCAACAAAGGCAGTTTCGATACTTCGGTGAATGAAAAAATTGCGCCGAAAGGGCAGAAGTTTCACGAGGAAGTGGTCGAGGTGTCGGAAAAATTCAAGCGTCAGATTGGCGGTATTTTGAAAGATAACTTCCAGATTGACAATAACTTGCAACTTCAAGAACGAGTTAAAAAAGGCTGCTCTTATTTCTTGGATAAGCTTTCTGACTTGGACGAGATTGCGGATTTGCCATTCGAGACCGACAATAAAGCCGTTAATGACCAGATTAAGAAGGAGTTAGAACCTTTTAAGACGGATTTGTTTGTTAAAAAAGCTTGTCTGGAATGTTGTTTGGGAGGCTTCGAGATGAAGAAATATCTTGCCACGAAGAACAAAAAAATCGTTGAGGCTGAGGAACTTAACAAGTCGAAGAAGGTAAAGTTGTCGAGAAAACAGCTGTCGAAAGAGGATAACAAGCTGTTCAAGGCATTGGTGGCATGGCGTGAGCAAGTGGCTGATGCTCTAGAAGTTAGCGAGACTAAAGTCATTCCAACAAAAACGTTGACGGATATCGCGGAAAAGAAGCCGACCACGGTCAAGGAGTTGAAGTCGCTGTCAAAGATCGGAGCTACACGTTTGCAGCGTTTTGGAGCCGATATTTTGAATATAGTGCTTGAGTATCAAGGATTTAAGAAACAGGAATTTGACGATGAAGAGTCGAAAGAGGAGCTGGAACTCGGCAGTTCGGTTCAGCGTACAAAGGAATTGATTGAGGAGGGGCTTTCGATTGATGAGATTGCAGAGAAGCGCAACATGGCACAATCAACCATCGAGCAGCATGTGGCAGAACTCGTTTTGAAAGGCTACGCCGACGCCAAGGATTTCATGAGCGAGGAACATTACGAAAACATCGTGGAATACTTCACCGAAACCGAAGATTCGTCGTTGGGCAGAGCCCGTGACGTGCTTGGCGAGGACTACTCCTGGGGAGAATTGAGAATTGTTTTGAATGAATTACGTAGAGACGCAATTCATCGCGTCTAATTATAGATACCCTTCGGGCAGAAATTCAACAAATTTTTATCAAATTCAACAAATTTTAAGAAATATTAGATTTGAAAAATTTGAATTAAATTTGAAAAATTTCTCGCCAAAGGCGACCGAAAAAAATAAAAATAATATGAAAAAGTTAGTCATTTTATCCGGAGCGGGCATCAGTGCCGAGAGTGGAATCAGTACGTTCAGAGACGCTGGCGGACTATGGGACAAATACCCTGTGATGCAGGTGGCCTCAATCGAGGGCTATGAGGCTGACCCTGAATTGGTTATCAATTTCTACAACGAGCGCCGTAAGCAGTTGCTTGACGTAAAGCCGAACCAAGGTCATATCCTCTGTGCCGAATTGGAAAAGTATTTCGATGTGACTGTCGTAACGCAAAATGTTGATAATCTGCACGAAAGAGCAGGCAGTCATCACATCATACATCTACATGGGGAGCTGACGAAAGTATGCTCGAGCTATAATCCGAACGACCCTCGATACATCCGCGAGCTGAAACCTGATGAGTTTGAGGTGAAAATGGGCGACAAAGCCGGCGACGGCAGCCAACTGCGTCCGTTCATCGTGTGGTTTGGTGAGGCGGTCCCTGAAATCGATAAGGCAGTAAAATTCGTTGAAAAAGCTGACATTTTCGTCATCATCGGAACATCAATGAACGTGTATCCGGCTGCAAGCCTTCTGTATTACGTTCCGTCCAACGCTCAAGTGTATCTCATTGACCCTAAGGATGTTAACATCAACACTCACCGCCCGATAACGCATATTAAAAAAGGTGCTTCAGAAGGAATGAAAGAACTTCTAGAGCTATTAGCTAATAGCCATTAGCCATTAGCAATGATCTTCTCTAAACCTAATGGCTAATGGCTAAAACCTAATGGCTATTTGTTGTTAAATTGATTCATTGTCAAATCCGGGCCGATTGCTACGAAGCTCTTGACAAATTCCACGGCGACGTCGAGACGAGGCTGAATCTCGTAGATTTCCTGTTGTTTCCATTCCCCGATGACGAAGTCGATTTGTTTGCCTTTGGCGAAGTCGTTGCCGATGCCGAAGCGCAGGCGGCAGAAGTCGCTTGTGCCGAGCGATTCTATTATGTTTTTAAGTCCGTTATGACCGCCGTCGCTGCCTTTTTTACGCATTCTCAGGGTGCCGACGGGGAGGGCGAGGTCGTCGCAGACCACAAGGATGTTCTCAATCGGGATTTTTTCCTGTGTTGCCCAGTATTTCACGGCTTTACCGGAGAGGTTCATGTATGTCGTGGGTTTGATGACAATCATCTGGCGGCCTTTGTATTTCATCTCCGACACCATGGCCAGGCGGCTGGTGGTGAAGGTGCATTCGAGGTCTTTCGCAAGATGGTCGGCGACCATAAAACCGATGTTATGCCGCGTGTTGGCGTACTCGGCTCCGATATTTCCCAGACAAGCGATAAGATATTTCATGCTGCAAAAATAAAAAAAAGCCTTCAAACGAAGGCTTTTTCCATATAAATTTCTTAAAATTTACATTACTTTGCTGCTTCTGCTGCTTCGCCTTCTTCTTCGGTTTCAGCTGCTGCTGCGTTGCGAGGGGCCTTTACATCGACGACGATGGTGTTCTCAGGAACGAGGACGGTCATCTTTTCGAGGTTGAGGTCTTTCACTTTGATAGCCTGGTTCATCTGGAGTTTTGTAACATCTACGATGATGTTATCCGGAAGATCGTTGACATAACCACGGACTTTCAATTTTGAAAGGTTCATGTTCATGCGGCCGCCGCGCATAACGCCTGGGCATGTACCCTCTGTGCGGATAGGAAGCATAACTGTGATTGGGTTTTCTTCGTTGACATCGAGGAAGTCGGCGTGGAGGACTTCGTCAGTAACTGGATGATACTGAATGTCTTGGAGGATTGTGTGGTAAACTTTACCATTGATTTCGAAGTCGATGATCAATGTCTCAGGTGTGTAAAGAATCTTTTTGAAGCTTCTTGCGTCTGTTGCAAATTTCACCTGTTCGATGTTGTTACCGTAAATGACGCATGGTACGAGACCTTTAGCGCGCAATGCTTTAGCATCTTTTTTCCCTACGTTCTCGCGGAGAGAACCGCTCAATGATACTGAATTCATTTTGTTAATTTTTTAACGTTTATAATTTATTTATCGTGGGGGCGAATAATGATTCGCCCTTACATTATTTTTTATTGAAGAACTCGCTGAGTGATTCGTAATTTTCCACTTTCTGGATGACCTGGGCGAAGAGTTCGGCTGTTGAGAGCACGTGAATCTTCTTGCTTGGGTTCTTCAGCGGGATGGTGTCTGTTACGACCACTTCGTCGAATACTGAGTTGTCGATTTTTTCCATTGCCGAGCCTGAGAAGATGGCGTGTGTTGCGAATGCGCGTACGCTGCGAGCGCCGTTGTCTTTGAGCAGCTGGCCGGCGCGTGTGATTGTTCCTGCTGTGTCGATGATGTCGTCGAGGAGGATGACGTCGCGGTCTTTCACGTCGCCGATGAGGAGCATCTTTTCTATCTCATTCGGTTTTGAGCGCTGTTTGTGGCAGATGCAGAACACAGTGTCGAGCATCTTGGCGTATGACGAGGCGCGACGTGTGCCGCCGGCGTCAGGTGATGCCATGATAGGATCTTTCAGGTTCAGGCAATTAATATATGGTATGAAAATTTTCGATGCGTATAGGTTGTCGACTGGGATGTCGAAGAATCCTTGAATCTGGTCGGCGTGGATGTCCATTGTGATGACGCGTGTGACGCCTGCTACTTGAAGGAGGTTGGCGACGAGCTTTGCAGCGATGCTGATACGCGGACGGTCTTTTCTGTCTTGACGGGCGAATCCGAAGTAAGGAATGACGGCGATGATACGGCGTGCTGATGCGCGTTTGGCGGCGTCAACCATCATCAGAAGTTCCATGAGGTTTTCTGTCGGCGGGAAGGTAGATTGGATTAAAAATACGTCTCTTCCGCGTAGATTTTCCTCAAAACATGGTTGAAATTCTCCGTCGGAGAACACTGTCACGTTGCATGTTCCGAGCGGTTTGCCGTAAAAATCGGCAATTTTGTCGGCTAGATAACGTGTGGCTCTGCCTGAAAAGATTGATACAATGGGCTCTTGCATAGTTAAAAAGTGTTTGTTTAATTTTTCGGTTGCAAAATTATAAAAAAAAATGTTGCGTGTAACAAAAAATGTATTAATTTTGCAGTCGAAAAAGTTCATTGAAAGAATTGAGCCTAGGTGGCGGAATTGGTAGACGCGTCGGTCTCAAAAACCGATGAGGTAACACTCGTGCCGGTTCGATCCCGGCCCTGGGTACTTAGAAAAGCATGATTTTCATGCTTTTTTTTATCGTTCTTTTTTTGTATTATTCCGAAAATTATTAAAATAGGAATAATATCATTGTTGTTTTAATGTTTAAATATTAAAATCGGAATGATATGAATTTTATAAAAGTTTCTGAAGCCGCTACAAAATGGGGAATTTCTTCAAGAAGAGTGAGGCTTTTGTGCGAGCAAGGCCGCATCGCAGGAGTGGAAAGAAAGGGTAATTTATATATAATTCCTGATGATGCGGAGCAACCAATCGATGCTCGCACGTATGTCAAAAGAACCACCTATAAAAAATATACTCCAATTTTGGAGCAGGTTGATTCACTTAAGAAATCGTTGGATTCATGTCGTCCGCTGACACCTGCAGAGGTGGAAGCGATAAAAGAGGTGTTTCTTGTTGAACACACCTATAATAGTAATGCTATAGAAGGCAATACTTTAACCTTGAAGGAAACGGCACTTGTGCTTCAAGGGATAACCATTGACCAGAAGCCTTTGAAAGACCATCTGGAGGCAGTGGGTTATAAGGAGGCTTTCGAATACGTTGAAAAGCTTGCGAAACAAGACAAACCTCTGTCAGAATGTGATATCAAGAGCATTCATAATTTGGTGTTGGCTGACCATCCTGAGGATAGAGGCGTTTTTAGGCGTGTCAATGTTAGGATAGCAGGTGCTTTGACAAATCCGGTGCAGCAGTATTTGATAGAGCCGAAGATTGAAGAGCTGCTGAAGAATTATCAGAAATGGAGTAAAACGATGCACATTGTGGAATGTGTGGCCAATTTCCATTTGCAGTTTGAGAGCATACACCCATTCATCGACGGCAATGGTAGAACAGGAAGACTTCTGATAAATCTTCAGTTGATAAAGGCTGGTTTACCAGCTATCAACATCAAATTTGCCGACAGACGGAAGTATTACGATGCTTTTGACGACTATGCAAAGACTGGTTCTGCAGATTCGATGATAAAACTGGTAGGTGAAGCTGTTGTGTCGAGGTTGAGAGAGATGCTTGATACAATCAAGTCGTAGCGACAGCAGTATTAAAATTTTTCGCCAAAAAACTCGGAGTGTTCAGAGAACCAGGAGAGCTCGGGGTTTAGACCTTAGACTTTAGAGCTTAGATTTGCAATATTGTGTTTCAAATTGATTGATTACTTCTTTCATGTCTTCAGGGAGATAGGTTAAAGCCTTTTCTCTTAATTCGGTTGGGATGCCGTAGGCGGCGCCGGCGAGGGTGCCGACGATACAGCCGAGGGTGTCGCTATCTCCGCCATAGGATATTGCCAAACGGATGGCGTCTTCAAAATTCTTTGAGTCGAGAAAGAGTTTGATTGCCAATGGTACGCAGCCTTGACAGGTGCCGTCCCAAGTGCCTGGGGTGGGGACGTTTTCACGGAAGTTGACACCGTAGAAGTTGGCGGCAAGCATGATAACCGTTTGGTTGGCGTATGGATTGGTGTGATGGGTTGCGAGATAGGTGGTGCAGGCGGCAATGGCTTCGGCTCCTTTGATGCCTTCGGGATGGTTGTGGGAGCACTCGGCTGAGAGGCGAGCTTCGTCGATGGCTTCCTTAGGATTGGGGAATGCCCAACCGATAGGGCTGACGCGCATGGCGGCTCCGTTGCCATAGCTGTTGTAGGGCTGGGGATTGTCGGCATCGATCCATTGGGCGAACATGTTGCCGTAGGCTCCCATGGGGTTGCGATAGCGGCGGCACCAATCTAACAGACTGTCTTTGTAGGGGATACCTTTTAATATAGCATCGGCAATGGCGATGGTGCAGACGGTGTCGTCGGTGTAAGAGCTGCCCTGAGGGAAGAGCTCGAAGTTGTAATCACGAGTGTTGTTGAACTCGTAGGTGCTGCCTACGATGTCGCCTATAATTGCTCCTAACATATTCTACTAATTTTTTGTTGGGACAAAGGTAATAAATAATAAAGTATGGGAAAAGAAAAAATGTTACAAAATATTTTGTAATTTTGTAAGGTCGTAAATAGTATATCAGATGAAAGCATCTTCTCTTTTTAAAAAATATGTGTGGATGGTGGATACCATCAGAAGGGCGAAAAGGATTACACTGGCGGAGCTTAACGACAGATGGCTGCATACTTATTTGAGTGAGGGTGTGCCATTGAGCAGAACGACTTTTAACCGCCACAGGGCTGAAGTTGAAGAGATATTCGGTGTGACTATAGGATGTGACGGGGATAATTGTTATTATATAGTTGACGATGACTTGCTTCGAAGCGATACAGTACAACAATGGATGCTTTCGACTTTGACGGTGAGCAATATCGTTGGCGAAGCCAGAGGACTTCATGACAGAATTTTGCTTGAGAGCATCCCGACAGAAGGGGAGATTTTGCGCCAGGTGGTGGAGGCCATGCAGCGGAGCGTGATCGTAAAAATAAGGTACAGACGATATGGGCATAACGAGGATTCGGAATGGGTGGTTGAGCCATATTGCATAAAGCTGTTCCGCAGGAGATGGTATTTGCTCTGCCACAACGAGAAGGGTTATATGGTGCTGAGCTTTGACAGAATGAACTCATTTGAGATAACGGAAAAGTCGTTTACAATTGACCCCAAGTTTGATGCTGAGGCTTACTTCTCGGAGTATTTCGGAGTGATGTCGGACGACAGAGTGCCGATGCAGAGGATAGTGCTGAGGGCTTACGGAAAGGAGAGATTCTCGATGAGAGATTTGCCGCTGCACCATTCACAAAAGATGATAAATGAGGCTGAAGATTATATTGATTATGAGCTGAGGTTGAGGCCTACGAGTGATTTTCTGGCGCAATTGCTGTCGAGAGGGAAATGGGTGAAGGTGATTGAGCCTGAAGAGATGGCTCAACGTGTGGAGGAACTTCATAGAGAAGCCATTTGATAGGACTACTTGGTTATTTCAGATTTTTTCATTTTTTTAATTGGTGTACCGAAATTTGGTGCAGGGAGATTATATTTTTGCAATGGAGCTTGTGCGAGATGCTAAGTGAAGCCAATGTCAATTGACGGTGCATTGGGGAGTAAACTCGTGATGCCAAGGAGTGTCTATTTTTGCATAAGTTTACCGTCTTTGGGGATAAGATAAATAGGATTATAAAATAAATATAGATTTATGGTTTATGTTATTGTAACGGTTGTGTTTGTTATTGCTTGGATATGCTTGTGCTTTGGTGTAATTGTCTTGTATATTTCTTTTGTTGTAAGTATGATTCGGATGTTGTTTGGGAAAGAGGATATTTCGGCTGGGTATCCGAAGGAGATTATTGAGAGTTTGTATTTGTAGGCTTGATCGTATTATCTGTGTGTGAGCTTGTCTTTGGGCTTGAATGGATATCCCAAATATGGTTCATCGGGGTTGTTGTATTTATATAAGGTTCCTTCTTTGCTGAAAAATATCTGGTTGTTTGCGCTGACTTCAATGAACGGCACACAATCTTCAGGGTCATCAATAGGGTCTTCATAGAAGAAATCTTTTTCTATTTCACGCATGGTTGATGGGAAATAGATATAGTCGTTGCAATGCGTAAAAACATTCCATCCTATAGACTCGACACCTTCTGGAAGTATGACCTTGTTTAAAAAATTGCAATGAAATGATTCTGAACCAATTCGTTTAACTGATGATGGTATTGTTATTTCCTCTATATTGTTGTATTCGAAACATCCATTTGGAATTTCCTTAAGATTATTTGACAGCTTTACTTTTTCCAAATTGCACATTGAGAATGCTGCAACACCCAGCGTTTCAACTGAATCGGGAATATCAATTGAAATAAGATTTTCGCACATGTAAAAGGCTAATTCACCGATTGATTTTACACCATCGGGAATATTGACCTTTTTTGTCTTGTTATTGCAAAAGGCATACATGCCAATGTTTTCAGTGCCTTCTGGAATGTTTATTGCGTTTTCGTTGAAAGAGTAAACTATCGTTTTCTTGTCGGCTGAATAAACGTTGCTACCGTCTATGACAAATATGGAAGAGAAATCTTTGTTCATTACAAGAGTTGCCAATAATGAAGGTTTTGTTTCTTCCCAAAGGTAGGTGTAACGCCAATTGTCTTCCTCTGATTCTTTTATGGAAAAATCGCTTATGTCAATTTGTTTGACATCTGGCTGCAGGACTAAATCGTCATATTGAGGCAGATCTTCAAAACCAATGACACCGGTTAGCACAACTTTTTCCATAAACAAATACAATTCAATGCAATTACGGTGCAAAGATAGTGAAAGGATAGAAATAAACAAGCTTAATAAACTTTTTTGAGATTTTTTATTAGTGTACCGGAATTTGGTGCAGGGGATGTTGTAATTTTGCAGCGGAGCTTGTGCGCGACCAGAAAAACAAAGCTGGTGTTGTATTGGGCGGTGCACCGGGGGCGGTTATAAGAGACTCAGAAACTGTGGTCACTGTTTCGCACAAGCTTACCGCCTTTTTAAAAGGGATTAAAAAGTTTTATACTTTTGCAAGATAAAACGTGGTCACTGTAGAGTGAGAAAAAATGGAGATATTGAGTGTTATAGCGGTGTTTTATGTGTTGGCGAGCTTGGTGGGGCTTGTATGGGATGGTTTTCACAAGTGGTGGATTATTCCGTTGTTGCCGTTTGCTCCCTTTATTTATGCTTATTCGGAGAGGAAAGAGAGGCCTTGGGTGGCGTGGACGGTGGGGGTGCTGTATGGTGTGCTGGTTTTGGTGATAGGTTTTATTTTTGTTATGAGCCAATAGATCGGAGTACTCGGAGCACTAGGAGTACTCGTGAATTTTTCAGTTTATTTCATTTATTATATAGGTGTACCAGATTTTGGTGCAGTAATTTATTATTTTTGCAGGTGTAAAACAAAAAACAAGTTAAAATGGAAGCATCAACTATTAGAGTGACAGGAACAGGCAGCGTGCATGTGGTGCCTGATGTGACACGTTTGGACGTGGAAGTGCGTCGTATTTTCAAAACATACGATGAAGCATACGAATGCGTGAAAGAGAACAGCGCATGGATGGTGAAGATTTTGGAGTATAACAAGCAGCCGGGCAAACTGGCCAAGACAATCTTCCTAGACATCAGCGACAATATGGTAAGCAAGTATGACAAGAACGGCAACCATATTGGATACAAGAAAGAGGGCTATTCGCTACACCAGAGAATTAAGGTGGATGTTGGAATGGATAATGTGTTGGTGAACAATATTGTAAAAGGTGTTGGCAAATTTATAGCTGAAGCACAAATCAATATTGGACATACGCAGAGAGACCCGAGACCGACGCAGTTGAAGATGCTTGAAAGGGCTGTGACGGATGCAAAGGAAAAGGCTCAGATAATGGCTAAAGCTTTGGGAAAGGAATTGGGAGAAGTGAAGTCGATTGTTTATGGAGAGATGCACGTTGAAGTGTTTTCAGAGGCCAGAAAGATTTATAACAACGAGGAAGCTAGTGCCAGCACGCCTGGAAGCTTAGAGATTACTCCAGATGATTTGGGGATTTCGGATAATGTTGAAGTGGAATGGAATCTGAAGTAAAACCTACTCAAATAGCTGACGGCAAAATAATTGCAAGCACGTCGTTGAAACAAAGCATATATGACTTTGTGGATGGGGTTGCTATTAGATTTAACGCAAATCATAAACCAGATGAAGGTGGCTGGGGACTGGTTGATGAGCAGGAGCAGGAACTGACAGGGTTTAAATACTGGTTTATTCAACGACTGGATTATGATTTATATTTGGTTGACGTTACTCCCGGACTTAAAAAGAACGTGATAAGGAGTGACGGGAAACTGATATTTGCCGAGAATTTTGATAGTTTTTACGAATATAAAAACGGATATCTGATAGTAGGGAACACAATACGCAAGACGGATGACCATCCGACCAGATATCTTAAGGGAATGCTGCATGTTGGTGGCAGGACAGGACTGAAGATTCAGTATGATGATATAACTTGGGTTAAGGGGAGCGATGAGCGGCTTAAAATAAAAAGAGAGGGACGTGTGGGTTATGCAATAGCCAGATTGGTTGACTTTACGAGGGTGGAGTTTGATGTGACGTTGGATGAATTGTGGAATGGAACAGCCTATACGATATGTGACGGTTGCATATTCAGCAGGGGAATTGACATTGAAGGGCATGGATGCGGAAAGTTGTTTATGGAATCGTTTAGAGACAGGATTTTCAGCGGCAAATGTGAATACAAGAAGAAAAAAGCCAGCGAGCCATCGGTTTATGAGCGACAGCGAATGGAATACTGGAGGGAACAAATGCGCAAGGCCAATCCATTGAAGGAACACAAGGATCTGCTGAAGAAGTTTGTGATGGAGAAGCTGGATTGGGATATTGACAAACTGAAGACTTTAGATTTGCGCACTTTGAAAGAAGATAAAGACTACGACAAACTGGCGGATGCGGTATGCGCAGTTGCCATGGGAGATGTATTTGGGAAGCAGCTTATTGATGGACATGGCAGGATGATGGTGAGAAATATGCAAATTATGCATGAAAGTTTTTGGGGAACGAGAATTGACGTGGAAGATGACGATTATTTGATGTTTCACAAATACCAGTTTACAGAAGAGCAGAAGCAGCAGGTGAGAGAGTGCGCAAAGCTGTGCAACACGATAGGCAACCTATGGTTTGATCCTGAATACTTTATAACATATAAGAAAAACAGATATTATTTTGACAGGACATTGACCAATTTGTGCAATGCCCTTAGGGATTATAAATATGAGCCGAGAGACAAGGATGTTTTTCTGAAAAAATATATTCATGGCGAGTATATGCGGTTGCTAAGCGATATGATGCTGGACTATTTTGCGGGTGATGGTGAGGTGCAGCAGATATTTGAGGCAGTGCCATTTAATTTTAACACTACTCCGGCATCGGTTTATTTTGGAATACTTGAAAAATACATGGAGATTTGCAAAGATTTTATTGAATGGAGGGCTGGAGAGATGGTGAAGAAACTGAAGGATGCTTTGGAGATATAAAGGTGAATAGAAACAATTAAAAACATAGAAACATGAAATATTTAAAACCATTTGATGAGCCGTTATCGGAATATGAAAAGATACTCCAAAACAGGGAGTATTGGGATGATTTGTGCTGTGAGTGGAGCTACAGCACGATGGAGGAGAAGATTGTGAGGCTAACCACTTTTTTTTAAAAAGTTCTTGACAATCAAAAAAAATGTTGTATTTTTGCAATTTGAAAAGGTCGATTCCGTACGTGGTTCCCCATTGGGGTAATTGCTTGGTACGGTCGACTTTTTTATTTTACCTCGATTTTATTGACACAGTATTGTACGTGTTTGTCATTTGCTTTAATTGTCTTTTTATCACTTTCGTTTTCAACAATATAAACATTAACACCTAAATACTCATTGTAAATCATGTTTTTACGGCCTCCACGTTGTAGTTTTTTCCAAAGGTTTTCATAATACTTTGCAATGAGACTTCTTCTTTCTCTACTTTGATTTTTTGCTGTTGGAATTCCGCTAATGAATTCCGGTAAACTATTAGTTATTTCCATTTTTATGACGTTTAAAGGTTACTAAATAATGATTTGTTACCTGTTTGCAAAATTACATCATAAAACCTTATCTGTCAATGATTTAATTGTTAAATTTTGTTAACATAACTTGCAAAATTTTGCAAGAAATGTTAAAAAATTTTTAACATAGTTTGCATAAAAATGAAATTTATGTTAAAATTTTGTATTTTTGCATTGATAAAAACCTAACAAGGTATTATAGAGCAAGAGTAAAACAAAATAGTATCCTTGACCAGACTGAGTATCAAAACTAGCAAGTAAACGAATCTTCAGTTCAGCCAAATCTAAGGGTATTCACGCTAGAATTAGGGCGTGGATAGTATGGTTATTGACTGAAGAAGGCTTTGCTAGGCCTTGATACCGATAATCTCTATTGCGCCCTCTTATCAAAACAGAGGGCTTTTTTTTGCCCAGATAGAGATATGGCTTACAACACGTATCGAGCAAAAGACATGGCAGCAGAAAGAGAACTTGCAAGGTATCTTGACAAGCATCTCTATTGCAAAGATATGTTTTCAAAAGCTGAAAGGACGGATTCCGCTAAAAACCAAATAGACGGTTCGGATATTATTGTGAGCATTCCTGGTTTAAAGATTAGCGATGCCATTGTTGATGAGAAAGCTTCAATATACTACATCAACAAGGATTTAAGAACTTTCGTATTGGAAATATCATTCCTGAATAAAGGTTTTCAATATAGCGAAGGTTGGTTTGTTAATGATAGTTTATCAACTGATTATTATCTTATGCAATGGATAAAGGCTAATGTTACTGACCCTTGGCAAGTAAAAGAAAATAATATCTCAGAAATAGAATGTGTACTTATTAGCAAATCAAAATTAAAAGAATATTTTGAGAGTGAGGGCTACAATAAGAACCGTTTATTAAACATAGCGCAGCAGATGAGAGTGAATAATACAAAAATGATTGCTCCATCAGGTAAGCCGTATCGATTCTTTTTTACACAAAACCTAGCAGAAAGACCAGTTAATATATTGTTAAACAAGGAAGAATACATTCGATTGGGTGAATTCCATTATTTCGTTTAAGCCTATGACAACATTTGAACAAGCAATTGACTCTTTGGCAATCAATCGTCCCATTGCGCATAGAAACTCTACATATAGGAATGTAGAGCTACAAATTAAAGACGCGTTAATTAAAGAAGCAATTTCCTATCCAGGAAAAACCACAAAAGGCGAGTTTATATACACAAAAATATGGGGAAGCGGAGATTACTCTGTACAATTTGGAAAATATGGAAAGGAGTATTACAATAAAGGTCCAAAATTTAATAAAAATGACATGGCTCCAACTATTTTTCACAATGATAAAGTATGTGATTATGATGCTAGTTTTAGAGCAGTATTTAGACTTTTAGAACATTTGAAAAACATAGGAGATAAAGAATCTTTGTTAATATTAGGATGTATATTTGTAAGAAATGCTTTTCTTGTTGATCATGTATATGACGGTAAAAATTATAGGTATGTAATACCTAAAGATGCTTTAAAATATTTACAAGAACATGTTAAAGAACATGCAGGTATACCTATAGAAGTTTTCTTAATGTACATTGATGCGATTGCTTGGCAGGAAGATGTCAAATATATTACTCGTGGAAAAAAACAAACCGAAGATGTTGGACGAAAAAATAATATGTTAACTTACGCTAGGTTTGCGGCTTGTTTATTAGGGAGGTCGTCTTATGCTGAAATGCTCAACAAGTACTCAATGGGCGTGTCGGCGCTTCCCAAAAATGAAATTACTAAAGCTTTCCCTGAATTAAAAACTTCTTACTAACATATTAAAAAGGCCCATCGCAAGGTGGGCCTTTGTATTACAATAACAATTTTCTCCTTAATTCTTCGGCAACACAAGTAATCACTCCACAAACTAAAGCATTGCCCATAAAGAATGCTCTTTTTGTGTCGTTTTCACCTATTGTATGATTATCCGGGAACATATTTAGTCTCTCAAGTTCTAGCGGAATCAAACGACGATATTTCCCTGTAACTGGGTCTATAATAACGTGCTTAAATCTAGAAGGTGTAGGCCCTCCTTCAGATGTGATAATAGTTCTTGAGGGTCTGTCTAGCGGGTCTGGGAAAGCCATTCCTCCTTCGTTATAATTAAACTCGAACCCAGCTTTAGTCTTTCTTATCTCGTGCTTTGCTCCTTTTAGATATTCCCATTTTGGTAAGTCTGAATCAGAAATATAATAATCCTTTGTGATTAATTCTCTGTCTTTACCAGTAGCTATTATATCTCCAAGAGTAGTGTAATCCCCATGATAGCATGGTATGGTTTTATAAGTATAAAAGACCCCATCTACCATTAACCCTGCATTTAAGAATGGTGAATTCCCACCTTTTTTGTTAAATTCTATAGACAAATCTGCTAAATCCCAATTTTTGTTTTCTTTTAACGGAACTGGTTCTAATGGTAATAATCCAGTGTAATCACATATTGGGAAAGCTTGCGCAAAAACACCATCGTTGAATATCCATTCTGTTGGGTCTGCTATTTTTTCTGCGATTTTGCTTCCATTTCTATAAGCAAGAATATAAGTCCTTCTTCGTCTCTGAGGCATTCCATATTCTGCCGCATTGATAATTCTCCATTCAACCTTATATCCTAAATCATTCAACGAATCTAATATTATGGCAAAATCACGTCCTCTTTGTTTGGCTGGTGAACCTAGAAGTCGGTCGACATTTTCAAGGAAGAGAATTTGCGGAGCTTTATTTCCTTTTTCTCGGATAATCCTTACAATTTGCCACCAAAGTACACCTTTTTTACCTTCTATTCCTGCTGCTTGCCCCAAATTCCTAGCAACTGAATAATCCTGACAAGGGAAACCGCCAACAAGAATGTCGTGAACCGGTATTTCTTTACTATCAACTAAAGCAATATCACAATTTGAATGTCCCTCGCTGCCAAATACTCGGCAATATGTTCTTGATGCATGTTGCGTTGTGGTTGCAGGCTCAAATTGATTGCTCCAAATTGTGCTATAAAAGGGGACTTTACTTGGGTTGTTTTCATTAACTCTATCAAAACCTACTCTAAATCCTCCAACTCCTGCAAATAGTTCTATTATTTTATACGTCTTATCAGCCATCTTACATTTATTCAATAAACACCCAATTACTGTTATGTTGTTAATATTATAGGATTTGCTTATGTCCTTAATATTACTTTAAAAATCAGTTGCAAAAATACATAACTTTTTTAAAGCCAAATCATATTATTTTATCTTTTTTTCTGCAATCAAAGCATAAAATGATTACCGCTATTAATCTAAAAACACCCAACTGTTAGCGATGTCATTTATCCTATCAACATCAGGCTCTTTTTGACCTTCGTCATCTAAACGCACCAAATCCTTTAGAGGATAAATCTCTGTGGTTTTCCCAATCTTTATTGCTTCTTTTGCGTCAGCTTTCATGTTGATTCGTCCACAACATACTAATAGCTAAGACATCTTCAACATCATAATTTTCATCGATATAATACTGAACGATGTCGTAAATTTTTTCTTCAAAAGCGTGAATATCCTGAATGCTTGCCATATTTTTTATGTTTTTGATTTTAGACTACAAAGGGATTCCGAAGATTACTATGTGTGGGAATCTTCGGAATCGTGGGAATCTTTGGGTTAATTTGCACTTGCAAAGAGGTCGTCCATTTTGACTTGTGATTGCATGATGCCACTGTGGGCGTTTGGTTTGACTCCGTAGGTGGTGATCATGACCAGCTGCAGGGCTTTGCGAGAATTGGTGGCTTCGCGGAAGACTTGAATTTTTTGGCGAAGCTTTGCTTCGTAGTCTTTGTCGATGACATAATCGCTAATGGAGAATTTGATTTCGCATATGTTGATGACGTGGTCGCGACGGTCGATGATGAGGTCGATTTGTGCTTTGCCACTATCGGAACTTCCTTGCCAGGATGAGATGTCGGTGAGCACCGCATTGATGCCTATGGCTTTTTTGATTTGAGAAATGTGATCTTTGCAGACTTGCTCGAAGGTTTGGCCAGCCCAACTGTTCTTTGCCGGATTGTCGAGAAAATGAGTCCAGAAATGTTCGTCGGGGTTTTGTTTGCCTTTCATGAAACGAAGGTAGAACAGGGTGAAGTAATCGGCCAATTGATAGACGACGTTTTTCTCACCGTAACCAAAGGTGTTGTAGGCTCTTACGAACTGGCTGTCTTTGAGGTTTTTAAGCATCTCGGTGAGGAGTCCGTTGTCTTCCAACTTGGTTTCATTGATAATCTCTAAACGGGTGAGACCTGATTTCTTTGTTGCAAGGGCATCGATGATTTTGAGATATGCCTTTGAGTTGCCGAAGAGTGTTTCGTAGAGATGGTCGAATTCGTCCCAAAGGGAGCCGTTGCGCTTGAAGAATATGTTGTCGATATTGGTGAGATAGGGTAGCTCGTTGTCGAGAAGCTTTAAATAATAAGGTATGCCGCCCATCGTCATGTAGCACTCAACGATGTCGTAGCGGTTCCAGTTGATGCCACGTGAAATGAGGTATTTTTCGGTTTCCTGAAGTGTGAATTGCATGAGGAACAGGCGACGTGCGGCGCGATTGAACAGACCGCCTTTGTTGGAGAGGATTTTTTTGGTGATCCAGGTGGTGGCGGAGCCGCACACAACCAGCATGATATCGTTTTGCTGAGCGCCCCAGCCGTTCCAAAATGCTTCAAATGCTCCAAGAAACTCGCTTTGACGTGTGTCGAGCCAAGGGAGCTCGTCAATGAAGACTATCTTTTTGCGATTTTTTTTGATGCCTTTAAGGAGTTTTTTGAGTTCTTCGAAGGCTTCGAGCCAATCGGACGGCACTTTTTTGAGGTTGGAACCGTATTCCTGCAATGCCAGATAGAAATTTTTGAGCTGCATCTGTTTGGGCTTTTTGTAAAGCCCGGTGACGTGAAAGTCGTAGGTGTCGTCGAAGAATTCCTTGATAAGGAATGTTTTTCCGACACGGCGACGGCCATAAACTATTACGAATTCGGATTCTTTTGAATCGCGGTATTTTTCGAGTTGGCGGATTTCGTATTCACGTCCGATAAACAAATTTCTATCCATGGTGATAATGTTTTCTGGCTGCAAAGATATGAAATATTTTTTAAACTCAGGTGCGGAAAGTGAAAAAAAATATCAGTTTCCGCAGTTGAGTTTGGTGGATGTTGATGAAAAAAGCAAAACTCAGGTGCGGAAAGTGGGTGTTTTTACACACTTTCCGCAGTTGAGTTAATTGGTTGGTTTGGTGTAGCTGCCGTAGGATGGGTGGAGGAGCTGGACTCCGTCCCAGCTTTGGCTGGTACGAATCGGTTCGATGGTATATACCTTATTATTATCAGTCATTTCGTTTAGAATTTTTTTCAAACTTGAACAACATTGGATACAAGCCGAAATCGATGAAGGCGACGATGGCGTAGCGGGCGCAGCGCACCATCATGGCGGCAGTGCCGCTATCTGATAGAAATTCCTTTGAGAATGGCATCTTGAGCAGCTTGCTCACAACAATATAGACCACCAATCCTCCAAGCAAACGGGCAGCCATCAACAGTGGCTTGCGAGTGCTTTCAAAATGGACGCAATAGTCGTCAAGGAGAGTGGCGCCCATGAAACCGATCAAGAGACCTGTCGCGGCGAAATAATCGGCACTGTTGCAGTAGAAGAAACCCGGAATGGTTGTGGCTAAAAGTATGCCGTAGAGCAGGAGGGTGCTTTTAATCCGTTTTTGAAGAGTGTAAACGATAATCACACTGAGCAATCCAAGCAGCCAACCTCCCAGTACATCGGTGGGATAGTGCGCGCCCACCACCACTCGTGAAAAGCCCGTGAGCAGCGGTATAATGATGGCGAGAATCGTCATCCAGCGTTTGCGGAGGTTGAGAGCCAGCGAGCCGAACACCGTAACCACATTGGTCGAATGACCGCTGGGGCAGGAGTAGCCTTGGGCCGCAATGTCGTAGATGTCGGCCGACAGATCGACAACACGCAGAATCTTGATGTTCTTGTGGTCGAAATACGGCCGGCGGCGAAGGACGATATTTTTAATCATGGTGTTCCAGATAAGTCCCATGATGGCGATAAGTCCAATGGAGCGGCCCATTTGCTTGTTGTAGCTCCAGTAAAAGAAGCCTACGATAAGGACTAGAGGTAGCTCTTCTCCTAACAGGGAGAAGTTTGAAATGAACGATATTCCTGTGCTGCCGATGTGCGACTGCAGCCACTCCATCAAGGAGACTTCCCAAGTGAAGAAAAAAGTGTTGCCCATTGCAATATATTTTGGGTGCAAAGATAAGCAATTATTTGTAAGTTTAAGTGGAAAATCATTCGACTTTTTGTGTTTTTGAGGCACCACTTATTGTCTAATGTCTATTTATTATCAATTTGTTAATTCGATTGTTTGTGAAAAACATTCGACAATTTGTGTATATTAAAAAAGTATGCATTAGATTTTTTATTTTTGTAAAAAAATAAACAGGGCAAAATGAACAAGATTATCATCACTATCAACCGCGAATGCGGCAGTGGAGGCGGCGAGATTGCACGCCTGTTGGGAGAGAAACTTGGTATCAAGGTATATGGCCGCACCGTGCTTGAAGCTGTGGCTAAGCGTTTTGGTTGCACCCTTGAGGAGATGGACAAAATCAAGGCGCAGAAGACCAACTGGTGGAGCGAGTTCTGCAGCTTCTACCAGCAGTTCGGAGCAGCCGGATACACTACAGGTGCCATCGCAGACCCTACGCCAAAAAGCGTTTATTACGCTGAAGAACGCCTGCTGCGCGAATTGGCAGAAAAGGAAAGCTGTATAATAGTAGGCCGCGCCGGATTCCATATTTTCCGCGATGACCCGAACGCATTGCACATCCTCATCATTGCAAAACGTGATGCCCGCATTGCACGTATCGCAAAGAAGCAGAATCTCAGCACAAAAGAAGCCGCCAAGGTGGTTGATAGCGTTGACCAGGCAAGAGACAACTTCGTGCAGACCGTTGCCGAGACCTCACGCTACGACGCCCGCAACTATAACTTCGTTTTTGATGTGACAGGCATGGAGCCAGAAAAAGTGGCATCGTTTATCGCTGAAAACGTCCGTAACTATGGAAAATAAATTATCACATAACGAAGAGCTGCTTGACCAGTACCGTAACCTGCTGCCTGTTTATAATAAGATGGTGGAGGTGATTCCGGCATTGCTGAAAGACTTTTTCGACAAGACGGGAATCATAGTGGCGGCTGTGGAGCAACGCGTGAAGGCCGAGAAATCGCTTGCGGGAAAGCTGAAGCTCAAGGGAGAAAAATATCGCGACATATACGATATCACCGACCTGGTAGGCGTGCGCGTCATCACTTTTTACACCGACGATGTGGATAAGGTGGCAACCATACTCGAGCACCTCTTCGACATCGACTGGGAGAACTCCATCGACAAGCGTAAAATTCACGATATTGACAGCTTCGGATACCTCTCATTGCATCATATCTGCCGCATTCCCGAGTCGTCATATACGATGCCAGGACGCCCTGAGTTCAACAAGATACGCTTTGAGGTACAGATGCGCACCATACTGCAGCACGCTTGGTCGAACATGAACCATGACACTGGCTACAAGAGCGGAGTGGAGATTCCTAAGGTGTATAAGCGCAACCTCAGCCGTTTGGCAGGTATGCTGGAGCTCGTTGACGACGAGTTCAGCCGCATCCGCAGGGAGCTTAACGACTACAGGCGCAGGGTGCAGTCGCTGGTGGCATCGGGCAACCTCGACGAGGTGCTGCTCGACGGCGACTCGTTCAAGAGCTACCTCCAGATAGGACCTTTCGACGCTTTGATGCACCGCATCGCATCAATCAATCAGGCTGAGATACAGGAGGTGGATCTGTCGTCATTCCTCCCATTGTTCAAAGCCATGGGTTTCAAGACCTTAGGCGATGTTGAGAAGATGGTGAAAGATTTTTCGGATGCCGCCTATCAGATTGCCTGTTTCCAGATGGGCATAACCGACCTGGACATCCTGTCATCGTCGGTGGCACCACAGAACCTCTGCACGGCTTTCATCCTCAAAAACGGAGGCGGAAAGACCGGCTTGAAACTGATGTTCGACACCTTGAACGGCCCATCGGAAAATAACGCTTTCATGGCCGACTTCCTGATGGAACAGGCTCGTGACTATCCATTTATGAATAAGTAAAATTATGGCAAACAAATATCTGAATACCGAACTTCTGGATCGCGCAATAGTTTTTGCAGTCAAGGCTCATTCCAATACCGAACGTAGAGGCAAGGGCTATCCTTACATTGTGCATCCTTTGGAAGCCGTGGAGATTGTGGCAACAATGACTCCCGACCAGGAACTGCTTGCCGCAGCCGCATTGCACGACACTGTGGAGGATACCGAGGTGACGGTGGAGCAACTCAGGGCTGAGTTTGGCGAGCGCATAGCCTCTCTGGTGGCTGATGAAAGCGATGTGATGCCTGAAGGCATGACCGAAGAAGACAGCTGGCACCAGCGCAAGCAGGCTGCCATCGACCGCCTTTCAGAAGCCAGCCACGATGCCAAGATGGTGGCTTTGGGCGACAAACTCTCCAACATGCGTGCCATCGCCCGCGACTATGATGAGATAGGAGATGCACTCTGGAACCGCTTTCACACCAACGATCCCAAAGAACACGAATGGCACTACCGCGGACTCGCCGACGCATTACGCGAGTTGGAAGACACCGTGGCTTATAAAGAATTCGAATCGTTAATCAATAAAGTTTTCAAATAATGGAAGCTATCAAGATATCTCTCAACGACTATGTTCTTTCCGGAGGCGGCGCCAACGGTGAGAGCTACGACCACAAGACCGACCCGTCGGTGATGTTGAAACTATATTTTTCGGGCAAGATCCAACAGCCTTTGGATGAGATGAACCTCGCCCGGAAAGTCTATGAAATGGGCATCCCGACGCCGGAACCAGGCGAATATGTGGTGACCGAAGACGGCCGCTACGGCATCCGTTTTAAGCGTATATTGGGCAAGAAATCGTATTCGCGCGCCACAGCCGACGAGCCCGAAAAGGTGGCACAGTTTGCCGAAGAATTTGCTCAGATGTGCCTCAAACTGCATGCTACTCATGTTGATACCAAGCAGTTTGAAAACGTAAAGGACCGTTACTATCGCCTGCTGCAGGAGAATCCATTCTTCACGACGGTTGAAAAGGATAAGTTGGCACGTTTTATAGCCGATACGCCTGACGAGGACACAGCCATCCACGGCGACCTCCAATTCAGCAATGTCATCTTTGTCGGCGACAAGCGTTATTTCATCGACTTAGGCGATTTCTGCTGGGGCAACCACCTCTTCGATATGGGTATGCCTTATCTCTGCTGCTGCCTTGACGACGAGGCATTCATCCAAGAGACCTTCCACATGTCGAAGGCTCTTGCCTTAAAATTCTGGGAGTATTTTGCGCCGGCATATTTCGGAAAAGGTATCCCGCTGAAGGAAATTGAGGAGATAATCCGACCATACGCCGGACTCAAGACCTTAATCATTGAAAGAGACGTCAAACAACCTATGCCAATATTTCGCGCAGCATTAACATCTATATTATGAAACTCAAAGCCGGATTGTTGTTGGTGATTGTGGCTGTTTTAACGTTAGAGGCCACATTTATCATCCAATATCACTATTCCCAAAGGGAAATCAAAAAAGAGGCCTCGCTCCGCGCTGCGAGTGAGCTGAAAAGTGCCGAAAACAAAATCATGGATGTTGTGAACCAGGCCGAAGCTGCCGTTCGCAACAGTATATGGGTTGCGGAATGGTGCCTGGAAACTCCCGACAGTTTGAAACGTATTCCCCAAAGAATAGTGAGCGAGAATCCTGTCGTGGTTGGATCGACCATGGCGCTGGTTCCAGGCTACAGCGAGAAATATCCTTTGTATGCCCCATACGCCATGAGAGACGATGAGACTGGCAAAATAAAGATGCTTTCACTGGCCACCGAAGAATATGACTATCCATCGTCGGAATGGTTTACCAAACCCATTGAGATGGACGAAGGCTACTGGTCGGAGCCTTATTTCGACGAAAATGGAGGCGACATCCTGATGACGACATTTTCCATGCCGGTAAAAGACAGAAACGGTAAGATAGCCGCCATCGTGACTGCCGACATCTCGTTGGAGTGGCTAGCGGAACTCATAGAAAGAATGAAGGTTTATCCAAACGCTTTCAACATGGTTGTTAGCCGTAACGGAAATATAATGGTATGCACTGTCGAAAACTTGACTATGAAAGCCACCATAGACCAGATTGCCTTGGAATCAGATGACTATAAAGCCCTCGACCGTGTCAACAAAGCCATGTTGGCCGGGCAATATGGCGAGATGCCGGTCAAATATCAAGGAGAAATCAACCACGTGTATTTTGCACCTGTGGAGCGAACAGGCTGGTCGCTGTCGATTGTGCTTCCCGAAAAGGATCTTTACAGCGGCGTCCGCCGAATGGCAATGAATGTGCAATTGCTGCAACTGTTGGGTTTGTCGATGATTATTATCATTCTTAGGGTTGTTGCCAAAAATCGTGCCAAATACCAGCGCATCAACGAGCAAAAAGAACGAATTGAAAACGAGCTGCATATTGCTCGGGAGATTCAGATGTCGATGATTCCAAAGACTTTTCCGCCTTTCCCGGAACGGAAAGACTTGGACCTCGCTGCATCCATCATTCCCGCGAAGGAAGTGGGTGGTGACCTGTATGACTTCTTTATCCGCGACGAGAAGCTGTTTTTCTGCATAGGCGACGTCTCGGGTAAAGGTATCCCTGCCTCTCTGGTAATGGCGGTTACCCGTAGCCTGTTTCGTGCAATGTCGGCTCATGAGGACAGCCCTGCAAAAATCGTCACCTCGATGAATAACACTATGTCGGAGGCCAATGAGAGAAGCATGTTTGTCACATTTTTCTGTGGTGTCCTTGACTTGAGCGCAGGTCAACTGCGCTACTGCAACGCAGGTCATAACCCGCCAATGATACTCACTGATGCCATCAGGGTGCTGCCAGTGGAGCCAAACCTCCCGATAGGCATCATGAAAGGGGTGGATTTCATCGAACAAGAGACGCCTTTCCTTTACGACGACGCGCTTTTCCTCTATACCGACGGTCTCTCGGAAGCTGAAAACGCAACAAAGGAACAGTTTGGCGAGGATAGGATAGAGAAGGCTCTTCACGGAAGAAAACGCTCATCAGATCATCTGGAAAACATCAAACAACAGGTGTCTCAATTTGTTGGCGAGGCTCCGCAGAGCGACGACCTCACTATGCTCTTTATCCACTATCTGGCTCATGTCGTTCCGGCACAACAGGAGCGTCATCTGGAGCTTCACAACGACATAAAGCAGATTTCACTGCTTGCCGAGTTTATTGAGAAGATAGCCGAAGAGAAAAAGCTGGATGAGACTCTTGCTATGAACCTCAACCTGGCGCTGGAGGAGGCTGTCACCAACGTCATCCTCTATGCCTATCCTAAAGGAACCGACGGACTGGTGGATATTGATGCCATAGTGATGGAGCACTCGTTAGAATTCATTATAACCGACAGCGGCGTGCCTTTCGACCCTACCGCAGCTCCTGAAGCCGACATCACCCTCTCGGCCGACGAGCGCCCTATTGGAGGCTTGGGCATCTTCATGGTGCGTAAACTGATGGATGAGGTGCACTATCAGCGCCTCGATAATAAAAATGTATTAAAAATGACAAAAAATATTTAACGCGATGACTATTAACATTGAAAAAACAAACGACATGACGATCGCCCATCTGGCAGGTCGTCTCGACACACCTGCATCAACAGAAGTGGCACCAAGTTTCGAGCAGCTGAATGATGCCGCAAACGGCATGGTGGTACTCGACTGCACGGAGCTTGTCTACATCTCCAGCTCAGGATTGCGTCTGTTTCTCGCTTTGCGCAAAGCATCAGCAGCCAAAGGCGGCAAGGTGATTGTAAGAAACATCAGCAACAGCATCCGTCAGGTGTTTATGATGACCGGATTCCTTAATCTTTTTGAGATAGAATAAAGCGTCTAGTGCTAAATATTAAGATTATCCTTAATAAAACTGACATTAACCACACTCTCCGTTACCATCACACTTTCCTGATGGAAGAAAGCGCATAGGTCTTTTGCGATGGCTTCGGCTATCTGCTTATCGGCATCCATCAGCGATATGAGGAGAATTCTCTCTTGAGTGTAATCGCCATTCTCGTGGAGATATCCGCCTTCGCTGATGGAAAATGCGAACGGCACATGATAGCTTTTACAGACGTATTTCATGATATCGACATATGTGTCGGTGTTATGCTTCTGCTGCTTGGTGGTGGCATCGTTAAGACCTATATATATCTTCGTCTCAATCATAATATTTTTTCAATTGTTATTGTCTATTCATTAATTAGGCACTGTCCGGTCATCTCTTGTGGTTGTCCAAGTCCCATGATGTGTAGTATGGTAGGAGCCACGTCGGCCAGGACACCATTGTTCACCCTCGCGTTAAGGTTCTCTGTCACGTAGATAAAAGGAACAGGGTTGGTGGAGTGGGCGGTGTTGGGTGTGCCGTCGTCGTTGATGGCATGGTCGGCATTGCCGTGGTCGGCAGTGATGACGACTTCATAGCCTTTCGCTTTGGCTGCCTCCACCAGCTCGCTCAGACACTGGTCGATAGTCTGCACCGCCGTTTGGATGGCGGAGTAAAACCCTGTGTGTCCCACCATGTCGGCGTTGGCGAAATTCACCACAATCCAGTCGTAGCGGTTGGTGTTGAGCGCCTCGATGAGACGGTCTTTCAACTCGTAGGCCGACATCTCAGGCTGGAGGTCGTAGGTTGCGACCGCTGGAGAGTTCACCAGGATGCGGTCTTCTCCCTCGAACGGCTCTTCTCGCCCGCCGTTGATGAATGATGTCACGTGGGCATATTTCTCGGTTTCGGCAGCATGCAGCTGCTTCAAGCCTTTGCTTGCTATGTATTCGCCAAGGGTATTCTCAACATTTCCTTTAGGGAAGATGACGTGTATGCCTGTGAAAGAGTCGTCGTATGGTGTCATGCAGTAATACTGGAGATTTGGAATGGTCTGCATGTCATGTTCCGGAATATCATGCTGAGTGAGCGCTATGGTCATTTCTTTGGCACGGTCGCTGCGGAAGTTGAAGAAGATGACCACGTCGCCATCCTTGATACGTCCGTCGACGTTGCTGTTGACGAGCGGTTCCATAAACTCGTCGGTGTTTTTGTGTTCAGGTGTGTGCGAGTCGTAGCACGACTGTATGCCTTCCACCATGTCCGTCACCTCACGACCTTGGCCATGTACGAGCAGGTCGTAACCCAGCTTGATACGGTCCCAGTTGTTGTCGCGGTCCATGGCGTAGTAACGTCCGATGACAGTTGCCACAACGCCTGTGCCTGCCTCCGCCATGTGCTGCTGTAGGTCGATGACGAAGCCTTTGCCCGACATAGGGTCGGTGTCGCGACCGTCCATGAAGCAGTGCACGTAGCAGTTCTCAATGTTATACTGTGCGGCGATATCGATGAGCTTAAAGAGGTGGTTGATAGAAGAGTGGACGCCGCCGTCGGATGTCAAGCCCATGAGGTGAAGGCTCTTGCCGGTGGATTGTGCATAGCTGTAAGCCGACACGATTTCAGGGTTTTGCAAGATGGAGTTGTCGTCACAGGCGTGGTTTATCATCACCAGATCCTGATAAACAACGCGTCCGGCGCCGATGTTGAGGTGTCCGGTCTCGGAGTTGCCCATTTGTCCGTCGGGCAGACCCACATATTCGCCCGAAGCCTGAAGCTGTGAGTGAGGATAGGTGGCGTTGAGGTAGTCGATATAAGGTGTGGGAGTATTCGCGATGACGTCGCCCTCGCCTTGGTCGCCTATGCCCCAGCCGTCGAGGATGACGAGGAGCACCTTGCGGTCGGGCTCGGTGCTATTGGCGGCCGGCTCCTCCTTGCTGCAGGAGGTGAGCAGGCTGGCGCCGCAGATGAGGGTGGCGGCGAGCACCATGAAAAGTTTCTTCATATCTTTATTTTTTTATTCCTTTCCGAACACTTGGTTGATGAGTGCTACGAACTCTTTGTAGGCGAAGGTGTCGCTGAGCTCGCTGAGCGAGGCGGCCAAGCCGCGGTAGTGCCAGGCGTGGTCCTTGGGGTCTTTGGCGTGGAAGCGGCTCCAGAGTTTGTCGCCTATCTCGGCATAGTCGCGGGCGATGGCCCGCATGTTGGAGAGTTTGTCGCCCAAGGCAACGATTTTGGCGTCGTGCGAGGCGCGGGCCAGGCGGTCGATGGCGGCCTGCTTGCGGGTGTGCCAGCTCTCCTCCTCACTCATGCCTTTGGTCATGGTGGCGACAATCTCCACGGCCTCCATGGGGTGGACGATATAGGGGAAGCCCTTGCCACGGCGCTCGGTGCCGGTGTGGGCGCGGACCGCGAAGATGATGGCGCGGTCCAGAATAGCGGTATTCAAGGGTTTGTTTGCCATAGCTTATTGGTTTTTGCGATTGGATGAATTCGTTTCTATAAGGTAACGGCCTCTCAATGTCTCGAGGTCCGCTTCCGACAGTCCTATCGGGCCTTTCAGATAGTTTTCCAGAGAGCCGTATTGTTCTTCAACGGCATCCAGGGCTTTGATGAAATTCTCTGTGTTGCAGCCCAGAAAGGCTTTGACGACGGCTAATTCCTTCTCTGTGCCGCCATTGGCAATGACGCGCTGGCTGTATTCCTTTACATCCTTCTCATAGACGCGGTTGGTGGCATCGAAATCGGCCACAATGGTCTCCCTGTCGGCGCCGAGGGCTGCCAGCAGAAGCGCCGATGCCACACCTGTGCGGTCTTTTCCCTGGCTGCAGTGATAGATGACGGCTCCATCTTCCGTTTCCAGAACCATACGGAAGAAGCTGGCAAACTGCCGCTGACAATCAGGGTTGAAGAAAAGCGTGGGATACATTGCCTCCACCAAGGCCTGGGCCTTTTCGTTGAAGGCGGCATAGACGACGATATCGCGGACATCGAACTTCTGTCCACCCGCAAGACTGGTCTTTTCCTCATCGGTGATTCTTGAGCTGCCGCTGACATCGACGGGAAGGTGCACATACTTGGCACCGGGAATGTCCCTGTCGGCTTTGCCCTTCATTTCCATGTCCGTCCGGAAATCCACCACCAATGCTACGGGGATGCTTTCGAGATAGGCGATGTCGGCATCCGTGGCATCGGCAAGATGGGCGGCTCTGATGAGCTTTCCGGTTTTGACGCTAAATCCTCCCTGAACCTCATATCCGCCAAGGTCACGCGCGTTGACAATCCCTTCTACGGGAATGAACTGCTGCGCAAAAACGTTGATGGATGCAAGGAGTGTCATGACGAGAATCGGAATCTTACACATTAGGCAACATATTAATGATTCTTCCCAAGGCTTCAGCCGGAAGTGAGGTGTGGTAAGCCATATCAAAGACATACGGGACCTTGGCGGCATAGAAGGGGAAGAGGCGCTTGGTATATGCTTCAAGTGCCTCCGGATCCGTAGTTCCCAGATAGGCGGGGAAGAAGATATTCCAGTGCTTGTTAAAGGTTTCCGGAGTAATGTGGAAAAGGTTGACTGAGCGGTCGGCCTTCATATTGTGAGCCATCGTCCAAAGAATGGCTATATCCCATTCGGGAACGCCGTAGCTGAACTCGCCCACGTCGATCCACAGCGTGCGGTCGCCGTTGGTGATGATGTTTCCTATCTGGGTGTCACCATGGAGGCAGGTGTCGGCTTCCGGCACCCTCTCCATAAAAGCCAAGGCGCGACGTTTATATTCTTCCGGGACAAGATCCTTTTCCTGATAGAAACGGGTGAGGGTCTGTTTGTAGGAATGGAGACGGGCGGTGTCGGCTTTCCGTGTGTGTAGCTCACGGGTGAATTGGGCAAAGGTCAGGGAGATTTCCTCCAAACGCTCGGGCTCTTCTGAGATGATGCGTGCAAAAGAGCGTTTGTTCCTGATGAGCTCGTATTCGGCGCCAAAACGCTCTCCATCGGTCACCAGTCTGTAGGGTTCAGGTGTCGGGATGCCCATCTCGAAGACGGTGCGGGCGGTGAGGAATTCCGCCAATGCCCTATCGGCCTCAAAGCCGGGATTGTAGAGCTTGGCCAGCGTGTTGCGGCTCTTGTGGGTGTAGGTGATGGCTGTTCCGCCTTCGCCTGTGCGAACGTACTCGTTCAAATCGATGGTTTCGTATGTGTTCATGGTGTTTAAAAATAATTCTTTACAAGTTTACGTACATATATTCCGAAGAAGAGTTTCTCAACGAATGTCGGCGTTTGTAATACCGTACGGAGAACCACATCGACGGCGGCGAATTTGCCGGCCAGAATGTCGAATTCGGCATGGTCTTCCTGGGCTGTGTATTCCTTGGCAAAGGCGTCCCAAAACCGATGGAACTGCTCCTGTGTCATATGGAAGATGTCCTGCACTTGTTTCATGGGGGCGTATATTTTACAAATCATGAACAGGTGACCGATGTCGAACATTGGGTCTCCGTATGCAAATCGATCCAAGTCAATCCAATAGTAGTCCTCTCCAGCCTGGATGATGTTGCCAGTCTGGAAGTCGCCATGCACACAGTTGGTGCTCTCCGGGATGGTTTCAATGAAGGCTCGGATAGTCTTTTTGTTCTTCTTGCTCACAAAAGTTATCTTTTCGATAGCACGAAGCGCCTGCTCTTTCCTGTTGGGGAAGAATACCGTATTGCAAGGTGTGGCGAAGAGTTCCTTGCCCTTTTGGCACAATAGCCTGGCCATCTCTTCCGTGCGTTCCGGCTCGTCGTGGCATATACGCGAGAGCGATTTCTTGCCTTTGATAAGCTGGGAGAGGGTGGCATAAGCGTCTCCAACGCGCACAATCTTATAGATCTGAGGGACGGAAACACCCAGATTCGCCACGGCCTTGGATGTGTCGTACTCGCGCTTGACCGCCTCCAAAGTGTTCAGACGTTCTTTGTTCACTTTGAGGATTTCGCCGGGAGCCTCGGGATTGACATATGTCTTTCCGTTGCCGCCTTCGCCTACCTGCTGCCAGTCGGACAGATTGATTTGGAGATAGCTGCTTGTTTTCATCTATTATTTTACTTTTAGTTTGTATGTCTCAATACGATGCGGAAACCTAGAGTGGCGTCGCGGCCGTTGTGTTCTTTCTCGCGGCCGTGGTAGGCAGAGGTGCAAGTGTAAGGTGCGCTGTCGTAGCAGCCGCCACCGCCTACAATCTTTTCACCTGACTCGGGACCGGTATAGTTGGTGCCCTGGTCGGCAGGGAGGTCGGCCAAATCGGCATACCAGTCGTTGCAGTATTCCCAGACGTTGCCGCTCATGTCGTAAATGCCGAGCTCATTAGGCTGCTTGGAGGCCACGAAGTGGGAAGCTTGTCCGGCGTTGTCGGCATACCATGCCACATCGCCTATTGTGTTTGAGCCAGCGTAGATGTAGCCATTCGACTTGCGTCCGCCTGTGGCGGCATAGTGCCATTCGGCTTCGGTTGCGAGGGCAAATTGCATCCCGGCAGGCACCTGGTCGACGCACATAATGTTCAACTTGTCGAGGAAGCCGCCGGCGCCGGTGATGTCATCATAGTTGACCATCGTGACGGGATAGAGACCTTCGCTCTCGGTTTGGCCTTCGGGTGTCGAGCCCATGACGGTCTGCCAGATGTAGTTCATTGTTTCGGTTTGGCAGATATAGAAATCGGAGAGCGTTCCTGTGAAAGTCTTCTGTTCGCCAACGCGTTCGTAAACCAGCTCGTAGTCGCCGCCTTTCACTTCAACCATCGGGAGGTAGTAGCCGACTGTATCGTTATTCACGGCGATGGAAAGGAGGTTGTCGGGCTGAATAGGTTCCACAAGAGTTTCTTCGTTGAAGTTGTCCACGAGGACAAGTCGCAGGCCGCGGTTTATATAGTTCTGGTGTATTCCCAGCCATGTATGGTAGGCGGTTTCGAGACCCGTCTGACGGGTGCCATAGCTGCCGCCGCGGTTGACACGGTAGTTGTTGTCGGCGTTGCAGACGTAGTTGAGACCTTGGTCGAGCGGGAGCTTGTCGAAATAGACGAAATGATCGCGTGTCCATTCCCAGACGTTGCCGGTCATGTCGTAGAGACCGAGCTCATTGGCTTGCTTCTGGCCGACGGGATGGGTGGTGCCGTCAGAGTTGTCTATGTACCAAGCCACTTCGTCTAATGTGTTGGATCCGGAATATGTGTAGCCCATCGACTGTTGTCCGCCGCGGGCTGCATACTCCCACTGTGCTTCGCTTGGCAGCGCGAAACGTTTGCCAGATGGCAGCTGGCTGGCGCACATCGCGTTGAGCTTGTCGATGAAGCCGCCTTCACGGACGATGTCGTAGTAGTTCACATTGCTGACGGGGTATGAGTCGCCGTCGTTTGTCTGTCCTTCGGGTCTCCATCCCATCACAGCATCCCAAAGCTTGTTGGTAACCTCGACGGGACAGATGTAAAAGTCGGAGAGCGTTCCTGTGACTGTCGCCACTTGGTCATCGTACATATATTCCATTGAGTAATCTCCACCTTCCACTTTTTTCATAATAATGTCGGAGGAATTATTCACCTTGAAGGTGAGCGTCTCAGCGCCCCACTGGTTGTTGTTTGGGTTGACGGTGCTTGAATTTTCCTTCTTGCAGCCGGTGAGCAAGATAACGCCGCAGATAATGATGGCGGCGAGAATCGATGTGGTTTTAAATCTTATCATATTTTTTTTAAATAGTAAAGTACGAAATAAAAGGCAAAGATAAGCAATTTGTGCGAACAAAGTACCATAAGAATGCTAAAATATTCAAATTTTGTAAATTTTGCAAGTAGAGACGCGCCATGGCACGTCTTTACGGAGTGTAGAGTTTGAAAGTTTGGAGTTTTATGACAAAAATTTTTTAATAATGTTTATTTTGTTAAACAAAATTTATTATTTTTGCGCAGTATTTTAAACATTATGATATGAAACGTCCATTATTGCCTCAACATGAAAGAATGATGCGCGAGCTTGGAGAGAATTTCCGTCTCGCTCGTTTGCGCCGTGACTTGTCGTCGGAACAGGTGGCTGAGCGTGCCGGCATTTCGCGCAACACCTTGATAAAAATTGAGCGTGGCGACGAAGGTGTTGCCATTGGAATGTATTTCAGGGTGCTTATCGTGCTTCGTTTGGAAGATGATTTGACGAATGTGGCAAAAGACGATGTTTTAGGGAGAAAGCTTCAAGATGCCGGGCTGCTGACAAACCAAAGGGCTTCAAAACGTTAATTTTTTTAAAGATGAATAAAGATATTTACATATAGCCCGACCGTTGGGGACGTGTCCTGCTTGACCGCCGCGAGGGCTATCGTGCGAAAAACGAGAACCGACAGAGAGTGAATCTGCAGGAGAGCGACTATTTGTTGGGCGTTTTCGACGAGAGCCGCATGGGAGCATGGCGAAGGCGTTTAATGTGTAGACTTCTTCAATGCATATCCTGCGCCTAAAGCGGTGAGGATTAGAAGGCCTGAGCCGAGTGGGGCTGATGGGG
Source organism: uncultured Bacteroidales bacterium (assembly GCA_905233445.1). Classification (GTDB taxonomy): domain Bacteria; phylum Bacteroidota; class Bacteroidia; order Bacteroidales; family F082; genus Limimorpha. The sequence continues at coordinate 33,315 of CAJOEP010000002.1, read as the reverse complement.
TGTCTGAGCCATTGCCGTGGTTGGTTGGCAGTACGAAGCCGATGTCGTTTCCTGTTCCGGCACGGCGCCGTCGTTCTCCGTGACATCGACGGATTCGTATATATCATCATCTATGCCGCAGCCCAACGGCGAAGCTGCAAAGATACAAAATTATTGATTTACATGTAGCCACAGACAGCAATACTATTTGCAAAAACAGGTGTCAGTGATTACTAGCTATCTCCGGGTGCTGCACCGATAATGGCAGTCCTTCCTGCGAGAGGTAGAACATGTAAAGGACAACCGGCTTTGTGCCACGGTTCTCGCCGTGGTGGATGGTGCCTACCATCTCGACGACGGTCTCGCCCTCGTATACGGTTTTTTCGGTGCCGTCGATGCTGACGATGGTGAGCTCTCCCTGCACCAATATGCCGTGGTTCATCACTGGATGGTGATGCCAGCTAAGTTTTTGTCCGGCTGGGATCTCATACTTAATGGCTACAATTTCGGGATGGCCTTGAAGATAGTCGGGAAGCTGGGCGCCGTCCCAGCTCTTGCTGGTGCGAATCAGTTCGGTAGAATGTGTGTTTTGCACTATTCCTTCTTCGGTTTCCGATACGAAACAAGCCACCAGCCCATAAGTGATGGTCGGACGAATCCATATCTCAGTGAGGAGGTAAGGGGTATATTCGTCGATCGGCTCGATGTGGATGTCGTAGTTGTAGAGCGCGGCAATGACCATGTCGATGACACAAATCATCCACAGGTTGCGCTTGGTGTAGTTCTTCCAGTCTTTACGCGAATAGAAATAGGTGAGCATGCAAAGCAGCGTCACCGAAAGGACGAGACACACAAGATGCAGAGCGTAGAATGCCAGCGGGGGCGCGAAGAGTATGTCGCGTAGCAGTATCGTCACGCCAATGCAAACCGAACACCAGTAGTTTACCTGCTCAGGCTTCAGCCTGTTGAAGAAAAACATACCCATCATGACCAGACAGGCGAGATAAAACATGTTGAGAATCAGCTCGGGCCACGACTCGCTCAATCCGAAATGTCCGACGGCATAAATCATGGTGCCGACTGAGACCAGTCCCGCAACGGTGGTGACAGCGACGTCGAAGATTTTGCCCCTGGTTTTGAATCTAATCATATGTTTTTAAAATAGTAAAGTGCGAAATAAAATGCAAAGATAAGCAATTATTTGTAAGTTTTGAAAATCAAAGAGAGCTATTTATAGGACGTATTCAATTCGATTTATCCAATTATTGAAACACAAAGACAATGCCTACTTGACTGTAATCATCAATGGAACGGAATTGTCCGAACGGACAGTTGCCATGATATAATCTCGCCCCGATGGAAAAACTGCTGAAATAGCCCTCAAAACCAGGAATATTGTAACGTATTCCAAGAAAAAGGCTGTAAGTGAAACGCCGATAGTCGGACGGACTGTTGTCGATGTCACCGTTCTTTAAAGTCAAATCATATCCATAGACCACCCTGTTGCGTAATTCGGCCGATATTATGCCTTGATAGCCTCTGCGTGACGTGGCTGTTTGATATTGATACTGAAAATATGCTTCATATGGCGAGTATGTGGGATGTGCCAGCGACGCATTTCCGTCTCCCGCCGATGTTTTGATTCTATACCATCCTTTATCAGGAAGCAATAAAAGCATCAATCCGAAGCGAAAAGTATTGCATTGCACGCTCTTGTCTTCCGGCTCATTCAGAGTAAATGCCAGTTCTGTATAGTTGCAAGTCACGTTAGCTCTTCGTAGTGCATAATCTTCATCCATGCGCTGAATCTGTAGCTCATCGCCAATATGAGTCGACTCATGTTTATAAGGAGAGAAGGCAATGGAATAGTTTCTCAAAAACCTGCGGTTGAAGCGATGGATGAAGGTAGCGGTGGGCAGTCCGATACGATAGTCGGTGTCGATGACAGGCGCTGTTTTCGATTCAAACATGTCCAACCACATATAATACGATGTGGCAATGGTGAAACTTAAGCCAAATCTGCCGTCGGTACCGAAATTTCCGTTCCATAAGGGCAAATCCATCCCCAAACAGCCTTGCGTGCTGTAACGGAACGACTTGCCGCTATGACCGAAATCAAAGACTTCGTGGTTGCTGTTGCCAACCAACTCAAACCGTACAAAATTGGGATGGACATCACTTAAAAGCGACTTCCCGTAAGGTGCATATGTAAACCATCCGTTGCCTGCCTGTAAAGTTACCCAACAAAAGAGCAAACTAATGACTCCAAAGATTCGTTTTCTAATATTCATTATGCAAAAGTTTATTTATGGTGCAAAGATACATATTATTTTTGTAAATTTGCACCCGAATATTGACGAGAAAGATGTCTGATGTTATCACCATACGAAAAGGTCTCGACATCCCGATTGACGGGGTGGCAGCACAGCATGTCATCGACAAGCTCGATATTAGATTGTATGCAGTGAAACCCACTGATTTTGTTGGACTTACACCGAAATTACTTGTCGCTGAAGGCGATGCCATAAAAGTTGGCGATGCGCTTTTTTGCGATAAAAACGATGAGCGGATAAGGTTTACTTCGCCGGTTGGAGGCATGGTGAAAGCCGTGGTGAGAGGCGAGAAACGCAAGATACTGGAGGTGGTGGTGGAAGCTGATGGTAAGATAGAAACTTCAGAGTACTTTGGGTTCTCAGAGAACTCTGAAGACCTTAAAAATATAATGCTTCAATGCGGCCTATGGACAATGCTTCGTCAGCGTCCGTTTGGAACGGTGGCAAATCCCGATGATGAGCCGAAAGCGATTTTTGTGAGCGCATTTAGCAGTGCGCCGCTCGCCCCGGACTACGATTTCGTGATGCAAGGCAGGAAAGAGTTCTTTAAAAAAGGGCTCGAAGCCTTGACAAAACTGACAAAAGGCAAAGTGCATGTTTGTTTTGGGCATGAGACGCTGGGGGGTGTAATGCGAGACATCGAACAACTGCCAACTGCCAACTGCCAACTGCCAACTCATTATGTGAAAGGTCCTCATCCGGCGGGAAATATCGGCACGCAGATTGCGCACATCGACCCGATAAATAAAGGTGATGTGGTGTGGACGATGAACATCCAAGATGTGGCGGTACTCGGCGAGCTTGTCAGCACTGGAGTGTACAATCCGGAAAAGATTATCGCGGTGGCGGGACCGAATGTCGCGAATCCGCAATATTATAAGGTGAGGGCAGGAGCTTGCATCAAAGATTTCGGATTTAAGGAAAATAGCCGCATAATTTCTGGTAACGTGTTGAGCGGCAATAAGATAGAATCTGACGGATTTATTGGAGCTTACGACGATTTGGTTAGTGCCATCCCGGAAGGCGATTATTACGATTTCATGGGCTGGCTGATGCCGGGAGTCAAGAAATTCAGTTTTTCGAGGACATTTTTGAGCGGTTTTTTGCCGAAACTGCTGAGGTGGAAGTTCGACACCAACACTCATGGCGATGTGCGACCGTTAGTGTTTACTGGCTATTTCGAAAAAGTGTTTCCGTTTGACATTTATCCAACGCAACTCATCAAAGCTTGCGTGATTGGCGACATCGAGCTGATGGAAAACCTCGGAATTTATGAGGTCGAGCCGGAGGATTTCGCTTTGTGCGAGTTTATCGACGTCTCGAAAACAGATATCCAGGCGATTGTTCGCGAAGCGCTGGAGAAGTTGAGAAAGGAGGGAGTGTGATGAAGCGGCTGGAAAACTGGTTTGAAAACCATGAACCGAAGGGCAGATGGTCGTGGTTGGGAAGCACTTACGAGGCTTTCCACACGTTCGCGTTCACTCCGAAAACGGTGACAACGAGCGGCTGCCATGTGCGCGACGCCGTCGATCTGAAACGTGCCATGATAACTGTGGTCATCGCCCTGATTCCCGCGATGCTGTTTGGAATGTGGAACATCGGATATCAGAGTTTGCATGCCGGATTTTGGCAGAATTTCTGGTTTGGTTTCATTCGCATGCTCCCGATGATTGCGGTGAGCTACATCGTGGGCTTGGTAATAGAATTCACTTTTGCGCAAATCAGGCATCATCAGGTGAACGAGGGTTATCTTGTCACGGGATTTCTGATTCCGATGATTGTGCCAGTCACGACGCCATTGTGGCAGCTTGCTATTGCGGTGGCTTTTGCAGTAATAATTGGCAAGGAGGTGTTTGGCGGCACTGGCATGAACTTCATGAACCCCGCGTTGGTGGCACGTGCTTTCCTGTTTTTCGCCTATCCGACAAGAATGTCGGGCGATAACGTGTGGATTGCCAACGACTTATGGGGTACCGACGGTGTCGTCGGAGCCACGCCTTTGGCCGAGCTGGCGGCAGGAATGAAGCCTTCAGCATCGGCATTGGACATGTTCATCGGCACCATCCCTGGCTCGACATGCGAGACGTCGGTGGTGGCAATATTAATTGGTGCGGCGATTTTGTTGGTGACAGGCATCGCCAGTTGGCGAATCATGCTATCCGTAATCATTGGTGGCGGCCTAATGGGATTGGTATTTAATCAACTGCCAACTGCCAACTGCCAACTGTCAACTTACTTTGAGATTCCGTTTTACTACCATTATCTGATGGGCGGTTTCATGTTTGGCGCTGTTTTCATGGCGACCGACCCAGTGACTGCGGCCCAGACCAACATCGGAAAGTGGATTTACGGCTTGCTCATCGGTATTTTCGCGGTGATGCTGCGCGTGATAAACCCAGCATATCCCGAAGGCATGATGCTCAGCATATTGTTAATGAATTGTTTCGCTCCGCTCATCGACCATTGTGTGGTGGCGCTAAATATCAGGAGGCGCAAGAGAAGATGAAACGCGATATCAACAGCAACGGCTATATTTTCCTGTATTCCACGGTGTTGGTGGTCGTGGTGGCGGTGTTGCTTTCGGCGGCGGCGCTTTGGCTGCAGCCTTATCAGCAACGCAACGTAGAAAATGAGAAACGTGACATGATTTTGTCGGCTGCGGCAGCTAATGACGACGGAAAAATCGAGTTTTTTGATGGAGAATTGCCGGTTTACATTGTAAATGACAGCATTACGGTACTACCGATGCGCGGCAACGGACTCTGGGGTCCGATTTGGGGCTATCTCGCGATAAGCGCTGATGGTCAATCGGTTATAGGTGCTGTTTTTGATCATAAATCGGAGACGCCGGGCTTGGGAGGCGAGATAACGACAGCGAAATTCCAGAGCCAGTTTAGAGGAAAACAGTTTTTTATAAAAGGACAAATGATTCCGATGGATGTCGATGCCATTTCGGGTGCTACAAAGACATCAAACGGAGTTAAAGATATGATAGACAACACGATGCAGAAGTATCGGGAATATTTTGAGAAGCGATGAATTTGAAGAAACTCGTCATAGAACCGTTGCGCAAGGCGAACCCGGTCACCGTTCTGGTGCTCGGCATCTGCTCGTGTCTGGCGGTCACCGCAAAGCTGAAGCCCGCATTGGTGATGGGGCTTTCGGTGACGGTGGTGACGGCGTTTTCGAACCTTATCATCTCGCTGCTGCGAAAGGGGATTCCGTCGAGAATCCGCATCATCGTGCAGCTGGTGGTGGTCGCGACGCTGGTGATTCTGATTGACCAGTTTTTAAAGGCATTTGCATACGATGTCAGCAAGCAACTCTCTGTGTATGTGGGACTTATCATTACAAACTGCATCATCATGGGACGCCTGGAGGCATTTGCGCTGTCGCATGGCCCTGTCGAGTCGTTTTTCGACGGCCTCGGCAACGGTTTCGGATACAGTTTGATATTGATAATCGTGGCGTTTTTCAGAGAGCTTTTTGGCTCGGGAACGCTGCTCGGATATCAAGTGATTCCGCAGTCATTTTATGATGCCGGATATCAGAATAACGGACTGATGATTCTGCCGCCGATGGCGTTGATTATCGTGGGAATTGTCATCTGGATACGAGACGCGGGACGAAGAGACGTGAGACATGAGACGTGAGACATGAGACGAGGGATATGGATAAGATGAAATGGAATGAATGTTGAATTAGAAAAAGAAAGGATGAAAGTATGCAGGCTTATGAAGAATTGAGAATATGGAAAGATGCACAGAATATCGCATTAAAAATCTATGGATTGTTTAAAGATAATAAAGATTATGGATTTAGAGATCAGATACAAAGAGCAGCTATATCAATATCAAACAATATTGCAGAAGGAGCAGAATATAATTCTGATAGAATAATGATAAGATATCTAAGAATATCAAAAGGTAGTTGTGGAGAAGTTAAAAATATGTTATATCTTTGTCCGAAAATTGGTTATTGTACAGAAAAAATAGCTGATGAGTTAATTAATAAATGTAAAACATTATCAAATTCAATAGGAGCATTTATAACATATTTGGATAATAATACAAAAAAATAAAAGTCACACGTCTCGTGTCTCAAAGTCTCGCGTCTCGTGTCTCAAAGTCTCGCGTCAAAAAAATAAACTAAATGAATATAGTCAATCTCCTAATTCGTTCGGTCTTCGTCGATAACATGATTTTCGCCTATTTCCTGGGCATGTGCTCGTATTTGGCGGTGTCGAAGAATGTGAAGACGAGTGCCGGACTGGGTGTGGCGGTGACTTTCGTGTTGCTTATCACCGTGCCAGTTAACTATCTGATTGACAAATATTTACTATCAGCTGGCGCGTTGGCGTGGATTAGTCCGAAGTTTGCCGCCGTCGATTTGAGTTATTTGACGTTTATACTTTTTATCGCCATCATTGCCGCCATCGTGCAGATTTTGGAGATGGTGATTGAGAGATACAGCCCCGCCTTGTATTCGGCGCTGGGCATCTTCCTCCCGCTGATTGCTGTGAACTGCGCCATTTTGGGCTGCTCGCTCTTCATGCAGGAGCGCGCTTTCGGCAATGTGGGCGAGGCTGCGGTATTCGGCCTTGGCTCGGGACTCGGCTGGCTGCTCGCCATCGTGACGATTGCCGCAATTCGTGAAAAACTGCGATATTCGAAGATTCCGAAGGCACTCGAAGGCGTCGGCATAGCATTTATCATCACTGGACTGATGGGAATAGCGTTTATGGCGTTTATGGGAATAAAACTTTGATTGTATGAGCTTGACTGTCAATATATTACTTAGCGTAGCGGTGTTTCTCGGGATTGTTTTGATTCTCGTGGCGCTGCTGCTTTGGGTGCGCGAGAAGCTCATGCCGAAAGGCGAGGTGAAAATCACCATCAACGACGACAAGGAGCTGACCGTGCCGGCTGGCAACACGCTGATTTCCACTTTGGCGGAGCAGAAGATTTTTCTGGCGTCGGCGTGCGGTGGCAAAGGCTCGTGCGGACAGTGCAAATGCCGTGTGGTGGAGGGTGGAGGCACGATTTTGCCTACCGAGACGGGATTTTTCACAAGAAAACAGATTCAAGAGCATTGGCGGCTGGGCTGTCAGGTGAAGGTCAAGGAAAACTTGAAAATCGTTGTGCCTCAATCGGTTTTGGATGTAAAAGAATATGAATGCACTGTGGTGAGCAACCGTAACGTGGCGACGTTTATCAAGGAGTTTAAGGTACAGCTGCCTGCTGGCGAGCATATGGACTTCATCCCGGGTTCATACGCCCAAATCAAGATACCGAAATTCGACTTGAGCTATTCCGATTTCGACAAGGAACTCATTGGTAATGAATATCTTCCGTCGTGGGAGAAGTTTAAGATGCTCGACCTGCGCTGCGTCAACAACGAGCCGACGGTGCGAGCCTATTCGATGGCGAATTATCCCGCCGAGGGCGATGTTTTCATGCTCACGGTGCGAATCGCCACGCCGCCGTTTAAGCCTGACCGCTCAGGCTTCATGAAAGTCAATCCAGGCATCGCGTCGTCGTATATCTTCTCGCTGAAACCAGGCGACAAAGTGCTGATGTCGGGGCCATACGGAGATTTTCATGTAAAGAGGTATGATAACTGCCAACTGTCAACTGCCAACTGTCAACTCCCCGAGATGATTTGGGTTGGCGGTGGAGCCGGAATGGCACCGCTTCGTGCACAGATAATGCACCTGACAAGGACTTTGAATGTCAGAGACCGCAAGATGCATTATTTCTATGGCGCAAGGGCGTTGAACGAGGTGTTTTATCTCGCTGATTTCCAACAACTTGAGCGCGATTTCCCGAACTTCCATTTCCACTTGGCGCTGGACCGTCCGGATCCGGCAGCCGATGCCGCGAAAGTTCCTTATACTGCTGGCTTTGTGCATAACGTGATGTATGAGACATATTTGAAAAACCATCCGGCTCCTGAAGATATTGAGTATTACATGTGCGGCCCGGGTCCAATGAGCGTAGCAGTGATTCAAATGCTTGATAATCTTGGCGTTGCAAAAGAAAACATCATGTTTGATGATTTCGGTGGTTAATCCGTAGGGACAAGGCATGCCTTGTCCGTACTTGTTGTTTTGATAAAATTGAAAATAGAAGTTATAAATATGCAAATAATAAAATTACATTCGATTTCGAAAAAGATTCTGGTGGCGCTGCTTGGCATGTTTTTGTGCGTGTTTTTACTGTTTCATGCAGCGGCGAACATGTGTATTCTGAGGCATGACGGCGGTGCGTGGTACAACGCTTTCTGCGATTTCATGGGAACCAATTATCTGGTTAAGTTTATGGAAATCATATTGTTAGGGACGTTTTTGTTCCATATCATACTGACGGTTTGGGTGACCATCGAGAACAAGATGGCGCGTCCGCAAGGATATCATCAGCCGCAACGCTCAAAGACTCATACTGGCTCGAAGCTTCAGGTCTGGACAGGCATCTTGATTTTGGTGTGCCTTTTCTGCCATTTCATGGATTTTTACTTCGTAAAACTCGGCTTGGTTGACGGAAATCTCAACTTTTACGAGCAGGCACATCAGAAATTTCAGATAACACATATCGCCATAAGCTATCTGGTTTTCTTTGTGGTGGTGTGGTTCCACATCCGTCACGGATTTGCTGCGATGTTCCAGACTTTGGGGCTTTACAACTACAAATACGGCCGCGCGCTTGAGGTGCTTGGAAAGATTTATTCGTGGGTGGTCTGCCTGATGTTCACGTCGGTGGTAGTCGGTGTTTATTTCGGTTTTTAAAATGATTGATTATGAAGTTAGATTCTAAGATACCTGCCGGTCCACTCGCGGAGAAATGGACAAATTACAAAGCCTCGCAGAAGCTGGTGAATCCAGCTAACAAGCGTAAGCTCGACATCATCGTGGTGGGCACCGGACTTGCCGGAGCCTCGGCCGCCGCATCATTGGGTGCTCTCGGCTTCAATGTCGATATCTTCTGCATCCAGGACTCGCCACGTCGTGCACATTCTATTGCTGCTCAAGGCGGCATCAACGCGGCGAAGAACTACCAGAACGACGGCGACAGCGTGGAGCGACTGTTCCGCGACACCATCAAGGGCGGCGACTACCGCGCACGTGAGGCTAACGTGTATCGTCTTGCCGAGGTCAGCAATGCGATTATCGACCAGTGTGTGGCGCAGGGTGTGCCTTTTGCCCGCGACTACGGCGGACTTCTCGACAACCGTTCGTTCGGCGGCGCACAGGTAAGCAGGACGTTTTATGCCAAAGGTCAGACCGGGCAGCAGCTTTTGCTCGGCGCTTACGGCGCGTTGAGCCGTGAGATAAACCGCGGCACAGTGAAGCTTCACACACGCTGCGAGATGATGGACCTCGTGGTCGTTGACGGCCGCGCGCGTGGTATCATCACAAGAGACTTGGTGACCGGACAGCTGCAACGTTACGCGGCACATGCGGTGGTGCTTGCGACAGGCGGCTACGGCAACATATATTATCTGTCGACAAACGCCATGAACAGCAACGGCAGCGCGGCATTGGTGTGCCACCGTAAAGGAGCTGCATTCGCCAACCCTTGCTACGTGCAGATCCACCCGACATGCATCCCGGTACACGGCGACTACCAGTCGAAGCTCACTCTGATGAGCGAGTCGCTGCGCAACGACGGCCGCATCTGGGTGCCGAAGAAGAAAGAAGATGCCGAAGCAATCCGTGCAGGTAAGCTGAAACCGACAGATATCACTGAAGAAGACAGAGATTATTACCTCGAACGCAGATATCCGGCTTTCGGCAACCTTGTCCCACGTGACGTGGCATCGCGAGCCGCTAAGGAACGCTGCGACGCCGGCTATGGTGTTGGTACAGGCTATGCCGTCTATCTCGACTTCGCCGATGCTATCAAACGTCTCGGAAAAGACGCGGTGGAGCAGAAGTACGGCAACCTCTTCCAGATGTATCAGAAAATCACCGACGAGAACCCGTACGAGACCCCGATGATGATTTATCCCGCCATCCATTACACCATGGGCGGTCTCTGGGTCGATTACGAGCTGCAGACCACCATCCCGGGCTTGTTTGCAGCAGGAGAAGCCAACTTCTCTGACCACGGAGCTAACAGATTAGGCGCATCTGCCTTGATGCAGGGCCTCGCCGACGGCTATTTCGTGCTGCCTTACACCTTGCAAAATTATCTGGCTGATCAGATTAACGTTGGGAAAATTTCAACTGAAACCAAGGAGTTTGAAGAGGCGGAAAATAACGTAAAAAACCGCCTTGAACGATTGATGAATAACTCGAAACTGCAAACTGCCAACTCCAAACTAAAAACCGTGGATTATTTCCACAAGCATCTCGGCAAAATCATGTGGGAATACTGCGGAATGGCGCGTAACACCGAGAGCCTCGCAAAGGCTAAAAATCTCGTTTCGGAATTGGAAAACGAGTTTTGGAAAGAGGTGAACATTCCCGGCAGTCAGAATGAGATGAATCCCGAGCTGGAAAAAGCATATAGATTGGAGGATTATTTCGAGTTGGCGCAGCTTATCATCGACGACGCCATGCACCGCGAGGAATCGTGCGGCGGACATTTCCGCACCGAACATCAGACCGAGGATGGTGAGACACTTCGTGACGACGAGAAATTCATGTACGTCGCCGCATGGGACTACCAAGGACACGGCAAGCCCGAGACGATGGAGAAAGAACCGCTGAATTATGAATATATCCAAATAGCAATGAGAAATTATAAATAGAACATGAGATTTACACTTCATATATGGCGTCAGGAAAACGCTCATGCAAAAGGACAATTCGAGACTTATCCTATTGATAATATCTCGCCGGACTGCTCGTTTCTGGAAATGCTCGACATCTTGAACGAGAGCCTCATCAACGACCGCATCGCGCATCCGGTGTGCTTCGACAACGACTGCCGAGAGGGCATCTGCGGAATGTGCGGGCTGTATATCAACGGCCGTCCGCATGGCAACGACGACGGCATCACCACATGCCAGCTGCATATGCGCAAGTTCAACGACGGCGACGAGATATGGATCGAGCCATGGCGCGCCAAGGCGTTCCCGGTGATACGTGACCTCGTGGTTGACCGCTCGGCATTGGATAAGATAATCCAGGCCGGAGGCTACATCAACACCACCACTGGCGGAGTGCCTGATGCCAACGCCATCCCGATTCCGAAACATGTGGCCGACATGGCAATGGACGCCGCCGCCTGCATCGGCTGCGGAGCCTGCGTGGCGGCATGCAAAAACGCCTCGGCGATGCTGTTTGTTGGTGCTAAGGTGAGCCACCTCGCCTTGCTGCCGCAAGGCGAGGTGGAAGCCATGGACCGCGTGCGTAGCATGGTGGAGAAAATGGACGAACTTGGATTTGGCAACTGCACCAACACCTACGCCTGCGAAGCCGAATGCCCGAAACTAATCAAACGTCAGAACATATCACGCCTCAACCGCCATTGGATTGGCTCACTGTTGGGCCGCGATAAAAAATAATAACAATTATGAAAGCATTACTCGGAATGTCCCTCGCAGAGCTGCAAGATGTTGTAGCTCAACATAATATGCCGAAGTTTACGGCAAAACAACTCGTCGATTGGCTCTACCGCAAACGCGTCACCACTTTCGATGAGATGACAAATCTGTCGAAGCAGACACGCCAGATTTTGGCCGAAAATTATGAAACAGGCTATCGCGCCTTCGCCGATGTGCAAGAATCGAAAGACGGCACTAAGAAGTATCTTTCCCCGGCTGAAAATGGCTTCGTCGAGACAGCGTATATCCCTGAAAAAGAACGCGCTACGCTTTGCGTGTCGTGTCAGGTGGGATGCAAGATGAACTGCCTCTTCTGCCAGACCGGAAAACAAGGATTCCAAGGCAATCTGTCGGCTGGCGACATTATAAATCAGATACTTAACCTGCCGGAATACGAGACTTTGTCGAACTTCGTCTTCATGGGCATGGGCGAGCCGATGGACAACTACGACAACATCATGTGCGTGCTCGAAATCATGACATCCGACTGGGGTTTGGCGATGAGTCCGACGCGTATCACGGTTTCCACCGCCGGCGTCATCCCGAACATGAAACGTTTCATCAACGAGTCGAAATGCAACCTCGCCATCAGTCTGCACAGCCCCTTCCACGAAGAGCGCGCTAAAATCATGCCGGTTGAGAAGTCGTATCCTATCAACGAGGTCATCCACGCCATCCGCCAGCACGACTGGAGCGGCCAACGTCGCGTATCGTTCGAATATATAGTGTTTAAAGGCCTTAACGACACTCCGAAGCACATCAACGAGCTCGCCCGTCAGCTCGGAAGCCTCCGTTGCCGCGTCAATTTAATCCGATTCCATGCTATACCTAATATTGATTTGCAGAGTCCATCATTGGAAGACATGGTCCGCTTCCGCGATAAATTAAATGACAAAGGAATCATTGCAACAATAAGAGCTTCGCGAGGCCAAGATATCGATGCCGCTTGCGGGTTGTTGTCAACAAAGCGTTAGCTTTTAGTGTTTTTCGATTATTTCGATGTCAATTAATTAAGGTAGCTGTAGTTTTACCATCAGCGGCCGGTGGTCGGAAGCTTCGGGATCGTCAATTACCATAGACTCCAGCGTTTTTACTGCATGTGAATTGTATGTCGCCACATAGTCGATGCACTCGTTTGGCACATCGGCTGGGAAGGTGAAATCATTTCCTGAATTTATTGTAAAACTCTTCGTTAGCTCCTGTAAAAGCCGGGAGTTAGGAGTATCATTCCAATCTCCGGCAAGGATGAATGGTTTCACCCAACGTTGTGCTTCTTCAATGATTAAAGGCACTGAAGCTAATCTTGCATCTTCTTCTAAATCCAAATGCGTGCAGGCAATAACATAATTTTCTAGTTCAACTAGTAAAAGCATTCTTGGCTCTTCGCCTGGAAGAGGAATCCGTTTTGTGCTCAAAGGTTGCTCTTTGGTCAAAATACCAACTCCATAGCCACCTCCGTCATAATCAATTGCTTTGCCAAAAACAGAAAAATATGAGGTTCTCTTAGCCAATTCTTCAAGCTGATACTTCCGTCCGCTTCTTCCAGTCATGCTGTCAAGCTCTTGAATCGCCACTACATCCGGCTGGTTTTTGATAATTACATTTGCTGTCCTATCATAATCCACCACCAAATCCATTCCGGCACAGTGTCTCACATTGTAACTCATAATTTGCACCTGCACCGGCTTCAATGCCATAATCAGCCAAAAGCTCGCAACAGTCAAAACTATCAGCAAAAAAGCGTCGAAAAATAATCTTTTCATAATGATTATTTTAAAATTCTCTTCATCCTGTCGTAAACCAACTCGACGTATTTGTCTTTCATATCATCAGACAAAAACGACTCGTCAATTTTTTGTACCCATGATGGAACGCATTTTTCGAAATTGGAAATCAATCGCTTGACAATTACTTCTGAAACGCCTGATTTTCCTGCAGATTCTAAAAAATCGTTGCGTGTGATGCGACTCTTTTTCCCGTTGAGGGTTAAAGCCAATTCCTCTTTATCATTAGGATTCGCTATTGCGACATTTAGCAAATCGTAAGCTGGCGAAAGTTCATATTCGCCATGTTTTTGCGAAATCAGCGAAAAGTTTTTCAAATGCATGTCGTTGTTGCCGGTAATCCAGCAAAACATGACAATTTCGTAAAAATTAACCAAATCCAAACCGGGCACTGACGAAAACTTCGCGATAGCTTTCGCTATGTGCTCGTATGAGCTGCGATATTTGTATTCGGTCTGGCGTTCGGTCAGCTGACAGAAGTCTTCCATCGCCAATTTGTTTCCTTTTTTGTCGCGGTCCATTCGGCGAGTCATGTAGCCCAATGATTTGTCGGCGAGGCGAATCAAAGAGTGCTTGGCTGTGTTTATGCCAGCGATTTCAGCCAGATGCATCGTCAAATCCTCATTTTCTGGCAACTCGGGATAGTCTGCCGTCTGCGGCTTGAAGATATACGCTCCCCAAAGTCCAACCACAGTCAATCTCTGGCTCCCTTCGTGTTTCTGAAGATTCAGCGAAAGTTTGGGTTGGACGCCTGTCAAAGTGGTCTGCGAACGTATTATTTGTTCGGCAAGGCTGTCCATGTCTTTTTGTGTGTACTCCATTGACGGAGCGGTCGCAGTGCCGAAAATTTTTCGTGCGCAATGGGCGTGGAAATCATGCTCGCCCTCGTTCAGTTCCTTGTAGCAAAACAGACATTTACACATGGCTAACCTCCTCTTTTTCAGGCACAACGCTCACTGCACCGATGCAGTCTTTGCAACAAAGCAGAAGCAGCGACATTCTGTCGAGAATGCTCACATCGGTGTTGCGCAATGCCACATCAAGCAGCCATCCTTCAGGTATCAAACCGTCGAAAAACGGAAACAAAACCGGACATTCGTATGCCTCAGCTCGTAAAGGCAAGGTAAGACTTATCGGCTCTGCATTCTCTAATGCCAGATATGCCGCATCATAACAAAATGAATAGCCGTTTTCGTCTTCAGCAAGTTGTCCGGCTTTTACGTCTCTGTAAAAAACATCCGCTTTTCTCATTGTTCAACTCCTCTCGGTTGTTCGACAACTCCCAATTCTTTTCCAAACAAAGCCAACACAGCATTCACTTTATCCATTCTCAATGCCTTTTTTCCTTGCTCCATATCCCTCACGAAACGAAGTCCTACGCCAGATTTGAATGATAAATCCTCCTGCGTCAAATGATATTGTTTTCTTAGCGCTTTAACCTGTTGCGACAGTCTGCTTTTTTCAGCCATAATCGAAAATTTTTGCAAAAATACTTAATTTTTCGAAATATTACATCCTTTCGGGTATAAAATTTAAAAATTTATTAAAAATATAACCGAAAGGGTATAAAACATTAAAATCTTGTGGAATTATATTAGATAGGGTATAAAAATATGGTTAAAAACATTCAAACAAAATATTTTTGGATAAATCAGAAATAATGCATATATTTGCATCGTGAAATTAAAACAAACACATGATATAAAACGAAAAAATAGATAAAAAGACATATTGAGCTGACGCTCTTGTTCTCTCATCGTAAAGTCTGGAAAACTGTTACATATAAACGAGAATAAGATTGCTGAAGTTCGCGCTTTTAGGCGTGAATCATTCACACTTATTTGTTTATATGGTTATTCCAGACACCATCGATGAGAATAAGTGGCAGAAAAGGGTTCATGCCTTTCTTTTTTCCACGGATTTTCTAAACAACGACCGCTGGCTCAAAGCAGGGATACCGATAACTGCAATTTAGAGTAGGCATAATTAAAATTTTTCAAAATGGAACTGGTTATTATCCGAGGTCGTAGAGATGATGGCAAGACAACAACTGCAACATTGTTGCACAACGAACTTATTGGGCAAGGTGCTAATGTAAAAATGCTTAAAACAAATGGAAATTATCTTTCTGTAGATAATTGGATGGTTGATTTCCAATCAGTTCTTGATTTGGAAAAGAAAAGAATTGTCATAATTTCCGAAGGTGATGACGACGATCGTTTGGCTGAACTGATGGAAAGTTTGATTGATGATTATCGTCCAGATATTGTTGTGGTATGTGCCCGTGCTCGTGATGTTGAGGGCTCTTCTTATCGGATGCTTACAGAAAGATACGAAGATTTGGTTAAACCCGAAAATGAATTTTGGACGGAATTTGCAGATGATCGTTCCAAAATGCTAGATGTCAAGCGCCCTATAGTTGAATTGATAGTCAATAAGATTAGTAATATCTAAACTAATATGTTATGAATACAAACGTATTAATAAAACTTGCAATAGTATTAATGATGGCTATCTTTGTTGATAGTTCAGTTTATGGACAAATCAAAGTTGTCATCGAGGACTATGCGGAACAATTGACGGGCTCTAAGAATTATTATGACAACGACATTTCTTTTGACACGATTTTTCCCCAAGCCAATTTTATAGAAGGTTTCGGACATCAAGACGCTTGGATAGAATATGATAGTTATTTATCATATCAGATTGAATGGAACCGTTACAATATGATAGGCGATACGGTTTATATTCCTGAAAACATTTCCTTTGTTGAAAATGAACAATGTAGAGGCTATGATTATGATTTGCATGAGGAAGTTAGATATACAGCCTACAATTATAGCGAATCTTTTGCAGTCAAAATAGATGGTGATTCTGAAATATGCGTAAACACTTTGCCCAAAGGATACTATGTCGTTACAGGATATGTTTTCTGCGAAGGGAATTTCATTTTCAATAAATATCGAAAAATACAACGTGATCCATATCTTGAAAAAATCAGTACAAGTACAGGCTCGTCTGAATACTATATTAAAATCAATGGGAAAAAATATTCACATGACTACCAGTTGCGGCGAGGAACTGATGAAGAATATGTGAAAAGAGTAAAAGAGTGTCTGGTAGAAGCGAAACCAGAATACAGAGGAAATTGCCTTAGATACGATTATATCGTACTCACTTCTGTTAATAAAAGCGACGGGTATGATTATGTTTATTATTGCAGAAATTTAATAGACATCAGACCATTTAGGGTTGAATTTTACACTGAATTCGTAAAACACTTTTTAGGGAAAGAAGTGTTTCTGAAAAAATACTCTGATGGATTCGACAAAAGAGAGCCATTTCAAAAAAAGGTATATAACAGGGGTAATAAGATTAAAAATGGAGATGTTATTCAAGATGCACTTCGAGGGGAGAAGTTTAAAATTGCGGATAGTTTGTTTGTAGTAAAAGATTTAGTATTGAATAAAAAGCAAGGAGAATCAAAATATCATGTTTATTGTATCCTTGAAGGAAAGTCTTCTGGTAGTTTTTCTATTCCAATGGAATATTTGTTCTTCTATTCAGGAGAAGAGAAAGAATTTTTCAGAGTTGAAAACCAATCTCATATTCCATATGGTATTTCGTTTTCAAGCGATTATGAACGTATCTATAATGTTATGGTCATGTATATCCCGGAGGATTACGATTTGGTATTGGCGATGGATAAAAAACGCGATGAAGATAGGAAACTATTTAATCAGAAAAAGGAAGAACAAAGACAAAAAGAGATAGAACAGGCAAATCTTGAAAGGAAAAGAGAAAAAGAACGACTCGCAAATGAATTTGAACAACAGATGATTGCCAAATATGGTGTCGAAAATGGTAAGTTGGTTTCTAAACATCAACTATCAATCGGTATGACACAAGAAATGTGTATGGACTCTTGGGGCTATCCTATGAATAAATACAGAACAACTACTGCAGGAAGTGTTACAGAAGTTTGGTGTTATAACTACAAAACAAGAGTTTATTTTCACAATGGCAAAGTACAACAGATAGACGATTAACCTCAATTCTTCATGTCGGAATGGAATCCCCAATCGTATTCCATTCCGATTTTTCTGCAAATTTGCAATAAATTCCGAAAATTCGGTTATTTGTGGTCAATTTATTTTGTTTTTCAAGAACTGATAATACGAAAAAATAGTATTACCAGTTCTTGAATTTTACAAACTAAAACCCTGACAATAGGAATTGAAACAGTCCCATGTACCTGATACCATAATTATCAGTGTATTCAGCAATATCATTGCCTAAAATAACAATCTTCCTAAAGCTGTCACCGACTTTTAAAAGTGAACGAATCTCTTGCTGGCGTTTTTTCTCGTCATCTAACGAAAAAGCCGACTGAATATAATACTTATCCATGCCGTTGCTGGCAATGAAATCAATCTCATATTGAATGTATTGCGACTTTCCGTCTCGCATCTCGCGCGACTCCACCAATCCGACATCCACACTAAAACCTCGCATTCGAAGCTCGTTATATATCACGTTTTCCATGATATGTGTCACTTCCTGCTGGCGGAAATTCAGCTTGGCATTTCTTAAACCGACATCTACAGCGTAGTATTTCTTTATACTTTCGAAATATTTGTTGCCTTTGATATTGTATCTTCTGGAGCCTTCAAAAAGAAAGGCGTCCTCCAGATAACTTATGTAGTTTTCGATGGTGGCAGGGTCGATTTTGATGTTCTGTACACTTTTTAGAACATTGGAAATTCTATTAGGGTTAGTCAGCGACCCTACAGACGAACATAAAGCGTCAGCAAGGTTGGAAAGGGCTTCGCGGTTCTGTACATGATGCCTCTCAACCACATCGTCGAGATAGGTCTTGTTCCATAATCGTTGCAAATAAGCGACTTTTTGTTCAGGTGTGTTCTTCCTCAGCAAACCTGGCATTCCTCCGTATGTGTAGTACTCTTTCCACAATTCATTAACTGGCTCGGTGCGGTTAGAGCAAAACTCTTTGAAAGAGAATGGATAAACCCTCACCTCATCACCTCGTCCACGTAAAATTGTGTTGAGGTCGGAAGAAAGGAAGTGGGAGTTGCTTCCGGTTATATACACATCCACATTGTCCTTGGCGTTCAGTCCGTTGACAATTTTCTCAAAACCTTCGACCTCTTGTATTTCATCAAGAATGACGTAGTAAGACAAATTGTTTGAAATAATACAACTCTTTAGATAATCCTTAAGAGCCTGACGCTCAGTCAAATCTCCAGTTTCGTCATCGTCATCCAAATCAAAAGAAATAATGATGATTTGATTTTCAGCTATTCCTTTTTGTAAAAGATAGTCTTTGAAAATCTTTTTGAGAAGCCATGATTTTCCGCTGCGTCGTGGGCCAGTGACTATTTTTATTTCACCGTTGTCCATTTTGTCAATCAGTTGCCGAAGATAAAACTCTCTTTGTACGTATTGTGCCATTTTTATTCCGAATTTTCTGCAAAATTACAATAAATTCCGAATATATTACAAAAATTTTCCGAATTTTATGCAAATTTGCAATAAATTCCGAAAACTAAACAATAAAAAAACTTCAAACTCCAAACTCCAAATTTTTTTTGTATCTTTGCAAAAAATTGTATCAAAGTGCAAACACTAAAATCTCAAATATCCCCAGCAAGTGCTGAGTTTCAAGAGAACCGCAAGGCTTTCATGGAGCTGATGGAGAAATACCGCGCCGCTATGGACGCCAGCATGCACGGCGGCGGAGAGGCGGCTATTGCCAAGCATAAGAAACGTAACAAACTCCTTGCCCGCGAGCGCATCGACCTGCTCATTGACAAGAACACTCCGTTTTTGGAGCTATCGCCGATGGCGGCTTACGACACGTATAACAACGACTTCCCTTCGGCTGGTATCATCACCGGAATAGGCATGATTCAAGGCCGTGAGGCGGTCATCGTTGCCAACGACGCCACGGTGAAAGGCGGCACCTATATGCAGTATACCGTCAAGAAACACTTGCGCGCACAGGAGATCGCGATGGAGAACCATCTGCCGTGCGTGTATATGGTTGACAGCGGCGGTGCCTTCCTGCCTGAGCAGGATACCGTGTTCCCGGATAAGGAGCATTTCGGTCGTTTCTTCTACAACCAGGCGAGGATGTCGGCAATGGGCATCCCTCAGATTGCCATCGTGATGGGAATGTGTACCGCAGGCGGCGCCTACGTGCCTGCGATGAGCGACGAGACCATCATCGTGAAGAAACAAGGCACCATCTACCTCGGTGGACCTCCGCTGGTGAAGGCCGCTACAGGTGAAATCGTCACTGCTGAAGAGCTTGGCGGAGCCGAGATGCATACCTCTGTCTCGGGCGTCGCCGACCACCTTGCGGAGAACGACAGCCACGCCATGCAGATCTGCCGTAACATCTTTAAAACACTGGAGAAGCCGAAGAAACAGCTGCTCGATATGCTTCCTGTTGAAGAGCCGCTCTACGACCCGACGGAGCTGTACGGCATAGCACCTGTAGATTTAAGAAAAGTGGTCGATCCGCGCGAGGTCATAATGCGTATCGTCGATGGCAGCCGCTTCCAGGAGTTTAAGGAGAGATATGCAACTACAATCGTCTGCGGTTTCGCTCATCTGATGGGATTCCCGGTGGGCATCATCGCCAACTACGGCGTGCTTTTCAGC
The DNA here is from genome assembly GCA_905233445.1 of uncultured Bacteroidales bacterium. Taxonomy (GTDB): domain Bacteria; phylum Bacteroidota; class Bacteroidia; order Bacteroidales; family F082; genus Limimorpha. The sequence continues at coordinate 12,983 of CAJOEP010000002.1, read as the reverse complement.
GAGTCGGCATTGAAGGCGACGCACTTCATAGAGCTTTGCTGCCAACGTAATATCCCGCTGGTATTCTTGCAGAACGTCACAGGCTTCATGGTCGGAAAACAATACGAATGCGGCGGCATCGCCAAGGACGGCGCCAAGATGGTGCATGCAGTGAGTAACGCCAACGTGCCGAAGTTCACGGTCATTTTCGGAGGCTCGTTCGGCGCAGGTAACTACGGAATGGCAGGCCGCGCCTACAGTCCGAGACTTCTTTTCATGTGGCCTAACGCCAAGATCTCGGTCATGGGAGGCACCCAGGCCGCCAACGTGCTCGCCACCGTCAAGGAAGACCAGTATCATTACAAGGGAATGCCAGTGCCTGAAGAGGAAATCAAGGCTTTGAAACGCGAGATTTTGGCGAAATACGACTACGAAGGCTCGGCCTTCTATAGCACCGCGCGTCTGTGGGACGACGGCATCATCGACCCGGTCGACACACGAAGAATCCTCGCCATGGGTATCGCGGCATCGCTAAACCAGAAGTTCCCGCCACAACAGTTCGGAGTATTTAGAATGTAATATGGAATTCACCACACTTCAAATAGGAATTGAGAAAAACGTCGCGCGCGTCGCGCTGAACCGTCCCGAGGTTCGTAACGCATTGAATGCCATGATGATACGTGAGCTCGCCGAGGCCATCGACTGGCTCGACACGCGCGAGGACATCCATGTGATTGAGATCTGCGGCAACGGCAAGAGTTTCTGCGCCGGCGCCGACCTCAACTACATGAAAGACATAGCAAAATATGGCTATGCGCAGAATCTGGATGATGCAAACAAGCTCTCGAAGCTGTTTAAGACCATCTATTTCTGCAACACTCCAGTGATAGCTTTAGTGCACGGTCACGTTATTGGAGGCGGCAACGGTATAATAGCCGCTTGCGACGTAGTGCTGGCAGAAAACGACACTGTGTTCGCCTTCAGCGAAGTAAAATTAGGGCTCACTCCAGCTACGATTTCGCCTTTTGTCATTGCCCGTTGCGGTGAGACGATGGCTCGCGACACCATGCTGAGCGGCCGTAAGTTCACAGCTCAAGAAGCGTTGAAATTCAACCTTGTGAACTATGTCGGCACGATGGAGGAACTCAACAAACGCTTGGATTTCTACACAGAGAGCTATCTTTCGGCATCACCAGTAGCCATTAGAGATTGTAAGCAATTGATTCGTTCGGTTGCTGGTCACGCTGACCCATACAGTGGCATTTTTGAAATGACATCATCACTCATTGCAAATGAAAGAATGGGAGCGGATGCCCAGGAAAGAATGAAGAAATTTTTAGATAAATAGACATTAGACCTTAGACGTTAGACTTTAGCCAGGTTCGAAAAAACTAAGGTCTAATGTCTAAAGTCTAAGGTCTTTGAAAAACAATAGATTATGCCTAAATTCACAATACGCCCCGCCCATGAAAACGAGTCTGCATTAGTTCTCGATTTCATCAAAAAACTCGCTACATACGAGAAAATGCTCGATGAAGTCGAAGCCACTGAAGCTACGATTTACGATTCCCTTTTCGTGAAGCATGATGCCGAGGTCGTCTTCTGTTGCGAGGACGGCGTTCCTGTCGGTTTTGCCTTGTTTTTTCACAACTTCAGCACTTTCGTCGGCCGCAAAGGCTTGTATCTCGAAGACCTTTTCGTTATCCCCGAAAAACGTGGTTTAGGCTATGGCAAAGCACTATTACTGTATCTCGCTCGTCTCGCCAAAGAGCGTCGCTGCGGCCGCATGGAGTGGGTGTGTCTCGACTGGAATCAGCCCTCAATCGACTTCTACAAATCCCTCGGCGCGAAGCCAATGGAAGAATGGACGATTTATCGTTTAGATGAAAAAAGGCTAGGGGAGATGTGATTGATTATATTAGACGCATAAGCTGTTGAACATCAGCGATATCTGTCATTCGCATTTTGCCATCAGCTGCTCGAAATTTGAAAGCGTTACAATTTGTAACGGTTTCATTTCCTTCTTTAATCAAGCGGTTTTTTAATACTCGCCAATAAGTTTGTGGGTTGGAACTATCAGTTAAAACTGCTACTACATCAACAATGGGAAAATACCATTTTTCTTCCTCATCGTCCCAAACAGTGCGGACGTTTTTCTTTTCAAATAACCGAAGTGACTCTTTTTTCGGATTTTAAAGGTTTTTAAACTTTGTTTAATTCCTCGTTGCAAATGTATAAATAATCTTTCATGTATCGACCATTTTTTAAAATATTTTTGTTCTTTCCCTTGATCTTTTCGCTTCATTTTCCATCAAGGCAAAAGGAAGAAACCAACATTTTTATTCCTATAATTAATAAAATCTTGCCGATAGCGGCAAAAAATTACTCTCTGGATTGTTTAATGTGTGATTTGTAATTTATTATAAATCAACACTTTATAAAAAATCTTAAAATTTTTGCAAAAATTTTTCATAATTTTTGAGGTTTATATTATAAACTTGTTTATCTTTGCAGCGTCGTTTAGGACATAAAGTGCACTTTCAAATTAAAATTTAAAGATTCAAAATTAAAAGTTAAACATTTAAAATTTAAAACTATGGAAAACAACTTCGAAAACAAAGAAATGACAGCTCAAGAGAGCCTCGGAATCATCACCGAGATGATGAACAACAGCCGCCGCTCGATTCTTCAAAACAGCGCAAAACATTTTATCCTGTGGGGCGCATTGCTTACAGTGATGTCGCTCCTGATCTATGAATTGATACACGTCACGCACGATCCGATTTGGAACATGCTGTGGTTCGCAATGCCTCTCATCGGCTTCCCGATGGCACATTTCATCGGCAAAAGCAAGGTAGCGCTGCCTCAAAACATCATCAGCAAACAGCTTCACGGCATCTGGCTCGCCTACTGCGCCTTCGCGGTCGTGATTAGCGCCGTCTTCATGTTTATCGCCCCGCAAAACCTGACTCTCGTGATAATCCTGGCCTTCGGTTTCGCTGAGTGTGTCTCGGGAATCACCTTGAAAAACTGGGCGATTATCGTCGGCGGTTTCATCCTTGGAATAGGCGGGGCAATAGCAGCCATCATTTTGCGCTCCGAGGCACAGCTGTTGCTTTTCACCCTCTGCGGAGTGATTCTCATGATTACCGGTTTTATTGTCAAATCACAAAGCAAATAGCCATGTTTCCGAAACTAGACCCAATTCTACATTCCGAACTGCGACTGGCGGTGATGTCGATTCTGGCTGGCGTCGAAAGTGCCGAGTTCAGCTACATCAAAAAACAGACCGGCGCGACTTCGGGCAACCTCAGCGTGCAGATCGACAAGCTCAGTGCGGCGGGTTACATCTCTGTCGAAAAAGGCTTCAAGGGGAAGGTGCCTTGCACGACATGCAAAATCACGCCGGCGGGACTCGCAGCATTCGAAAACTACGTTAACTCATTGAAAGAGTATCTCATTTAAAACTTAATACCATTGAGTTTTTCGGGGGACAAACAGGCGCGGCATGACAAATCCTGCAAATTACAGCGTTTCGTCATGCCGCGCCAAAGTGATTAATATTTATAAACCCCAAGAATTACATGTTATTTCTTGAGCATGTCGCCAGTTCAGAATTTGGAAGCCTGACCGAAGTCAAGTGCAAAAATACATTATTTTGCCTAATTATGTGTATTTTTTTTAGCTTAATTCAATTATTTTTGTCTTCCCCCTTGTTTTTTGAAAAAAATGCATTATTTTTGCGTCGTTAAATAATAATTCTGTTATACATAGAATATATGATTTAAAGACATATTAAAAAGCGTTTTCGCTTTTCTTTGACGTGTGGAAATCGGCAATTTCTAAATTAACTGCAAAAGAAAAGGAAATGCTCACCTTGTCCGTGAGTTTTCTTGTCGCAGTTAGGGTTTTGCCGAGCCTCCATACAGACATGATGGATTCACGGACTTTATATTTATGTGTGTCCTCTTTGATGTTTTTAACAAAAATCGGTCCGGTCAATATTTTTTAGAATAAAAAATACCAAAAAATCATTACTTTTGCAAAAAATATCGTTGTCAATGATGAAAAGGTGTTTCGTGCTTTTGATTTTATTAGCATCGGCGATAATGCTGAAAGCTCAGTTTGCCGAGCGGCTGCCCGATATGAATATCCCTCGCGCAGGACATAACGTGTTTTATGCCAACAGTTTATAATCATGATGACGGAATGGCTTTTATTCATATCCGAGACACTGTTTTTTCATTGCTGCCGACCACATTTCCCGTTCCCACGAAGACAGAGTACGGAAACATAAGATTGTCGCGCAAACCCGACGAGGTGCAGGACGACAAATCATCTGACAATCACATTGGGCAACTACAAATTCTACGGTGCCATCGTTGATGAAGACGGCAACGGACACATGGAATTCGGTGAAATGGTATATTGGTGGCATAGAGACTGGGATGAGATGTATGTTACCCATACACATGACACGCTTACTTTCTGGGCAAGACAAACACGTGAACACGCCCAGAATGGTGACTTGTTTTACGACCATGTATATAATCTGTCAATCATGATTACCGGCTTCGCAGAACCTTTCGATAACTGCGAGGTGAATACGGTGACATACCACCACACTTGGAATGGAAGCAATCCTGATCCTATGGTTGAGGCGTATAATCTCGACCATGCAGACACCAAGGACGGCCATTACCAGGAACGCAACCATCAATATGTGGGCAGCACCAGAGACATCGGCTTGGTGGAAGTGCATTTCAATATCAGATAAAGAACGATTTCAGACATTTTATAAAATTGTAGAGACGCGCCATGGTGCGTCTCTACGTTTGTTTTGTCAAAAATTATTGCATATATGTTGGAAATATTATAAATAATTCGTAATTTTGCAACGAATTATATACTATGCCTTCGAAGAAGATTCATAAAGTGCTTATTGCAGGCCGCGGAGAGATCGCGGTGAGGGTGATGCGTACGCTTAAAAAGCTGAGTATCAACTCAGTAGCTATCTACGCCGACAACGACGCCGACAGTCTGCACCGCCGTATGGCCGATGAGGCACGCCCTCTCGGCAACGGTCAACTTAAAGATACTTATCTCAATATTCAGAAGATTATCGACGCAGCTTTGGACACTGGCGCCGACGCCATACATCCCGGCTACGGATTCCTCTCGGAAAGTCCAGAACTTGCCGAGGCTTGCGCAAATAACAACATCATCTTCATCGGTCCCGATGCCGACACCATGCGCCTCATGGGTAACAAAATCGCTGCACGCGAGTTTGCGAAATCGCACGGAATACCTGTGACTACTGGCGTTACCGGCACTATGGACGATATCATGAAGCAGGCCGACAAGCTTCCATATCCTGTGCTGATAAAAGCGGCGGCAGGCGGCGGTGGAAAAGGCATGCACATAGTTCGCAGCAAAGAAGACCTTCGCGACGAGCTCGAGAAAGCGTCGCGTGAGGCACAGAAATACTTCGGCGACGGCGAGGTCTATGTCGAGAAATACGTTGAAAACCCACGTCATATCGAGGTGCAGGTGCTTGCCGACCATTACGGCAACGTGATTCATCTCTACGAACGCGAATGCTCAGTTCAACGCCGCTACCAGAAGATTATCGAAGAATCGCCGTCGCCGACCCTCACTCCCGAGAAACGTCAGGCGATATGCGAAACAGCTGTAAATCTCTGTAAAGCAGTGGGTTACAAGAATGCTGGCACAGTGGAGTTTTTGGTTGACAAAGACCTCAATTTCTACTTCCTCGAGATGAATACTCGTATCCAAGTAGAGCATCCTGTCACGGAGCAACGCACAGGAATTGATATCGTCGAAGAGCAAATCCGCATCGCCCGCGGCAAGGAGATGGGCTGGACACAGGACATGATTCAAGACAAAGGTCACGCCATCGAATGCCGTGTGTATGTAGAGGATGCGGAGAATAACTTCCTTCCGGCTGCAGGCGAGGTGACGCTCTATCACGAGCCTCAGATGCGCGGTGTGCGTATCGACAGCAGCATCGACGGTCCGTGCACCATCAGCGACAGCTACGACCCGATGATAGCTAAGCTGATTTGCTTCGGAAAGACTCGCGACGAGGCTATCGAAATAACCCGTAGAGCGTTGAAGGAATATATCGTCCAGACTGAGAAGACGAATATCCCTTATCTACAAAGTATCATTGATAATCAAGATTTTACAAATAATAAAATCGACACTTCCTATTGCGGAAAGCATCAGGAGGAGCTGGTTGAGACCATGCGTCAGGCGCGTCAAAACATCAAGAAAGAAGATGTAGTGGCGTTGTTCCTTTTCCACGATTTCAATAACCGTCAGGATACTGCAAACGTTTGGAACTCAATCGGTTACTGGCGTTTCCAGATGTCGCTGAACGTCACCGTGATGGAGTCGCACAACGATTCCAACCCACAGACTATGAAGGTGCAAATCAATCGTTTTTCTAGCTCCAGCCTCGAATGCGTAATCAACGGAAAGCCTTATTCTGTAATGCTTTCGCAGAATGGCGACGTGCAAAAGGTGATAATAAACGGCCGCACTGAGCCGGTGTTTGTGTCGCAGACTCCGCATCACGACTACTGCGTGCATCTGCGCGGCTTGGATTTCATCTGCCATCGCGACGACCAGCTAAACGACATGAAAGACTATTCGCATACCGATGTGGCTGGCGATGACATGAAGTTCTTCTCGCCAATGCCAGGTAACGTGATGAAAATCAACGTGAAAGAAGGGGATAAGGTGCATTATGGCACTATACTTTGCATCGTCGAGGCAATGAAGATGGAAAACAATATTGTGGCGAAAAGTGATGCTAAAGTCATGAAAATCAATGTTAAAGAAGGTGAAAAAGTAGATACGAAAACAGTTTTAATTGAACTTGGAATATGAATTTCGGATTGACTGAAAAACAAATCGAACTGCGCGCGAAAGTCCGCGATTTCGCTGAGAAAGAGGTGAAACCGGTTGCGGCTTTCAACGACGAGCACGAGAAATTCGACGTCGAGCTGACTAAGAAGATGGGACAACTCGGTCTCCTTGGCATGTGCGTGCCTCAGGAATACGGCGGACAAGGTCTCGACACTTTGTCGTATATCATTGCTGTTGAGGAACTTGCGCGCATCGACGGCTCCACGGCAGCTACCATAGCGGCGGATAACTCGCTCGGTATCGGACCAATCAAAGAATACGGAACAAAAGAACAGAAAGAGAAATATCTCCCGAAGTTGTGCAAAGACCATCTCTGGGGCTTCGGTCTCACCGAGGAGACGGCTGGCAGCGACTCGAGAGGAACAAAATCGACTGCAAAGAAAGTTGATAATCAATGGGTTGTCAACGGAACAAAGATATTTATCACCAACAGCGCCACCCCGATGACTTTGGGAAGCACCATTCAGGTCATCTCTGGCGAGAGCAACGGAAAGCCTGAGTTTACTGCGTTTTTGATTGAAAATGATATGCCGGGCTTCACTCAGCGTCCGATGGACCGCAAGATGATGTGGCGCGCCTCGAACACTGGCGAGCTGAAGTTCAACAACGTGAAGCTCAACGATGAGAACATCCTCGGAAAACCGGGCGACGGCTCGCATATCATGCTTGCAACGTTGGACGGCGGACGTTTGTCAATCGGTGCGATGGGACTCGGTTGCGCTCAGGGTGCCTTCGAGATGTCTCTCGAATATTCGAAACAGCGCGAGCAGTTTGGCAAGCCGGTGTGCAAGTTCCAGGCTGTCAGCTTCATGCTTGCCGAGATGGCGATGAAGATCGAGGCGGCGCGCGAGCTGCTTTACAAAGCCTGCCGCATGAAAGACGCTCATCTGCCTTACGGAAAACAAGCAGCGATGGCGAAACTCTACTGCTCACAGGTGGCTGCCGAGGTTTGCGACAAAGCCGTTCAGGTGATGGGAGGCCATGGCTTGCTCAAGGATTTCAACATGGAACGCTTCTACCGCGACCAACGCATCCTCCAGATAGGAGAGGGAACGAGCGAAATTTTGAAATTGGTTATCTCAAGATATATTGGATGCTAGCGATAAATTAAGTGAGGTTCCTCGCCCCTAACGGGGTTCGGAATGACAACGTATCATTTTTAGAACCTTGTCATTTCGAGCGAAGCGAGGAAACTCATAAAAAGAAACGAAAACAATTGAATTAAATAAATAACAAAAAAAGTTAACGAAAATGGAAATCACCAAATTAAATCAAATGTTCGACGTGCTGAAGAGCCGTCCTAAAAAACGTCTCGTAGCAGCTTTTGCTATGGATGACCACACTGTTTGCGCTGTCAACGACGCTGTTGACAACGGTCTTATCGACGCCACCCTCATCGGTGACGAAGCCCGTATCGCTGAGATCTGCAAGGCAGAAGGTATCGACATCAAGAAGTTCAGAATCGTCCAGGAGACAGACGACGTGAAGGCTGCTGCATTGGCATGCGACCTCATCAACCGCGGCGAAGGCGACATCCTCATGAAGGGTCTTCTCCCGACCGATAAATACATGCGCGCCATCCTCAACAAGGAACGCGGCCTCTGCCCACCAAACGTAACATTGGCACACGTCGCAGTAATCCAGAACCCTAACTATCACAAGCTTCTCGTGGCTTCTGACTGCGCTATCATCCCGTTGCCTGACCTCAAGCAGAAACAGACAATATTGAAATATGTCACCACAGTGTCGAAGGCTCTCGGCGTTAAAACCCCGAAAGTCGCCCTCGTGACAGCTACCGAGCAGATGAGCGCTGGTATCCCGGCTTGCGTCGATGCAGCTATCATCTCGAAGATGGCCGACCGTGGTCAGATCAAGGGTTGCCTCGTCGAAGGTCCTATCTCTCTCGACCTCGCTTGTGACGCTGAGACAGCACAGATCAAAGGAATGAACAGCCCAGTGGCCGGCGACGCCGACTGCCTCGTGTTCCCTAACCTCGAGGCATCGAACGTGTTCTACAAATGCTGCTCGAAATTCGACAAAGCCGAAATCGGCGCAATGCTCATGGGCGCCAAGGTTCCTTGCGTCCTCTCATCACGCGGCGACACCTCGCTCACAAAGTTGTATTCAATCGCATTGGCAGCTTTAATCGCATAAGAATAATAACATAAAACAGAAAAAATATGTATAAACTTTTAATCATAAACCCAGGCTCGACATCAACGAAGGTTGCTGTTTTCAATGACAAGGAACAGGTTTTCAAGAAGAATATCAAACATTCTGTTGAAGACTTAGCTAAATTCGATAAGATTGCTGACCAGTTCTCTTATCGTAAAGAAGTGATTCTCAATGAGTTGAAAAACGAAGGCGTTGACATCAACGGTCTCAGCGCTGTGGTAGGCCGTGGCGGTCTGCTCCACCCATTGACATCAGGCGTCTACGAGGTGAATGAGCCTATGCTCCGTGACCTCAAAGCCGCTTCGTATGGCGAGCATGCCTGCAACCTCGGCGGTCTTATCGCCAACGACATCGCCAAAGAATACGGCGTGAAGGCTTACATCGCCGACCCTGTCGTGGTCGACGAGATGGAAGATCTGGCACGTTTCTCGGGTCACCCGCTGTTCCCACGTATCTCTATCTTCCACGCCTTGAACCAGAAGATGATTGCACGTCAGCACGCTGCTGCTGTCGGCAAGAAATACGAAGAACTCAACCTTATTGGTGTGCATCTCGGCGGCGGTATCTCTGTCGGTGCCCACAAACACGGTCGCGTGGTTGACGTCAACAACGCTTTGAACGGCGACGGTCCTTTCACTCCTGAGCGTTCAGGCGCCCTCCCGTCAGGACCATTGATGAAAGCCTGCTTCAGCGGCAAATACACCAAGAAAGATGTCGACCTCATGCTCAAAGGCCAAGGTGGCTATGTGGCATATCTCGGCACCAACGACGCTCTCGAAGTTGAAAACGCAGTGAAGGCCGGCAACAAAGAATGGGAGAAGGTGTATCGCGCCATGGCATACCAGATCGCTAAGGAAATCGGCGGTGTGGCAGCAGCGGCTCTCGACATGAACGTCGATGGCATCTTCATCACAGGCGGTATGGCCTACGACAAGACCTTCTGCAGCATCGTGACCGAACACGTCGAGAAGATAGCTCCTGTGTATCGTTACCCAGGTGAAGACGAGATGCTCGCCCTTGCTTTGAACGGCATCATGGTGCTCGACGGCAAGGCTGAAAACAAAAAATACGAATAATTGTTGGGGCGAATCATTATTCGCCCTTACATTTTTTTATGCGTCGAATTAAATTTTTAATCCTGACAATTTGCGTCTTGTTGTTTTGTTGGACTCTCAACGCCCAGCAGAACGGCAAGACGTTTGTCCATATCATCCATGCTGATTATCAAATCTACGATGAATCGTATGGCAAGGATGTGGAGCGCCTCATCGGAAACGTGGCACTGCGTCAGGATTCGGCGTATTTTTACAGCGACAGCGCGCATTTCAACGAGAAAACGCGTTACTTCGACGGCTACGGACATGTTCATATTAAAGTGAACGATAGTACCGATATCTTCAGCGACAAATGTAAGTACTCCGGAGATATAAAATTTGCGGAGCTGTTCGACAACGTCATCCTTAAAGATGACTCTACAGTGTTGAAAACCAATTACATGACGTATGATAGGAATAAGCATCTCGCCACCTATCCGCGTCATGGCTCCATCACACGAAACGACAAGAACCTCGTGTCACGCAAAGGTTATTACCGCGATGACATCCAGGTGGCGTATTTCCGTACCGACGTGGTGGTGACAACGCCGAAAAGCCGAATGTTTACTGATACTTTGGAGTATCGTATCCAAGAAGAGAAGATGTATTTCTTCGGTCCGACGACAATCTATTATGATGATAATGTCCTTGTAGGCAACTACGGCTGGTACGACGCGAAAAATGACATCGCATATCTCGACAAGCGTGCCACTTTGAGCAATCAGGGCTACTCAATCACTTCTGACACAATGTTTTACGATAAGAAAGCCGATTTCGCGAAGGCGATGAGCAACGTTATTATCGAAGACACGGTCAACAAGGCGATTGTGGAAGGCAACTATGCCGAGATGTGGAAGAAACTGGGTAAGAGTTTCGTTACCGACAGCGTGAGAGCGCTTTATTTTGCTGACAAAGACACGCTTTATCTGCATTCCGACACCTTGTTTTTCTTCATGGATACGGTTGAGCAGAAGGCCGAGCGGATGTTGGCATATTACAACGTGCGGTTCTATCGGCGCGACATCCAGGGAAAATGCGATTCGTTGAGTTATTATGTCGCCGATTCGTGTGCAAAAATGCGTCGCGACCCTATCATCTGGGCAGAAAACAGCCAGCTTCGCGGTGACTCGATCAACATTGTTATTGCCAACAAATCCATTGATACTGTGTTACTTTACCCGAATGGATTCATCATCCAAAAGGACACCATCGAGGGCTTCAACCAAATCAAAGGCAAGACGATGATAGCCTATTTCAAGGATAACGAACTCGACCATGTCTATGACGATGGCAATGCCGAGACTGTATATTGGCTTCGCGAAGAAGATGGCTCGATGATTGGCGTCAATATGTCACAGAGTGTGGCAATGGACATCAAGATTGAGAAAAATCAGATTGTCAGAATCAAATATTTCAAAAAAACCACGGAAACTTTATATCCGAAGGAGAAGATGAAGCCCGGAATAGAGATTCTCAAAGGCTTCGAATGGCTCGATGAGCTGCGTCCTGTTGACCCGAACGACATCTTCCGAAAGCCGAAAAAGGTTGAACAGACTGATGAAACCGTCCGCCGAAAAGGTCGTAGAAAATAATTTTGTAAAATAATTGTCGCGCATATTAAAATTTTTTGTATTTTTGCAGCGCAAAATTTAAAGGGGGTATTAGCTCAGTTGGTAGAGCGTTTGAATGGCATTCAAAAGGTCAGGAGTTCGATTCTCCTATGCTCCACCAGAAAACGGCAATCGGTAATGGTTGCCGTTTTTATTTTTGTTGCTCTATCTGCGAGAGCCTAAAAGAATGACTCTATAATTTCATCATCCAAAACTCTGAAATCCCCGGCTTTCACAACCTTGCCGTCCTCAATGAAGACATAAAGCTTCCAGTGCTCGTAATCGGATGTGCCAGTTAATTCTATGAATCTGCCAATTGCCTCATCGCTGCCGCCAATGATAAATTTTATCCTGTCATGCGGAATGCCATGCCGGTCGACCATCAAAGTGAGCTTCTCGGCTCCGATGCGACAGTATTTGCATCCGGCGAGCGCATAATTAATAAGGTATCGGCCATGTCGGAGGTCAACAAACGTCGAGTCGTTCATACTTTCGTAAAACGCCACGGTGTTTACGTTTTCCTTTTCGGAATAAATCCTGTTGTAAATCACGTCCATCGGGAGCAAAACGAAAGAAATGACCAGCGAAACCACTATAGTTGAAGCGACAAGCCATTTCTTCAAAACCGGTTTGTAATCGTGGCTTTCTTCATTTTTGATAAAGAAAAGCAGCGCTATCGTGATGATATTTTTAAGGATAGACTGTATCGGGTTGAGCTCTATCAAATCTCCGAAACAGTGACAGTTGCTGTCGTTTCGAAATATTGCTGCGTAGACTGAAAACAAGGTGAATCCAACCATCATCAGCATGGTGAGCCACCAGATTTGCTTGAAACAAATCTTTAAAACCAAGCTAATTCCAATGGATAACTCAATGAAAATCAATAATCTGGAGAAAAATGTGGTCCAAGTGTAACAGAAAAGACCGAAGCTGTAGATGTAAACCTCGAAGTTGTCGATCGACAATAATTTCAATACGGCTGTGCCGATGAAAAATGCACCGAGCAACAGCCGTATTAAAAGTCGTAAAACGCCAGAACTACTGAGGTTTGACATTTTCTTTCAAAGAGTTAGCGATAATCTTCTTGATTTCGGCAATCTTCTCTTCCTTGTAATCGCGCTTCTCCGGCTTGAACAGATTTCTGTGGCGGCTTCTTCTGACTTTAAATTTC
>CAJOEP010000001.1 GCA_905233445.1 uncultured Bacteroidales bacterium | reverse complement strand
CCATCACGATGTCGCATTGTTCCTCATTCGACTGCAGATGACTGCTGTCGTCCAAGATAACGAGCTGCCGACTCTGGTTTTTTCCGACCGTTATGTTGTTTTCGAGATAAGCCATCGCCGTAAGTGTTAGAGTTTCAGTTCTTTAACCCATTCGTAACCCTTCTCTTCGAGCTCGAGCGCGAGTTTCTTGTCGCCCGACTTCACTATGCGGCCGTCGTACATCACATGCACGAAATCCGGAACGATATAATCCAGAAGTCGTTGATAGTGAGTGATTACCACAAAGGCGTTATGCTCGTTGTGAAGCTGGTTGACGCCGTTTGCCACGATACGCAAAGCGTCGATATCCAAACCTGAGTCGGTCTCGTCGAGGATGGAAAGCTCAGGTTCGAGCATTGCCATCTGGAAGATTTCGTTTTTCTTCTTCTCGCCGCCCGAAAAGCCCACGTTGACATAGCGGTTCTGCAGTTTCTCTGTGATTTCCACCATGGCCTGCTTCTGCTTCATCATCTTTGTGAAATCTATCATCGACATCGGTGGAAGTCCCTGATATTCACGCTTTGCGTTGACTGCTGTGCGCATGAAGTTTTGCATCGAAACGCCCGGGATCTCCACTGGATACTGGAAACTCAGGAAGATGCCGAGGTTTGCGCGTTCCTCCGGTGGCATCCCGACGATGTTCTGGCCTTTGTACCAGATCTCGCCTGCTCTTGCCTGTTCCGTTAGGTCCCATGATGGCGTGAATCTCGCCCTCGTTCACTCCGAGGTTGAAGCCTTTTAATATTTCCTTGCCTCCGATTGAGACATGTAAATTCTTAATATTCAGTAACATATATTATATCCTTTCTTATCTTTTCTTATCTTTTCTTATCCTTATTTATCCTTCTTATCCTACACTTCCTTCTAATGTAATCGACAACAGCTTCTGCGCCTCCACTGCAAACTCCATCGGCAGCTTGTTCAAAACATCTTTTGCGTATCCGTTGACAATCAAGCCGATAGCTTTTTCTGTTGGGATGCCGCGCTGGTTGCAGTAGAACAGCTGGTCTTCAGAAATCTTCGATGTGGTAGCCTCGTGTTCGAGTATGCTGCTGTCGTTGCCGCATTCCACGTAAGGCCAGGTGTGCGCGCCGCATTGGTCGCCCAACAACAACGAGTCGCATTGCGAGAAATTACGGCAGTTCGATGCTTCAGGAACGACTTTCACCAATCCGCGATATCCGTTCTGGCTGTGACCTGCCGAAATACCCTTCGAGATGATGGTCGAACGGCTGTTTTTGCCGATGTGAATCATCTTTGTGCCGGTGTCGGCCTGCTGATAGTTGTTGGTGACAGCCACTGAATAGAACTCAGCCACTGTGTTGTCGCCTTTCAGTATGCAGCTTGGGTATTTCCAAGTGATGGCTGAGCCTGTCTCTACCTGTGTCCACGAAATCTTTGCGTTGTCACCACGGCAAATGCCTCGTTTCGTGACGAAGTTATAGATGCCGCCTTTGCCGTCTTTGTCGCCCGGATACCAGTTCTGCACTGTCGAATATTTCACTTCTGCGTCTTTCTCTGAAATGATTTCCACAATAGCCGCATGTAACTGATTCTCATCGCGTTGCGGAGCGGTGCAGCCTTCCATGTAGCTCACGTAGGCGCCTTCGTCGGCAACAATCAAAGTTCTCTCGAACTGTCCTGTGTTTGCCGCATTGATTCTGAAATATGTCGATAATTCTATCGGGCAGCGGACGCCTTTCGGGACATAGCAGAACGAACCGTCGCTGAACACTGCTGAATTCAACGCTGCAAAGAAGTTGTCGGTGTAAGGGACGACCTTTCCGAGATATTTCTTCACTAAGTCTGGGTGCTGTTTTACGGCCTCGCTGAACGACATGAATATGATGCCGTGCTTTGACAGCGTCTCCTGGAATGTGGTCTTCACCGATGTCGAGTCCATCACGGCGTCGACGGCGACTCCTGAGAGTTTTTTCTGCTCATCGAGCGAGATTCCGAGTTTGTCGAATGTTGCCAAAAGCTCCGGGTCGACTTCGTCCAAACTTTTCGCTTTGCGCTGTTTTGGTGCCGCGTAATATATAATGTCTTGATAATCAATAGGTGGAATGGTGAGATGCGCCCAAGTTGGCATCTTCAAAGTCTGCCAGTGACGGAACGCCTTGAGGCGGAACTCCAACAGCCATTCCGGCTCTTCTTTCTTCTTCGAGATAAGGCGTATGATGTCCTCATTCAGGCCTTTCGGGATGAAATCGGTCTCGATGTCGGTCACAAAACCGAACTCATAGTCCTTATTCGTTACCTCTTCAATGATATTTTCCTTTGGATTTGACTCCATAACTAAAAATCTAAAATATTAATTTGCAAAAATACAAAATTTTATCTAATTGGCATTTATTTGTCAAAAATAATTAACTTTGCAAATATTTTGTAACACATCACGACATGAGGTTTTTGGATAGAATAAAAAACAACAGGCTATATCGGTTTTTAACTTGCTTAATAGGATTTATTGCATTGATAATCTTGGTGTTATATCTAGCCGTGCCATCATACTCCTTTGCGGATATCGAGCCTTTCAACGGCGATTTTATTTACAATCCATATTCAAAAATCGACAGAATCAATTATGTGGATTTTCGCTCTGACAACCTTGATAATCAAGGCATTAATTCTTATGAATATGGATTTGCCATGACTGGAACCCGCTATCTGTGTCTTGGTTACGAATCCAAACGTTTTATCGATTATCCTTTTTTGCAAAGCATTCATTATAAACAATATAACATCGATCAATTGAACAAAAAAACACGTTTGGTGGCCTTGGCTCATCCTTCAAAAGGCTTCCGGAAGGGACAGATGACCAGACTCGACCATTATCGTGTTATGGAGGCACTATCTCCTGATAACAACTCGTTGTATTTCTGGGATATAGCGCTGTCAAACGGGCATCGTGTCAACATCATTGCGACAGGTAATAAATATACCACGGCTTGCATTGGCGGAAGTGATACCGAGTCTATTTTAAACTCGGTGGAAACCGGTAATTCGTACGCTATTTCATATAACGGAAGTTTGGCGCAAGTACCTCAGCTTGTTGATGTTACAGTTAAATATGACAATCTTTTCGTTACAGTTTCCGAAATGGCCCGTGAGATGCGTTTCATCGGTCAGAATGCTGAAGTGAAAAGCTCGGTTAATAACGTATCCAAAGGCTTTTATCCGATACAAAAAGACGACACGTATATCCGCGTTGAGGTGGAGTTTGCGAATGGCAACACATTGTATCTCAATCCATTAGTACGTCATAAATATAATTATTTCTTCGATTTGGACAAGGCTCACATCATGAAAGGCCGCACTTACCTGATGTGGGCTGTTTACATTATCGTGGCTGTGTTCTTGGTAAGAATGTTTATAATAAAGAAAAATGAGGATTCAGGAGAACAAAATTGACAAATATATTGTCTGGCTGCTGATTATCAGTGCTTTAGTGCGAGGTTTTCTTGCAGCTTTCATCGAATTCGGAAATGACGAAGTCTATTACTGGACTTATGCCATGTATCCCGATTGGAGTCATTTCGACCATCCCGGAATGGTGGGTTGGGTGATGCAGATTTTCAGTCTCAACCTGTTGTTTCACAGCGAGTTTGCTCTTCGATTGTCATCCGTAGTCTTCATGACCATCGACACCTATATCATATATAGACTCGGTTGTTTGGTAAAAAACAAACTCGCCGGTTTCTATGCCGCCTTACTGTACACTGCGTCTCTGTATTGCTTTGTTATTACTGGTGTTTTCATCATGCCAGACACGCCACTGATGTTGTTTACATTGCTGGCAATTTATTGTTTCCTCTTGTCATTCCGAGCGGAACACAGTGAAGTCGAGGAATCTCACACAAACAGATATCTCATCCTTGCCGGACTTTTCGCCGGACTCGCATTGCTGTCGAAATATTCCGCAGGTTTCATCTGGGTCGGAGTCGGTCTTTATGTCTTGATTTTTGACCGCAAACAATTGAAAAACATATACTTATACCTTTCAGCTTTAATCTCGGCCATTTGTATGCTTCCAGTTTTGATATGGAATATGCAGAACGATTTCATCAGTTTCGCTTTTCATGGTGACAGGGTTAGTTTGTTCGGCAAATTGCAGCCGCTCGATTTTATAGCAGAAATTTTTGGTGAACTAGGATACAACAATCCAATCAATTATATATTGATAATCATTGCGTTAGTCGCATTTTTCAAAGGGAAGAAGTATCTTGACGAGCTTTCCGGTCGATTTCTTCTATGTTTCGCTTTACCATTCATTGGATTGTTTTGGTTTTTCTCTTTAACGCGTCCAATCTTGCCACATTGGTCGGCTCCTGCATTATCTGTTTTATTGTTGTTTCCCGCAGCATATCTCGCTGATAAACAACAAATTACAGACAAAAAAATAAAATTGCCAAAACCAATAATCGCGACATTGTCATTGCTGGTTATTGTCTTGATTTTCGGAGTGTTGGAGATAAAAACCGGCATAGTACCATTGCGTTTCGGCGAACGCGCCAACTCTGTGCGTTATTATGGTGAAGGCGACTTCACAACCACGATTTACGGATGGCGTTCAATAAAAGACGACTTCCAGAAAATCCGTGAAGAAAAGATTGCTGAAGGCGCTATGAAGGAAACCGATGGCATGGTTGGCTTACAATGGTTCCCGATGGCGAACTTTGATTATTATGTCGCTTATCCGTTGAATGTCAATATGTTCGGCTTGCGCGATATCGAAAAGATTCACAAATACGTTTGGATTAACGAATACCGTGGCGGTCTTCAAAAAGGCAACGATTATTGGTTTTTGAACGAAAGTTCCGATTATTACGCCCCCGAACGTTATCTTGACGATAAATTTGATAAAATTATACCTTGCGACACCATCGTTGTGAATCGTTGTGGCAAACCTGCAAAATATGTCTTTGTTTACATGTGCAAGGGCCTGAAATAGTTCCGAATTGTAAAGATTTTTAAGACTTCTTTCACCTTTCTGAAATTTGAGTTAAAAGTGCGTCAGAACCATAAAAAACACCACTGTTTCCTGACACACCTTTTATTATATATGTACCTTTGCAGAACCAAAACATATTTTTATGAAAGAAGAATTTATATATTATCTTTGGGAAAACAGGTTGTTGTCGAAAAATCTCACGACTACCGATGGTGAGACTGTTGATGTGATATCAGTTGGTAATCGCAACTATAACTCCGGTCCGGATTTCCTTGATGCCCGAGTAAAAATTGGAGACACTTTATGGATCGGACATGTTGAAATTCACACTAATGCTTCAGACTGGTTTCGTCACGGGCACCAAGATGATGACGCCTACAACAATGTCATATTACACGTTGTGTATTACTATGACACTGAACGACTTGACATTCCGACTATTGAAATAAAAGGGAAATTTGACGAGAGCATTTATGAGCGCTACAACGGGTACTTAAGATCCAGGCGATGGATTCCCTGTGAGAAAATAATTGCAGGTATTCAACAATTTACGTGGCTATTATGGCTTGAGCGTATTGTGGTTGAGCGGCTCGAAACTCAAGTCAAAGACGTTTTTTCAAAACTAGCCGCAAACAATCAGGATTGGGAAGAGACCCTTTACCAACGGATTATGCGCTATTGTGGGCTCAAGGTCAACAACGATGCATTTGAACGTCTGGCTCAATTGCTTCCTTTACGCATATTACGCAAACACATCGACAATCCTTTGCAAGTTGAGGCGATGTTTTTCGGATGTGCAGGCTTTCTTGAACAACACTTCACCGAGGAGTATCCCATTCTACTTCAGAGAGAATACAAAATATTAAAATCCAAATTTCATCTAACGACGATGCCCAAATCGTATTGGAAATTTTTACGTCTGCGACCGCCAAATTTTCCTACAATACGAATAGCACAAATGGCGTCGATGTTGTGTCTATCGGATAATTTTTTCTCCAAAGCACTCACAGTCAACGATTTGGATTCGATACGAAATCTTTTTAATGTTGATGTCAATAATTACTGGGACACGCACTTCCAATTTGAGAAGCCTTCAAAAGAGAGGAAAAAGACTCTCGGAACGGCTGCTGTTGACGTTTTGATTATCAATGCTGTTATTCCAGTGCTATTCAGTTACGGCATTTATCATGACAATCAGAAGTTAAAAGACAAAAGTCTTGGCTTTTTGAGCGAAATGGAGCCGGAGGACAATGTTGTTATTCGAAAATTTGTCAGTTTGGGAGTAAATGTTAGTAATGCGCAACAAACACAGGCACTTTTACAGCTTTACAACAGTTATTGCAAAAGGCGTAAATGCTTGAATTGCCGGGTTTTTAGCGCGTTAAAAACCGTTGATCGAGCTACTTTATAATTTTTTTCTAAAAATTATTGCGTAATACAATAAATATGCTTATCTTTGTGCCAAAATTCTAAAGTAAACTGTTAAAGAAGAAAATGGCTGATTTAAGTGTACGACTTTCGGAGATTGAGTTGAAGCTGAGAAAGCTGATAACGCTTAAGAATCAACTAGTTGAAGCTAACAGCGAGCTTGTTCGAGAGAAGAAGGAACTTGAATTGAAAGTTGAGATTCTTCAGACCGAGAACGAAGAATTGAGAGATAAAATAAATAAAACAACTATTGTTAACGCACTCGGAAACGAGAAAGAAATTGAAGAAAGTAGGCAATTAATCAAAGCATTGGTGAAGGAAATAGATCAATGTGTTGCGATATTGAACGCCGAACAGTAATAAATAATTGACGGTCATGAGCGAGAGTGAAGAAATAAAGATAAACATTACCGTTGCTGAACGCAATTACCGTCTGACTATTGACAAGGCTGATGAGGAGAAGGTGCGGAGAGCTGCTGACATGATTAACGAGCGGGTGAAGGAGTTTAAGAGAGTCTATACGGACAAAGACTATCTGTCATTAGTTTCAATGGCATGCATCCAGTTCGCGACAAGTGTGGCGAAATATGAGAGCGACTCGGCATTCAAAGATCAATATCTAGACAAACAGCTTGACGTCATCGATGATTTGTTGGCTGAAAACTTATAAGATTTGTCTGTCTGTCCACCGCATGATGTAACCTTAACAACAATCATCCTCGCAAGAGGAGCTTTAACGCCAGTGGACGTTTGCGTATCGTGGCAGCCATAAGCGTGATATACAAGGGTTTACGATCCCTTTGGGCAGACAGGCTTTTTTCTTTTTCGCGGAAGAGTAAAATCAAGTTTTAAAAAATGGTTTTACTATCATCAATCAACATTATTTTCTACGCAGTGGCTGCCGTACTGGGCATCGGTGTCGGTGTATTACTGGCGACTACCATCATGCGTAAAGCATTGACTAAGAAAAGTTATCAACTGCTTGATGAGGCAAAGGAAAAAGGAGAGGTAATCAAAAAAGAAAAGATTCTTCAGGCAAAGGAGAAATTCCTTCAGATGAAATCTGATTACGAAAAGGAGACGAACGAGAAGAAACGTGAATTGCAAAAGGTTGAAACACGTGTTCAGCAGCAGCAACAACAGGTTAATCAACGTAATGACGAGCTTAACCGCAAAGCTAACGAGCTGAAAAACCAACAGCAAAATCTCACGACTCAGCAGGAAAACATCACAAAGAAACAGGCCGAGCTCGACAAGCTCCAGGAGGAACAGAGAAAAATGCTTGAATCGATTTCAGGTCTCACCGTCGCCGAAGCAAAAGAGCAGTTGAAGGAAGCTGTGAAAGACGAGGCTCGCGCCGAAGCCATGGTGCTTGCAAAAGAGATCGTGGAAGAAGCAAAGATGTCGGCTAACCAAGACGCGAAGAAAATCGTACTCGAGACCATCCAGAGAACAGCATCAGAACACGCCATCGAGAACACTGTCTCGGTGTTTAACATTGAAAATGACGAGATCAAGGGTCGTATCATCGGTCGTGAAGGCCGTAACATCCGCGCTCTCGAGTCATTGACAGGCGTCGAGATCATCATCGACGACAGCCCTGACGCGATTTTGCTTTCAGGATTCGACCCAATCCGCCGCGAGATAGCACGTCTGTCGTTGCAGAAACTAGTCACCGACGGCCGTATCCATCCGGCACGCATCGAAGAAGTGGTGAAAAAGGTTGAGAAACAAGTCGAGCAGGAGATTATCGAGACAGGTAAACGCACCGTGATTGACCTCGGCATCCACAACCTGGCACCTGAGCTCATCAAGATGATTGGTAGGATGAAATATCGTTCATCATACGGTCAGAACCTTCTGCAGCACTCTATCGAGACAGCTCGTCTGTGCGCCACAATGGCTGCTGAACTGGGTTTGAACCCGAAAGTGGCAAAACGCGCAGGTCTGTTGCACGACATCGGTAAGGTAGCCGACAATGAGGAAGAACTTCCACACGCAATCCTCGGTATGAAGACCGCCGAAAAATACAAGGAGAAACCGGATGTTTGCAACGCCATCGGTGCCCACCATGATGAAATCGAGATGGAATCACTCATCGCCCCTATTGTTCAGGTGTGCGACGCTATATCCGGTGCACGTCCTGGCGCACGCCGTGAGGTGGTTGAAGCTTACATCCAGCGCTTGAACAAACTCGAAAAGATGGCTATGTCCTATCCTGGCGTGGTGAAGACCTATGCCATCCAAGCAGGACGCGAACTCCGCGTAATCGTTGGTGCCGACAAGGTCAGCGACCAGGAAGCCGACAGCATCGCATACGACCTCTCACGTCAGATCCAAACAGAGATGACGTATCCTGGACAGATCAAGATCACTGTCATCAGGGAGACGAGAGCCGTGCAGTTCGCGAAATAAGATTTAAAAAGAAAACGACAGAAAAACGTAGGGGCGGAAGATTTTTCGCCCCTACAATTGTTATATCATAACGGTTTTATTCCTTCACGATTCTTTCCGAATATTCTTTACCGTCTGCCATTCTGATTTTCACAATGTACATTCCGGCGTTGAGACCTGAAATGTCGATTGTAGGTTGTACGGACGTTTCAGGGAACGTCTCTACAACGAGACGACCGTCCATATCGTAAATCTCAACCGATTGGCAGTTCACATCCGGTGATAACTCGATGTAAAGGTTGTCTTTTGCCGGGTTTGGATAGCAGAAATATGGTTTCGCGATGCTTTCCATGTTTTCATCGACGGAATTATAGCCATTATCATCGAGTTTCAGTACATATGAATAATAATCGAAATAATCAGGATTTTTAGAACAAATTCCCGTAAGGGCACAACCTCCATCGTCTGTCGCCTGTATTACGTTTATGTCATAAAAATTGTCGTTTTCGGCGAAATACCTGCGCCATATCAAGTTAAGATTTTTGTCGAATTTGCTAACAACAATTTTTGATGGATATACTGAACCACTCGCATAATGATGATGATCTCTAATTCCCCATACGCCACAATGATATATGACATCATCCGTCATGCTAATTGCCTGATGTTGAGCCTTAAGTCTGTGTTTGCCATTGCCGTTTCCTGATACCATATCCCAGGATTTTTGATTAAAGACTTCACAACTGTCATTGATTATCGCCAGATAGCAACATTTACCAGTATTTCCTCCAAGATTCTTTATAAACTTACCATTACTTGTGATTACAAACAAAGAGTCGTTATAAGGCACAATATTCCCCTCTCCCGAACAAAAATATGTTGTGTCAGGATACGGTTGTGGAGGATTGTATTCCACGACGTTGTAATACAATCCTGTCAGTCGTTTCAGTTCTATACAATTAAGAACAGAATCAACACTATAGATATAACTGCCAGCATCTTCATTTTTGCGTCTTATTAGTCGATGGTTGTTTCTGCTTTGGGACGAAAAATCATATATAAAATCCGAGATATCACACGGATATTTACGAGATGCAATCAGTTGTCCATCGATAGAGATACGTGCAAAAAGATAATAGTAGCCTTCAGTCTTTTGACAATGGGCGGCAACAACCACTGTACTGTCTGTTTCAAGAATTATGTTGGGCATCTCTTGAGTGTATATGTTCAGATGTAAATAATCGTCACCTAAAAAACAAATATTTTGGCTTAATATATTTAATTCCGCATCGATATGCAAAAAAGCAAATGTGTTTTGAACCAATGATTCGTCTATGAGGGTAGCAATTGCAAGATATTCATTGTCATAATCAGGATGGCGCAACAAGATGCAATACTTTAGATTTTTACCATCAATCTGGTGTTTTAGAGAAGCTGTTATTTCACCTTCCGGCGATATTGCGATTAGGGCATCATTATCGCCATATTCTTTTATTGATATGCAACTGACTATAAAACCATGATCTCTGGTTTCAGCAACATCATTACATTCACGTACGACTCCGTCTTCAAATGTTATTGTTTGTTCAAAAGTGTTTTGAGCTTTAATACTCATTGAAGACAGCAACAACAAGTATAATAGCAATTTTATTTTAATAATTTGCATAATAATTTAATCATCCATTGGTTGATGTGTGCAATTGATATTTCCCAAATCAAAATACATAATCCACAGATCCGGAACACGAGGTTTAACTCCCAGAATAGATCCGAATATAAGTTCAAAATCAATTATATACTTGCTATAATAAGATTCATAACTACCAATAAAACCTAATATATAGTCCAGATACCAATTTAAGTCACTCGGAGTAAGGCATCTATTACAATTAGTAGTGCTTAGATACAAACAACAATCTTCATAAGGACTATCCGGGCACTGATTTTGAAACTCCAGTGAAGATAATTCCAAACTAATGATATCTGTGAAGTAAATTCTTCCGTTAGAACATTCATATTGTGGTATGTTAGATAAAACTTTTGAATTCATTTCTATAGTTGCATCTCTTCCTTCAAATTGCCACACATATGCATCGCATTTCCCTTTCCCATTAAAATCATACCAATAATCGGTTGGTCCAAAACGCATTGGATTCTCCATGACATCACCATTGCGGATGCTGACTATTGTTTTTACCATGGCACTATCCTCTTTTAACGAGTTATCCATATCACACATTATACAATAAATATTTTTGTCATCGCCAATTATAGAATTGAATTTGTTCATAATTTGACTTTTATTGTTTTCATATCGGCATCGGCAATAGTCATCGTTTCCCCTCCTTTTTTAGCTGATTTCATGCGATTTCGTAAATCGAGCAAATATTCGTCCATATTTACGTCAGACGATATAGTAATGATACTATTAGAATTATTATTGCTTGTTATTTCGCTCTTTTTGTTGCAGGCCTCAAATGTGATTACTCATGCTGCTGCGATGAGCAATGTTGCAACTGTTGCAATTAATTTTACGTGTTTTTTCATGGCTTTGAATTTTAAGTTAATAATTAGTTCTTTGTTAGTTTAATGTTATTGTTTTATAAAATCACCTTCGGCATAAGCTTCTACGGCGTTGGGACCGTGGTTATAAACAAAGCTCCCATTAAGTTCAATATCAGTATAATTCGGCGGTCTATCATAGACGACAGATTGTGTGGGTGATTCTAGGTGTAATATAGGCATAGCCTGTAATGATAAAAGGCTAAAAACACCTAAAATGATTAAAAGCAGTTTTTTGTTTTTCATTGCGAATAGTTTTTGTTTGTTAATCGTAATTTTTTGTCATTTAAGCCATTTTGACTATGCAATATTATTTCAATTATTCCAACTTTTTTCAGTTTTACAATTCAGATTTTGCCAATTACAATCTTTTTTGAGCCATATCTTCGTATATTATTGATTTATAATGTGTTGAAAATTTGCATTTACAATTCTATTTTATGTGTTTTACAACCCTTCTTATTGTCATTTTGAATAAATAGTGCTATCTTTGCATCGATAAAACATCTTTTTATGAAGATTTTAATGAAATATTTCGGACTTGTAGTTTTGATGCCGCTGATAGCATGCAACCCGTCGGATAACGAATATGATGATATGTGCAACATATTGCACCAAGTCGAAACCATATACCAACACCCGGATGGTGACAGATATGATTCTGAAATATGTGATACAATAGATCTTATACCAGAACTGACTAAGACTATAGCATTTTTTGCAGAAAAAAGCGATTATGGCAAAACAGCTCAGGGATCTTTATATTGTGGCTATGCTCAATTAGAAAAAGACGACAAAGCCTCTGCCATAAAACAGTTTAAAAATGCCGAGCATTATGCAGGTATGTCAGGAGACTCACTCACTATGGCACGCGCCCAGTTTAACATTGCGAAATTATGGTATTACGAAAAAACATATAACGACTTACTAAGCATAGCTTCCATAGCAAGCAAAAACTTTGGGAACAATTATACAGAACTGGGCTTCCTCAATAATCTAATCGCTTCGTCGTTTATTATCCAAAAAGAATATTCAACCGCTGAGATATATCTCCAAAAAGCACTTGATTATGCCAATAAAGGGAACTCAGCTCGTGCTATAAGAAAAATTTTGAACAATTATTCCGTTTTTTATCGTGAACAAGGGAAATATGATGACGCAATCTATTGCTTGTTACAAATGAAGGATTTCATAACAGACAGCACACAACTGACAATGTACTATCTGAATATTGGGACTATATATGTATATAACGACGATTATAATAACGCCGATAGTTATACACAAAAAGCTTTAGATTTATCCAAGTCTGTCAAAACGAAACCGGAAACAAAAGTCTCTATCTATTTTTTGATATCGTATATCAAGGAAAAACAAGAGCTTTTTAAACAGTCATTAGATTTTTATAAAAAATACTCAACATTACAATACCAAATACAAAAAGAAAAAGAAACAAAAAACATATACCGTATTCAACGCCAATACGATTACGAGGTTTTGCAAAACACTTTGAATGAAAAGATTATCAATAAACAACGTATTATATTGATAATCAGCCTGTTACTGCTTTCAGTTTCGATAGTCGTAATTATTCTATTGGTTCGGCAAAAAAATATTTTAAAAGAAAACAAGGAGATAAAACAGGAATTAGACATAACAAAAGAAAAACTGCAGCAATCGGTGAAGCCGGAGGTTGTTGAAGAAGAGCTTTCGCGACAGCTGCATCTTATCATAACGGCCAGCCGCATAAACGGGCGCGCCAATGATTTCACTAAAGAATGGGGGCCGTTGATATATAAAATCAACAACGAACAAGCCACTATGTTTGAGGCGGCTGTTATTGCCATCGAGAGAGTTTATCCAGACATGTACACCACCATCCTTCAGAAATATCCTAACCTGAACGACACCGAATCGAAGGTGCTGCTGCTTTCGTGTTCCGACCTCACCAACACCGAAATCGGCTACATTCTGGGGCTTAGCGTGCATTCGGTAAACAAGAGCCGAAGCGAAATCAGAAAAAAGATTGTTAAATAGTGTACCTGAACACCTTCCTTTGTGTAAGCATCAAAACCAGCGCCAGAATTGCACCGAAAACATCGGAGACCGTGCATGAGCAGAACACGCCGTCGAGGCTATCAAAGCCAAGGTCGCGGAAAATTATTGGCATGAGGTACATCATCGGGATGAGGAAGATGACCTGGCGCGAGAGGCTGGTGACTATGGCAATCCATGGTTTGTCGATACTCTGGAAGAAGTTGGAGTTGACGATGGTGAAGGCGATGAGCGGAGTCATCACGGTGATGTAAGGCAAGGCCATCTGCGAGATGTCGAGCAAGAGCGTGTCGCTGGTGAACGCCATCGAGATGATGCGAGGCATAGTGCAACCGATTATGGCAGTGACAATACCTAACAAAACGCAAACTTTCATCGTTAAGATGTAAACGCGTTTGAGCCTGTCGGGATGACCTGCACCATAGTTGTAGCCCGCGATTGGCTGCATTCCCATGCACACTCCGAGGATGACCATAATCATAATCATGATGAAACTGTTGGCGATGCCGTAAGCACCCACCGCCATATCGCTGCCGTATTTTATGAGTTGTTTGTTCAGAATGGCAACCACGCCGGCAGCTGCCACGTTCATCAGGAACGGACTCATTCCTATCATGAAGATATTCTTGAAGATATAGCCCTTGGGCTGAAATCCGTGACGACGGAAGCGGATGAACGAGTCGCGTTTTATGAAATGCAACATCGCAAGGAAGCTGGCAAACGTCATCGAGATGGTGGTAGCCCAAGCGGCACCTGCTATTCCCAAATGGAAGACAAAGATAAACAGTGCGTCGAGACCGATATTGAGCACTGCACCCGACACGAGCACTATCATCGACTGATTCGGATAGCCCGATGCACGCATCAGCGAGACGAGGTTGAACGCCATGGTGGTCAGAAACATACCCGGAAGCACAATGACCATATATTCGCGGGCGTAAGCCACAGTTTCGGCTGTCGCACCAAATGCAAACAATATTTTATCAAGGAAAATATAGGATAACAGCATAACCAGTCCGCTCAACACGACGGTGAAAATGACGCTGTTGCCGAGGATATTCTCAGCCCAGTTGATGTCTTTCTTGCCCAAAACTATCGACATCCTAGCCCCTGCTCCAACACCAATCAAAGCGCCAAAAGCGTGAATGATATTGATGATTGGCAAAGTGATGGCCAATCCCGCAATGGCGAGCGCGCCCACTCCGTGTCCGATGAAAATACGGTCACAAATGTTGTAAACCGATGATATAACCTGACTCACTACCGACGGCAATGCATACATAAGTAACAGAGCGCCAATGCTTTTCGTTTCCAATTCTAAAGTTCTGTCTTGCTGCATTATGCTTTAGTATTTAAAATTTATTTATCTGAATTTGAGATTTCTCGCAACAATTCAAGTGCGTCTTTCACCCTGTCAACGACTTTGAAAATCAATATATTCTTGCCGTTTTGCTCCTTAAACTGACAACGTTTCAGATGGTCGGAAGCGTAACGGATGATTTTGTTGAAAGTCTCGGTTTTGAAGTAATCTGACTCCTGATCTTGCAGGAAATAACAAGTCATATCGCCTTTTTTGAGGACAATTTTCTCGAATCCGAGGTCACGGGCAATCCAGCGTAATCTTACGGTATTCAAAAGGTCGTTAGCCTGCGGCGGAAGTTCACCGAAACGGTCGATGAGGTTGTCGGTGAAGCGCATCAAACCTTCTTCATTTTCAATATGATCGAGCTCGTTGTAAAGACTGATACGCTCAGCTGATGAATCGACGTACTCGTTCGGAAGAAGTATCTCCAGATCCGACTCGATGGCGCACTCGCGGACGTATTTTTTCTCTTCTTCGGGCTTCTCGAACAGGTCTTTGAACTCGTTTTCCTTGAGCTCCATGATGGCCTCGTCGAGGATTTTATGATAGGTCTCGAAGCCGATATCGTTGATGAAACCGCTCTGCTCGGCACCAAGCAGGTTGCCGGCTCCACGGATGTCGAGGTCGCGCATTGCGATGTTGAAGCCGCTGCCTAAATCGGAGAATTCCTCTAAGGCTCTCAAACGTTTCTGAGCCTCGTCGCTGAGCATCGCAAGCGGAGGTGTGAGGAGGTAGCAGAACGCCTTTTTGTTGGAACGCCCCACCCTACCGCGCAGCTGATGCAGGTCGCTCAGTCCATATTTGTGCGCATCGTTGATGATGATGGTGTTGGCATTCGGAATATCCAGTCCAGCCTCGATAATCGTGGTGCAGAGAAGCACGTCGTACTTGCCGTCGATAAAGTCGAGCATTATCTGTTCGAGCTTGTCGCCCTCCATCTGACCGTGACCCACAGCCACCTTCGCGCCCGGCACGCAGCTGATAATCATGTCGTAAACCTCCATGATGTTTTGAATGCGGTTGTGCACGAAAAACACCTGTCCGTCGCGCGCGAGCTCGTACTGTATGGCGTCTCTTATCACATCAGGAGAGAACGAACGTAGTTCGGTCTCGACCGGATATCTGTTTGGCGGCGGAGTGGTGATGATGCTCATGTCGCGAGCGCCCATCATAGAAAACTGTAACGTTCTCGGGATTGGAGTAGCTGTCAAAGTGAGGGTATCGACATTGGTTTTCATCTGTTTCAGCTTCTCCTTTGCGGAAACGCCGAATTTTTGTTCCTCGTCGATTATCAAGAGACCTAAGTCCTTGAACTCCACATCTTTACTGATGATTCGATGAGTACCTATTAATATATCTATTCTACCGGCTTTGACCTCTTCGAGAGTCTTTTTCTGCTCCTTGGCGGTCTTGAAACGGTTCATGTAATCGATGGTGACCGGGAAGCCTTTCAAACGGCTCGAAAACGTATGGAAATGCTGAAGTGCAAGCACCGTTGTCGGCACCAAAACAGCCACCTGTTTCGAGTCGCTGACCGCCTTGAACGCGGCACGAATTGCCACCTCGGTCTTTCCGAAACCAACATCACCGCACACGAGACGGTCCATCGGCGATTCCTTCTCCATATCGCGCTTCACATCGATGGTCGCTTTGAGCTGGTCGGGAGTGTCCTCGTACATAAACGACGCCTCGAGCTCGGTCTGTAGATAAGTATCCGGCATAAACTGGAAGCCCTTCGAATTCTTACGCTCAGCGTAGAGTTTTATGAGCTCGCGTGCGATGTCCTTGACCTTGCTCTTCGTCTTTGCTTTCAGCTTGTTCCAAGCGTTCGAGCCGAGTTTGCTCAACGAAGGTTCAGCGCCATCTTTACTCGAATATTTCGAAATTCTATTTAACGAGTGGATGCTCACGTAAAGCAAATCGCCGTTTTGATAGATTAAACGCAGCGCTTCCTGCTGTTTTCCGTTGTGGTCGATAATTTCCAGACCGTCGAAACGTCCGATACCGTGGTCGATATGAGTGACATAATCGCCAGGTTTCAAATCGTATAACTCTTTGATTGTCAGCGCCTGACTGCTTGCAAAACCTTCACGGAGATGGAAACGGTGGTAACGCTCAAAAATCTGGTGGTCGGTAAAGCAGCACAGCCTCTGGTCGTTGTCGACAAAACCTGCCTGGATGGAATATAATATAGGTGTGAAGTCGTGGTTCGACTCGTCCTTCTGCTGCAAATCGTTCAAAATGCTCTGAATTCGCTCGAGCTGGCGCTTGCTTTCGGAGAAGAAAAGTATGCGGTAGCCTCTGTCTTTCAACGAGTTAATGGTGTTTTGCAACATCTCGAAGTTCTTGTTGAACACAGGCTGACTGGTGATGTTGAATTCCACAATCTCCTTCCCCACCGAATCGGAATATGTTTCAAACGTAACCGATTTAAAATCATCAAGTTGCGTAAGAAGTTCATCACTTTGCGCGAATAAAGTCTCAGGCGATTTCAGGTTCTCGTTTTCTTCAGAATTTTCGTAGGCATCGACAGCTTTTTTATACTCGGCATCGATTCTCTCTTTCAGAAAATCGGTCTCGTCGAGCCACATAACCGTCTGATTCTGAAGATATTGGAATATCGTCTCACGCTCTTCCGAAAGGTTATGGTCCTGAAGATTTGGCAGCAAAACTATGCGTTGCAGCTTCTCAATCGAGAGCTGGTCGACAGGATTGAACGAACGAATCGACTCCACTTCGTCGAAATCAAAAACGATACGATATGGGTAGTCGTTGGCGAAAGAAAACACATCGACGATGCCGCCACGAATCGCAAACTGACCTGGCTCAACCACAAAATCGACATGCTCGAAGTTGTATTCCAGCAGGGTGTCGGTGACGAAATCCATATCGACCTTCTCGCCCACCGCAAGTTTCAAAGTATTCTTGCTCAATATCTTACGGGTGACAATCTTCTCGCTCAATGCTTCCGGGTAAGAGACGATTATCGTCTTGCGCTCGGATGTCGAAACCCTTTGCAAAACCTCGGTTCGCGACAAGATATAGGTGTTATCGGGCTTCTCCGGCTCATACGGACGTTTGTACGAGGTCGGATAGAACAGAATCATCTTCTTGGCGTAGTCCTGCTCGCGTTCGCCGAAGATATTCTCGAGGTCGTTGTAGAAATACGCCGCACTTTCTTTATCTGGACACACCACAAAATGCTGTCCGCCGAGCTTCTCGAACGCCGCCGCCACAGCGAAAGCCTTAGCCGAGCCGACGATGCCCTTGCAAAACACATTCTTCTTATCATTAAGATAATCAACGAGTTGAAATATTCGAGCGTCGTCTTTATAATATGAGATAGGATTTTCTTTCACGGGGGCAAAAATACGAAAAATTCTTCATGTTAAACACATGAACTCCTTTCAAATAGATACTTCGATGGAGTTTTTCCGTACTTGCTCTTAAACGAGCGCAAAAACGTGGAGTATGAGTTGAAGCCAACCATGACCGATATGTCTTCCAAGGATTGCTGGCTTTCAGAGTTTTTACTTTCCAAAATAACCTTGGCCTCTTCCAAACGGAACTCATTGATGTATTCGTAGAAAGTCATATGGCGCTCTTGGTTGATGTAGTTGCTAAGGTACTGCCGGTTTGTTCCCAACAACTGCGCCAACTTCTGCAATGTCAGCGTGCTGTCGCGATAATATCGCATTTCGCGTATGATAAACTCAATGTCTTTGGCAGACAAAGTTTTATAATAAGGATCCTTGTCAACCTGATTTCTCAAAACAAACACCTTCTGGGTGATTATTTTATGCATGACATAAATCACAAATGCTATGGAAACGAGGCAATATGCTGAGTCAAAAATCAAGCTGTAATCGCCTTCCTGCTCGGCAAACCAATTTTGCTGTGACAGACTGTCACCGGACCACAGCAGTTGGTATGCGAAAAACAAGGTAATCAAAATTGCACTCCAACGGAGGTCGAAATACTCTAAATTGCTCACATTGTTCTCGAGCATTTTGGTATATTTCTTTATGGACTTATACAAATAGACCATTAAAATTACCGAAATAAACAAGGTAAATATCTGAACGGCAGGCAACACTTTCGGACTTTGGGTAATGGCAAATAACACCATTGCTCCAACAAAAGGGATCTCGAACATCATCAGTTGCGATAGTTTATAGCGGTTAGGCAAGACCAATGAGATTCCGAAAATTATGTAGCCTCCAACGATCACATAATCGAAAAGCAAAAGAAGTGTATTAATGAAATCGGCACATGACAAATCGCTGCACGCCACCACCAAAAATTGTTAAAAAAGCCGATTGAATGCAGTAGCAACGTAACAGCAAAGACCTTCTGGAACTGGTAGTTGCAATGGTGTTTGAGCATGTATATCCCGCATCCCATCAAGGCACATTGCGCAATGCCTGAAACAAAGCAAAGCAACATGATATATACTGAGTCACTATTCATATTTGCAAAATTACAATTTTTTCCTATTATAATTCAAATTTCAATTATTAGACGTCGTTTTTTACGTATTGCAATTTCATTTTTACGCATTGACGACTCAAAACCCTTTTTCTTACGCAAAGCAAACTGCATTTTTACACAACGAAATTTCAATAATTAAAATAATAAGGAACTTTGTATTGCGATTTTGACTGATTTAACTAATTATTCACTAAAATACTATTAATATGAAAGCACTTAAACAATTTGGGCTTATTGCGTTCGTCGCAATGGCAATGTTGAGCTGCAGCAGCTTGACTGATTTAACCGCAGGACTTAATACCGGCAATCCAGGCGTTGAAAAAGGCGCATTTTCTGTATCAGCAAACACAAAAGTGTTTTTTGCAAAAGGCAACTTACAGTATCAAGCATCTACCAATACATGGCGTTTCGCCGAAAACCAATGGGATTACATGGGCGATGCCAATAGTAGAATTTCAGATGACAATGAAGATTGGATAGATTTATTCGGTTGGGGAACAGGCAACGCTCCTTTTAAATATAAAAATCATTATTGGGAAGACTATACATCATTCAACGATTGGGGTAAAAACACTATCATAAACGGCGAGGACTACAATTGGTTTACATTGTCACAAGATGAATGGAACTATATTTTCGAGACCCGCAAGACATCAAGCGGTATTTTATATGCCAAAGCTATTGTAAATGGTGTGAATGGCCTTATTTTGCTTCCTGACAGCTGGTCAACATTTGGTTATCCGTTAAACGAGCCAAATAAAGAAGATGCAAGTTTCGGCAGCAACCGCATTTTACAAAAGGTGTGGACCGAAAAATTTGAGGCTAACGGCGCCATTTTCCTCCCTGCTGCGGGCTATCGTAACGAAAAAGACGTTATCAAAGCCGGCACAAGCGGTTATTATTGGAAATGCACAGGCTCCGGACCAGTCAACTCTCGTTCTGTGATTTTCGGAGATGGATTTGTTTATTGGGATCAAAGAGAAAATATACATCAAGGTTTCTCTGTACGTCTAGCTCGAACTATTGAATAATTAAATCACATGAAACATGGGACTTTTTAGCAAGAAAAAAAACGAAAAACCCACTGGCGACAAAGCTTGTCAGGAAGGTTACGTGTCGTTCACTCCAGAAGACATCAAAGCAAAGGAAGAAGCTTCAAAAGACAACCGCGAGGCTTATGATTTACTGTGGCAAGCGGTGACAACTTCGTCGCACATAACTAAGAAAGACAAAAAGGGCCACGAGGTGCCTATCGACGACGTTTATCCAGTCAGTTTGGAAGAGACTTTGGAGATGGAAGACCTGCTCAATCAGGCTGAAGCCAAGATTCAGGATCACAACGACACCGAACTTAAAGATCAAATCGACGAAGTTCGCTACATCATCGACTGGTCGAAAAAACGTCACTACAACTTCTCGTGGATGATTATTCTTGGTGTGATTTTGGGCTTATTTATCTTGAATTATTTCAGGAAAGAACCTCGTGAAAAAGCTAAAAATTGGGACAAAATCTACAATCAGGTCGATAAATCCTGGACAGAGCAAGACACTACCATTTCATGGGATGAAGTAGAAGGCAAACATATATATTATCGTGACGAAAAACGTTTTGCCAATGCAAATAGTTTCAAAGCGATGACTGCAGAAATGCACAGAGGCATTTATGATGTCAATATTGACGGTCCTTTTGGCGTTAATAAATGTCAATCGATAATCGATACAGCTTCAAAACGAAGCACCAGAAATTATTATAAAGATCTTAAAAAAACGGCACAGAAACATGCTGATGAGGCTTTGGAAAAAGGACAAGAAATCTGCAACGCCGATTACGATGACGTACATAAAATAGCTAAAAAAGAAGCTAAAAAGATTCGCAACGGCTATCGTAAAGAAGCCCGCAAGTACACTATCTGGATCTGGATTTTCATCATAATGATTCCTTTGTACATCTATGCCGACCGTCCGTACGGCTGGATGGAGACACGCCATCGACTGGAAGCGAAGATTCTCGGAGGCATCAAGAAAATTGCCTACAGTATTGCCACCGGCTTGTTCTTTGGTGCGCTGTTCATGCCTGATGTGCCGGATTACATTGTCACCTACAGCGACGGCCACAAGGAACGAGAAGCCGACATGGCCGGACAGATCATGCAATGGGGTGTTCAGGCTTTGATGATACTCGCCGCGCTCTTCATAGCCGCCATCGCGAGTGCATTCATCATGACATACTCAACAGTTGTCGGTTTGCGTCGTAATTACGACTGGAGTTCAATAAGAGCCGATGTTAAGGGAAAACTTGGGAAGAAATGATTTTACAGTTATAAAAAGTTTAAAAATCATCATGAAGAGACGGTCGAATGGCCGTCTCTTTGCATATCATTGAAATTATTTTTATCTAAGCCTTCACTTAATCCGAAAAATTTTGTAACTTTGCAGCAAGAACCGAAACGAAAAATGTTTCAGGTTTAGGATTATTTTATAAAAAATATTTCACTTTTAAGTGAAGTTTGAAAAATTATTAGTATATTTGCAAGCTAAAATTTGTGAAGCTATGACTAAAAAAATGACATTAAAAACAATTGAACAAAACAAAATAGTTTGTTTGTATTCTATTAGTTTTGAGGGAAACGACAAAAGCGAATTTGAAAGATTTCTTGCGGAATTTAAGGATAATGCAAGGTTGAACAAGGATTTTCAGACAATTATTTTCGCTTTGAAAAAGATTATAGAACAAGGTGCTTTGGAAAGGTTTTTCAGAACTGAAAGCAAAATGAATGACAATCTTTGTGCGTTGTCAATTGATGCGAGAAGTTTAAGGTTGTACTGCCTCAGAATTTCAGATCAGATTTTGATATTAGGCAATGGCGGAGAAAAAACGACAAGGACTTACCAAGAAGATGAAAAGTTGAGCGGTTACGTTTTAGACCTTCAGAAGTTTGACAAATTGTTGAAAGAAGCAATGAGATCAGGAAATGTGAAAGTTGAGAACAATATTATTACTGGAATTGATAAAACAGTATTTGAGATATGATACAGAACAAATTATTCAGAGAATGTTTGGCTGAAATACCCGAAGATCGTATGGCAGAATTCGAGCTGTCGTTTGCTATTGCCGAACGAATAGTTGAAGTGCTGAAACAAAAAGGCATGACTCGTCGTGATTTGGCCAACAAACTTGGCAAACGCGAATCGGAGATAAGCAAATGGCTTACCGGAAGGCATAATTTCACGATAAGCACTATTTCACACATAAGCTCAGCTCTTGGTGAAGACATAATTATGATTGCAAGAAAGCAATATGATTTTGCTAATGAAGATTGCTTAAAAGTGGCCGAAGAACAGCATCCTTACGGCAAAAATACAAAAAATAAGATACATTTTTAATGCCATTTTCGAAATGCTCACAGTACCCTGTGGTAGGTCGCATTTCTGCAAATGGCATTAAAAATTTTGTTATTTTTGCAGCATGAAAATCGCGAATCTTTCTTTCGAGCATTATCCGCTGCTGCTGGCACCGATGGAGGGCGTCACCGACCCGCCGTTCAGGCATGTTTGCAAGATGTACGGCGCCGACATCGTCTATTCCGAGTTCATCTCGTCGGACGGTCTGATTCGCGATGCAGTCAAGAGTATCAACAAGTTACGATATACCGAAAGTGAGCAGCCGTTTGGAGTGCAGATCTTCGGAAACGCTGTTCAGCCGATGGTAGAGGCGGCACAATATGCCGAACGTTACAAGCCCGACATCATCGATATCAACTTCGGATGCCCGGTGAAGAAAGTGGCATCGAAAGGCGCAGGTTCAGGAATAATGAACGACATCCCGAAGATGGTCGCCATCACTGAGGCCGTCGTAAAAGCAGTAAAAACGCCAGTTACGGTGAAGACAAGATTGGGTTATGACAGCGAGCATAAAGACATCGTAGAGATTGCCGAACGACTTCAAAATGTTGGTATTCAAGCGCTTACCATCCACGGACGACTCCGTACCACCAAATGGGGCGAGCCAGCCGACTGGACGCTCATCGGGGCGGTGAAAAACAACCCTCGCATGATGATTCCAATCATCGGAAATGGCGACGTGGTCGATGGCAAATCAGCGAAATATTTCAAGGACACTTTCGGTGTTGACGGCCTCATGATCGGTCGCGCAACATATGGAAACCCTTGGATCTTCAAGGAGATTCACGATTATCTTGAAAAAGGGATCGAAGATGAAAAGCCATCGGTCGAAGAGCGAGTTAAAGTCGCAAAAATGCATCTCAACGACTCCCTAAATTACAAAGACGAGCACTACGCCGTCATCGAGATGCGGAAACACTGGGGCTTGTACTTCAAAGGGTTCCCTAACTTCAAACAATTCAAAATGAAGCTGATGGAAGTGCCGACAGTGGCGGAAGTGACCGAGATTCTCGAAGAAATTGAAAATTATTATTAATCTCACGCAGATCTCGCTGAATCCGCAGAATTTTTCTTCCATATTTATTTTGATTGCTATAGCAATCGGATCTCGCAGATTTGGTTCTGCGTTTTCTGCGATTTCTGCGTGAGAAAAAAAATTAAAAAATATTTTACATTCAACAATTTTTTGGTCGGTTAGAGTAGCTGACTCATAATCAGTTGGTCCTAGGTTCAAGTCCTAGTGGGAGCACAAAAACAAAAAAGTCCCAACTGACGTTGGGACTTTTTTTTAATATTCAGTATCATGGCAGATCAGGAAAACATCACTAACCTCTCGGAACTGGGCGAGTTCGCGCTCATCGACAAGCTTGTAAAAAACGTCAAGATATACAACGACTCGACACTCAAAGCCGTCGGCGATGACGCAGCCGTCATCGACCATAAAGACGAGCAAACGCTTGTCTCAGTTGACATTCTCTGCGAAGGCGTGCATTTCGACATGACGTATTGTCCGTTGAAACATCTCGGCTACAAGGCAGCTGTCGTCAACTTCTCAGATATCTATGCGATGAACGGCACCCCGACACAAATCGTGGTCGGACTCGGCATCAGCAGCAAATATTCCGTTGAGGCGATTGAAGAGATTTACCGCGGCATCCGTCTGGCTTGCGACCGTTATCATGTAGATCTCGTCGGTGGCGACACAACAGCTTCAAAATCAGGACTTTTCATCTCGGTGACGGTGATTGGAAAGGCCAAAAAAGAAGATATCGTTTATCGAAGTGGAGCAAAACCGAACGACCTGCTTTGCGTGAGCGGAAACCTCGGTGCAGCTTATACCGGATTGCTGATTCTCGAACGTGAAAAAGCCGCTTTCATGGCCGACCCGAACATGCAACCTGAATTTGCCGGATACGATTATATTCTGGAACGCCAGTTGAAACCTGAAGCTCGTCGCGATATCGTCGGGAAACTCAAGGAAATAAAGGTGAAGCCGACTTCGATGATCGACATTTCCGACGGATTGGCTTCTGAAGTTTTACATCTTTGCAAAGAATCGAAGGTGGGATGCATGGTCTATGAAGACCGTATCCCTATGAACCAGAAGACGATACAGACAGCGAAGGACTTCAACATAGTGCCAAGTATTGCTGCACTCAACGGCGGCGAAGACTATGAACTGCTGTTCACCATCGCACAAAGCGACTACGAGAAAGTGAAGGATTTGGATGACGTCCGCATCATCGGCTACATGACCGCCGACGAAGGCCAAGCCAACCTCATAACACCTGATAATCATCAGATTCCGATTGAAGCTCAAGGGTTTAAACACTTTTAATAAGTTGGCAGTTTCCGAAAAAATAACCTCGATCCTAAAAACAATCCCGACTTCTCCGGGAGTTTACCAGTATTTCGACGAGACTGGCGAGATTATTTATGTCGGCAAGGCTAAGAACCTAAAGCGCAGAGTATCAAGCTATTTCAACAAGGAACAAAGCGGCAAAACACGTCTTTTAGTCAGCAAAATCGCCGATATCAGGTTTACTGTCGTGGGCAGCGAAGCAGAGGCTTTTCTCCTCGAAAACAACTTCATCAAGCAGTACAAGCCACGATACAACATCATGCTCAAGGACGACAAGACCTATCCTTGGATATGCATCAAAAACGAGCGCTTTCCGCGAATTTTCCTGACGAGAAAAAAAGTCAACGACGGCTCACAATATTACGGCCCCTACCCTTCCGTAATGACAGCGAGAACGCTGCTTGACATCCTAAAACAGGTTTATCCGTTGAGAACTTGCAAACATTTGTTGAACCGTCCCTGCCTCGAATATCATATCGGCAACTGCAAAGCTCCGTGCGCCAACCTCATCTCCGAAGAGGATTATAATTCTATGATTTCCAATACTAAAGAAGTCATAAAAGGCAATATTTCAGGAGTACTAAAAGACCTGAAAACACAGATGATGGACCATGCCTCACGCCTCGAATTCGAGCAGGCGCAAATGATAAAACGGAAATACGACCTACTCGAAAACTATCACGCGCGCTCAATAGTGAGCAGCAACACGCTCCACGACATGGAGGTATTTTCTTTCGATGATGCAGATAACTCATTCTATGTCAACTACATGCGCATCATCCAAGGGGCAATAATCCAGTCGTTCTCCATTGAGATGAAACGCCGCTTGGAAGAAACGCCAGAAGAGCTTTTATCATTGGCAATCATCGAGTTACGCCAACGTTTTGAGAGTTCTGTTAAGGAAATAATCGTTCCACTGAAACTCGACATGGAACTGGAAAACGTGAAGTTCACCATCCCGAAAAAAGGCGAAAAATTCGAGATTCTGGAACTATCAACACGCAACGCCAAACAGTATCGTTTAGAAACGGAAAAACTACGTTCTTTGGTGGATCCAGAACGTCATTCAAAGCGTATTCTGGCTGAGCTGCAAAAAGACTTGCATCTCCAAGAACCGCCATCGGTCATCGAGTGTTTCGACAACTCCAATTTCCAAGGCGACTACGCTGTGGCGGGCATGGTACAGTTTGTCAACGGCAAGCCGAACAAAGCCGGTTACCGTCATTTCAACATCAAAACGGTGGAAGGTCCCGACGATTACGCCTCGATGCGCGAGGTAGTTCGCCGGCGCTATTCACGCCTCGTGGAAGAAGGCAAGGAACTGCCCAATCTCATAATCACCGATGGCGGCAAAGGTCAGATGGAGGTTGTGCGCCAAGTCATTGAGGATGAGCTGCATCTCGAAATCCCCATCGCTGGACTAGCCAAAAACGACAGCCACCGCACCAATGAGCTTCTATTCGGATTCCCTCCCAAAGTGGTGCAAATAAAGCCTAACTCAGAGGTTTTCAGACTTTTAGCAAACATTCAAGAGGAAGTACACCGCTTCGCGATATCATTCCATCGAAAAAAATTCCAAAAAGGTTTCGTGCATTCCGAACTCAACGACATCAAAGGCATAGGCAAAACCACAGCCGAGAAACTTCTCCTCGAACTGAAATCTGTCAAAAATATTAAAGAAACAGATTTACAAAGACTTAGCGAGATTATCGGCCCTGCAAAAGCTGATATCGTTTACAAACACTTTCACTAATTCTTCATTCCAGCAAGACGACTCTCCACTGAATCCATAATCCTAACAAGTGTAAGAGGCTCAACGTCATAGTAATAAATCAAATTCAACTTGAAAATCGAATCGTTGATGCCGTAATGCGCAAAAAGAGAGTCGTAGCCCACATTTTTCAAATAATTGTCTTTCTTGTTCACGTTTTTCTGATATCCTATCATAGCCTCCATGAGCTGAACGTCGGTCATCACGTCAACCATTTGAGGCTCAGTGAGAAACACAGTCGGAACTTGCTTTTTCCTCTCGCTGCTGCAACTGAAGAAAAAACAACAGACACACAATAATATAAATAACTTTTTCATTAATTTCCAACCTCTGACAGGAACTGAATCCTCATCAACCTCACTTCTTCCTCTTCATATTCGTTCTCTCCCAACGTCTTCATTGCTGTATCCAAATCGTCAGATTCAGCATCCTTGAAATACTGGATGATATCCTCCTGATGATACTGGTCGATGTTGTCGCGAGTGTAATATCTTATGTCAAGATGCGTTCCGCTCGCCACGATACTCTCAATCTCCGTCAAAAGCTCATCAAATTCCAGATTTTTCGAATATGCTATATCTTCAAGCGGAATCTCCTTGTCGATATTTTGTATAATACTGATTTTCAATGCCGATTTGTTGACCACCGACTTCACCACCATGTCGTTAGGACGTGTAATCTCGTTCTCCTCGACATATTCTTTGATAAGGTCGATAAACGGCTGACCGAATTTCTGGGCCTTTCCAGCACCGACACCGGCAATCTGCGTCAGCTCCTCCATCGTGATAGGATACTGGATTGCCATATCCTCCAGCGACGGATCCTGGAATATGACGAACGGAGGCAGATTTTTCTTCTTTGCGATGGTCTTGCGAAGGTCTTTAAGCATCGAGAACAAGGTCTTGTCGGTGCCAGAATCCTTCGAAAGAGCCACTCTTTCCTCATCGAATTCATCATCGTCACCCTTGTCGTAATCATGATCCATAGCCACCATCACGGTGTAAGGTTTCTTGACAAAATCTTTGCCTTCTTTTGGCACCTTCAATATGCCATAGTTGTCAATATCCTTTGTAAGTAATTTATTAACAAGGGCTTGGCGAATTATCGAAGTCCAATATTTCTCATCATGGTCGTCGCCGGCACCGAAATATTCGCTGGTGTCGTGCTTCGCCGTCTTGATGTCGCCGGTCTCTTTCCCTGCCAGAAGTTCCGAGATATGCTTCGTCTTGAACAGCTGTTTTGTCGCCAAAACCGCCTCAATAACGAGTTTTATATCCTCCTGACCGTCAAACCTCACCTTCGGATTGAGGCAGTTGTCGCATGCGCCGCAGTTTTCCTTTTCGTATTCTTCTCCGAAATAATGCAGCAGCAATTTGTGGCGGCACACTGGCGACTCTGCGTAAGTCACTGTCTCATTGAGCAATTCACGTGCAATCTCCTGCTCTGCGACGTTCTTGCCTTTATTGAATTTCTCAAGTTTATGAATGTCTTCATAGTCATAAAATGCAATACAGTTGCCTTCACCGCCGTCACGACCTGCGCGGCCAGTCTCCTGATAATAGCCTTCAAGGCTCTTCGGGATGTCGTGGTGAATCACAAAACGGATGTCAGGCTTGTCGATACCCATTCCAAACGCGATGGTAGCAACAATCACATCAACCTCTTCCATCAGGAACTTATCCTGGTTTTCCTTACGCGTCTGACTGTCCAACCCGGCATGGTATGGCAACGCCTTGATACCGTTAACTTGCAGAGTCTCAGCGAGTTCCTCAACTTTTTTACGACTTAATGTATATACGATACCGGATTTGCCAGGATTAGATTTAATATATTTGATAATGTCTTTCACGACATCTTTCGTTTTCGGCCTTACCTCGTAATACAAATTCGGTCTGTCAAACGATGACTTGAATATTTTTGCATCCTGAATTTCAAGGTTTTTCATGATATCCTGCTGCACCTTCACCGTCGCCGTGGCTGTCAAGGCTATAATAGGCAGCTTCGGGTTTATCGCGTTGATAATCGGGCGCAGACGGCGGTATTCCGGACGGAAGTCATGACCCCATTCTGATATACAGTGGGCTTCGTCGATGGCAAAAAAGGCGATGTTCAAGCCGCGCAAGAACTCCAGCGTTTCCTCTTTCGTCAGAGATTCCGGAGCCACATACAGCAACTTCGTCTTCTTACTCACAAGGTCTTCGCGCACCTGCATGAGCTCGGCCTTCGACAGCGACGAGTTCATAACATGGGCTATTCCCGTATCAGCACCGAAGTTACGAATCATGTCAACCTGATTCTTCATCAAGGCAATAAGTGGTGAAACGACTATCGTCGTACCCTCGCTCATCAAAGCAGGCAGCTGGTAGCACAATGATTTACCGCCACCCGTAGGCATCAACACAAAAGTGTTGTTTCCGGCGAGAATGCTCTTAATGATGGCCTTCTGATTACCCTTGAACTGGTCGAATCCGAAGACATTCTTCAGCAAATCATGTAAACTTTTTTCATCAATTTTTGCCATAGTTTCAGCATTTAAAAATAATTCTTATCTTTGTATCGTTATTTTTACAAAGTTATAACTTTTAGTTTTAATTAAGCAAGAAAATTTTAAAAAAAATTTTTATAATGGAAAATTTACGCGAAATTGCACTGCAAGTTATTGATAATGAAGCAAATTCGATTTTAGGGTTAAAGTCTCTGCTCACCGAAGATTTCGAGAAAGTGGTTGAATTAATCTTCAAATCGAAGGGCAACGTCATCGTATCCGGCATCGGAAAAAGTGCAAACATAGCGCAAAAAATCGTCGCCACACTCAACTCGACAGGCACCACCGCAGTCTTCATGCATGCCGCCGACGCCATCCACGGTGATCTGGGCATCATCCGCGACAACGACGTGGTGATTATCGTATCAAAAAGCGGCGAGACTCCGGAAATCAAAGTCCTCATACCTTTAATAAAAATAAGAAAGAACAAACTCGTCGCCATCGTCGGCAACAAAGCGTCATATCTCGCCAGTCAGGCCGATTTCGTGCTCGACACCACCGTGCCGCGCGAAGCTTGTCCAAACAATTTGGCACCGACGAGCTCCACCACGGCACAGCTCGTGATGGGCGACGCTCTCGCAGTGGCTCTCCTTAAACTGCGCGGCTTCACTGCCGAAGATTTCGCGAAATTCCACCCCGGCGGCGCCCTCGGCAAACGTCTCTACCTCACCGTCGGCGACGTCTGCATCAAAAACGGCGTGCCTCTGGTGAAACCGGAAGACATTATGACTCAAGCGATTATTGAAATATCACAAAAGATGCTCGGAGCAGCAGCAGTAATCGACAACGAAAAACTAGTGGGAATCGTCACCGACGGCGACCTGCGGCGCATGCTGATGAAACACCCTAACATCGAGGCGGTTAAAGTCAACGAGATAATGACGAAAAACCCAACAACAATTGAAAAATCAGCACACGTGGCCGACGCACTCAACATCATGCAAAGCAAGGAGATTTCCGTGCTTCCTGTTCTCGAAAACGGCAAATATGTGGGCATGATTCATATTCACGACATCATCAAGGAAGGAATTATATAATGTTACTCAGAACCGATACTTTAGTCAAGAAATACAAACAGCGCACTGTCGTCAAAGGTGTCAGCATCGAGGTGAACCAAGGCGAGATCGTGGGTCTTTTGGGTCCAAACGGCGCAGGCAAAACCACCACTTTCTACATGATTGTGGGTCTTATCAAGCCTTTCTCGGGTCATGTTTATCTTGATAATGAGGAGATTACGAAATTCCCGATGTACAAACGCGCTCAAATAGGCATCGGATACCTCGCACAAGAGGCATCGGTGTTTCGCCAAATGTCGGTAGAGGACAACATCTACTCCGTGATGCAGTTTAAAAAAGACTTCACCAAAGAGCAGCGCGTCGAAAAACTTGAATCTTTACTCGATGAGTTCGGTCTCCAACATATCAGGAAAAGCAAGGGAATACAGCTTTCAGGCGGTGAGCGCCGTCGCTGCGAGATAGCACGCGCACTCGCCATCGACCCCAAATTCATCCTCCTCGATGAGCCTTTCGCCGGCGTTGACCCTATCGCTGTTGAAGATATCCAACGAGTCGTCGCCAAGCTGAAAACAAAAAACATAGGCGTGCTCATCACCGACCACAACGCCAACGAGACACTGTCAATCACCGACCGCGCGTATCTGGTGTTTGAAGGTCAATTGCTCAAATCCGGAACACCGGAAGAACTCGCCAGCGACCCAGTAGTCCGTAGCCATTATCTGGGTTCCAATTTCGAACTGAGAAAGAAAGAGTTTTAGTAATTATTCTTCGTTACCCTTGAATATCAACAGGTTGACTTTGTTTTTATCGTAAATGTCATTGGCGATTTCAAGCAACTCGCTTGATGTTATCTTTTCCAATTTCGCTATGGTTTCAGGCAAGGTCTCAATATGTTCCTCAAAGAAACCGGCTCTCACCATGCCAAGCAAATCGTTCATTCCCGACTCATTGCTCAACGCCACCTGCCCGATAAGCTGTTTTTTTGCGTTTGAAAGCTGCAAGATGCCGAGTTTCTGAGTCATCAGCTTATTTAACTCCTTGTAAACCAATTCAATAGAGCGTTCCTGCGAGTGCGGGTCTACACCCATGTATATGGTATAGTTTCCAGTGTCGGAATACGCATTATATTGAGATTCAATAGTATAGGCAAAACCATATTTCTCACGAATATTAAGGTTCAAACGAGTGTTCATACCCGGTCCGCCCAAAATATTGTTCAACAAAATCAACTTCAGTTTGCGTTCATCATTGTATGGATACGCCAAACCGCCCATTATCACATGCGTCAGATGGTTTTTACGCTCCTCAACACGCATTGTCGGCTCATTGGCAACAAACGGCATCCTATCAAATGGCAGTGCTTCTCCCTGATAATCAGCAAAATACTTATTCGCCAGCTTCAAAAAAGCTTCAAAAGAGATATTTCCGATACACGCTAAAACCATTCTGTCGGGCGCATAATGCTGATTACGGAATCTCATTATGTCGTTGCGGGAGTATTTACTCACTAAGTCGATGGTTCCCAAGA
The DNA here is from genome assembly GCA_905233445.1 of uncultured Bacteroidales bacterium. GTDB lineage: Bacteria > Bacteroidota > Bacteroidia > Bacteroidales > F082 > Limimorpha. Next base: position 105,127 of record CAJOEP010000001.1, on the reverse strand, counting down.
TGTTACGTCCCAACTGATGACCTCTGTAAATCAGATTTTCAAACTCATCGAAAATCTCGTCAGCAGGAGTGTCGCGGTAAGAGTTTATTTCATCCAAAATCACTTCTTTCTCCTTCTCCATCTCATTTTCAGGAAAAGTGCTGTTGAACACCACGTCGGCAAACAAATCCATTGCCTTGTCGATATGTTCCTTCAAAAATGACGCATGGATGCAAGTTTCCTCCTTGGTAGTGAATGCGTTAAGATCGCCTCCTACATTTTCAAGGCAGCTCAAAATATGATATGCCTTACGGCGTTTTGTTCCTTTAAATACAAGATGTTCGATGAAATGCGCCAAGCCGTTCTCGTCAGCTTTCTCGTCACGCATTCCTGCATTGACCATAAGAGCCAAATGCGATAATTCACCGGCACGATGCCGGTGAATTACCTTTATTCCATTCTTTAAAACTGCTTGTGAAATCAGCTGTTCTTGCGACATTTTATTTCACTCTAAACATTCGGAAAGGATCATTATCCGTCATATCGGCCGGGCAAGACTCGCTCTTTCCATCCATCCAATTGTCGGTTTCCGCCAAACCGTCACCATCGCCAAGCACACGGAACGAACCGGCAGGTGCCAAACTCGGGTTGCCACTGGTTTCCAATAGAATCACAGCTACTTGAAAATCACGCAATCCGCGAGATGATGGAGTCCATGCACCACTGAACACTGTCGATTGTTTAGCGTACATTCCGTTAGGATAACCCTCTGTGAGATAATAGCATGTGAAATTCTCTCCGGAACCCAAAACATTAAGTCCCCTGTATGCTTCCTCATAATATTCCTCATATTCATCATCCCACTGTTTGCCATAGAAATCCATTTTATTTCCGTTTTCAATGAAGGCTATATAGCGGTCATTATAAACCGAGCCTATAGTGTCTGTCTCTGACGACGAATAGTTGGAGAACAGAAGCACATGAGGATGCGAAACAAACTCGCCATGGTTGATAATTGGAGGATTATCGCCATCATGGATTTTGAAATATTCACTAATAGAATCTTGTAACGCTGCCGGCAAAACCGACTCCGGCAAAGTACCATTCTCACCAGGTTCCGGTGAATACCAATGCGTATTCGGCGTCTCAGGTGTCTCAGGGTTTGAATCACTCTTGCCACATGACACAAAAACCAACATCAATACACTGAAAACCAATGCAATAAAAGCCAAATTCTTTTTCATAAAATTAATTTTTTGTTGTTATTATTAAAATGCAAAGATACTAATAATTTTGATAAATGAAACATTTTTTAAAATTTATATGCATAATTCCAAAACGTTTATTATATTTGCAAAAATATTATTATTACCAGTATGAGGCATAAGATATTGATTTTCATCACATTGAGCCTTTTACCATTTTTAACAAAGGCACAATACGACATAAAAAGCGATAAGATTTCAACCTTTATGTTTCAAGTGACTTATGCTTATCAGTTTCCGGGAAAAGACACCAAAGTTTTATACAACAACAATAATTCTATCGGAGGAAGCTTGTGTTACAAGACTGATAATAACTGGATTTTCAGTATAAACGGCAATTTCATCTCGGGAAATTCTATAAAAATAAGCCGCGAGGAGCTTTTCGGCGATGTCTTAGACAACAATGGCGAGATAATCACCGGCGACGGCATTTATGGAAGCTATGCGCTGTTTGAGCGTGGTGCCCATTTTCAGGCAAAGGCAGGAAAGATTTTCCCTGTTTTGTCGCCGAATAAGAACTGCGGATTCTTCGTACAAGGCGGATTGGGCTATCTTTATAACAGAATCAGGACCGAATTCGGCTCTTACGCATCACCACCCCCGGCAATGGCAGGCGATTATCCGTACGGTTACGACAGAATGCGCGGCGGATTCGCATGGTCCGGCGAAATAGGCTATTTGTTTTTAAGCAACTCGAGAATCCTGAACTTCTCATTATCACTTGAGTTTATTCAGGCTTACACAAAATCATTGCGAGCTTGGGACTTCAAACTGCAAGCCAAAGACACAAAACACTACATCGACCAATATATCGGCATCAGAGCCGCTATATACATACCGACTTACAAACGCAAACCGGCTGAATACTATTATTATTGAAAATCCCTATATTATGAGATATATTTATACCTTTTTCATACGTGTTTATGCAGCCATGATACATTTGGCCGCATTTTTAGGCAACAAAAAAGCAAAATTATGGTGCTCGGGACGTAAAAACCAATGGTCAAAACTCAAACCAGCCAATCCAACCGACAAGTGGATATGGGTACACGTCTCTTCTCTGGGCGAATTTGAGCAAGGACTGCCGATTATCGAAAAACTGAAACAAAACTACCCGCAGTATAAAATCCTTCTCACCTTCTTCTCACCCTCGGGTTATGAAGTGAAAAAAGACTTCCCCCTTGCCGACATGGTGGCCTATATGCCTCTCGACACCTTGAGCAATGCACGCCATCTGGTAAAAAACTTCCATTTCAAAGCAGCTATTTTCGTAAAATATGACTTCTGGTTCAACCATATTAAAGTGTTGAAAGACAGACATATACCTATTTTCTATACATCAACGGTACTGCGTCCGAACCAGTATTTCTTCAAGCCTTGGGGAAAATGGTTCAGAAAACACTTCTACAAAGTCAAATTCTTCTTCGCACAGAATAACCAGACTGCAGCTCTTCTTTACAAAATGGGCATCGACGACCTTACAGTCACTGGCGACACGCGCTTCGACCGCGTCTATGAAATAGCCCAGCAGGAACAACGTTTCCCCGACATCGAACAGTTTATCGGCGACAGACAATGTATCATCGCAGGCAGTAGCTGGCCGTCAGACGAGAAAATACTCTATAATTTCATCGACAACATGCCTGGCGACTACTGCTTCATAATGGTGCCACACGACATCTCCAATTCGCACATCAAACAAATCGAGTCGCATCTCCATGATTATCAATTATATACCAATTTCGACCCGAGTAAGCAGTCAAGAACTTTGGTAATCAATAAAATAGGAATTTTATCAAAGATTTACAGATACGCGCGCTTTGCTTACATTGGCGCCGGATTCTACGACGGTATTCACAATATCCAAGAAGCCATCGTGTATAACATCCCGGTGGTTTTCGGCCCTAAATACCATGAATTTGAAGAAGCTGTTGACCTCGTCAAAAAGAAAGGCGCATTCGCTATCAAAAACCAGGATGCACTCGAAGACATTTTCTTCAGACTTATCCACGACGAGGATTATTACAAAAAGGCATCGCGTGTGTGCCACGACTACGTAGCATCAAAAGTTGGTGCAACTGATAAAACAATGCGCGTTTTAGAAGGATTTTTATCATGACACAATTAAAATTTAGAAACGACGACAATGTTTCTGCAAAGGTTTTTATATTAGATTCAATCGATAACATCGAAAAAACCGGACTTCGTAAAGAAGAATGCGATTATATAAAGAAAATATACGCTGACGACAACAAAAAAACCGTCGTAATCAACAGATACACTGGATGTTATCACATTTTCTTCATCGACAGCGAGGAATCAGAGAACAAGTTCATGGAGAAGTGCCGTAAAAAAGGCGCATCTATATGTAAGTGGTTGAATGCCAATAAGTATAGCGATGTTCTGATTCAAAATATCGGTGGTAAACGCTGCGTGAAAATGGGTACCGCCGAAGGCATGATGCTTGCCAACTACGAGTTCAACAAATACAAGACTGATGTCAAGGCTAACTCATTGACAACCATATATTTCCTTGAAGGAACAGCTTGCGACGACTGTGTTGAGAAACTCAACATCACCGTTGAAGCCACTTTGATGGCACGCGACCTGGTGAATGAGCCGGTCAACCAACTCAACGCCGAAAAACTCGCCGAGTTTATCAGCGAAAAAGTACGTTCAGTGGGCGGTAACGCTGAAGTGTTCAATAAAAAGAAGATCGAAGCCCTTAAGATGGGCGGTCTGCTCGCCGTCAACGCCGGAAGTATCGACGAACCGACATTTACAATTCTCGAATGGAAACCTGAAAATCCCGTCAACGAGAAACCGATAGTGTTGGTCGGCAAAGGCATCGTCTTCGACACCGGTGGCTATAATCTCAAGACTTCCACTTTCATGAGCGACATGAAAGACGACATGTCCGGCGCTGCCACAGTGGCTTGTACGGTATATGCAGTGGCAAAAGCGAAACTACCTGTCCATGTGATAGCATTAGTGCCGGCCACCGACAACCGCATCGACGGCAACGCCCGCGTGACTGGCGACATCATCACCATGTACGACGGCACCACCGTTGAAGTGCTCAACACCGACGCTGAAGGACGCTTGATTTTAGCCGACGCACTCGCCTACGCCAAGAAATACAACCCGATGATGGTGTTCGACTTCGCTACACTAACAGGAGCGGCATCCTACGCCATCGGACCGGTAGCGACGGTGGCAATGGAACACGATGCCGACGACATCTACAAGCAACTCGAAGACGTGGGAGAACGCGTTTATGAACGCCTCGTCAAATTCCCAATGTACGAAGAATATGGCGAATTGATTAAATCAGACTTGGCCGACATCAAGAATATAGGTGGAAAATTCGGCGGCGCAATCACCGCCGGCAAGTTCCTTGAGCATTTCACCGACTATCCCTGGGTGCATTTCGACATCGCCGGGACAGCATTCCTCGAGAAAGCTGACGGCTACAAACCTGCTGGCGGCGTTGGCATTCACGTCAGACTGCTGATGCGTTTCTTCAGAGATATGGTGAAGAAAGACTAACGTTTCTTTTTAAAGAAATCGGTCAACATTTCAAGGCATTCTTCTTTGAGAATGCCTTTTTTTATTTCGGTTTTCGGATGTAAAAGGTTACCAAAACGCTGGAATCCGTTTTTCGGGTCGTCGCAGGCCCACACGACCTTTTTTATATGGCAGTGCTCCAACGCGCCAGCGCACATCACACATGGCTCCAGCGTGACATAAAGCGTACAGTCATCCAAATATTTGGTACCCAAGGCGTTACATGCCGCAGTGATGGCCAAAATCTCGGCGTGCGCAGTGACATCGGTGAGCAACTCCACCTGATTGTGCGCGCGGGCAATGATTTTGTCGTTCACCACAACGACTGCGCCTACCGGCACCTCATCGTCATCGGCGGCGGCTTTGGCTTCAGCCAAAGCCTGCCGCATATAGTTTTCATCCGAGAAGATTGATAACATCTTTTGCATCCCCCACCATTATCAAGTTGCCGTCTTCGTCATATTTTTTCCATATTCCATATGGTTTGCCGTTACGATATTCGTTCTCGACGTTAACCTGACCGTTTTCATAATAAATCACGCCCTTACCCTCGCGCTTGCCTTTAACAAATTTGCCGACACTCATTAACTCGCCTGACGGAAAATAACCTTTAAACTCGCCTTCCCTTTGATTATCAACGATTTTCCCTTCAAGTTCTAGCACACCATTCTCATGAAACCATCTCTCCTCCACCCATGTTGAGTCCTTCCCAATAACATCGTAATAATAAATCACCCAAGGAAGGTCGGTCTCCGCATAATAATGAGCCACTTTCTGCACATGACGAACGGTTTTATTCTGGCAAGAGACAAAAACCATTACTAACGCTATGATTATCAATATTTTTTTCATAATTTACCGATCAAATTCCAAAGGTTTTCCAATAATATTTTCTTCAACGATACCATCGTGATAAACGAGTTTTCCGTTCACAAAAGTATGCGTCACACGCGATTTCACATTCATACCGTCGTATGGAGTCCAGCCGCATTTGTAAAGCATATCGTCGTTTTTAATCACTTTTTCATGATTCAAATCGACAAGTACCAAGTCGGCATAATAGCCTTCGCGAATAAAGCCTCTACCCTTGATTTGATACAACTCAGCAGGATTATGGCACATCAGCTTCACGATTTGTTCCAACGAAATCACACCCTGATGATAGAGATTGAGCATCACATCGAGGCTGTTCTGTATCGACGGAAAGCCTGATTTTGCCGTGAAATAATCGTCCGTAAATTTCTCGTGCCAAAGATGCGGCGCGTGGTCGGTTCCAATGGTGTCAATATGTCCATCAACGATGGCTTTGCGCAAAATATCACGGTCAGATGCCATTTTTATCGCCGGATTGCACTTTATGGCATAGCTTTTTTCTTCGTAATCCTTGTCGCAGAAAGTAAGGTAATGCGGACATGTCTCCGCTGTTATCTTCTTGTCTTTCAATGCAATATCATTTCTAAACAATGTCAGCTCCGACTTCGTCGAGATATGCATCACATGCAATCTCGCGCCAAACTTCGCAGCCATATAAACCGCTTTCGCTGTCGATTTGTAGCAAGCTTCTGTCGTGCGGATAAAAGGATGAATGCTCGCATCTACTACCACCGCGTCTTTCGACTCCAAATCCTTGCAGCAGACCGTGTTTTCGTGAATTATCTGCTCGTCCTCGCAATGTGCTGCAATCAGGCACGGCGACTCGTTGAAGATGCGCACAAGCATGTCGTTGTCGTTCACAAGCATGTTTCCAGTGCTTGAGCCCATAAACAACTTGATGCCGCAAACCTTTTTCGGGTCAACTTTCTTTATCTCGTCGATGTTTTCGTTTGTTGCGCCCATATAAAACGAGTAATTCGCCGCCGATTTCTGTGCCGCAAGGTCGAATTTCTGTTGCAACAGCTCATTTGTAGTGGTCTGCGGATTGGTATTCGGCATGTCCATAAACGATGTCACGCCACCTGCAACGGCTGCCCTACTCTCAGTGAAGATGTCGGCTTTCTGTGTCAGTCCCGGTTCACGGAAATGCACGTGCTCGTCGATGATGCCCGGGATTAGATACAGGCCCGTAGCATCAATAATTGTCCCTGTAGAGACGCACGGCCGTGCGTCTCTACCCGGCAATATTTGTGCGATCTTGCCGTCAGAAATGACGACACTTGCCAGCGTGGTCGTTCCCTCGTTGACAAGTGTCGCGTTTTTAATGATGTAATTCATTACTTCTTTCTTGGTTTGATTTTACCCCACATTCCTCTCCATCTCAAGTTGATGACGCCGAACACGGCTTCCCTGAAGATTCCGCCCGACATCTTTGATGTGCCTTCCTTTCGGTCGGTGAAGATAATCGAGACTTCCTCAATCTTGAATCCGAGCTTCCAAGCTGTGTATTTCATCTCAATTTGGAAAGCGTATCCAATGAACTTAATTCTGTCGAAGTCGATGGTTTCCAACACTTTACGTGTGTAGCACACGAAGCCTGCGGTGGTGTCGCGCACCTTCATCCTCGTCACAAAGCGGACGTATGCCGAGGCGTAATACGACATCAAAACGCGTCCCATCGGCCAGTTGACCACGTTCACGCCGCATTTGTAGCGCGAACCGACAGCCAAGTCAGCGCCGTTGGCGCAGGCGTCATGCAGACGGATAAGGTCGTCAGGGTTATGTGAAAAATCAGCATCCATCTCCGTAATATATTGATAGTCACGCTGTAACGCCCACTTGAAACCATGGATGTAAGCCGTGCCGAGACCCAGCTTGCCTTTTCTTTCCTCGATGAAAAGCCTGTCGGGGAACTCCTGCATGAGGCGCTTCACGATGTCGGCTGTGCCGTCGGGACTGTTGTCCTCGACAACCAGGATATCAAAAGCCATCGGGAGATTGAAGACATATCGGATTATTTTCTCGATATTCTCTTTCTCGTTATACGTCGGGATGATTACTAAGTTTTCTGCCATATTTAAAATATCCAAAAATTATTCACAACGTTCGCCGTCCATCGAAACTTCGTTTAAACTTCTAACATACAACTGCCATACGCCGCCTGAGCCAGAATAATATGTCAGTATGCCTGTTATACTGCCTTTTCCTGTAGGCAATAGTTTATCAGCAAACGAAGCATAAGCACTTGTCCTAACGACAATTGTGCCTGTTTTATTGCAGTTATCGTCATATTCATCCAAATCGCGGCTCGACGCTGTACTTGTAGCACTTGTCTCGTGCATCACTGCCCAAACATTTGTCGGGGCCACAAAAGGACCTTTAAACTGGACATTATTAAGTGTAACCAGTTGGCAAAGATGATGATGTGCCGTAATATCCGCTATCGTAACTACCTCAGGCTCAATGTATTTACAATTCTCAAGAATTACAATATTCTTTGATTCAAGATTCTGAATCTGCGGAGTGCCGCCATATGCGCCCAAGACTGCATCTCTAAGACATACTCTCACGGAATCGCCTATACGAAGACCTGAAACGCTCTTCATATAAAGTTCAATTGCCATTCCTGAAGCTCTATCCTGAATAAATGATGCCTTATAGAAGTTTCCGGAGCTCTCATCTGCTGTAACGATACCATATACCGAACAATCTTTATTTTTGAAAATGGTATCATTAGCATATGAACTCTGTTGGCCATCATTCATCCATACATTGATAAGTTCTTGGATGGTATAAACTCTTCCAACAGGTGGCAGTGGAACATCTGGTGCCGGATAATTGTTCTTTCTAGCATTTTTATCCATGCAGGAGCTTAAAACTCCTGCAATGAACAATACTAACAAGCTATATTTCAATAGTTTTTTCATTTTTCTTTATTTTTTGAATTTACTCAGCTGGTTCTTCAACAACAAAGTTCTTCACCTCCCATGTTGCAGATGTGCTTGAAGTGCTGGTATATTTGAATGCGATAGTCACATATTGACCGACATAGCTTGTCAAATCAGCATTTGATGTGACAAATGTCCAGTTGTTGCCTGCCGGCCACTGGTCGAGGCTGAGCTCTGTCCAGTTGGCTGTTGTGACATCGCCTGCATAGTCGGTAGAAATCATTATTGCCAAAACGCCTTCTGGTGAAGCGTAGTTGACAGCCTGGCTGAAGGTCATTTTTGGAGCTGTGGCACCTGTCAAATCGATGGTTGGTGACACGAGCCAGCTCTCTGTCTCGTATGCCTGACCGCTAACAAAAGCGCTGGCCTTCATGCATGAATACTGTGATGCGTGTGCCCAAACGTATGTAATATCACCTGGCATGAGGACATCCTGAATTGTGAAGTCGCCCTGACCGTTTGCAAATGTTTCTGAGAAGATTGTTTCACCTGGTGTTGGCGGGACATAGCCTTCCAAAACGAAATCAGCTTCTGTACCATTGCTGTCACGCAGACCTGCTTGACCAAAGTATGTACGCAATGTACCAACAACTGCCAATGTTTTGCCTAAGTTGTCTGGGTTATCATACAGGTTAACCTGCTGACGGAGAGGTTTGCCTGAAGGTAGGTTCACAATGATGCAGTTGGTAACTTCCTGGCAATCAGCCTCATCAGCAATCAAGACATTGGTATATGAATCGAATGGAGCTGACCAGATAATATCATCATTGCTTGTAACAGTGCTCAATCCGTTTTTAGCAGCACCAACGATATAGCCGCGTACCCAAACATTTGAAGCATTACCCTGCAAACCAATACCTGATGACACGTTATATGGGTCATCGGCTGTACCACTACCTGTTCCAGGACCTGGAGTTGGAGGTGTAGGTGTCACACCACCAGCTTCACCTTCCTGCACGGTGATTGACTTAATCTCAATTGTACCGGCTTTTGTTGTGCTTGACAAATACTTAACAGCAATTGTGATGGTCTTTCCGATAAATGCGTCGAGGCTAATTTCTGCGGTCTTCCAGTCGCTCCAGCTGCTGCTTTCGGTCAATGTAGCCGGAATCTGTGCCCATGTTGCTGTATTCGGCATTTCATCGTAAACATAATCCTCTGACGCCCAGAATGTTATGTCTTCATTCACTGATGCGAAATAACGGCAAATGTATTCCATCACAATCTTGGCATGATCAACACCTGTAACATTTACTGGTGATGAGATGAGCCAGTCTTCATCGGCTTTGTTTTCGCCACCTACATAACCGGTCATCTTAGCTGTCGAATAGTCAATCATCCATGATTCATCGCCAAGAACATCCTGTGCTGTATAAGTTCCGAAATCTGTTGCAAACGACTGATAGTAAGGCATTGACTGCACTTCACCGCCATGAGGAGTTGGTGTTACAGGCGGAAGAACCGGATCTTTCTTCTTGCAAGATGTAATAACCATCAAGGCTACACCTATTATTAATAATAAATAGCTCTTTTTCATGATAATTAGATTTTATTTGTTAATACTTTTTGTTAATTGTCTTTTAGAATCTTAATGTCACACTTGCGAAGAAGTTAGTTCCGTAGAGGTATGAATATTTCTCCGGGAATCTGTCGAGGTCGCTATAGTCGCTGCGGAGCTGCTCATAACCGTAAAGAACGATGGTCTGGTCGTTGAGCAGATTGTTAACGCTCAAGTTCACAAGCAACTGGTAACCTTTGAATGACCATGACTTACCGGCATAGAGATCGAGAGTGAAGGCGTTGTCGAGTTTCTTCTGTTCGAGAAGTTTGCTTCTGTCAGCCTCTGCTGTCTGATCCATAGCCTCAGTGGTGTGGTTGGTCGGGTTGACGGCCAAGTAATACTCGCTGAAGAAGTTACCGTTGACGCTGATCCACCAGTATTTTGGCGAATTGTATTTCAAGCCGACAGAACCGACTGTCTGTGGCATCTCGCCAACGTAGTAGTTTTCAAGATACACTGTCTCGCCTTCGTAGATTGGGCTTGCGTTATTGTCCTCATAGACATACACTTTCGGGTTGTTTGAATAAACATGTTCGCCCCATGTTCCAGCCAGCTGTGCGCTGATGGTCGGGGTGATGTTGATTTCAGCGCCGAGTTCAACGCCCTGTGCATACTGGTTGATGTCGTTCATGATATAGTTGACATACTTGCCAGAAGCCTCATAGTAGAACGAGCGGTTCCATGTAAGGTCGTATAACTGAGTGCGATATGCGCTCAAACGTGCCTTCATGAATGGTGAGCGGTATTCGTATCCGAGGTCGAATGCGAAGATTTTCTCATTATCGACATCGTTCACGATGGTGTTACGTACACGCGGTGCCACAAACACGCTTCTGAACTCAGGAGCCTGGCTCTTCAGCATGATGTTTGCCACAATGTAGTTACGTCCGTTGATGGCGTAGCTGCCGCCAATCTTTGCACTTCCGTTGAACTGGTTGATTTTCTTTGAGTCGCCATATGAAAGGTCACCGAGGAAACGTCCGTTCTCGAAGTTACCTGTACGGTACATCTGTGTGTAAACAGCCTCAATACCTGCGTAAGTTGACCAGCGGTTCTTCACCCATGTCAACTCTGCAAAGCCCAAGATATTATTGACGTTGGCGATGTAGTCATATCCAATCACGTCGCCAACTTTAGCCACATGGTTCTTATTGCGGATGTTAACCTGCTGCTCGTCGGTAATCTCAAATGCTTCGCCGTCTGCGTATTTATCGATGTCGAGATAATAATCACCACCAAGAAGGTCGGCCAACAATTTATAATAATGTGTCTTTGAAATACCAGCCTTAATACCGCCATACAGGTGGAGGTTAGGATTGAATTCATACTTGAAACTACTTACGAGACCATATTGCAGCTTATCCTGACGGCGTTGCTCGATGATATATTTCGAGAAAATGCCTTGGATTGTGTTGCCATTGGTATTGTTGGCATTGTTGACGGTCTTGAGGTTAACCATATTCCATGCATAGAGGTTGTCCCAGTTGATCTGGTGCATGTCGTCATTTAAGACCCAATTTCTCCAATAATCATAATAACCTTCCAGTGTATATCCGTCCTTGCCCTGATCGAGCATATATTTGTAATAGCTCGGCAGATTCTTGTAGTAATCCGGACGCGGGTCTGGTGCCTCGCCCCATTCGAGCGATGTGGTGCCGCCTTTGCCGAACCACACGTAGGCTGTAGTGTTGATTTCCAGTCTGTCGTTAGGGTTCCAGTAATGCTGCAGTTGGAACATCGGCTGGTGATATGAACTCACGCGGGCATTACGTGCGAAACGATTGCCATTGGCGTCGGTCTGCCAGCCCCAGTTAGGGTTGTAGTAACTATGACCAAGCAGGTAATAGGCCTCTTGTACTGCAGGTGATGTGCCAGCGCGTTCCGACGGTGAGCCGAACACGAGGAATCCGAGTGAGTGTTTGTTGTTGAGTTTCTTCTCAAGTGAGAGGAAATAGCTTGTACCGTTGTACCATGTACCCTCGCTCCAGCTCAAAGCGCTGTTCATCGGGGTGTAACGTCCTGATATTGATACGGCAAACGCCCATCCGTTTTTCATCATGCCTGTGCCGTAAGTAGCCATCAAACGATGGGCATACGAGCGGTTTGACAGCGAATAACTCAACGATGTCTGTTTACGGTAATCTCTTGCTCTTGTTGAGATTGCGGTCACGCCAGCCGGTCCGCCAAAGCTCTCGTAGGTGATACCGCTGTTGACCATGATGACGCTGTTACGCATCACGTCGTTCAGACCGCCCCAGTTGGAGTAGTACGGGCGACCGCCGTCAGGGTCGTTCATCATCACACCGTTAATCATAACGTCGGTGTACTTAGAGTCGTAGGCGCGGATGCGGAATCTCCTCGAACTCAGGTTGTAAGCCGCGATGTTGCTGAACACGTCACGCGATGACTGAAGGAAACTCGAGATGTCTGTCGAGCTGTTAGTCTCGTCATATTCCGTGTCAATCATGACGATTGTCGGCAGCGTGGTGTTCTCACTGACAGTGTCAGTCACGACTTCCTGTGCAATCAGGTTAATACTGAATGCCACAGTCAGAATTAATAGTAGATACTTTTTCATTTAACAAAATTTAATCGCACAAATTTACGAATTATTTTCCAAATATAATTAAAAAGGTGAAAATTTATTTTTTTAAAATTTTATTGCGGATGTAGAAATTTTATCTAAATTTGTACCCAAATATTTTTACCTATGTTGAGAAAATTTAATCTTTTAGCCGTCGTGATGCTGTTTGTCATCACCTCATTGAACGCCCAGCAGCAGTACAAAATGGGTCTCGTAGGATTCTATAACCTTGAAAATCTTTACGATACGATTAACGACCCTGCGAAAAACGACGAGGAATTCCTGCCTCAGGGCAAGAACGCCTGGAACTCCGAGAAATACATCACAAAGCTTCACAATATGGCTTACGCCATCTCGACGATAGGCACCGACAAAAGCGACAAGTTCAACACCCCGGAAGGCCTTTGGGTGCTTGGTGTCTCGGAAATCGAGAACCGCCACGTGCTTGAAGACCTGGTGAAACAGCCTGAAATTGCAAACCGCAACTACCAGATTGTGCATTACGACTCGCCTGACCGCCGTGGTGTTGACGTGGCGTTGCTTTACAACCCGAAATATTTCAAGGTCACCAATCATAAATCATATCGTTTGGTTGTTCCTAACCAGCATAACTTCATCTCCCGCGACCAGCTTGTGGTGACAGGTATCCTCGACGACGAGGAGATGAGTTTCATCGTGATGCACTGGCCTTCACGTTACGGTGGTGAGAAACGCTCACTTCCCGGACGTATGGCTGCCGCAAGCCTCTGCCGCCATATCGCCGACTCGATTCTAGCAGAAAAACCAGATGCAAAAATCGTGATGATGGGCGACTACAATGACTATCCAACAAACAAAAGTATCATCGAGGGACTCCGCGCCAAAGGCCGTGTCGAGGACATGCAGGGGGACGACTTCTTCAACCCGATGTGGAAGATGCACAAAAACGGCGAAGGCACCAACTACTACCGCGATGTGAAAGGCGTGCTCGACCAATGCATCATCACACCAGCATTGCTTAAAGACGAAAATGCTCCGTTTGCGACATATCAGATGCTCAAGCCGATGGTACATTCCAAGGAGTTTTTGAAGCAGCATGACGGCCGCTACAGAGGATATCCGTGGCGTTCATTTGCAGGTGGAGTGTGGCTGGCAGGATATTCAGACCACTTCCCGGTTTATTTGATATTATTGAAAAAGATTTAATGATAAAATGTAGAGACGCACGGCCGTGCGTCTCTACATTTTTATTCCTTCACGTAAATTCTCTTTACCCTTTGTGAAATTCGCGTCATGATTTCGTATGGAATCGTGTCGCAGGCTTCCGCTATGATTTCAATAGGATGGTTGTCGTCGAATAATACCGCGGTGTCGTCTTCTTGACAGTCGATGCCGGTTACGTCTATCATCGTGAGGTCCATGCAGATGTTTCCGATGATAGGTGCCGACTTGCCATTGACCCAGAAACAGGCTTTGCCGTTGCCCAGCTGACGACGCAAGCCATCGGCGTAACCTATAGGAATCACTGCTATTTTCGATGGTTTCGTTATCTTGCCGTGACGACCGTAACCTATTGTCTCGCCAGGTCCATATTCCTTGATCTGCTTGATGGTGGTCTTCAGCGACATCACATTGTTAAGCTTTCCGCGATCTTCGTCGCAGATTGCAACTCCATAGACGCCGATGCCTAAACGCACCATATCATATTGATACTCAGTGAATCGTGTAATGCCGGCGGTATTCAAAAGGTGGCGAATAATCTTGTATGGGAATGCCGCCACAATCTTTTGGCTCATCATCTCGTACATCGCGACCTGATGCATCACGAAATCGTCCTCCTCAGGCATGTCGCTCGTCGCAAAATGCGAGAAAACACTCATGATTCGGAGATTCGGATTAGCTTTTATATGTTCAATCAATGCATTGATATCTTCCGGAAGGAAACCTAGACGATGCATGCCGGTATCGACTTTGATATGGATTCCGACAGGCTTCTCAAGAGGCTTATCCAATTGATTTATAGCGTCTTCCAGCTGCGACAGGCAACGGAAACTGTAAATGTCCGGCTCCAGATTGTTGAGGATTATTGTATCGAATGTGTTCGTCTCCGGTGTCATCACCATGATTGGCAGTTTTATGCCTTTGTTGCGTAGCTCAACGCCTTCGTCGGCATACGCAACTGTAAGATAATCAACATGATGGAATGCAAGAACGTTCGAAACCTCATAATTGCCGCTGCCGTATGCAAAAGCCTTCACCATCACCATCATCTTGGTGTCTTTTTTAAGTTTTCCGCGATAATAGTTAAGGTTTTTAACGAGGTTGTCGAGGTTGATTTCGAGCACTGTCTCATGCGATTTCTGCTGCAGCACCTTCATGATGCGCTCGAACTCGAAGCTACGCGCACCTTTCAACAGAACTATTTGATTTTCAAATAGTTTCATCGGGTGGTTGGCGAGGAAATCGGAGGTTGTCGGATAATAATATGAGGTTCCTCGCTGCGCTCGGAATGACAGGCGTTTTTGCATGTTTCGGCAGATAGCTTCTCCGATGCCGATGAATATGTCAACGCCTTTATTTTCAATGAGTTGTGCAATATTTTTGTAGAGGTCTTCTTCTTTCTGTTCGCTTTGAAGGATGTCAGAAAGTATCAGCACCTTGTTATCGTGATGCTGTGCGTTCATGAAGTCGAGGGCGATGGCGAGGGCATTTCTGTCGTTGTTGTATGAATCGTTGATTATCAGACAATTACGAACACCAGCCTTGAGTTCCATTCGCATCTCTACGGTCTCAAGATGTGCCATACGCTCAGCGATTGTCTCGTTCGGGAGACCCAGCAAGAGCGCCACACACCAGCAGTTGATGGCGTTTTCAATGGAGGCATTGTCAATGAAAGGGATTGTGATGGCGATTTTTTTGCCTTTGAAAACCGCGATTATTTCCGTAGAGACGTACGGCCGTGCGTCTCTACAATCAACCGAGGAAATATACAAATCGGCGGTTTTATCGGTTTTGCTCCAGGAAAAAGCTGGAACGCTATTGGCTGAAATTGCATTCGCAATTTCTTGATTATCAGAGCAATACACCACTGCGGCTGCCTTAAGGGCATTAATGCCATTAATGGCGTTAAGGCCGTTAATGCTGCCGCTGCTCTTAAGGTCTTTAAAGCCCTTAAAGAGTTTCAGTTTTTCCTCGATTTTCTGCTGAATATTCTCAAAATTCTTGCCGTGGGCGGCGCCTATATTGGTGAAAACGCCTATCGTCGGCTTGATGATCTCGCGCAGCTTTTCCATCTCGCCAGGCTGAGAGATACCCGCTTCGAATAACGCTACGTCGTGGGTGGAATTCATCTGCCAGACCGACAGCGGCACGCCGATTTGCGAGTTGTAGCTCTTTGGGCTGCGGCAAACCGACATCGAGGGCGACAAAATCTGATAGAGCCATTCCTTCACCACCGTTTTGCCGTTGCTCCCGGTGATTCCGACCACAGGAATATCGAACTGCGCACGATGATAGGCCGCCAATTTTTGCAAAGCGGAAAGGGTGTCCTTTACGACGATATACGTCGCATCGGGACATGGAAGAGACGCAATGTATCGAGTCTTTACGTAGTTTTCAACATAATCTCTGTTGATTACAAACGTTTTGACGCCTTTTTCATACAGTTCGGCGATATATTTATGTCCGTCGTTGCGTGCAGTGTAAAGCGCAAAAAACAACGTATTTTCCGCATCAATAAGCTGACGGCTGTCGAAAAGAATATTCTCAATAATTATATCATCTAATTGATTTCCAATCACTTGACCATCAACAACTGAAGCAATTCGTTTTATTGTATAACCATCTTTTAGCATATTGCAAATTTACAAAAAATAAACGCAAATCACTGATAATTATTTTTTTAAAAAATTAATTTGCATTTTTAAAAATAATTCCGTACCTTTGACGCTTTAAAAACGAGCATTTTCCATGACACCACAATTTAAGACATCCGGCCTTCCGAAAATCGGCATCACCCAAGGTGACATCAACGGAATAGGTTACGAAGTGATACTCAAGCTTTTAGCCGACTCACGCATTTTAGAATCGTTTATTCCGATAATTTACGGACAATCGAAAGTGTTTTCTTATTACAAGAAAAATTTCGGCATGGAAGAAATGTCTTACACCGTGGTTCGCGATGCGTCGCAGGCCCAGGCGAAACGCATCAACATCATCAATCATACCGACGAAGAGCTGAAAGTGGAGCCTGGATTTTCGACTCCAATAGCCGGGAAAGCGTCGTTTGCGGCTTTGAAGTTGGCCACCAATGACTTGCGAAACGGTGTCATCGACGCGATGGTGACGGCACCTATCAACAAAAGCAACATTATATCGGAACAGTTCAAATTCAAGGGTCAAACAGACTACATAAAATCATTTTTCCCTGATAATGAATACATTACACTGCTTGTCAACCACCAGATGCGTGTCGGTTTCGTGACAAACCATCTACCATTGAAAGATGTACCAGGTGCAATAACCAAAGATTTGATTATCAAGAAGTTAAAGTTAATGAACAATTCTTTGGTGAAGGACTTCAACATTGTGGCGCCAAAGATTGCCGTTTTGGGATTGAATCCTCATGCAGGCGATAATAGTATCATGGGAAGCGAGGAGCAAGAAATTATAAAACCAGCAATGGAAGTCGCTAAGGCTCAAGGGATTATGGCGTTTGGACCATTCCCAGCCGACGGATTCTTCGGTTCTGACGCATGGCGTAAATACGATGGCATATTGAGTATGTATCACGACCAGGGTCTCACGCCATTCAGAGTGCTCGCCGTTGACGGAGGCGTCAGTTTCACGGCAGGATTACCGGTGGTAAGAACCTCAACGATACACGGCACAGGCTACGACATCGCAAACAAAAACGTCGCCGATGCCGATGCGATAAGACACGCGGTTTACCTCGCGATTGATATTTTAAATAACCGTCATTGTCTTTCGTAGGTCTGCACTTCGTCATAGACGTATTCAAGTTTGATTCCGGCTTGGCGGAACATCTCCTCTGACTCGGCGCCGTCATGGTATTTGCGCTGGCAAACAACGCGAACGATTCCACAGTTGATGATGAGCATTGCACATGTGCGGCAAGGTGTCATGCGACAATATAAAGTGCTGCCTTCCAATGCGATACCGCGTCTTGCAGCTTGAGCTATGGCATTTTGCTCGGCATGCACGGTTCTCACGCAATGCTCGGTAATTCTGCCGTCAGCATGAATCATTTTACGGAACAGATGTCCTACCTCGTCGCAGTGCGGAAGTCCGCGAGGCGAGCCGACGTAGCCTGTCACGAGAATCTGGCGGTCTTTTACGATGACGCAGCCGCTACGGCCACGGTCACAGGTGGCGCGCTCGGCCACAGTGTCGGCCAGATTCATAAAATATTCGTCCCATGATGGGCGCTTATATTTCTGACTTTCAATCTCTTGCAACACTTCCTCCACTCTCCTGTGAAGTTCCTCGATGCTACCGTTATTTTGGAACACATAATCCGCCTGATGGATGCACTCTCCGAGATTCTGTTTGTTAGGGTCGGCATTGTTCATCTCACGCTCCTCGTTTGCGACAAAAGTCTCGTAACTCACTGAGTCTGTTTCTGATTTACGCTCAGTGATACGCTCATAGCGCACTCTGCGGTCGGCATCGACGGCAAACAGGTGGAAGTTGCCTTTTGAGCGAAGAGCGGCGATCTCGCCTGGAGTGCGGATGCTCTCGATGACAGCGTCCTTGCCGTTGTTGTATGCACGGTCGTAAAGCTGTTCGGCGATGTAACTTGGCGAGTTGTTGGCCCGCAAATCGTTAGCCACCGATGTCAGGGTGTCGCGGTTTACTTCAAGTCCGCGGCGTTTCACCTCTTCTGACAAAAAAGCGCGCACCGAGTAGTGGACATAGCCTTTTTTCTCCACGAGATATTCAACAATTGTGCCTTTTCCGGCACCGAGAGTTCCTGTGATTCCAATTATATTCATAGTTTATTTATGTTTGCGAAGAGATGCGAGGAATCGCATCTTTACTATTTTCTTTTAAATGTCAACTGCTAACCGCCAACTGCTAACTGCCAACTGCTAACTTTATATCGTGTATCCATTTCTCGATTTTGACAGGATTATAATCCCGCATTTTCTCGAACAATTCCTTTGGATCGTCGGTGACGATGATATTTCTGTTATGATCTCCACGGATAAAGCCGTCGCGAACTCCATGGTCGATCCACTTCACCAAATCGTCGTAATAGCCGAGGGTGTTATACAATGCAATCGGCTTCTCCATCAGCCCAAGTTGGTCAGCGACAACGACTTCCGAAAACTCATCAAGGGTGCCGAAGCCGCCTGGCATGGTGATGAAAGCATCCGATTCACGCATAAGGATATCTTTACGCTCCGCCATGGTCTTGGTCGGAATCATCTTGGTGATAGTCGGGTGACCAATCTCGTGAGCGAGCAGAAAATCGGGCATCACGCCAATCACTTCGCAGCCGCGTTCGAGCATCTTGTTGGCGATGACGTTCATCAGGCCGACGCTGCCGCCACCGTAATACAAAGTGCAGCCGTTGTCGGCAAGAACCTCGCCCAGCCTAGCCGCCGCTTCCTCGTAACGCTTATCAAAGCCCATACTGCTTCCGCAGAAAACACAAATGTTTTTCATTGTCAAATTTTTGCAAAAATACGAATTTTTTTAGACTTTAGACCTTAGGCTTTAGACTTTAGTCAAAAAAATTACTAAAGACTAGCAACTAAAGACTCGAAAACATTTATTCCTGTTTCAATAATCTCATCCTCGAAAATGTATTCCGGATTGTGAAGCGGCAGATGGTCCTCACCGCAACCGAGTCCGAAAAGGCAGATCGGGCATACATCAGCAAAGCGTCCGAAGTCTTCCGACCAGCGGAATGGCTCCTTAAGATATTGACAATCAAGGTTTAAGCATCGAGCTATATCTTCAACGACTTGAACCATATCATCATTATTCATTGTGGCTGAAAACGCCTCGTGAATGCTGCTTCCGAACTGGAAATCTTGTTTTTCGGCGACCATCGCGCACAGTTGCACCACGTCGGCGGTGAGATGCTGCAGTTTCTCGTTATCAAATGAGCGCAATGTAAGCCAAATCTCGGCATGAGCCGGTGCCACGCCGAAGGTCTCCTCACCCAACACGGCATGCGTCATCGTCATCATGGTGAGAGGTGTTTCATTTTGCAACATCGCCGCTTTCTTTCCGAAAACATCAATGAGTGCTGACAAGACATGTTGCGGACTGTGACCTGTCTCGGGCTGCGAAGCATGTGCGGTGACACCATCGAAAACCAGTTTCAAACCCAGCGAACCAGCGGCGAAACAACCTTTTCTTAATAAAATCTTGTTTTTCGCATATCCCGGTATGTTATGCAAAGCGAACGCCATATCGGGTTTTATCAGCTCAAACTGAGGGTCGGCAATTACAGCCTTTGCACCTTGACCAGTCTCTTCTGCAGGCTGGAACAGTAATACTATTTCGCCGTTTTCAGGACGTTTTTCGCTTAATCGTTGTGCCAATCCTGCCAAAATCGAGGCGTGTCCGTCGTGACCGCATCGGTGCGAGCAGTGGCGGTCACCTTCAGGGATATTCAGCGCGTCGATATCGCCACGGACTAAGATTCTTTTGCCTTTGTTTTTTCCCTGGAAAACAACAGCGATCCCGTTACCTCCGATATTTCGGATGTGCACATCCGGATTGAGTTTCTCAATAAACTCGTTTAAAATAGCGTTGGTCTTAACTTCCTTGCCCGAAAGCTCGGCGTTTTCATGTAATAAATGACGAAGTTCAATTATTTTATTCATATTTCTGCTTAATTATATGAGATTCCTCACTTCGTTCGGAATGACAACTCGTTCGGAATGACAATGCAAAGATAAAAAAACTTCAAACTCCAAACTCCACACTCCAAACTTTTTTGTATATTTGCGGATTAAAAGAATTGTATCATGAAAAAGCTGTTCATTTCATTGGCTGTCATCCTCTCGTTTTTTGCGGCGAGAGCTAACGACGGCTCCTTCGATTCCGAGGGGAACCACCTGATTCCTATTGTCGAGACCGACATCAGCGTGCAAAAGGAGATTCTTACCGTGACTCGTCATTTTGGGCGCAGTTTCTGGTATCCAAAATATTATGTTACAGTTTATTACGAGTTTTTCAACCCCAGCGAAGAAAAGGATTTGCTAGTGGGTTTTGAGGCGATGCCACCGAGCGAAGGTCTTGGCGGGCCTGAGATTATAAACTTCAAAGTCATAATGAACGGCGACTCTTTGGATTATCAAATATCTTCTGTTCCAAAAAAAGAATATTATATCGACGGACAGTTTCAGCGATGCGAGCAAGAAGAAGAGGGCTATTGGGATCCTTGTCTCTACGTTTATCATTTCAACGCGCATTTCAAGAAAGGGCTTAATATCATTCAACACTCCTACATTTTCAACGGCGCTTCCGACAACATGAGTGAATTTGTCTTTGACTACGTCCTGACGGCCGCCAATCGCTGGGCTAACAACGGCATCGACGATTTCACGCTCATTTTGGACATTGGAGACAGGGAGTCATTCATGGTCGATCCGAAATTCTTCAACGACGCAAACGAATTTACCTGCGATGGCAAGGGAATAATCACGACAACCGATCGCTGGGGTGACAAAGTTCCGACTTATCACATTCAAGAAGGCAAAATAGTTTTCCACAAGAAAAATTTCCATCCTAATGGAGAATTGTTGATTTATAAACCAGACTACAGATTAATAACTTACCAGAACAAAACAGTGTTTTTGGAAGACAGCAGTATTCTTGATATAATCAAAAAACAATATATCAACTTTTACAGAGAGTGCGACAACCTAAATATCAACAACGAATACAAAGATGACGAGAAACATATAGTCGGGGGCAAGGCGCAGATAGCGGACGACACGAAACGCATTTTGAAAAACCTGCCTTTCGCCTATCGCGGATATGTGTTTAAAAACAAGGATTTACAGCAGTTTTTCGAATCGACGAAATGGTATATCCCCAATCCGGAATACAAGCCCGACATGAATGTCATGAGCAAAGATGAAAAGGATTGGATAAAGTTCTGGTCTGAATGAGATTTTTTTGTATTTTTGCAAGTTTATAATTGAAAAGAAATGAACGTGCTATATCCTTTGAAGTTTCAGCCCATTTATTTGGAGAAAATCTGGGGCGGACAGAATGTTAAAACATTGCTGCACAAGGACTTCGGCAAAATGATGAATTGTGGCGAGATGTGGCTGCTGTCGGGCGTCGAGGGTCAGAACAGCGTGGTGGCAAACGGCAATTTCGAGGGCGACGAGATAAACGACCTCGTAGAGACTTTCATGGGCGACCTCGTTGGCGACAACGTTTTCGACAAATACGGCGAGACTTTCCCTTTGTTAATCAAAGTGATAGACCCGCTGACATGGCTTTCGGTGCAGGTACATCCTGATGATGAGATCGCACAGAAAATCGGGCTGGAAAACGGCAAGACCGAGATGTGGTATGTGATGCACGCCGAGAAAGACGCCGAACTCGTTTCAGGTTTCAACCGCGAGGTGACAAAAGCCGAAGTCGAGAAGCTGATTTACGAGAAGAAGATTTCAGAAGTCCTTAATTTTGAACAAGTTAACGACGGCGACGTGTTTTTCATTCCGGCAAGGAGAATCCATGCCTTGGGTCCTGGCTGCATGGTGGCGGAGATTCAGCAGACCAGCGACACGACATACCGTGTCTATGACTGGGACCGCCTCGACCAGCACGGAATGTACCGCGAACTGCATATCCCGCAGTCGTTGTTCACATTGAACTACAAA
Source organism: uncultured Bacteroidales bacterium (assembly GCA_905233445.1). Taxonomy (GTDB): domain Bacteria; phylum Bacteroidota; class Bacteroidia; order Bacteroidales; family F082; genus Limimorpha. Next base: position 82,490 of record CAJOEP010000001.1, on the reverse strand, counting down.
CACGAGGACAACTACCGCACCGAATACGACCGCGACAAGAAAGACGCCACCGTGAAGATGGTGGAATGTCCATATTTTACAACCAATTTCATTCATCTCAGTGGTGTACAAGGCATGCCTTGCACCTACGGGTTATTAAAAGATTATTCGGAACTCGATTCTTTCGTGATTTTGATGAGTGTAGGCGGCAGTTTCAGCCTGAAATACGACGGCGGCGAGGAAATCGTCAACATCGGCGAGTGCATTTTAATTCCAAATGTCATTAACAAAGTGGAAATCAAAGCGTTAGAAGATTGTAAAATATTAGAAACGTATATTGTTTAACATTTAAAATTTATATCATGAAAAAATTATTGGCAACTTTACTTTTCGGATTCATGTTTTTAGGGCTGGCAGCTCAGAAATCAGATTTACCGAATATCACTTTGAAAAACCTTGACGGCGAGTCGGTTAACATCGCCGAGATAAACAACGACGGCAAGCCGTTCGTGATGACCTTCTGGGCAACATGGTGCGGTCCGTGCGTGAAGGAACACAACGCCCTCACTGAGGTTTACGACGACTGGGTAGAAGAAACCGGCGTGAAGATTTTCTCAGTTTCTATCGACGACGCACGTTCAACGGCAAAAATCAAGCCTTTCGTCGATGGCAAGGGCTGGCCTTTCGAGATTTTGCTCGACGTGAACAAAGACTTGGCACGCGCCATGAACGTCAGTAACCCGCCTCACACCTTTCTTTTCAACGGTGAAGGCAAGATCGTTTGGCAGCACACCGGCTATTTGGATGGTGGCGAAGAGGATCTTTATGAGGAGATTTTGAAAATCTCAAAATAGAGTAAAGAGTAAAGAGTAGAGAGTAAAGAGTAGAGACGGTCGGCCGACCGTCTAAAGATTAAAAATTATGAAAAGATTAACATTTTTAATTGCCTTAATGCTTGGAACCACGGCGATGTTTGGTCAAGGCATCTTCGAGAAATCTAAGGTTACAGGCAGTTTCCAGATTGACGGAAACTACTATTGGGAAGACGAGGGTATCGGTATCACCGAAGAAGACATCAATGGCAACAAATTCGGAGGATACGGTTTTGGCAAAGTCCAATACCAATTGGGAAATTTCACCGCAGGCATACGTTTTGAGTCATATCAGATATTTAAAATGACAGGTATGCCGACAGAATTAAACGGCACGGGATTGGCTAATTATTTCGCCACTTACGACAATGGAACGATAGGCGTAACCGTCGGTGACATCTATGACCAATTCGGTAACGGTTTGATTTTCAGGACTTACGAAGAATGGACACTCGGCTTTGACAACTCATTACGAGGCATTCGTGCTGTGTTCCGTCCGACTGAAGGAGTAACAATTAAAGGACTTTACGGAAAACAGCGTCTTTACTGGGAATCATACGAAGACCACGGTTTGGTGCGTGGCATCGATGGCGAATGGGACATCAACCAAAGCGTCAAAGCATGGAATAGCACAAAACTCAAAGCAACTTTAGGCGCAAGTTTTGTGAGCAAATATGAGGCTGACAAAGAGTATAATTTCGGTGACAACACATACAAATTACCGCAAAATGTCGGTGCTTATGCAGGAAGAATGAACCTTGGCTATGGCAGATTCGGTTTATCGGCAGAATATGCCAGAAAAATCAACGACCCGTCGGCATTTAACAATTGGATTTACCGCGACGGTCAGGAATTGCTGGCATCTTTGTCATATTCGCAGAAAGGACTCGGCATTGTGTTGCAGGCAAAGCGCGTCGATAACATGAGTTTCAAATCGAAACGCACAGAAGAAGAGAACAAGCTTGACATCGGATTCATTCCGCCGCTCAACTACACACATTCGCACAGTCTGCCGTCGATGTTCTCATACGCCACGCAGCCAAATGGCGAGATGGGAATACAGTTCCAGATTAACTACACCATCCCGAAGAAGACCGCACTCGGTGGAAAATACGGCACCAAGCTGGCATTCAACTACAGCCAGGTGAACGACATCAAGCGTGATTCCATCATGGTAAACGGTGTGAACACGATGTATATGATGGGCACCAAAGGTTACGACTCACCATTCTTCGCAATCGGCGACAAGATGTTCTACCGCGACTTCAACTTCGAAATTGAGAAGAAAATCAGCAAAGACTGGAATCTTACCTTGATGTATATCAATCTGTATTACGATATGGAAACCATCGAGGGACATCCGGAAGCTGAGCCTGTTAAGGCACATTTCGCATTCGGCGAGGTGATTTACAAGATCAACAAGCGCCACAGTCTTCGTCTCGAGATGCAGCACATGTGGGACAACGTGAGCAAAGATCAGGAAATCGACCCACTGCAAGAGGAAAACTACGTGAAACGCGGCAACTGGTTCGCATTCCTTTTGGAATACACCATCGCTCCGAAGTGGTTTGTGAGCATCGCCGACAAATACAACTACGGCAACCCTATCGCTGACAACCGTGACCATTATTTCACCGGATCGTTCGGCTACATTAAAGACCAGACACGTATCGCCATCAGCGGCGGTCGTCAAAGCCAAGGCTTGGTATGCGTAGGCGGCGTTTGCCGTGAAGTGCCGGCATCAAGTGGAGTTTCATTAACAATAACAACATCATTCTAGTTACCAGTTAGCAGTTACCAGTTAGCAATTGATATTTAAAATTATGAAGAATATAAAGATAATACTCGGCATGATGGTCATTTTTGGAATGATGTCGTGCGATAAGTTGAAAGAGCCTTATTTCACTGAACCTGTTGTGCAGAAAAGCGACACCATCGCTTTGGAAGCTGCCGACACATTGAATTTCGACGGCAAAGTCGTGGTTCTTCTCGAAGACTACACAGGCGTGAAATGCGTCAATTGTCCTGGCGCAGCTGAGATTGCAACAAATCTTCAGACTCAATACGGCGAGCATCTCGTGGTTTTGGGTGTTCACCCTAAATCAGCATTACAAAACCCTGCCGGAGGTTTTCCGGATTTCAGAACCGACGATGGCAACGAATGGAACAACCATTTCAATATATCGGCGTATCCAACAGGAACAGTGAATCGTCAGGCTGCGATCGGTTCGGCATCATGGACTGAAGAAGTCGGCAACGTAATTGGCGGTAACGCTCCAGTAAGACTTATCGTCAAGTCAGAATACTACGAGGCAACGAGAGAATTGAGACTAAGTATCCACTCGAAGTTCCTGCAAAATGTGGCAAGCGACGATGTTCGTCTTACAGTCTGCATGATGGAAAACAACATCATCGGCAAGCAGTTCACACCTGCTGGTGTTGACACTGCATACGTTCACCGTCATGTGTTCAGAGGCACTGCTGACGGCATGACTTGGGGCAGAACTTTGGATGCAGATGCAGAGTCGATTGCAGCTGGCAGGAATTTCATCACAAACATGAAGTTCAACGTCAGTGAGGATTACAACGCCGATGAGTTTTATATCGTGGCTTTGATCACCGACCACAACACGCGACAGGTTTTGATGGCGGCTGAGAGGAAGATAAAATAAAAAAGGAGGCCTTTTGACCTCCTTTAGTAGCGGGGGGCGGATTTGAACCACCGACCTTTGGGTTATGAGCCCAACGAGCTACCGGACTGCTCCACCCCGCATCGTGAATTGGGCTGCAAAAATACAACATTTTTCGGCTCGTGTCAAGAGTTTTTTGAAAAAAATTGAAATATTTTTAAAAATATGGATCATAGAGCAGGTTACGTCAACATAATTGGCAAGCCAAACGTCGGAAAATCAACGCTTATGAACGATTTGGTGGGCGAGAGAATCAGCATCATCACATCGAAAGCGCAGACCACAAGACATCGTATTTTAGGCATCGTGAACGGCGATGACTTCCAAATCGTGTTCTCCGACACGCCGGGAATCATCAAAAATCCGGCATACAAGATGCACGAAATCATGAACCAGTACATCAACGTGGCGTTTATCGACGCCGACTTGATACTGTATGTGGTCGATATCACCGACAAGAAAATCGATGAGGAAACGGTGGAACGCATCAAGAAAATGGAGGTTCCAGTCTTCGTTTTGCTCAACAAAATCGACCTCTCGACACAGGAAGAAGTGGAGAAAGCTGTTGAATATTGGCGCAACGCGCTTCCTGCAGCGACAGTGTTCCCGATTTCAGCCATGCATCACGCCAACGTGCAGTATGTGTTTGAGAGCATAGTGGAGAAACTGCCGGTTTGTCCGCCTTACTTCCCGAAAGACGAGCTCACCGACCGCTCGATGCGTTTCTTTGTGACGGAAATCATCCGTGAAAAGATTTTGTTGAATTATCAGCAGGAAATTCCTTACAGCGTTGAGGTTGTGGTAGATGCGTATGAAGAAAGCGCCAAGCTCATCAACATCAAGGCGACAATTTTCGCATCTCGCGAGTCGCAGAAAGCTATATTAATAGGTAAAGGCGGTGCCGCCATCAAGAAAGTTGGAATACAGTCGCGAGCCGACATCGAGGAATTCACCGGAAAGAAGATTTTCTTGGATTTGAGAGTGAAAGTCGATAAGGATTGGCGTGATAATGAAGAAGAATTAAAACATTTTGGATACGAAGCCTAACCCGTAGGGCGCAAGGCATGCCTTGCGCCAACGGGATGTTATATAAAACCTGTAGGGCATAAGGCTGCCTTATGCCAATAGAATGAAAAAAAAATATTGAATTATGTCAAATATAGTAGCAATAGTAGGCCGTCCAAACGTCGGAAAGTCGACGTTGTTTAACCGTTTGGTGCAGAAACGTCAGGCGATTGTGGAGGAAAGCAGCGGTGTGACCCGCGACCGCCATTACGGACACAGCGACTGGAACGGGAAGTCGTTCACCGTCATCGACACAGGCGGATATGTGGTCGGATCAGATGATATTTTTGAAGAAGAGATTAGAAAACAGGTGGATTTGGCAATCGACGAGGCCGATGTCATCATCTTTGTGGTTGACGGACAAGCCGGAGTGCATGTTTTGGACGAAGACGTGGCGTTGATTCTGCGTAAATGCAAGAAAAAAGTGCTTCTCGGCGTGAACAAGACCGATATCCCGAGCAAATTCGGCGAGGCAGCGGAGTTCTATGCCCTCGGACTTGGCGAGATATATCCTTTCTCGGCTATGACAGGAACAGGCACAGGCGAACTCCTCGATGAGGTGGTGAAATATCTGCCAAACGACACAACGGAGGACTATTCGAACTTGCCAAGATTCGCTGTTGTTGGTCGTCCTAACGTTGGAAAATCGTCAATGATTAACGCTTTCTTGGGTCAGGAGAGAAACATCGTGACCGATATTGCGGGCACCACAAGAGACAGCAACAACACGCATTTCAACGCATTCGGCATGGACTTTATGCTGGTTGACACGGCAGGTTTGCGCAAGAAAAGCAAGGTTTACGAAAATATCGAGTTCTACTCTGTGATGCGCTCAATACGTGCCATCGAGGAATGCGACGTCGCGATTCTGATTATCGACGCCACCGAAGGCTTCGACTCGCAGGATATGAACATCTTGAGGCTCATCGAAAAGAACAAGAAAGGCCTCGTTTTGGTGGTGAACAAATGGGATTTGGTGGAGAAAGACAGCAACACTCACCTCGCTTTCGAGAACATGATTCGCGAGAAAACCGCTCCGTTTGTCGATTATCCGATTATCTTCACTTCGGCGATCAACCGTCAGAGAACGTTTAAGGTGCTTGAGACCGCACATCAGGTTTATGAAAACCGTGAAAGAAAAGTCTCGGTGCGAGAGTTGAACGACACCATGCTGGAGATCATCAACAGTCAGCCGCCGCAAATCGCGTCGCGTGGCCGTTATCTGAAGATAAAATACATCACACAGTTGAAGAGTCCTACCCCGCAGTTCATTTTCTTCTGCAATTTGCCGAAAGACGTGAAGGACAACTACGTGAGGTTCTTGGAGAACAAAATCAGAAGCATTTGGGATTTCCACGGAGTGCCGATACAATTATTTTTCAGAGAAAAATAAAGCCATTAGCCGATAGCCATTAGCCATTAGTTTTATGACTTCTGACTAATTGCTAATGGCTAATAGCTAATGGCTAATAGCTAATGGCTAATAGCTAATACCTAATGGTAAACTATGGACAACGAAGAATTAAGAATAGATAAATGGCTTTGGTGCGCGAGGCTTTTCAAGACGCGCACTTTGGCTGCTGATGCCTGCAAGGGCGGCAAGGTGAAAGTGAACGAGGTCTCGATGAAGCCTTCGCATGATGTGAAGGTCGGCGAGGTCATCGGCGTGCAGCTCGGACAACTTCATAAAGTGGTGGAGGTTTTGAGCATCCCGAAGAGCCGCGTGTCGCCGAAAGACGTGCCGAACATCTACGCCGACCGCACGCCGACGGAAGAATACGAGCGCATCGAGTTTATGCACGCCTACAAGGCGGAATATCGCGACCGTGGTGCAGGAAGACCGACCAAGAAAGACCGCAGAATTCTCGACAAATTAAAAGGAGAAGATTAATTTATGGGATTTTTCTGAGGTATTCTTTTTTTTAGTATTTTTGCGAAAAATATAATCATTATGGGTAATGTTTTAAATAACAATAACGTTGACAACGACCTTGCTAATGCAATTTCAATGGATGAATTGCTTGCCATGGTTAAAGAACACATTCACGAACTATACCAAAAACCGAATTATGCAAACACAAGTAAAAACCACACCAGCAGTATCGAAGTACTTCAACAATCTTATTGATATTCTTTACGAAAATGATTACTTCGGATTTGAAGAAGATGCGATACGATATGTAACCGATTTATTTGAAGACATAAAGAAAAACCTTCCAACAAAAACTAGAAAATCGGCACCTGACTATTTCATGAAATTTGGTAAAGATTTGTATTATGCCAAATTCAAAACCAACAAACATACAATGTGGTATGTGTTTTTTACAATACATAATGATAATGTCTCAAATATGCAGACTTATTTTATTCGGTATGTGAGCAACAACCACATGATATCTCAATATTTAAATCATTTCTATTAAAAATATCCCTATTTTTGCGTCATGATTTCAAACGTTCAAAATATAAATATTGCCGAGTACGATTACCCGCTGCCGGATGAGAGAATTGCGAAATATCCTCTGGCGGAGAGGGATGCATCGAAATTGTTGGTTTTAAAAAATGATAATATTCTTGAAGACCATTTTCGCAATATCGGCGATTATTTGCCAAATAATTCGGTTTTGGTTTTCAACGAGACAAAGGTCGTTCGGGCGCGTCTGCAGTTTGTAAAGGAGTCGGGAGCTGCAATCGAGGTTTTTTGTCTGGAGCCGATTACTGGCAATGGCGACTACCAGCTGGCGTTTTCAGCGAGTTCACCAGTTGAATGGCATTGTCTGGTGGGAAATTCGCGCCGCTGGAAAGACGGCGTTTTGACTACACCTATATTAATAAGGGGCTCCGAATCCGTTTTGAAAGCCGAGCGTATTGAGAAGACCGACGCCTATTCTGTAGTCCGTTTCTCTTGGGAGCCGTCGGATATCAGTTTCGCGGAAGTGCTTGAAGCCGCCGGAGAGATTCCGTTGCCGCCGTATCTGCATCGCGAGGCAGAGCCGAGCGATAGAGAACGTTATCAGACCGTGTTCGCGAAATATGAAGGCTCGGTGGCAGCACCGACAGCATCGTTGCATCTCACTAAACCATTGATAACCAAACTCAAAGAGATGGGACACACCATCGAGGAAGTGACATTACACGTCGGAGCCGGCACGTTCAGGCCTGTGGCGACAGACACCATCGGCGAACACGAAATGCATTCCGAATCAATAATAGTAAAGAAGCAATGCATTGAGCATCTGCACGATAACATTGGTAAAACTATTATTCCTGTAGGCACCACAAGCATGCGCACCATCGAGTCGCTATATTGGATTGGGGTGATGATGATTGAACAAGGCTATGAGGAACGAAACATCCATGTAAATCAATGGTTTCCATATCAGGACAGAGAGACCTTGCCTTACGCAAAAGAAAGCCTCGATGCCATCTTGAAATATCTTGAGATGCATCATCTCGATGCACTGCACGCCACAACAGCGTTGATGATTGCCCCCTCCTGCCCTATCATGATGACAAAGGCGCTCATCACCAACTTCCACCAGCCGAAGAGTACATTGTTATTACTGGTTTCAGCGTTGATTGGAGAAAAATGGAAAGAAGCGTACAAGTTCGCGCTAGAACACGATTTCAGGTTTTTATCTTACGGAGATTCGTGTTTATTCATTCCGTAGGGGCAAATAATGATTTGCCCTTACAATCGTATCATTTTATGCGATTGTAAAGATAATCAGCGTAATTCTTCAGCACCACTTTCTTTTCTTCAGGAACATCAATTGTATCAAGGTGTTTCAGAGAATTGTTGTAATAATCGGTCATCACGTTGTTGACGATTTCGCGAACATTGTATTTGGCGAAAATTTCGAGGACAGCCTGCATTTTCTTATCGTCGCGGCCTTTTGACATTGAGAAATAGCCTTCGAGACGTTTTTTATCGTCAGCTGAAGCCAGTTCGAGAGCCTTAAGATAGAGATATGTCTTTTTGTTGTCTGCGATATCGCCGCCAGGCATCTTACCGAAAACCTTCACATCGCCGTAACAGTCGAACAAATCGTCCTGCAGCTGGAATGCTATGCCGAGGTCGATACCGAAGTCATAGACGGCTTTCATGTTTTCATCGCTGGCACCAGCCACGATAGAACCGATTTTCAAGACAGAGCCGAGCAAAACAGCAGTTTTCAGACGAATCATCTCGATATATTCATCAAGAGTGACATCGTCGCGGGTCTCGAAATTCAGGTCGTGCTGCTGACCTTCGCACACTTCCAAAGCCACCTTACAAAGCTCGGCAAGAATCTTCTGTGAATATATCTTATTGGTATTCAATGCATATTTAAACGCTTTGATAAGCATGGCGTCGCCTGAAAGCAATGCTATATTTGAATTCCATTTATGGTAAACCGTTTCCAAGCCACGTCGAAGCGGTGCTTCGTCCATAATATCGTCATGAATCAAGGTGAAATTATGGAAAATCTCTGCTGCGACCGCTGGTGTCAAACACTCGTTGATGTCACCGCCAAACATTTCACACGACAGCAATGCCAATGTCGGGCGCATGCGTTTGCCTCTTTGGCGCATTGTATAGTCGATTGGTGCGTACAATTCTTCAGGTGTTCCCAGAAAGTCTTGAGACTCAATGAATTGAGTTATCAGATTTTGAATATTTTCAACTGATGTCATATCTTTTTTCTGTTAAATGTCAAAACCAAAGCAGGAAGAACTAAAATATTGGTTATCAATGCAATAAGCAATGTAAATGGGACTAAGAAACCAACAATTTTTGTACCGCCGAATGATGAAAAAGCGAAGATCAAGAAGCCGCAAATTAACACGCTGGCCGAATATATCATACTCGGTCCTGTCTCCATAATAGCCGCCATCACCGATTTTTTAATATCGTAGTTATTGATTTTCATCTGCAAACGGTATCTCGCAAGATAATGAATGGTATTGTCAACGCTGATTCCGAGAGCGATGCTAAACACAAGAATCGTTGACATTTTCAGCGGTATTCCGCACATTCCCATCACGCCAGCGGTAAAAACAAGCGGTATCAAATTGGGTATCAATGAGATAACTACCATTTTAAACCTTCGGAAGGTGATGGCCATCAACAGTGCTATTACGATAAAGGCTAGCAACAGCGAATGTGAGAGGTTGACAATCAGATAGTTAGTGCCTTGCAGTGTCACCATAGCACTTCCTGTCATCACAACGTCGTACTTCTCTTTCGGGAAAATCTTGTCTATTTGGGGTTTCAACGACCTGCTTATAGCATCAATCTCAGGTGTAGTGACATTTGCCATCTGCACAGAGATACGAGTACTTTGCATCTGATTATCAATGTATTGCGTTACAATTTTCGGTAACTCACCATTTTTGGTCTCAGGCATGTATTTCATTATGAAACCAAACTCGTTATTGTTTGGGATTTTATAATGCTCGCGTTTTCCGTTGAAGAAACCTTGTCGCGCGAATTTCACCACTTCGGCGATGCTCAATGGCTCGCTGAACTCAGGATAAAGTGCCAGTGTGTCCTGTAATTGCTGCACTTTGCGGATGAACGAGGCATTCATGACACCTTTAGGTTTTCTCGTGTCGATGGAGATTTCAAAAGGCATCACACCGCCGACGTTTTCCTCGAAAAACATGATGTCCTTGTACAGTTTATCTCTTTTGGAGATGTCATCGACCACACGCCCTGATGTTGACATTTTGGTAGCGCTGAAAGTGCATAGTAACAGAAGAACGCCTAGCACCGCATAAACCACACGTTTGCGACTCAAAACAAAGTTTGAAATCTTTGTCATGATATAGTTTATTTGCGGGCTGTTCATATAATTGACACTCTTGCCTTCAGGATTCTTCTGATAGCTGAAAAACGTTGGCAGAAGCACCATCGTCAGCATGTAAGTCAGCATGATACAGATACTTGCGAGTATTCCGAACGGCACCAACAGCACATTTCGAGTAATGATGAATGAAGCGAAACTGACGGCGGTAGTCACGTTTGTCAAGAAATTGGCCGGACCGATGCGCACAATCACGTTGTTCAAAGCCTGCATCTTATCGTGGCAAAGGTCGTATTCGCGATGGTATTTGTTGAGCATGAATATAGAGTTTTCCACTCCTATAATAATTAATAAAGGAGGAAGCACTCCTGTTAAAATCGTCACTTCAAAGCCAAGCAACACCATGATTCCGAACATGTAAATCACAGATATTAAGACTATTGCGACTACCGACACCAAAGGACGCCAAGAACGGAAGAACAGGAACAATATGAATCCCGCCACGAAAATAGACAAAAACGTGAATCCTACAATTTCCTTAACCATCTTCTGCGTCGTTACTTCGCGGATGTAAGGCATTCCTGATATATGCATCTCGATGCCATGAGCTTTGCCATATTCATCCAAAAACGACCTTAGCGACGCCACCAGTTCGGTGCGTTTCTTTGAACTGACATATTCATCTTCAAGGGAAACAAGCATCATGGTGGAATGCTTTTCAGTATTGAACAGCAGTTTGTCGTACATCGCGAGACTCATAATCTCATCTTTGATGGCATCGACTTCCTCCTGCGTTTCAGGACGCTGTTTCACAACCTGAACGAGTTCGAATTTCTTTAGACTGTCGTTCTTTTTCAGATTGTAAACCCTTGTCACTGAAAGACATTCGGTCACACCTGGTATCTCTCTAATCTTGCCGTTAAGGTCATAATACGCTTGAAAATGTTCAAGTGTGAAAAGTTGGTCATCATACATACCCACAAAGATACTTCTACCGTCTTCTCCATATTTTTCAAGAAATTGACGATACTCAATCATCGTGGTGTCGGTATCGGGAAGGGTATTGGCGATGCTATGCCCCATTTTCACGTTAAAAGCATTAAGCCCCAAGAATATCAACACAAAAGAGATAATCACAAGGTTTAAAACCCGATATTTCAATATGTAATTGGCAATTCTATTCCACATAATTTGCAATTAATACAAATTGCAAAGATATGAATTTTTTCATTACGCCCACAATTGTTTTCCGTAAGTTCTCTTATAAACCAAATAAGAGATGCCAAGATACACAAGCGTCTGAATCCACAGTGCGTTCAGTTCATGCTGTACATCTTCAAGTGTTGCTCCCATTTCGGTAATTCTCACATAGCCGTTTATGCCGAATGTGGACGGAAACAGCCAAGAAAACCCCTTCCAAAACATTGGGATATTGCTTGCCGGCCACGAGATTCCGCTAGCGAACAATAACGGAATTGAGATGAATACAAACATGATAATAAACGATTCCCTATCGTGAGCTATTGAAGAAAGTGATATGCTGAAGAACGTGCACGCAGCTATGTAAGGCACCATAAACGCCAGCAATGTCTGCCATCTCCAGATATGCACAAGATTGAATAGTATTGGTACGACGCACACAAGATAAACAGCTACAATAACATAGATTGTAAAAATGACAGATGATTTTCCCATCAGGATCTCGACAGGATTTTTTCCTATGATATGTGGTTCTGCTATGTGTTTACGCACTTTTTCGCGCTCCTCGCCTGCCATCATGCCAACGCCAAGCACCATGGTTTGCTGGATAATCATCATCAAAACAGCAGGGATGATGAACGTGGCAAAGCCGCTTTGGGTGTTGAACATAGGTACATATTTATATTCTATTGGGTATTGGAAAGTGGAGATTTGCTGTTCGGTAGCGCCTGGAATCAACGATGCCTTGATTTCCTTGTTCATGTCGAGGGACACCTCGGTGCAGCTGCTCAAAACCGCCTTGTAATAAAGAATTCCGCTCATATCTGAATACAATTCCACAGTGGTCTGCCGATGTTCAGCCACATCTTTTGCGAAGTCTTTCGGGATATAAATCAGGCAATAAGCGTCGCGGCTGTGAATCATCCGCTGCGCCTCCTCCATGTCCTGACAATGTGAGATTATCTGAACATCGCCAGTGGCATCGACACGGCGTGTAAACTCACGGCTAAGCTGCGAATGGCTATTATCCACAACCACCGTCGGCACCTCTCTGACGCTCTCATGATTATATAGATATGCGTAAAGAAGCGGGTAAAGCAACGGCACGATGATGAAGAAGACAATGACGCCTTCATCGAGTAACGCGCATTTCATTTCATATGCCCAAACTTCTATTGTATTTCTTAACCATTTCATAATCAACAATTTAATGCGTGTAATGGAATTCTAACAAGAATTTTCTCAAACGTCCCAGAAGCATTATCGGGAGACCCCAGAAAGCTATCATGATGGCGATGTTAAGCCACGAATAATACAGCGGCAGTCCGTTGAGTGCTTGGTCAACATAAATCAGGAAGTAGTGCCGCAACGGGAACAGCCACGACAGGCCTTTCAACGTGTCGGGGAATGCCATTTGCGGGAACGAGAAGCCTGAGATTGGGAACGAAAGCACGCCCCAAAGTGTCGCGAGGCTCAACGCCCATCGCAACGACGGCACCAGTCCGCAGAAGAAGACGCCCAATGCCAGCGAAGAGTTGATGAGCAGGAACATGTTGAGCAACATCGGCCAGATTCCGCTGTTCAAAGGGAACCTCCACACGCCATAAAGCAGGAACAGGCAGAACAAGCCCATCAAAAGCCAAGTAGTAACCTGAGGCAAAAGCTTGCCTATCAAGGCTTTAACGATGTCGTTGTCGGCCATCGCCAGCCATTCCCTAGCTGTCTCTTCCTTCATCTCGACATAAATCGAATAAATCGACACCTGCATGATTAGCAGCATTATTATTCCTGGAAGCAATGTGTTACAGAGGTAAACCGAATAGTTCAGACTCGGGTTGTTGACGGCGTGCATCTCCATTTTTATTGGCTGCAGCACCGCCATGGCCTGGTCTTCGGTGTATCCTTTGGCATAAAGTGTCGCCCGTCCGACGGCTCCGGAGGCATATTCCGACATCATTTTCATGTCGCGATACGCCAGTGAGCCGGGGATGAGGTACGATGCGGCGGTGTAGAACGACACCGTAGGCTGCTTGCCGGAGATGGCGAGCTGTGTCGTACCTTTCGGGATATAATAGAAAGCGTAAATCTTTCCTTGCTGCATGGCTTTTCGCGCCGAAGCCACATCGGCGTAATGCTCCACGATGTTGGTTTGCTGGAAGGAGTCGAGGTTGCGTATTACCTCACGAGTGGTGACGGTGTTGTCCTCATCGACAACGCCGGCAGGCAGTTCCGACGGGAGGCCCTCGCCCATCAGCGTGGTGAAGAAAAGGAACGCCATGATGGGTGCAAGAACCATACAAAAAGTATAGATTCCTCGCGCCAGCATCCTTTTCTGCTCACGTTTCGCGATAGCCCATATCTGATTCAATCCGTTCATTTCGACACCTCACCGATTCTGTAAATGACAGTCATTCCTGGTCTTAAGCCATCGACCTTTGCTGTTGGCACGGCACGCACTTCAAAGGTCTTGAGATCGTATTGTCCGGTTTGTTTTGTAGCCTTCCATGCTGCATAGTCGCCTCTGTCTTTCATATAAGAGACTTCCATCACTACCGATGCGCCCAATGCCGGGAACTCAGCAGTGAAACGGCTTCCGAGAGGCAGTTTCATGAGGTGGTCTTCGCGCACGTTGAACGTGGCCCACAAGTCGTCCATCATCGCGATGTTCATGATTGGAGCACCAGTGCCGACGAGCTCGCCGATATGCGGGAAGATATCCGTCACCTCACCGTCGGCGTAGGCAAGCAAGAATGTCTCATGGATGTACGAGTCGACTTCTGCCACGACGCCGTTGGCTTGAGCGACCTTAGCAGCCGCCATGTCTTTGTCTTCTTGTTGAGCGCCTTTTACCGCAAGGTCGTACTGCGATTTTGCAGCTTTTTCTGTTGCCACGGCAGCGTCGTACTGCGCCTTCGTCTCATCGTATTTCTGTTCACTCACCACACCTTCGTTATAAAGATTCTTGACACGTTTGAACGATTTTTCCCAGATGTCGCGGTTGACGATTGCTTTCTGCCACAATTCATAAGCGCCCTGTATCTGCTCTTCGCGCGCTCCGCCTTCAGCTTTCTCGCTCAATGCCTCTGCGGCTGTTCTGACAGCTTCGGCCTGTGCCAGCTTCGCAAGCACTTCCGGGGCCTCTATGATTGCCAGCGTATCGCCAGCCTTCACCTTGTCGCCTTCTTTAACCCTGAATTCCAGAATTCTACCCGGGACCTTACTCGAGACACGGTATTCCGTTGTCTCCATCTGACCCTGCATGATTTCGTTTGTCTTGCCGTAAGTGATTGAGCCTATGACACATACGGTTGCTATAACTAATCCCAACACCGCCAATGCGATGAAAGTGTTTATTCTTTGTGTTTTTTCTGTTGCCATAACGAATTAATTTAAGTTTCCTACTGCTTTTCTAAGATATGTATTTGCCATGATGACGTCGATTTTGGCGTCGATATATTCCGAATGAGCCTGCATCCATGCCGTCTGCGCCGCCTCAAGTGTCGATGACGGAATCACGCCCTCATTGAAACCGATTGTCGCCATACGCAGATTTTCCTCTGCATCCGTCATCTTTTCGGTCGTCATCTGCAAACGCGACTTTGCCTCTTCTATCTTTTTCTCATACTGACTGACTTGGAGCATAACGAGCTCTTTGGTGTCTTCAAATTTGAGTTTGTAAATCATTGCTTCCGACTGTGCCTTACGGACTTTGTTATAGCCCTCGCCGAAATGAAAAAGCGGCACTTTTGCGACAACGCCGAAGTTATACATGCCATGAAACTCTGTTTCGAATCCGTTGAAAAGAGAGGGATTTGTCACAATGTAGTTGCCGAAGACAGCAACGGTGGGAAGAAACTCCGCACGTGCTATATTCACTTTTTTGTCATAAATATTTGAAGCTATCGAGAGGCTCTTAAGCTCAGGACGGTTGTTGACAATATCATCTTCAGTGTATTCGGTTGCGTACACAGGCACCGCCACGTCTTCAAGGTTTTCGTCTTCGAGGATGATATTGGTGTCAATCGGCAATCCGCAGCTTTGGCAGAGCAGCATCTTTGAGAGTGCCACGCCGTTCTGCACCTTTATTAATGTAAGCTCACCTTCGTTGAGTTTCACCTTTATTGAAAGCTTGTCGGCGTTTGTCGCCATGCCTTCCGTGACAAGTTTATCGACATTACTCGACATTGTCCGAAGCAGTTCGACATAGTTCTCGGTGAGTTTTTGCTTGTTTGCAAGCGACACAATCTGCCAGTAGGCCTTGTCGGTGGCAATTATTATTTCCTGCTGCTCGGTCGAAAGCTGGCTTTCAGCCAAATCTTCTGCATAGCGAGCCACCTTGTTGTAAGCGCGGATTTTGCCACCGGCATACACCGGCTCCATAACGGTAATCATTCCGGCATACACGTTTCGTGTGTCGAGGATGAAGTTTTTTGTCACCTCCTGCCCGATGGCATCGATGGTCTCGAATGCGCCGATGTGATGCAAATCCTGGATAAGTGCCTGAAGCTCAGGACTGTTCATGATAATCTGATACATCAACGGATTCTGCATCAAATCTTGAATGACCGGGTCGATGAAGCCGTTTACATCATTCTGCAGCGATGTGCCGATGGTGTTGATAGTGTTGATTTTGTCGTCGCTCAGCAGCTGAAGCTGTTTCTCGTTGTGCATGTACGTTCCCTGCGCCGAAATCGTCGGGAAGTAGTTCGACCGCGCTATTTTTCTGTCGTAGTTCGCCATATTGACCTTCTCCTGCGAAATCTTGAGATTCTTGTTATTCTCAAGCGCCATGTCGCGGCAGTCCTGCAACGACAGGACCTGCTGCGACCACACAGAGAGGGTCGTCATGCAAAGCACGGCTAAAACAGCCAAATTCCTTGTAATTGTTACACTTTTCATTATTTTTATACTATTTATATCCCTTTTCAAAATCATGATGCAAAATAACAACACTTTTTAATACCTGTAAAGGTCAAATTTTGACTAAAAAGTATCTAAAAGTCGAATTTTTGAAAAAAAAAGAACAATATATGAGATAAATAGTATAATTTTGTCGAAAATAATTTCCCAATGGACAATAAGTCATATAACAAATTTACTCTTTCGAAAGTGAGGGAACTGTTTCTGAAGGACGATATCATCAGCATTGGCGATGATTTTATCCTCGCGCGCCAAACCAACAACGTTGATTTGGGACTACTTAAGTTCCCCAGCCGCATCGAGGGTTATGTCGCCGCATATTGCCGTAGAGGCCACCTGAAATGCATCATAAACCTTAATGAATATGAGATTCACGACGGCATGTTGGCGATTAATACCCCCAACAATATCATACAGTTGGAAACTGTCGATCCTAACAAGGAAATCGTAGAACTGACAATTCTAGCCGTCTCGCCACA
Source organism: uncultured Bacteroidales bacterium (assembly GCA_905233445.1). Classification (GTDB taxonomy): domain Bacteria; phylum Bacteroidota; class Bacteroidia; order Bacteroidales; family F082; genus Limimorpha. The sequence continues at coordinate 65,496 of CAJOEP010000001.1, read as the reverse complement.
ATACATGAACAAGCTCAGCTCCGACCTCGACAAAATATTTGTGGATGCCATCAATATGCTTAAAAGCCCAATTATGGAAATGGCTCCCGAAGAAGTTGAGCTCTCGATGCAATACTTCAAACTCATTGATAATGTTATAAATACAGACTCAGAGTATCGCGACGATAGCATCAGTTATCTTCTAACCTCCATTTTTTATCTCATTGGCGGGATGCTCATGAAACGCCTTCACGCCGTCGAGGAAAACGACGAAAGGCCGACCTCCACTCGACAGAAAAGAATGTTTGAGATGTTTATAGAACTTGTCGAGAAACATCACAGCAAAGAGCGTTCGATGGGCTTCTACGCCGACAAACTGTGCATCTCGTCAAAATATCTGTCGCAAATTATCAAAAATGTGAGTGGGTTCTCAGCTCCTGACATTATTAATAAATATGTGATACTCGAGGCTCAGCATCTTCTGCGTCATACTGACATGAGTGTCAAGGAGATAGCAGACCAGCTAAACTTTCCGAACCAATCGTTTTTCTATAAATATTTCAAGTCGCACACAGGATGCACTCCAAATTCTTACCGCCAGCAATAAAAAGTTTTATATATTTGCAAAAATTTAACCTTTATGTCGATTAAAAAACATATCCCGAACACGATTACATGCTGCAACCTCTTATGCGGTTGTGTATCAATACTTTTTACAAATCACAATCATCTTTTGTGGGCTTCCGCGATGGTCTTCATCGCCGCAATCTTTGACTTTTTCGACGGTTTTGCCGCCCGTGCGCTCAACGCGAAGTCGCCCATTGGCGGTGAGCTTGACTCGTTGTCAGATGTGGTGTCGTTCGGCGTGGCACCATCGTTTATCGTAGCGTGGCTGCTGAGTAAGACCGGCATCGGCTGGTGGGTTCACGATGCCAACATCTTCCCGATGCTCGCATTCATTCTGGCGGCATTCGCAGCTGTGAGACTGGCAAAATTCAATATAGACACTCGTCAAAGCACATCATTCATAGGTTTGCCTGTGCCGGCGGTAGGATTATTCATCGCCTCGCTGCCGTTTATGCTTTTCACCATCGGCAACGACACCATTGTCTATAAATCAGTGATGAATCCTTATTTCCTGCTTGCCATGGTCGCCATTTTCAGCTGGCTGATGATTAGCGAAGTGCCGTTCTTCTCATTTAAAATTAAAAATTTAAAATTTAAAGAAAACATTCTCCGCTACTTTGTGGTGATTTTCGCCATTCTTGCGGTCACAATTCTTAAATGGGCAGCATTGCCTTTTGTTTTCCTTTTCTATATTTTACTGTCGGTGATTTGCTACCGAGGATAAAGCCCTTAATCACATAAAAGCGGCAACCTTAAAGGCATTAAAGCCAATAATGGCGTTAAAGCCCTTAAGGTTGCCGCTTAATGTATTTAAGACGTTTAGTGTTACCTCTTAATCACTTTAATTACTTCACCGTTCACCTTCACGAAATAGATACCGGCATTCAAATCTTCAACGCTGATTTGGACATCACCTGAGGCCATTCCAATGCGTCTGACGGTCTGTCCGACACTGTTGTAGATTACAACATCCGACTGATTTTCACCGAGATTAACATTCAAAACATTGTTAACAGGGTTAGGATAAACCATAACATTATGTTTTTCAACAACTTCCTGAACATCGGTTATCACTGAGGAAGCCGGAAGCACCACATTGTCAATCCAAGCGCAGTCAGAGCCACTCGACATTGATACGTCCTTGGTATATTCCCATTTAAGTGTGTGTGTGCCAGCTTGAATAGCGTAAAGGACATACGACCATGACACATCACCCGACCAATTATTCTTCTCTTCTCCATCGATGTAGAAATGCAGTTTGTCGTAGTTGGTTTCCGACGACACTTTGTAGTAGAAACTCACATTGCTCGCCTGTCCGACTTCCACTGTAATCGATATTGATGTTGACTCATAGTCGCTGATGCTTGATGATTTGGCGCAATACATGCCTTCGTAAGGGTTCTCTGTTACAACTGTCCAAGCGTAAATCGGGCTTGTGAACTGCCAGTTAAACGCTGTGAAATCGCCCGTCTCAAAGCCATCCATCGACTGACCGACTTGGATATAATACTCACCATCGAGGATGTAATTACCGTAATATGCTCCGTAGAACAACTGGTACATCGCACCAATCTCAGCTGTCTCAGCCAGCACGAAGTCCATATCGGCGGTAAATTCCTCACCAGCGGCAATAGCTCCGAAGCTCCACTCTGTTGTTGTTATAGTAATCACATCGTGTGAGTTGAACACTCTGAACTCAGCTGAAGGAACTGCGGCGTTTCCTTTGTTTTTCAAGGTAAAATGCACTGTTCCGCTGTCACCAGGATTCATATACAGGCCTGCAGATGTCTCAAGAACCGCGCTGACCAATTCAAACTCAGGGGCATATATTTTTGCGTTGAAATGGCTTTCCCATGTGTCATTACCGTCGGTGCAAACAATATCAAAGCGCACCGTGGTGTTGTTCGGCACAGCGTCGCTTACGCTGAAATTGAACACATTTTCAAGTGCAACTAATTGATTTCCTGAGATATTGCCAACTGTTACAGTGGCTTCGTTGATTGTCACATACTCGCTGTCGCATGTTATCGTAGCTGTCACGTTGTTTGCGTTGACACTGCCGACGTTTTTCAGATTCATATTGAATCCGTAGTTGCCGCCGTATTCGATTTGAGTGCCGCCGTTCAATGTATAGCCGTCATAAACCACATATGCAGTGTTGCTCGGCACACCCATAATTTCCACTTCAACAGGATAAGAGTTCACACCCTGCACCTTCATAATCATAGTGCCCACGTTTTGCAAGCCGCCTTCAAATTGGATCTCGGCTACACCGTTGTCGTTGGTAACACCCATCGCTATAACCTCGCCATCCATATAAACCATACAGCGGTAGTTAACCAACGGATTGCCGTTAGAGTCTGTCACAACTGCGTTAATTGTTTGAGTGCCAATGACTACCTGTGCCGGCACATCGACTGTTGCTGTGAAAGGCTCGTCGAGCCACACGTTGACGACACCGTCGCCGAGGACGTTCATATCGTAGAAGTTCCAACGCAAAGCGCCTTCCTCCCACTGTCCAGGAGCTGTCACCCATGGTGCTGTCATACATTTACCGATGGCGTGAGCGATGCTGAGCCATCCCACGCGGTCGTCCCACTGTGCGTCGGTCATCTCTCTTTCAAGGTGAGCGCCAGGACCCTCGGTCTGACCTTCGTTAAACCAGCCGTAACGCGAGTTTCCGATAACCGCAACGGCAAAGTTCTCGATAGTCACCATCTTCTCAAGGATACAGCTCTCGTCAAAAGCGCCGCAATCGCAACCTTGCGAATGGAAGAATGTGTAGTTATGGTCAACGCCGTTGGCACCGGAAAAATCGCTGTTAGAAACGCTGTACCAACCTGCCACGTAACCAGAGTTAGCGTGACCGTCGTGATGCACATAGCTGGTACCGGCGTTAATTGCCTGTTTCAGTAACGTTCCGCTCCAATTGCCTTCTTCTTCATACAACTTCGTGAAGTCATAGTCCACCGGATATCCGACGGTGGTGTATCCATTGTCATCGTGTGTTCCAATGAGAAGCTCCAGATAATCGGAACCGTTTGATGTAGGGTTGTCGTAAAGATGTTCACCAGCCAAAATCACCTTGTGGAACTCGCCCATAACAGGATTCTGCTGGTATAACAACGTCTTGTGAATCATATTTTGCAAATCGGTCGTTGTCTTGAATGACATACGGCTGACTCCGATCTCAGGAAGGAGGTCATCTTCACCAGGCTCTCCCCATTGGTCGTTGCCGTTGTCGTTCCAAGTGCCGTCAAGGCCTGAGTAATAAAGGTCGGCAGGGATATTGTTACTCTCGTACAAACTGCTTGACTGCACCTGGCAGAAGAAGCCACGGTAAGGCACGATGTTGACATCACCACCTAAAACCACCATCAAAATACCGTTGTTCTGATATTCTTGAATAATGTAGTTACGAATCTTATCCTGATTGTCAACGCCAGTCATCTGCTCGTAAATATCTGATACTAAAGCGATTCTGTTACGCATACCGATGGAATTGTAATATTCGCAATAATCGCTATAGCCATCAACGAACTCAGAGCTTGTGATAATGAGCACGTCGTAAGCAGTAACTTCACGACCTTTTGTCTGATAGTTTTCAACCATCTCAGGGTTCTGAGCGAGGCGTTTTACAGTGTTTTTAATTTCCTGCGTTCCCCAAAGCATATTGCTGTGATCTTCCTTGGAAGCCTTAGTGTTTACTCGCACTGTAGCGTTTTTTGCATACATCACCTTGCCTTCTGAAGGGATATATTGAACAGGAGTAAACGATGTGAAAGCAAAGCCGTATCCGTTCTTGTATTGTGTAGTCACAACACCATGATTTTCAGCAGGATACACACTCTTTGAAGCATAAATGGCTTCGTTTATAACCAAATCTTTCTGACCCTTATCGTTCATCGTTCTTGACGGCTGATATGGGAAAAGACTTATTGGACCTTCAATCTCTTGAAAATCAGAGAGTTCAACCTCGACTGACTCAGCTTCAGCGTCTTGTGGCAGAACCAGGCTAACCATCTGATATGGCAGTGACGGATTGCCGGCGACAGCGGTCTGCAAGCAGCCTTCAAAGTTGATTTGTTGATAGCCACGAAGCTCTGTAACCTTCGGATTATCAAAGTGATAAGTCATCTCAACTGTCTGAGCGAAAGTAACCATGCCCATTATCGACAGAAGCAATAAAAACGTGAATTTTTTCATTATTTAATTTTTTTATGATTAATCTTAAAAGTCTGCAAAGGTACAAGTTTTTTCCAAATTAGGTGTAAATTTTTCAAAAAAATAACATTCAAATTTGATTTCTTTGTAATTTTGTAGTATGAAAATTAGGAATTTTGCAATAATAGCGCTGTTTTTGCTGGTGTCATGCACGACATCAAAGAAAGATGATATCGACAAGAATGTCGATAACTTATTGAGTCAGATGACTTTAACAGAAAAGATCGGGCAGTTATGTTGTCCGATAGGCTTCAACCTTTACGACGATGAGTCGTACAAAACACTCATCGACACCTTGCCTGTCGGCGGATTCTGGGCCGTTTTTCGTGCCGACCCATGGTCGCAGAAAACGCTTGAGACGGGTCCCGGTCCTAATAAGTCAAGAAAGATTTACAATGAGATGCAGCATTATGCTGTTGAACACACGCGCCTCGGCATCCCAATTTATTTTGCCGAAGAATGTCCTCATGGCTTGATGGCTGTAGGTGCCTCAGTGTATCCGACGGGACTTGGCATGGCGGCGACTTGGGACGAGGAATTATTATATTCATTAGGTGACGCGATAGGCTTGGAAGCTTACAGCAGAGGTGCTCGGTTCGGATACGGTCCTGTGCTCGACATCGCACGCGACCCGCGCTGGTCGAGAGTGGAAGAGACATTCGGCGAGGACCCGTATCTGTCGGGAACATTAGGCAGCGCCATGATAAGAGGCATGCAGAATTACGTTGGCGCCACAGTGAAACATTTTGCGGCTTACGGCATCCCTGAAGGCGGGCACAACGGCGCCGCCGCACAAACGGGAACAAACAAATTGATGTCGGATTACCTTTCCAGCTTCGAAATCGCAGTCAAAAACGGTGCCAAAAGCATTATGACATCATATAACGCCATCGACGGAGTGCCTTGTACATCAAACAGTTGGCTCCTGAAAGATGTTTTACGCGAACAATGGGGCTTCAACGGCATAGTATTCTCCGACCTCGGCAGCATCTGGGCCTTGCACAGCACCCACAAAACCGCTGAAAATCAATTGGTTGCCACCGCACAAGCCATCAACGCAGGCGTTGACATCGACCTCGGCGCATCCAATTACGGCACATATCTGAAAGAAGCCGTGGAAAACGGTTTAGTGCCAATGAAAAATGTTGACGACGCTGTTCGCAGAGTTTTACGGTTCAAATATGAAATCGGGTTGTTCGATGATCCGTACAAAACTATAAAGGTACACGGCCGTGATGGTGCATTGGGGTGGGCAGCGGCACATCATTCCGTAGTTTTATTGAAAAATGACGGTATTTTGCCATTAAAACGTGACGTGAAATCCATCGCCGTCATCGGACCGAATGCCGACAACATGTACAACCAACTGGGCGATTACACGGCACCTCAAGACCCCGATAACATCATCACCGTATTGGAAGGCATCAAAAACCGTGCCAAACCCGGCACAAAAATCATTTATGCCAAAGGATGCTCAGTGCGCGACACCAATGACGCCGACTTTGAATCAGCGATAAAAGCAGCAAAATCAGCCGATGTCACGGTTTTAGTCGTGGGAGGTTCGAGTGCACGAGATTTCAAAACATCTTACGAATCGACAGGTGCCGCCGTCGTCAGCGACCACATCTCCGACATGGACTGCGGTGAAGGCTATGACCGCGTCTCACTCGAGCTTTCTGGATTGCAGGAAGACCTTATAAAAGAAATAGCAAAGCTTCACAAACCTTTGATCATTGTTTACATCGAAGGTCGCCCGCTGCTAAAAAACACCGCCAACGAGGTCGCCAACGCACTTTTGACAGCATTCTATCCTGGCGCACGAGGTGGCGGCGCCATCGCTGACATAATCTTCGGAAACCAAAACCCTGCCGGACGTTTGCCGATATCGCAGCCTCGCAACACAGGCCAGATTCCGGTGTACTATTCGCAACCAAAACCGCACGATTACGTCGAATGCGAGAGCTCACCCCTATTCTGCTTCGGACATGGTTTAAGTTACACAAAATTCGAATATAGTAATCTGATTGTCAATAAATTAGATGATACAATAGAAGTCTCAGTCGATGTCAAAAACATTGGCGATTATCACGGCGACGAGGTCATTCAACTCTATCTTCGCGACGAATACGCCACCATCACTCCAGCTGAGAAGTTGCTTAAAGGTTTCAAACGTGTTTTTATCTTAAGCAATGAAACTCAACATATTACGTTTACCATCCCGACTAAAAATCTCGAACCGGGAGAGTTTATTATCATGGTGGGAGCATCGGCAGAGGACATACGTCTGCAAGAAAAAATTGAAATTTAATTTGCATTTTTAAATAAAACTACGTTATTTTGCATTATGGATATGCTCATTTTAGTACCGAAAACGACTAATCGTCTTCACTATATCTTTGACTTGATTCTCAAAGACTTACTTGGTATTTCGTTTAAATTCACGACTGACAACGAGACGTTTACCTCGTTCAACGGACCGAAGTTTCACTACGGCAACAACCAGTTTTGGAATGAGCCTTTCCAAAAAGCCACTTCTTTTCTTTTCGAGCACGACATCACCGAAAAAGAGCTTAAAATCATTGATTATAAAGATGTTAAAGCATTTTTCCCGGTCTATAACGACAAGTCGGTTTTCCCGTTCGACATCTTCGCGGCTTCATTTTATCTCGTGACGCGATACGAAGAATACCTGCCACACATCAACGACAAGCACAACCGTTTCCAGGCCAAGGACTCTATCTTATTCAAAATGAATATGTTAGAAAAACCATTGGTCAATATTTGGGCTATCGAGCTAGGTAATATTTTAACGGCCATCTACCCTAATCTGCAGCTAAAGAAAAAGTCATTCACCTTCATTCCGACCTACGATGTTGACGCTGCATGGGCTTATAAACACAAAGGCATTTTCAGGACTCTGGCATCATCGGCACGCGACCTTGTAAACTTTGATTTTCAAGAGTTTAAGAAACGTTGGAAAGTCATTTTCGGCAAGCAGGAGGACCCGTTTGACACCTTCGACTATCAGTTGAGTTTGCAAAAAGAGCTGAATCTGCATCCGAAATATTTCATCCTTTGCGGTGAATACGACCTCAACGACAAGAACATCTCGCTGCGAAACACCAGTTTTCAGAACCTGATAAAACGTTTGGGCGATTATGCGAAAGTGGGCATCCATCCGTCGTACAACTCATATCTCAACAAGGAAAAAGTCAAGATGGAGTGCGACAATCTGTCGAAAGTGCTGAATCGCGAAATCACCACGAGCCGCCAGCATTTTTTGCGTCTGCGCATGCCTTTGAGTTATCAAATCCTCATCGATTTGGATATAACCGACGACTACACAATGGGTTACGCATCATTGGCGGGTTTCCGTGCCGGTATCGCCGACACCTTCCGTTTCTTCGACCTTGAACACGACAACGTCACCAATCTAAACATACATCCTTTTGCTCTGATGGACGGCACTATGCGCGACTATCTTGAGCTTAACATCGATGAGTCGATGGAAAAAGCTAAAAATCTCATCGATGAAGTTAAAAAAGTGAATGGCACTTTCATACTTTTATGGCACAACGAGACGCTCAGCGACGAGAAACGTTGGACCGGATGGAAAAATCTTTACAGACAGATTTTGAATTACGCACTCGACAAGTCATGATACGCTATTTAACTCATAATCAACTAGATAAACAACGTTGGGACGATTGTATAAGGCAAAGTCCCGACGGGTTGGTCTATGCGTGGTCGTGGTATCTCGACGTGGTGCATCCCGATTGGGAAGCCCTTGTGGAAAATGATTATGAGGCAGTCATGCCGTTGACAGGAAACAGAAAATTCGGAGTCAACTATCTTTTTCAGCCGTTTTTCACACAGAAATTTGGCGTTTTTGGCAAAAAGGAGGTTACTGAAGAGCAGATTGAAGAGTTTCTGGCGGCAATTCCGGAGAAATTCAAGTTTGCAGAAATAAAGATTGGCGGCACCTGCATTAATGGCATTAATGGCTTTAAGGCAGCCGCCGCTCACAGAAACATTGAATTGGATTTAACCCCCGATTATTCAGTTCTTGCCGCCAACTACCACTCCAATACCAAGCGTGATTTGACGAGAGCGAAAAAACAAGGCTTGACAATAGTCGAAGACGCCCAACCTTCAGTGATTATTGAGCTTTTCAGAAAAAACAGGGGTCAAAGTGTAAAGCATTGGGGCGACAAGGATTATAATCGGTTGCTGAGTCTGGTTGAAACAGCCAAAAAACATGACAGTTGCTTTGTCTTAGGAGTTAAAAACACTGACAATCAGATAGTTGCAGGTGCGTTTTTTATGACAAGCCACAACAAAATTGTATTTTTATTTTCAGGTTCCGATGAGTCGAACAAAGACAACCACGGACTGACATTTCTGCTCGATTTTGTCATTGAAAAATACAGCGGAACGAATAAAATTCTTGATTTCGAAGGCTCCGACAATGACGGATTAGCCAGATTTTACAAGGGTTTCGGTGGAGAAGAAAAATATTATTATGGATTGAAGCTGAACAAACTGAATATTTTTTTTAAATTTGCATTGAAAATTTTAAAACGAAAAACAATTTAACAAACCATGGTAAAAGTCATAGAACTCGGTGCAAAAAACACCATCCTCAACAACTACATCGCTGAATTGAGAAACGTTGAAGTGCAGGGAGACAGAATGCGTTTCCGCAAAAATCTCGAACGCATCGGTGAGCTGATGGCTTATGAAATCAGTAAAACTCTTGATTATGAAACTGTTAGCGTAACAACACCTCTTGGTGAGAAGGAGATGAACATTATAGTTGACCAGCCTGTTTTGGCCACCATCATGCGTGCGGGACTGCCTTTGCATCAAGGCTTTTTAAACATTTTCGACAAGGCCGACAACGCGTTCATTGCTGCATACAGAAAATACGACAAAAACGAGGATTTCGAGATTCGCATCGAGTATTATTCAGCCGCCAACATCGACGGCCGCGTGCTGATGCTTGTTGACCCGATGCTCGCCACCGGTTCGTCGCTGGTGCAGTGTCTCAATGGCCTCCTTCACGACGAGATGAAGCCTTCGAGACTCCACCTCGTGGCAGTTATCGCAAGCGCTGAAGGCGTTGACTATGTGAAGAAAAAACTTGCGAAATACGATGCCACGCTCTGGGTTGGCAACATCGACGATGAGCTGACGGCGAAAACATATATCGTACCAGGATTAGGTGATGCCGGCGATCTGGCATACGGCGAAAAAGAATAAAAACATTAATTTATGGCAAATAACAAGGAAAGTTTCGGTTCAAAATTCGGAATCATAGCGGCGGCGGCAGGTTCCGCCATCGGATTAGGTAATATTTACAGGTTCCCATGCGAAGCCGGCGCCAACGGCGGCGGCGCCTTCTTCATTGTTTATCTCGGCATTGTGCTACTCATGGGACTGCCTCTCATGGTGTCGGAGTTTGTCATCGGCCGACGCTCAGGTAAAAACCCGGTAGGCGCATTCAAGACACTAGCTCCAGAGTCAAAAGGCTGGACATCAATAGGTTACATGGGCGTGGTTTGTGCGTTTCTTATCCTCGCCTTCTATTGCACAGTGGCTGGCTGGACCATCGATGCGGTGGGAAAATCCATCATCAACTATTATCACGGATTGGACAAGGTCACGATTCAGAATGATTTCAACAACTTGATGAACGAGTCATGGCAACCCATCCTAAGCGAAGGCATTTTCATCTTTCTCACCGCCTTTATTATTGTCAGAGGTGTGACAAAAGGCATAGAGAAATTTTCAAAAATACTCATGCCAATCCTGCTTGGAATTTTGATAATCCTCGGTGTCAAATCGCTGACATTGCCAGGCGCAGCTGATGGTATCGAATTCTTCCTGAAACCCGATTTCTCCAAGATTACTGGCAAGGTTCTCATCAATGCTCTCGGTCAGGCGTTCTTCTCGCTGAGTCTTGGCATGGGCTGTCTGATAACCTACGGTTCTTACATCGCAAAAAAAGACAACCTCACCTCCACCGCTTTTGCAGTATGTATTAGCGACACTCTCATCGCGGTCTTAGCTGGCATCGTAATCTTCCCGGCAGCATTCTCGTTCGGCATCAAGCCTGAAGCCGGTAACGAACTGGCGTTTGTCACCCTGCCGATGCTTTTCGATCAGATGGCCGGCGGATATTTCTTCTGCCTGATTTTCTTCCTGCTTTTGACAATCGCAGCCCTCACCTCCTCCATCTCATTGCTGGAAGTGCCGGTGTTGTATCTCACCGAACAGCTCAAGATAAGCCGTAAAAAAGCCACCGTTTACTCGGCTATCGGAGCGTTTATTTTGTGTGTTATTTCAAGTGAGAGTCTGCACGACGGCTCACCTCTGAGAATTTTTGGATTAAGTGTTTTCGACAGTCTCGATGCATTCACCTCGACATTCCTGATGACCATCGGAGGCTTGTTGACCGTTGTTTTCCTTGGCTGGAAGATGAAAAAATCCGACTTTATGGACGAATATACCAACGGCGGTACCGTCAGCATGGGATTGAGAAGAATCATGTATTTCATTATTAAATTCTTGGCTCCAGTAGCAATTACAGTGATTTTGATTACACAATTCATTAAATAAAGTTGGCAGTTACCAGTTGACAGTTACCAGTTTTTGGACTTATTAACTGCAAACTGGCAACTGCAAACTATCAAAAACCATTTTATGGACAACTTCAAGCGTTTTATGACATTTTCGCGCAGCGAGCGTATAGCGATCATCACAATGGTTTCGATGATTGTTATCATATTGATTACCAAATATTTAATAATTGCAAATCCACCGAAACGAACGTATTATTTGCATGATTTGGATTCGATAATTGAACGAAGAAATGCAGTGATGGATTCAATTAGGATTGCCGATTCGATTGAAAAAGCGAAGGCTTTAGCAAAAAACAACGAAATTCCTCGCTACGCTCGGAATGACAAGAAAAAGCACGCAGAAACGAAGGAAACAGCGAAAAGAAGAAATGATCACGGTCCACGTTCGGACAGCATTGGCAGAGGATGTCTCGACAAGTTTGACACGACGGCCACAAGGACAATCATTGATCTCAACACCGCCGACACCACCTTATTGAAACAATTACCAGGCATTGGCGGCGCTTACGCAAAATGGATTGTAAATTATCGCGAAAAATTGGGTGGTTATTGCGAAACCGAGCAATTGCTGGAGGTTTATCGAATGGACACCGCACGCTATTACGCAATAAAAGATTATGTGACAATTGATTCGACATTCATTCCTAACAAATTGAATATCAATAGCGATGCCTTCAAGATTATGTTAAAACATCCATATCTTGAATACGACGACGTAAAGAAAATCGTTAATCATCGCGAACAAAAAGGATTGATAACATCGTGGAATCAATTAGAGAGAATTGTCGGTGACGGTATCAATCCTAAATTAAAATATTACATTGATTATCAATAACTAAGATCAATGAACCTTGGCAATGATAACCATTATGTTGTTGACAAACATGTTAACCGCGATTGCCAGCAAAATAACGCCGAAAAACTTTCGCAGGATAAAAATCAAATTCTGCCCTAATATTTTCTGTATCTTGTCGAGATGGCGAATCACCACGTAGTCGAGGATGATGTTCAGCAGCAAACCTATCAAAATATTGATGATGGCATAGTCGGCTCGCAATGACAGCAAGCCTGTAAGTGCTCCCGGACCCGCAATAAGAGGGAAAGCCACTGGGACAATGCTCGCTCCTACGTTGTTAGCTTCGTTTTTAATGATTTCGCGACCGAGAATCATCTCGACGGCGAGTACAAACAACACAAATGATCCTGCCACTGCAAACGAGGCGGCATCGATGCCAAAAATCCTCAACAATCCGTCGCCAGCGAAGAAAAACGCCAAAAACAACGCTAAAGCCACCAAGCATGCCTGACCCGCTTTAATGACCTTGTTTTGTTCCCTCATGCTCACGAAAATCGGTATCGACCCGAAGATATCGATAATGGCTGCCATCACGAAGAAGGCTCCGAAAATTTCTATGAAGTTGATCATTTTATTTAAGTTTGAAGTTGGCAGTTAACAGTTGTAAATTCTAATTAGCTGCCAACTGGTAACTGCCAACTGATTACATGTTTCTACAGATAAAGTGATAATGCGGTCCGAATCTCTTGAACGCTGCCTCGTCGAGCTCTTCCTGGTATTTCGGATGAGCGACGGAGATGATGAGGCGGGCGCGTTCCTGCAGCGAACGGCCGTAGAGGTTCACCGCACCATATTCCGTGATAAACCAATGGATGTGGTTACGCGTGGTGACAGCGCCAGAGCCCAGATCAAGCGCCGGCACAATCTTGTTGATGCCTTTCTTTGTGGTCGATGGCATCGCTATGATGGCCTTGCCGCCTTGAGCACGCGAAGAACCATAGACATAGTCTATCTGGCCGCCGACGCCCGAATAAATCTTGTCGCCAAGAGAGTCGGCACACACCTGACCCGACAAATCAATCTGGATTGCTGAGTTGATAGACGTCATCTTAGGCTGCTGAGCGATGATGAACGGGTCGTTGGTATATTCCACATCTTTCAGCAAAACCTCGTGGTTGCCGTCGATGAAGTCGTAAATCTTCTTCGAACCCATCACGAAGGTGGAGACGATCTTTCCTTTGTCGAGCTTCTTATTATCGCCAGTGATGACGCCTTTTTTCACCAAAGGAAGGATGCCGTCGGAGAACATCTCGGTGTGGATACCGATGTTCTTATGGTTGTGGAGGCACGACAAAATAGCGTTCGGGATGCTGCCGATACCCATCTGGAGGCAGGCGCCGTCTTCGATGAGCTCAGCGCAATAACGACCGATGGTCTTCTCCACCTCATTCGGCTCAGGCATATCGACGGTGAGCAATGGGGTGTCGTCTTCAACAAAAACATTGATTCTGCTGATATGTACGAGGGCATCGCCAAAGGTGCGCGGCACGTGTTTGTTGACCACCGCAATGACAAATTCTGCGCTTTCCATCGCCGCCAAAGTGGCATCAACGGATGAGCCCAACGAAACATATCCGAACTTGTCAGGCGGACACACCTGAATCATCGCGACGTTGCATCTGATATATTTTTCGCGGTAAAGCTTAGAGGTCTCGCCAAGAAACACCGGGATGTAGTCGGCCAATCCTTTCTGCACGCTTTCGCGGACGTTGGCACCGACGAAGAAGGCGTTGTGCTGAAAGATGCCTTCAAACTCAGGGTTGACGTATGGTGCAGCACCTTCGGTATGGAGATGGTGGATATACACGTTTTTCAACTCACCTGCACGACCGCGGTCGCACAAGGCTTTCACCAAACACTGCGGCACACTTGACACCGAGCTGATGTGCACATGGTCGCCTGATTTTATGACTTTAACGGCTTCCTCCGCCGAAACTGGTTGATATTGCTTTCTCATTATTTGATAATTATTCTTTCAACAAATTTTTGATTTTCAGTGAAAACTGTAATGAAATAAACACCTTTTGGTAATGTGCTGACATTGATTTCAGTTTCGTTTGATATCAATATCAATTGTCCTGTAACGTCGTATATATCAATGCGTTGTACGGGTAAATCATTATTTGCCCCTACGAAAATAATATCATGTGCAGGATTTGGATAAATTGAAACCGTAACATTCTCATTTTCCTCAATGCCATCCGGAACATAATTCATCGTGACATTGACATCAAAATCAACGTATTGGCCGTCGCTTGTGGCGCGCAAAACAAGATACGATGCGCCTTCTTCCCTCGAAATACGTGTCAAATTCAGCATTTTACCGTTCATAGTGGCTGTTAATTCTGCCGAATTTGAATTTGAAACAATACTATACGTGATTTGATCATCAGGGTCATCATCGTCAGTTGCAACACCGTCGAGGTTAACTTGGATTGTTTGCGGATATTCATTGAAAACTACATCCTCGACTGGATTTGCGATATATGGAGGCAAATCCTGCGGTTGGACTGGAGCCGTTCCGTTGAAGTTCTCAATGCAGAAATAAGCCGGTGTAATCATGCCGCCGCTGTTGTTTTTCGATGACGAGAGCTCGAACGAGATGGTGTGAACAGCACCGAGTGAGCTGAGGTCGAACCATTCCCAAGTGTTGACGATGTAGTCCTCGTCATTGTTAGCGAAACGATAGTCAGCAAGGTAGAATTCGGCTGTTCCAACAGTCTGACCGCTTGCGTTTTTGCCTGTTGCGGTGAGCTTGAACCAGTCAGGGTCGTTACCCGATGTGCCTCCGAAAGGTGTCGCTGTGGCATCGCCGTCATGCATATTCTGATAAGCCCAAAGATTATTTGTGACATAGAAACCTGTCACTGTATGTGCCTGACCGTCAGCGGCATAAACATCAGTAAGGACGCCATAGCCCATGACGTAAGCCACACCATATTGTGCTGAGCCTTCGTAGCCGGAGCCCGTGGCAGCGGTGTACTGCGCGCTAAGTCCCGATTGCGTCATATCAGTGTGGTTAGATGCAGTGAAGCCTCCCCATGCTGAATATTCAGGCCAGTAGGTGTTGGTGAAGAGCCAGCCTCCACTGAACATTTCGTTGTTTTCCTCTTCACCAGTCCATATGCCGCTGGCGTTGAGTGTGACATCATCGAAAGTGGCTGTACCGACAGTCACCTGAACATCGTTGCCCGAAACGCTGACATTCATATCGACATATTTGCCGTTGCTTGTGGCACGGATGACTAATATTTTGTTATTGAATGCGTTAGATGTGCTTCTCGTTACCCATAACACATCGCTCCAATCGATTGTGGCAGTAATTTCCGACGGACAGTTTTGCACCGTGATTTCGATAAAATTATTGTTGTTATCCGGGTCATCGAAGGTGTTGCTAAGGTCGAAACTAAACGTCTGCGGATATTCTGTGAAGTTGATTGGTGCCAATGGATTTGCCACTACTGGCGGCAGGTCTTCAGCAAGGCAGTCCACGGTAAAGCTAGTCTGCACTGACTGTCCGGCACTCTCGGCGCTCAAGGTTATCGTTGCGATCCCAGCGGTTGCCACAAGGCGTGTCACCGTTAAAGTGCGGTTGTTCAAGGTTGTCGATACAACAGACGGGTTGGTATTCGACGCCACCGTGATAATAATGTTATTATTCGGGTCGTCTGGGTCGTTGAATGTGTTGGTTAAATCGACATTCTGACTTGCCGGATATGTTTCGAAAGTGATGTTGCTGACTGGATTTGCCACAACAGGCGGCAGGTTGGTGCCTGAAGTGAACTCATCGGCTCCTGCACACGGTGCTGTGGCTGAACGGCTTTGTCCATCAATGTCAGTGGTGACATATGAAAGTGGATTTGCCACTGTGATGCCGTCAGCTGATGTAATGTGAAGGTCGTTAGTGCCCACAAAGCTAGGTGTACAAAGCGCCGAATGTGCGTCGTAGCCTGTTCCGGTTGTCCAGTCACTTAGAGTGGCATAGTCATTGGAGCCCAGTCTTCCGATGTAGCTTCCGTTGAACGATATGCGGTTGTAGTCGATGAAACGGTTGTCGGCAGCGACACCAATGCGGAAGACGTAGCCGCTGCATTCATTGACAATCAGATTGTTGTAAATGTGCAGATTCTGCCAGTTTTTCTCCACGAAAATGCTGCCGCAGTTGCTTGTGCCGCTGCATTTCACGGTGTTGTTGACAAAATAGACGTATTCGCTGTTACTGTCGTCCAAATCAACACAATAGCTGCTGCTCACATTACAAACAAAGTTAATGATGTTGTTTCTGATGATGACAGGCTGCTCAGCCGTTCCCATTGCCGGACGTGTCTCGAAAACCGTGGCGTAGTTTGAGTTTCTCGTCACGTTCATTATGTTGTTCTCGATGATGCTATTATAACGGATGCGGAGCAAATCCATCGCATGATAGTTTGTCAAGACATCGTGGGTGTGGTTTGTCACGGTATTGCCGCGCACTATCGCATTGTCGGTGAATGAGATATAAACGCCCTTGAACGACTGGTTCAAAAAAGTGCAGTTTTCGACCAGCACTCCGTCGTTGAGCGTGTAAATGTTATGGCCTTGGTAATACAGGGCGATGTAGCCGTTTTCGAAATGGCAGCCCACAAACTCGTTGTCATGGCAGATCCACTCGCCGTCGGTGTAGTAAACGAGGTTTTTGTCACCGTCGAGATTGTTGTTCGACATCGCTCCGACAAAACGAATGTTATAAAAATGGTTGTAGTCTGTCTGTCCGTTAGTCACCAACAATCGCGCTTTGTTTGCCGATGTCGATGTCACCGTCATGTTCTCAAATGTGATGTAATCGGTGCCGTTGAGTTTGATGGTGCTGTTGTCGGTGTAGCCGGCGTTGCTGGTGATGACCACCTGCTGGTTGTCGCCTCCCATACCTCTGAAAATCACACGGTTAGTTGCCGAAGCGCCGTTGATTTCGTTGATTGTCACATACTCTTCATACGTTCCGGGGGCGATTTCAAAGACCACCTGACCCGACACTCCGGTCTCCAAAGCCGCAGCCGCTGCGCTGAGCGAGGTATAGTCAGGATTCGACGAAGAGTTGCTGTTAATGGTGTAAGTGCCTGACAATTGGGCATTTACGATCGTCGCAAAACATAGCGACAATGCTAAAAAGAAACACTTTTTCATTTTTTTAATTTAATTTTAATCCCGAAATAAATTTATTAACGCCTGGCAAGGTCTTCTGACTAGCCCGAGCCTGTCGCCTTCCCATCTCTCGACAGTGGCTTGATTGACAGGCCTTTACGCCGGACTCACAGCAGCGGGTACTGTTGCCGATTTTCACAGCATTCCCTTTTCCTAAGCGGCTGCAAAGGTACAAATAATTTCAGCATAAAGCTGAAAAAACAAGAAGTTTTTAATAGATTTTTAGTGTCTGAAATACCTCGGCTGCGTCAGTTCTTCTTTTGGCGGTTCAGGAACGTCCCAATAAGGGTCTTCGTCGTCGAAATCGTCGTCATCATCTTCGTCATCATCTTGTTTTTCACGCTGCGGGCCTTCGTGGCGATAGACGATGGCAAGGGCTATTCCCATAATAAACCCAGCGAGATGACCTTCCCAAGAGATATTGTTTTCGATAGCATATTTCGGATAGATACCCCAGATAAGACTTCCGTAAAGGAAAATCACTAACAATGAGACGATTACCAGACTTCTGTTTCGCCTGAGGAAACCGCTGAGCATGAGAAAAAATGCCAAGCCGTATATTAGTGCACTGGCTCCGATATGGACGCCGCCTCTGGCACCGCACCATGTCAGCAATCCAGTGGAAAACATCAGCAGAAGCCAGATTTTTATTGCAATCGGCTTATAAAAATAACACAGACAAGCTCCTAACACAATGATAGGCAATGTGTTAGCATAGAGATGACTCCAACTTCCGTGAAGAAAGTGGAATAGAAATATGCCAGGGATGCCGTCGGCCTGCAACGGCTTGATGCCGAGAAACGAGAAATCGAGATGGAACAACTCCTCCACGCATTTCACCCCCCAAATGACGACCACAAAAGCCAGCGGGACAATGAAACTGCGCAGAAGACGTTGCCTTTCGTCCCTGACATCGCTATTCATCAGTTGGTCTTGAATTTGTAATGAATCTCCTTCAGCTCCTCGTTGGCCTTGGCGATTTTTTTCTTCAGGTTTTCCTTGTATTCAACCACCTGTTTTGCTATCGACGGGTCGCCTACAGCAAGAATCTGAGCCGCCAAGATAGCAGCGTTCAACGAGTTGTTGATACCCACCGTCGCCACCGGGATTCCTGGAGGCATCTGCACTATCGAAAACAAAGCGTCCATGCCGTCATTGCCTGATTTTACTGGGATTCCGATGACAGGTATCGGCGTCATTGCCGCTATCACGCCTGGCAGATGCGCCGCCATTCCAGCTGCCGCAATGATGACTTTTATGCCTCGTTTCTGGGCGTTTTTTGCAAATTCCTCAACCAATTCCGGAGTGCGGTGCGCACTCAAGGCGTTCATCTCGAACGGTATCTCCATCTCATCGAAAAATGTAAGAGCCTTCTCCAAAACCGGCAGGTCGGAGGTGCTTCCCATTATCACACTTACTAAAGGATTCATTTTAAAAATTTATTTTTTGCAAAGTTACTAAATAAATTTTTTATATTTGCAAAAGTTAATAATTTTTAACATAAATTTATAACACTTTGATTATGAGTATCATAAGAGTTTCCGACAAGGATTTTGCACCTTTTATTACACAGGAGAGGATTGAAAACGAAATTCACCGCATCGCCAGCGAAATCAAGCGCGACATGGATGACAAAGAGCCACTGTTCCTCGTCATGCTCAACGGCGCTTTCATGTTCGCCGCCGAGCTTTTTAAAAACCTCGAAATGCCTTGCGAAATGGCGTTTGTAAAATATAAAACCTACGTCGGAACGCACAGCACAGGCAAGCCAAACGAGATGTTAGGCATTGAGCCTGAAAAAGTTAACGGTCGCAACATCGTTATCGTTGAAGATATCGTCGATTCAGGCTTCACAATGAACGAGCTTCTGAAAGACCTCAACAAAAAAGGCGCGAAAAGCATAAAAATCGCCACCATGATGTTCAAGCCTAAAGCTTTGAAATATGACCTCAAGATGGACTATGTAGGCATGGAAATCGGCAACGACTTCATCGTCGGCTACGGCCTCGACTACAACGAATACGGACGTAATTTGAAAGAAATCTATAAAATTGTTGAATAATGAATATCATACTTTTTGGACCTCCAGGTGCTGGCAAAGGCACTCAGTCACAACAACTTAAGGAAAAATACGGTCTTACATACCTCTCAACGGGCGACATCCTTCGCGAAGAGATGGCTGCCGAGACAGAAATTGGCAAGAAGGTGAAAGACATCATCAGCAAAGGCGGCTTGGTGTCAGACGAAATCGTCGTTTCAATCATCAAAGGAAGAGTCGGAGCCAATCTGAAATCAGCAGGATTTTTGTTCGACGGCTTCCCGCGCACAGTGAAACAAGCCGAGATGCTTGATGAAATCATGAAAGGTTTCTCATTGAAAATCAACGCTGTTTTAAGTCTTGAAGTGCCGGAAGAAATCCTCATCAACAGAATGCTGGAACGCGGTAAGACCAGCGGTCGCGCCGACGACAACATCGACAGCATCAAACACCGCTTTGTTGAATACAAAGAGAAGACCGCTCCGGTGCTCGACTACTACAAAAAACAGGGTAACCTCATAGGAATCAACGGAGTTGGGGAAATCAACGAGATTTTCAATAATCTTTGCAAAGAAATAGACAAATTATAAGATTCCTCATCCCTTCGGGATTCGGAATGACAAAACAAAGGAAGGGGCATTGTGGCGCGGCATAACGATACATGCTATTTTGCAGGAGCCTTAAAGCCGCGCCAGATTGTTTTTTTAAATTATTTGTCATTCCGAGCGGAACGAAGTGAAGCGAGGAATCTCAATGGATTTTATGATTTATAATATGAATTATTTCAGTGGCGTCTCCGTACCGGTGTTCTCGCTGCGAAGCGAAGAAAGCTGCGGCATCGGCGAGTTTCTCGACTTGAAGAAGCTCGCTGACTGGTGTGTCGCGACAGGTTTGAAACTGATTCAGATTCTGCCGATAAACGACACCACCACCGACGGCGGCTGGAGTGATTCATATCCTTATAAGTCGATAATTACCAAAGCTTTACATCCGATTTACCTCAACGTAGAAAAGATTGGGGCGTTAAAAGATGATGCTGATAAAAAGCGGTTTCTGGAACTGAAAAAAGAGCTTAACGCCAAGGAGTTTGTCGATTATCCGGAGGTTTTCAAGGCCAAGATGTGGTATCTGCGTAAGGTTTACGACCAACAACGCGGAAAAAAACCAGACTTTTACGAGTTTTTGCAGCAGCATTGCGACAAACAGCTCTCCGAAGCCGTTGATTATTTGCACGAAAGAGGCATTATGCTGAAGGGCGACCTTCCAATCGGGGTGAACCGCGACAGCGACGATGTGAAGCAGAATCCGCACCTCTTCAACCTCGACATGGAAACCGGCGCTCCGCCTGACGGCTTCGCGC
Organism: uncultured Bacteroidales bacterium; assembly: GCA_905233445.1. Taxonomy (GTDB): domain Bacteria; phylum Bacteroidota; class Bacteroidia; order Bacteroidales; family F082; genus Limimorpha. The sequence continues at coordinate 44,587 of CAJOEP010000001.1, read as the reverse complement.
CTCAAGGCCAAAACTGGGGTTTCCCGACCTACAACTGGACAGCGATGGAGGATGAAGGCTTCCAATGGTGGAAAGACCGTGTGCGATGGTTCAAAAAATATTTCGACGCCCTGCGTATCGACCATATCCTCGGATTTTTCCGTATCTGGGAGATCCCGAAAGGCAGTCCCGATGCCAGCTACGGCCATTATTCGCCTGAAAACCCACGATTATGGGAAATTGAGGGACGGAAAAGGTTGTCAACAATATTTGATTTGCCAACCGTAGAGAGGCACGGCCGTGCCTCTCTACAAACGGACCGACCGCTGTTAATCTGTGGCGAGGACCTCGGCATGGTAGCACCATGCGTCCCCGGCGTGATGCGCGAATTAGGCGTTTTGAGCCTCGAGGTGCAACGCATGCCGAAAAACAGCAGCCACCCGTTCAGCGACCCGCGCGAAAACCCTTATCTGAGTGTCGATACCACGGGAACGCACGATATGCCGACCATTCGCGGATGGTGGGAGCAGGACCGTGAACGCTCAGCGAGATTTTACCACGAGATGCTGCATCACACCGACAATCCGCCATATTTCTGCGAGCCGTACATCTGCCAGGAAATCGTTGAGCAGCACATGAACTCGAGCTCACAATGGGTCATCCTCCCGATTCAGGACTACATCGCCATGGACGGCGACTTCCGCTGGGACAACACCTGGGACGAACAAATCAACGAACCCGCCGACCCGAAATGGCGCTGGAAATACAGAATGCATCAAAGCGTAGAGGCTCTCTTGAACAATGAAAACTTGACATTGACGTTAAAGAAAATGATAAGAAAATATAGCCGTTAGGTATTAGCCATTAGCCATTAGAATTGTTCTTCGACAACAGCTAATGGCTAACGGCTAGTGGCTAATGGCTAAAAGATGATAAACAATGAAATTCCCACTGATAAAAAACGCCAACTTCGGCACCAAACTATTGTCTTTCGCACTGTTGCTGATATTCGGACTACTCTTCAGCAGCGTGCTTGGCATTTTCATTAGCAGTTTGCGTGGCGGCAGCATCATGGATGCCACAAATTTGCAGATCACACAGATTTGCAACCAACTCGTAGGATTCCTGATGCCACCGGTGCTTTATGTGATGCTGGTACACGAACAGCCTCTCAACTATATGGGATTCAACAAGTTCCCGGCATGGTCGCTGCTGGGCGTTGTGGCGATATACTCCGTCTTGCCGTTCAACGGATGGGTCGCCGAATGGAATGAAAACATCGTTTTCCCGGAAGCGCTGTCAGCACTTGAAGCCAAACTGAAAGCGATGCACGAGTTGTATGGCTCGACATCCGACACGCTCATGGAAGGCAGCAGCCTGGCGTTATCAATTCTGATTTTCGGACTTCTGGCAGCCGTCAGCGAAGAAGTGTTGTTCCGCTCGGTCATCCAAAAAGCCCTGGTGAGCCTGTTCAAAAACGCACATATCGGAATCCTCGTGACCGCCATCATTTTCTCGGCTTTCCACATGGATTTCTTCGGGTTCTTCCCTCGCTTCATCTACGGCCTGCTGCTCGGTTACATGTTCTGGCTCTCCGGCTCAATCTGGTCAAGCATACTGATGCATTTCGTGAACAACAGCGTCATCACGGTTCTTGAATTTTATAAAATCGACTCAGAAAGTTTCGGCCAAACCGACAATGCAATAGTGATAATTTTGAGCTTAATAGTAACAGTCGCAATATTTATCGCTTGTAATCGTTTAAAAAACAAAACTGAACAACTGATTAACTGAATAACTAATAATGGCAATCGACAAGCTCTTCATATTAAAATTCCTCAAGTTCGGAGCCGTCGGCTTCTCCGGTGTTTTCGTCGATTTCGGTATCACCTGGCTCTTCAAGGAAAAGGTAAAACTCAACAAATACGTGAGCAACGCCATCGGTTTCATCTGCGCCGCCACTTCAAATTATATATTAAATAGAATTTGGACATTCCAAAGCGAGAACACCGATGTGGCGACAGAATATGGAAAGTTTATGCTTGTCTCAGCTATCGGATTGGGAATCAATTCGTTAACACTATATCTTTTAACAGACAAGCTAAAATGGAACTTCTATGTAAGCAAGATTTTCGCTATCGGTGTCGCCACGCTGTGGAATTTCTTAGCGAATTTATTGTTTACATTTAAATAATTCTATTATTTTTGCCACTGAACTATTATATTTATTAATCTAAAACTTAATAATTATGGCAAACAACCTGAAAACCGCTGGCAAAAAAGGATTTTCCTTACTGGCCATCGCTTTGGCATTCATTGTATTTATCGGATTAGTGTCATGGGGACCGGCGCCCAAAACCTATTCAAACCGTTTCATATCATTCTCATATCCAAACAAGTTCAAAATCACTGATGAAGAAGATGGAGGCGATGAATATGATTTGAACTGTGAATACAAAGGCAAGTATTTGGCAATCATTAACTTCAGCATAACAACTGTAAGTGATGCCAAAGGCCTTGATCAGGAATCTATAGATGATATTCTTAAAAATAGCATAAAGACCATTAGGGAAACACTTGAAAGCAACGAGAATTACACAGATATTGAATGCTCAAGCATAAAGAAAGCCACAAAAGGCGACAATACAGGCTATGAGTTTATTTTTTCTGCAAAATTTATGGAATTCCCGATATATGGCAAGAGTTTTATAACATACTCAGATGGCACTCTCGTTGTCGCTGTTGCACAAGCCGAGAATTCTGATTTAATGGATCAATTGAATGAGATTATCTCATCAATGAAAATCAAGTAGTTTATTCAAAATCCGTATATCTCGACAGAAAATCTTCAGCGAAGGTCAACGGCATGAGGTTATCCATTTTTTCAGAAATGATAATTGGGCCTTCCTCACCTTGCATGATGACGCGCAACGGCTTTTTATGTCGGCTCTCGGCCTCTACCATCGCCTGACGGCAGCTGCCACACGGCGGCACAGGCTGGGAAACCTTGTTATCACTGCCTATAGCGGTCACTGCAAGCGCCACGACTGGCTGGTCTGGATACTGCGCCTGGGCACTGAACAACGCTACTCTTTCAGCGCAGAGTCCTACTGGATAAACCGCGTTTTCCTGGTTATTCCCAATGATAATCATTCCGTTAGCGAGACGCACCGCCGCTCCTACTTTGAACTTGGAATACGGTGCGTAGGCGTTCTGCGCTGCCTCTTTGGCTTTCAATAAAAGGGTGCGATCGTCGTCGTTCAGCTCGTCAATGGAGTTGAATTCAAGTAAAGAGAGTGTAAGTTTATGCTTTTTCATGTCAATTATTTAGTGCCTTTTAAAATGTTTTTATATTCCTCTTGATTCAGAATGACTTCAAACGCCTTTGACAGCTCTGTGTCATCCTCCAAAGTGGCTATAATCTTGCCTTTCTGATAGTAATAACGGCTCACAATCTCAATTTTGAGCAGTTCCTCAATCTCTTTGCGGTTGTTGACTAGGTCATTGGCTTTCTCTTCCTCAATTCTCGCAAGAGCCTGATTCAGAATAGGTTGTATTTCATCGAGATAGCCTTCCTGTTTTGCTGTCTTTTCGAGTTCTTTTATCCCTGTCTCGCTCTGCGATGTAAAGGTAAAGCCTTCATCCTTAACAAATTGCATAAAATCAGCGTAGATTTCATCGGTTATTTTGAATTCCTTTGCCGACTTTATCGATTTATGCTCTCTGTAGAATTTATTTGCGAACTTGAAGAACAGATTCTTGGCATAAAGATAGGTTGTTATTGTCGAGGCCATAGTCGGTTCAATCTTCACGTCGGGGAGGATGCCGTGTCCTTCATATACGACGCGTCCGTTGGCGGTATGGAATGCCTTGCCCAACGTGTCGGCTTTTGCCAAAGTGTCGGCAGTTTTCTTGTTTTTCTTTGAATAATCGATTTCCTGGATGCAACGGTTGCTCGGCAGATAGTAATGTGCCACCGTCACCTTGATTTGGGTGTTGTAGCTCATAGGTAAGATATTCTGTACCAATCCCTTACCGAATGTACGCTGTCCCACGATGACACCTCTGTCGAAGTCCTGAATCGAGCCGGATACTATTTCCGATGCCGATGCGCTGCCTTCGTTCACCAAAACCACGAGCGGTATGTCGAGGTCGATAGGCTCGTGCTGTGTATAGTGGTTATAGTTATGTTCTGCGACTTTACCTTTTTGATACACAACGAGTTTGTTTTTCGGCACAAACATATTCACTATATCGACAGCCTCGTTGAGCAGTCCGCCGCCGTTGCCGCGCAGGTCGAGGATGAAGCCTTTGAGTTCGTGTTTTTTCTTCATTTCAACGATGACATCCTTCAGTTCTTTGGCGCAGTCCTTGGTAAACTGAGTCAAAATGGCATAGCCTATGCCATTGTCGAACACTGTATAATAAGGTATGTTGTCGATTTTTATCTTCTCACGTTTCAGTTCCTTCACGATAGGCTCTTTCTCGCCTTCACGTTGCATTTTGAGTTTCACTGTGGTGCCAGGGGTACCTTTCAAAAGCTCGCTAACCTCGCTGGTATTTTTACCTAACACGTCTATACCATTGACTTCCAAGAATATATCGCCCGGGATAAGACCTGCTTTTGCTGCCGGGAAGTTTTCGTAAGGCTCTGAAATCATCGTTTTCCCATCGGAATATTGAATGATGGCACCTATTCCGCCGTATTCGCCTGTTGTCATCAGTCGCACGTCTTCTATTTGTGACTCGGGGATAAACACGGTGTAAGGATCGAGGCCGTCGAGCATGGCGTTGATGGCACTCTCGTTGAGCTCGGCGGGGTTGATCTCGTCGACGTAATACATGTTGAGTTGCCGCAACACATTATTGTATATATCTATGCTCTTCGAAATCTCGAAGTTGTTCTTCTGTGTCTGACCCACCGCTGTCGTGACGGTGAAAATCAACAAAATCAAAAATAATTTCAAATATTTCATATTTCTCATATTTTCCCATTTTCCGTCGGGCGTTGTCCGCCGCTGATTGCTGTTACCCCTTCGGGGTTTTTAGACGGATTTTCATCCGTCTCTACATCTATCTACCTCAACTGACTAACTCCAAACTCCACACTTCAAACTCCAAACTGTTATGGTACCGGGTCATAACCCGAGCCTCCCCATGGGTTGCACGAGGCCACCCTTTTTATTGTCAGCCAGCCTCCCTTGATGGCGCCGTATTTGCGTATCGCCTCAATGCCGTAGTTTGAGCATGTCGGGGTGTAGCGGCAGTTGCGTCCGATGAAAGGCGAAAGCGTGTACTGATATATCTTTATCAGCAGAATAAGGATGTTTGCCGGCAGTTTTATTATAAATCTGATGATTTTTTTCATAATTTCTCTGCTAAACGTTCGACAACCTTTTTCATTTTCTCCTCAATTTCATCGTATTTCAGAATGACCGTTGCATTATATACAAACGCCACGTCGAGCGTTTTGTTGTTCTGCATGCATAATTTCATCAGCTCGGCCTTGTTTTTGCGCCAGCTTTCGCGGATGAGGCGTTTTACACGGTTGCGTTTCACGGCGTGATGAAATCTTTTTTTTGAGACTGACACAAGGATTCTTGGAATCGCAACTTCTTGATTCTCAGCGTCATAAAAATGTACAACAACACGAAAAGGATACAATGAGAATCCTTTTCCTTCTTCAAATAAAGTCTGGACAGCTTTTTTAAGATATATGCGCTGCGATTTCGGTAGTCCTTCCTTGGGTTCCAATTATTTTTTCTTAGATTTTTTAATTTCAGCCTCAAGATATTCCTCAATTGCCATCGTGATTGACGGCGCGGTCTTTGTAGGTGCGTTGAGGCTGAGTGTGAAGCCGGCATCGGTGACAGCCTTTGCTGTGGCGGCGCCCAGTGCTCCGATGGCAACCTCGCCTTGCACGAAATCAGGGAAATTGATCTTCAGCGAGTCGATACCGGCAGGGCTGAAGAACACCAGCATGTCGTATTTTGAGATATCGAGATCTTTCAGGTCGGAAGGCACAGTGCGGAACAGCATCGATTTCTTGAAGTTGAGCTTCGCCTCGGTCATCATTCCGACGTAGTCCTCGCTGGTCACGATGTTGGAAGTCGGCAGGAAATATGTCTCTTCGCGATGTTTTTTCATTATCTCGACCAAGTCGGCAAATGTCTGATTTCCGAAGAAAATCTTACGTTTGCGGAACTGGATGTAATGCTGAAGATATAAAGCTGTTGACTCGTTTACACAGAAATATTTAAGGTCGTCCGGCACAGTATAGCGCATCTCCTTGGCGATGCGGAAAAAATGATCTACTGCGTTGCGGCTTGTAAGGATGATGGCTGTGTAATCGGTAAGTTTCACATGGTCTTGTCTCAACTCACTGGCTTCTACGCCCTCAATCTTAATAAATTTCTCAAAATCAATCTTAACATTATACTTTTTAATGATACTATCAAAATGAGTTTTTGAAATATCAACAGGTTTTGGCTGTGAAACTAGTATGTTTTTAATCTTCATTTTTCAACAACACAATTTATATAAATCTATAATACACAATTAGTTACAATCAACCGGCACAGCATCGTGATAGCGACCGAAAGTGGTATAATTTCGAGGGTGCAAAAATACAAAAAATTATTTAATAAATTCATCTTTGATGAAATTTGGAAGTCAAAAAATGTTCTAACTAACCTGATTCCATTGATTATCAATATTATACATATTGTTATTATTAAAATAAATTTTGTCGGATAAAAAATTACTATAAGTCCGATGACGCTCAGCACGATGTTGAGAATCGACATTGTCGAAAGGTGCATCACCTCTTCATGTGTAGTGGCGGTCTCGATGCCGAACAGCCAGCCGTATAGCGATATCACAATATATTGCAGTATGCAAAGCAAGGCTATGAACGCGCATATGTCGAGATAGAAGCTAAAACTGTTGTAAAGTATAGTGTTTCCCGAGAAAACAAGCACTATTTTCTGTACTATTAGAGCCATCAGTGCGATGTAGGAGACGAACACCGTCAGTCCGTTGACGCTCATTATCGGATTCCATTCGCGTGACATCCTCTCGTTGTCACTCGAGTGCGTCAGAACCGTCAGCATCATGCGGAAACGGCTGGCGAACAACTGTTTGTTCAGCGCCATCACCAGCATTGCGAGGATAATGACCAAGAAATTCCAATATGGCGAAATATACGTCACGATGCGGAGAGTGGGTTCCACCGTCGTGGCGACGTTTTCTGTAACCAACTGAAAAACATCAACTTCGCTCATCGAATCTCATAAAATTTTTATTCTGCAAAAATATTTAAAAAATTTGGATTTTTAAGATATAAATTGTATTTTTGCAGAATATTTTTTGGAAATATTTAAAATCTATAAATAATTGAACGATGGGACTTATTGAAGAAATCATTGCCAACGCGCAGGCAAACAAACAGCGCATTGTGCTCCCTGAGGGAGACGAACCAAGAACATTGAAGGCAGCCGACCGTATCGTTGCTGACGGCATCGCTGATGTCATTTTGATTGGACCGGCACAGAAAATCGCCGACATGGTGGCTGAATTCGGCCTTAAAAACATCGGCAAGGCACGCGTCATTGACCCGCAGACCAACCCTGACCGCCAGAAATACGCCGATTTGCTTTTCGAGCTCCGTAAGGCAAAAGGCATGACACCAGAGCAGGCATACGACCTCGCCGGAAACTTCATGTACCTCGGCATCTTGATGGTGAAGGCAGGTGAAGCCGACGGTCTCGTCAGCGGCGCACGCTCAACCACAGGCGACATGCTCCGTCCGGCCTTGCAGATCATCAAGACCGTGCCAGGCGTGACATGTGTTTCAGGCGCTTTCACGATGTTCCTGCCAGAAGGATGCCCTTACGGCACCAACGGAAGAATGGTGTTCGCCGACTGCGCTGTCACACCAATGCCGACAGCAGAACAGCTTGCAGAAATCGCAATCTGCACAGCAGACACAGCCAAGGCTATCGCCAAGATCGACCCTGTGACAGCTATCTTGAGCTTCTCAACAAAAGGCTCAGCAAAACACGAAGTCGTCGACAAAGTCATCGAGGCTACACGCATCGCTCAGGAACGCCGTCCTGACCTCGTCCTCGACGGTGAGCTTCAGGCTGACGCCGCCATCGTGCCATCAGTCGGTTCAAGCAAGGCTCCAGGCAGCCCAGTGGCAGGAAAAGCAAACACATTGGTGTTCCCATGCCTCGAAGTGGGTAACATCGCTTACAAACTCGTGCAGCGTCTCGCAGGTGCCGAAGCAGTGGGCCCGGTGCTCCAAGGCTTGGCAAAACCATGTAACGACCTCAGCCGTGGCTGCTCAATCGACGATGTTTATAAGTTGGTGGCGATTACTTGTAACCAAGCGATTGCACAGAAGAAGTAAATGAGATTCCTCCCTTCGGTCGGAATGACAGCGGTTTATGGTTAGCAACGACCATTGTCATTCCGAGCACGAAGTGCGAGGAAACTCAAAAAAAGAAATACAATTTTACAATTATGAAGATATTAGTATTAAACTGCGGTTCGTCATCAATCAAATATCAGCTGATTGAGATGGACGAAAAGAACCACTCGGTATTAGCCAAGGGTCTCTTGGAGCGCATCGGCCTCGAGATGGGCGAGTTCACCCACAAATGGAACGGACAGAAGCACTACGAGCAGCTTCCTATCCCGAACCACACAGAAGGCATCAAGATTGTGCTTCAGGCACTTACAAATAAAGAATACGGCGTCATCAGCAACCTTAAAGAAATCAAGGCTGTAGGTCACCGCGTGGCTCACGGCGGAGAGAAGTTCAAACAGAGCGTTCGCATCGACGACAAGGTCATCAGCATGATTAAAGACCTCTGCGACCTCGCTCCATTGCACAACCCAGGCGCTTTGCAGGGCATCGCAGCAATGCAGGCAGTGCTTCCAGGCATCCCGATGGCTGCAGTGTTCGACACATCATTCCACGCAACAATGCCACCAGAGGCTTATCTCTATGCAATCCCTTACGAATACTACGAGAAATATCGTGTACGTCGCTACGGATTCCACGGCACTAGCCATAAATACGTCGCTGAAAAAGCTGCTGAATATGTCGGCAAAGACTGGAAAAACACAAAGATCGTTACATGCCACCTCGGCTCAGGCGCATCTATCGCAGCAGTCGAAAACGGCAAGTCAGTGGAAACATCAATGGGCTTCACCCCTGTCGAAGGTCTCGTGATGGGCAGCCGCACCGGCGACCTCGACCTTGGCGCTTTCATGTACATCATGGACAAGGAAGGCTACAACACCAAGGAAATGAACACTTTGGTGAACAAGAAATCAGGACTCATCGGTATCACCGGCAACTCACAGGATATGCGTGACGTGCGCGCAGGCCGTGACGCTGGCGACGAACGCTGCACCTACGCATTCAACATGTTCGCACACCGCGTGAAGAAATACATCGGAGCCTACGCAGCCATCATGAACGGCATGGACGTCCTCGTGATGACAGGCGGTATCGGCGAGAACGCTTGGTTCATGCGTGAGGCTATCCTCGAAAACATGGAGTTTTTCGGCATCAAGATCGACAAGAAGCTGAACGAGACCATCATGGGCGACGCAGCCGTCATCTCGACACCTGACTCAAAGGTAAAAGTGGTTGTATATCCTACAGATGAGGAATATATGATCGCAAAAGACACCTTCGATTTGGTAAAATAAAACAAACAAATAAAAACACGTAGAGACGCCATAATATGACGTCTCTACATTTTTTATTCGTCATCATCGTATTCTTCGTAATAATCTCCTTGTTTACCAATACTAAGCTCGCCTTCTGGGTGGAAATTCTTTTTGCGCAGTATAACTTTACCGGATTCATTTTTCCATTCTTCAGCATCGACGCCTTCGATAACATAATACACTCCGGTCATATCGCCAAGATCTAAAACAAGCGTAAAGTCGTCGATTCCATTGTTAGCCCAACGATTTGCGGCAGTGAGGATATAATCAAACATATAATCCATCATCACCAATGCCGAGCCTTTTGAGGTATATGTGTGTTGAATAATGTTTACGCCAGGTTCGAAATGCGCGTTGAAATGATAAACATAGTAATACAACACGCCGTAGAACTCCCAGCATTCATCAGGGTTGTCAAAATTGGCATTTACAAACTCCATGTATTGCTCAAATGACATATCCTGAACCTGACCGTCTTTATAATAATCCTCGGTCCTCCTCGTGTAATCATAATCATAAGCCCCTTTGGCTTTATAAGGCACATGAGCAATTTGGTATGGCAGGTTTTTGCCATTCATAATCACTTGAAAACCATTGATATACGGATCACCTTTGTACATATACTCATTGTCACCGGGAGTCACGTGTCCGTCAGGAGATGGTGCCTCGAAGCCGACAATCAGGTCTTTGGCCTCGCCTGGATTGAAAAACTCATAATAAACATTGACAAGGAACATGCTTCCCCAACCGACGGTGTCATCAACACGTGTTATTGTCAGAATTTCTTTCTGAACCCGAATGTCAGACTCGGTGATAGGAATCAGATGATTACCTTTCGAGTAGAAAGCTCCGTCGTTGGCGCGAAGGCCAAAACAAAAGATTACAAGTAGTAATAATAATGACAGTTTTTTCATGGCTACCCCCTATTGTAGTGCGGCATCTCTTCCGGGATGATGATTGAAAACTCAACAAGACCTTTCACTTCGTCGTTTTCATACCAAGGAGTCTGATAAATCAGTTTTTTCTTGCCTTTTTTCGATATCGTGTATACGTTGGTCGCCGCGTCGTTCAGCAGATGCTTGATGATTTGCTGCGAGCGTTCGTTGTGGCAGCCCATCATATTCTTTCCGCGCACGTCGCCATTGACATCGCACGAGCTATCGTTTTGATACACAACATTTCCTTCAGTGTCGCTAATGGTCACCGCGACATTTATTTCTTTGAAAAAATCCTTATTCATACTCCTAAATTTAAAATTTTTGCAAATTTACATATTTTTATATAAAAATCAAAAAATATTCGTTATATTTGCAATTTATTTGTAGTATCTTGAAAAAGCTAAACATATATATCATCAAGCAGTATATTGGCACGTTCATTTTCACGTTTTTCGTTGCCATTTTCATCCTTTTGATGCAGTTTTTATGGACTTGGGTCGATGAGTTCATAGGAAAAGGCGTCGAGTTTGCGGTGATGTTCAAGCTTTTGTTCTACACCTCGGTCACTTTTGTCCCGATGGCTTTACCATTGGCAATTTTGCTGTCATCGCTGATGTGTTTCGGCAATCTCGGTGAATATTACGAGCTTGTCGCGATGAAAGCCAGCGGCATCTCAACATGGAAAGTGATGCGGCCGTTGCTTTATTTCTCGTTGACAATGAGCGTGTTAGGATTCTTCTTTTCAAACAACGTAATGCCTTTCGCCAATTTGAAGATGCAATCGACGCTTTACGATGTAAGTCATAAAAAGATGACTTTGGAGATTCCGGAAGGCGTTTTTTACCGCGGCATCGACAAATACGTCATCAAGGTGGCAAAGAAAAGCAAGGACGGCAACTGGATGTACGACGTCATGATTTACGACCACACCGACGGCAAAGGCAACGTCAAGGTCACCGTGGCCGACTCGGGTTACATGGCCATGACGCCAAGTCAGCACGAGATGATTTTCACGCTTTACGACGGCTACAACTACAACGAGATGATTGACGACAAGGACTACCGCACGCGCCGTCCGTTCCAGAAAATGTCGTTCAAGCGCCAGCTGGTATCGTTCGACATGTCGCAGTTCGACATGAAACACATGAGTGAAGATGCCTTCAAAAAACATCAGACGATGTTGAATATCAGTCAGTTGAATACAGCCATCGACTCATTGAACATCGCTTATCAGGAAAAGACGGAGAACAATAACAAAGCTTTGATAAACAGGCTCACGTATCTTGCCGCAGCTTCTGCCAAAAACAACAACGAGGTGAATAACGACGCATCGAGGACGTTTCAATGGCCGCTGTTGAACAATATGGCCGAAAAAGACAGGCAGGCCGTTGTCAGCATGGCATTGGCCAACGCTTCCAACATGAAAGAGAACGTGAGTGTCATCAGCAACAACATGAAACGCGACCGTATCAACATACGGAAACACGAGCAGGTGCTGAACCAGAAGTTCACCTTGAGTGTGGCGTGCATACTGTTTTTCTTCATCGGCGCGCCACTTGGCGCTATCATCCGCAAGGGAGGACTTGGCATGCCCGTGGTGGTGAGCGTCGTGTTTTTCGTTATTTACTACGTCATCACCATCATAGGCGAGCGTGTGGCAGTGAACGGCGACATGTCGGTGTTCTTAGGCGCATGGATTTCATCGATAGTACTCTTCCCCATCGGCATCTTCCTTACCTTCAAAGCCACCACCGACGCCGCATTGCTTGACGCCGAGTCGTGGAAGAAATTTTTCACAAAACGTAAAAAAAGCACGGAGATATGAATATCCTTCTGTTATGCAACAAATCGCCGTTTCCGCCCAGTGAAGGCGGCCCAATGGCAATGAACAGCATCGTCGCAGGTCTGTTGGAGGCAGGACACACCGTTAAGGTGATGGCGTTCAACAGCGACAAATATCATGTCGATCTCGATAGCATTCCGGAGGATTACCGCAAGAAGACACGTATTGAATTTATAGATATCAATCTGAAAATCAATCCGATAGAGGCTTTTAAGAATCTTTTCTCCGACGAGTCGTATCATGTCAAGAGGTTTATCTCCGAGAAATTCAAAGAGAGGCTTGTAAAGGTCTTGAAGAAAGAGAGGTTCGACATCGTGCAGCTTGAGATGATTTACATGGCGCCGTACATCGAGACCATAAGACAACACTCGAAAGCCGTCATCGTTTTGCGCGCTCATAACGTTGAGCATAAGATTTGGGAACGCATGGCAAAAAAGACCTTTTTCTTCGCTAAACGCTGGTATATCAACCACTTGGTGCGCACTTTGAAGAACTATGAGATGGGAATACTCGATAAGGTTGACGGTATTGCCGCCATCACCATCACCGACGCTGCCTATTTCCGTCGCGTGACCGCCACGCCCGTCATCGACCTTCCGTTTGGCGTTGACATAAGCAAATTCAGTCCTGTTTTTGAAGTCGCCGACAAGCCGACATTCTATCATATAGGCTCGATGAACTGGATGCCAAACGAAGAAGCCATCAAATGGTTCCTGAAGAATGTATGGGACGAAGTGCAGAAACGCGTTCCTGAAGCGAAACTATATCTCGCCGGACGCAACATGCCGAAATGGCTGTTAAAGACAAAGAAGAAAAACGTCGTAGTAGTAGGTGAAGTACCTGATGCTCATGAGTTTGTGAATAATCACAACGTGGCAGTGGTGCCTCTGCTTTCGGGCAGCGGCATGCGCATCAAAATCATCGAGTCGATGGCATTAGGCAAGACCGTCATCACCACTCTGGTGGGTGCCGAGGGCATACAATACACTGAGTTTGAAGACATTATCATCGCCGACAACGTGCCGAAGATGGTAGAAAACATATGCAGGCTCTACGAGCATCCCGAAGAAGCCGAGGCGATAGGACTCAACGCACGACGACTGATTGAGGAAGTTTACGATAACAAGAAGATTATCAATAGATTAGAGATTTTCTATAACGAATTGAAATCAAAAAGAGAGATAACGATATTGAATTAATGAAGATATTTGTACTTTTACCAAGGATTCCATGGCCGCTCGAAAAAGGCGACAAATTGAGGGCGTACAACCAGATCAAGCAGCTGGCGAAGAACAACGAAATCATACTCTGCGCACTGAACGACGACAAGAAAGTTGACAAGCAAGCCGCTTTTAAGGCGATGCAGCCTTATTGCACCTCGATAAACTTCATTGATTTGCCGAAAATAGGCATCTTTTTCAATGTTTTCAGGTCGTATATGCTCGGTTTGCCCTTACAATGCGGATATTTCTACAGTTCGAAGGCGAAAAAGAAAGTGCATCAACTCATCGAGCAGCACAAACCCGACATGCTTTTCGGTCAGTTGTTGCGTGTAGCGCCTTATCTACGCAAGGTGAAATTACCTAAAACCATTGACTATCAAGATGTTTTTTCAATGGGAATGAAACGTCGCGCTGATATTGCAGGTGTCTTAACAAAGCCATTTTTCGAGATGGAATACAACCGTCTGCGTCATTATGAGCGCCGTGTGTTCGACGAGTTCGATGTAAAAACCATCATCAGCGAACCCGACAGGGCGAATATCGACCACCCGCAGAGAAACAAGATTCTCATCGTGCCGAACGGCGTGGATCACGAATATTACAAGCCACAGGAACGCGAAAAGCTGTACGACATCGTGTTCACCGGCAACATGGGATATGCGCCGAATGTCAACGCTGTGGAGTTTCTGGCTTACGAAATCATGCCTAATGTGTGGGAAAAACTGCCAAACGCGAAGTTGTATATCGCTGGTGCCCAGCCAGATGCGCGTGTCAAGAAGGTGGCTTGCGACAACATCATCGTGAGCGGCTGGATCGACGACATGCGTGACGCCTACGCCCAGAGCCGCATCTTCATCGCCCCAATGCGCATCGGAACAGGTCTGCAAAACAAGCTTTTGGAAGCAATGTCGATGAAAATTCCATGCATCACCACGGCTTTGGCAAACGGGTCGCTGCACGCTGTCAACGGCAAAGAGATTTTGGTCGACAACAGCTCTTCAGAACTCGCCGCCGACATCGTTTATCTGCTGAAACGTCCCGACAAAGCGGCTGAACTCGCCGAAGAAGGCTTCAACTTCGTAAACCGCGTCTACGACTGGGGAGCTGCAACAAAGATTATGGAAGACGCGATGATAACAGTATTACAAAGTTAGAAGTTGGCAGTTGGCAGTTACCAGTTAAAACCGCTAACTGCCAACTGGTAACTGCTAACTGCCAACTGGTAACTGCAAATTTAAAAATTATGGCAAATAACAACGACGACAAAAAAATAATCTTCTCGATGGTAGGCGTGAGCAAAATCATCCCGCCGTCACGACAGATTTTGAAAGACATATACCTCTCGTTTTATTACGGAGCGAAGATAGGCATCATCGGCTTGAACGGCGCTGGAAAATCCACGCTTCTGCGAATCATCGCAGGAAAAGAGAAATCGTACAACGGTGAAGTGGTGTTCTCGCCAGGATATTCCGTTGGAATGCTCGACCAGGAGCCACAACTTGACGACAACAAGACAGTACGCCAAGTGGTTGAAGAAGGCGCTCAGGAAGTCGTCGATATGCTCAAGGAATACGAGGAAATCAGCAACAAATTCGCCGAGCCGGATGCCGACTTCGACAAACTCATTGAGCGACAAGGCGAACTGACTGAACTCATCGAGCAGCACGACGGATGGAACCTCGACAGCAAGCTCGAGCGCGCGATGGACGCATTGAACTGCCCTGATGGCGACACTCCTGTCAAGAATCTGTCGGGAGGCGAACGCCGCCGCGTGGCATTGGTGAGACTGTTGTTGCAAGAGCCAGACATCCTGCTCCTCGACGAGCCAACTAACCACCTCGACGCAGAGGCGATTCAATGGTTGGAAAGTCACTTGCAGCAGTACAAAGGCACTGTGATTGCTGTTACTCACGACCGTTACTTCCTCGACCACGTCGCCGGCTGGATCCTCGAACTCGACCGCGGCGAAGGCATCCCATGGAAAGGCAACTACTCATCGTGGCTCGACCAGAAGACAGCACGCATGGCGATGGAGGAAAAGACCGAGAGCAAGCGTCGCAAGACTTTGGAACGCGAGCTCGAATGGGTGCGCATGGCTCCTAAAGCTCGTCACGCCAAAGGAAAAGCACGTCTCGAATCATATGAGAAGATGCTCAACGAAGACGTGAAAGAGAAAGAGGAAAAACTCGAGATCTACATCCCAAACGGCGACCGTCTCGGCAACAAAGTCATTGAGGCTAAGAACGTTACGAAAGCGTTTGGAGATAAGGTTTTGTTTGAAAACCTCAGCTTTAGTCTGCCACCGGCGGGAATAGTGGGCGTGATAGGACCTAACGGAGCGGGTAAGACCACGCTCTTCCGCATGATTATGGGACTCGAAAAGCCAGATTCAGGCACATTTGAAGTCGGTGAGACTGTGAAGATTGGCTACGTCGACCAGCAACATGCCGAGATCGACCCTGAGAAGACCGTTTGGGAAGTCATTTCGGGTGGAAACGAGCTTATTCAGCTTGGTAAGCGCACCATGCCTTCGAGAGCCTATGTCTCGAGATTCAACTTCGGTGGCGACTCACAACAAAAGAAGGCAGGCGTTCTCTCAGGCGGTGAACGTAACCGTATGCATCTCGCCTTGACATTGAAACAGGAAGCCAACGTACTGCTCCTCGACGAGCCGACTAACGACATTGATGTCAACACTTTACGTGCTTTGGAAGAAGGTCTGGAGAATTTCGCCGGATGCGCAGTCATCATATCGCACGACCGCTGGTTCTTGGACAGAATTGCCACGCATATCCTTGCTTTTGAAGGCGACTCGCAGGTGTATTTCTTCGAAGGAAGCTATTCGGAATATGAAGAAAATAAAATCAAACGCCTTGGAAATCAACAGCCTAAGAAGTTTAGATACAAAAAACTGATGTAAGATGAGCGAGAATAAACCGACAAAATTACAAATCTATAGATGGTATCTGCGCGGCAAGAGAGCCCATCGCGGCAATTTCAAAAACCATTATGAGGTTGCTGTTGAATGGTACCGCAAAGCTGCCGAGGCTGGTAACAAAAACGCGCAGTACGAGCTCGGAATGTGCTATCTGCGTGGCGAGGGCGTGCCGAAGGACGACTACACGGCCTACACCTGGTTCCGTGAAGCCGGCCACAACGGTCATCCTGACGGACAATATCTCGCCGACGACATGCTCCGAGTTCATGAAATGATGCTGTAGCCTCCCCGCCGTCATTTCGACCGAGCGAAGCAAATGGAGAAATCTCATGCTAAATGACTTTGGATATTTAAATTATTAAGATATGAAGAAAATTTTTACTACTTTATTAGCTATTTTATTAAGTATCAATGCTTTCGCATTGGATATTTGGGACGGAAGCGCTTCACCTTGGACTCACGGAACCGGCACTTCAAGCGCCCCATATCTCATCGAAACGGCAGCTAATCTGGCTTATCTTGCCCAGAAAGTCAACGAGGGCTATCAGGCGCAAGGCATGGAAGTGTTTAAAAACGTCCACTTTCTGATGACAGACGACCTCGACTTGAACAATATCAACTGGACGCCGATTGGAAATGTCAACATGAGCATGCAAGGCTATTATTTTGCTGGCATTTTCGACGGCTGGTATCATAACATCGACCATCTGAAGATTCAGTCGAGTGCCGATGTCTGCGGATTATTCGGCGGATTAGGCGGCTATTCCGAGGGTTCACAATATGGTTTTGGAGTAATCCAACATTTGTCGGTTACCAACGGCAACATCACCTCAACCGGCACAGGAGTAGGCGGTATTGTCGGAGCTGTCGCTGGTGAAGCGAGGGTTTATCAGTGCAGTTTTTCAGGCACTATCAGCGTGAGCAACAGCAGCTCGTACTGTGGAGCGGGTGGCATTGCGGCGGCAGCGGCACAAAACAGCGATATCAGTGAATGCTCATTCCACGGTAGCATCACCGCAACCAACAACGGAGGCTTCACCGGCGCCGCCGGCGCCGGTGGTATCGTCGGCATCGCCATGGACAGCTCCTTGATATTTTCCTGCTATAACACAGGCAACATCACAGCAAGCTCCTTTATGCTAAACGTGGCGGCAGGTATCGTGGCAGCTACATTACAGGAAAACAGCGTCAGCGTTAAATGCTGTTACAACGTCGGAACGGTTAGCGCCAGCACCAAAGGAGGCATCTTCGGCATGGTGAGCCCGATAAACCCGACGAAAGACGAGACCGCTATCGAAGTTTGGAACTGCTATTACCTCAACACCTGCGGTGGCACCACCAACTACGGCACAAGCATGACAGCAAACGAGATGCAATCCGAAGATTTCATTGTTTCGCTGGGCGGTTTACACATATTCGTGATGGACAACGGCACAAACAACGGCTATCCAATCCATAGTCTTACAAGTTCCCGAGTGTTTGAGGCAACGGAAATAACAGCACATTCCGCTTATTTGTCAGCAGACCTGCATAAAGGCAACAGCGAGGTGACACGGGCATATCTTTCGTATGGCATATTAGATTCAACAGAAATAACCGAGATCGATATCGCCAACGACGGCTTTGTGGAAGTTACTTTGGAAGACCTCGAAGCCAACACTTTTTACACTTTTAACGTAAGCATGGAATTTGACGACGGCGTTATCCTAACCAGCGAGCCTCATTATTTTGAAACACTCGACAACACTGGCATTTCAGAAATTCAAAATTCAAATATTTATGTCTATCCTAACCCGACATCAGATTTCATCCACATCGAAAACATCGAGCCTCAATCCATTTCCATCTATTCCCTCGACGGAAAATTGATAAAAACAGTTGAAAACGCCAATGTTGTTGATGTTAGAGATTTGAATGAAGGGATATACCTTATTAATATAGACAACGCTGTTTTGAAATTTGTGATTCAGAGATAGCAATTATTGATAATTATAAAATTATTCAAATAATTTTGTAATTGTATTAAAGATTTTTTTATTTTTGCTTGTTAAATACTACATTTTTACATGAAAAAAATCTTTATACTATTCATTGCTATCATACTCTCGACTGCAGCCATGGCTCAGCTTGAGGTGAAAAAAGACTCATTCAAGCTCGTCGAAGGATTCGTCAACATCAACACAGACAAGATGTACGACGAAAACGACAAGCCGTATGCGGTTTTGAAAATCAAAACCGAAAACATCAATGCAAAACAGCGCCGCGAACTGACTTTCAAGGGAGATGCAAGGACGTTCTTCGAGGTGGAATACGAAGACGGCGAAGTGTGGCTGTATATGAGCTACTACGCCTCTTACATCAAGATTTCGCATCCTGACCTGAGCTCGACCGAATTCTGGTTCCCATTCGACATGAAACCCAAATGCGGCTACGAGCTGACGTTGGTAAACCTGTCGGAATCAAACATCAATGAGGAAATGATCATGAGCCGTCTCGACGAGTTGGAGAGCGCAACCAAAGCTGTGGCTGAAAAACAGTCAGAAGCCCCAACAGTGATTGAGGTTGCGAAGAAAGACGAAAGTTACAACCTGCTGACGCTGAACATCGCCTACAATAACTATGGCAAACTCGCATACGGTGTCACGCTCGGAAACATGAAAAAGATGGGGTGGTTCATCAACGCCATGTCAAATTTCAATTTCAAAGGTCTTTCCACCGATTTTGAATGCGGAAACGACTTCCTGGTGGATGGCAACTATCCTTTCTACACAGGCAAAGAGGTTTACACCTCTCTTTCAGCGATTGGCGGCGTGATGTTCAGGCTCACCGACCCGATAGCACTGAGAATTGGCGTCGGATACGGCATTCGAACTACAGCATACGAGATGACCGACGGTAAATATGTCAAAAACACCGACGTCAGCACATCGGGCGTCGAAGTGTCGGTCGGTGCGCACTACAGATTCGGCAAATTCGTGGTGTCGCTCGACTTTGTTACGACAAACTTCAAATATTATGAAGCTAAATTAGGTTTTGGTATGGGTTATTAAAATTGAAGAGTTATGAAAAAGACAGCATTTATATTATGTGTTTTCTCGGCATTGATGCTCACTACATGCAAAAAGATGCCCGAGCTGAAGGTTTACGACCTCAAACTCACAAGTGAAAACGTCGCCTATTCGCAGACATCGGCGGAGATAAAGGTGGAATATGATTATCCAACTGATTTACAATATGTGAACGTAACGATGAGCGAAAGCAACTATTTCGGATACTCGATAGTGGCCCAGTCGGAAGTCATTGACAGCGTGTTTATTGCCAACTTCGTCGATTTGCACACCGACAAGAAATATTACTATAAATTCGAATACAGCAACGGCGTAAACGTGATGACATCTGATGTGCACAGCTTCTATCTTGACGCCGCTTTGGTAACACTTCCGACGGTTATAACCATGGAAGTTTCGGAGATCCAGGGCACAAGTGCAATATGCGGCGGTGAAATCATTGACGACGGCGGATACTATGTCACGGCACGCGGTGTCTGCTGGAGCACACATCGCAATCCTACTATCTTCGACAACTACACCACCGACGGTATGAACACAGGCTATTACATGTCCACAATGACTGGCCTTGATGAAGGAACCATCTATTACGTGAGAGCATTCGCCATCAACGAAAAAGGAACTAGTTATGGCACAGAATACAGCTTCGAGACAACAACAGAAGGCGGAGGTGGTGGCGGAATCACTCCAATCGGTGCAATAAATGGATTATTTACGATAAATGACAATGGAGACCAAGTCTGGTTTTCAAAAGGCAACTTACAATACCAAGCTTCAACTAACACTTGGCGTTTCTCTGAAAACCAATGGGACAATGTAGGAGATAACAACGCCAACATATCATCAATCTATTCCGGTTGGATAGACCTGTTCGGATGGGGCACGAGCGGCTACAACCATGGTGCGGTTTGCTACCAACCATATAGTACAAGTCAAACAAGTAATGACTATTACGCATATGGTAGTTATGTATATAATTTGAACGCCCAGACAGGCATGGCAGACTGGGGCTATAATACGATAAGCAACGGCGGCAACACCACCAACACATGGCGCACCCCTACAGCTGACGAGTGGATATACATAATAAACACTCGAAGCACGAACAGTGGAATCAGATATGCTAAGGCTCAGGTAAACGGAGTTAATGGCGTGATCTTGCTTCCTGATGATTGGAATACAAGCACACACAGCCTGAATAGCACTAATACAAGTGATGCCAGTTATACTACAAACACAATAACTGCTTCAAGTTGGAGTACATTGGAGGATACTGGTGCAATCTTTCTATCTGCTGCGGGCTACAGAATAGGAACAAGTGTCGATGGTGCCGGTTACTTCGGCGGATACTGGTCGGCTTCGTACGGCGATAGCGCTGATGCATACGACATAAGCTTCGATGAAGGCAGCCTCGCAGACTATTGGAGCGACCGCATCAGCGGTCGAAGTGTCCGCCTCGTTCAAGATGCAGAATAAATCAAACTATTTCGTAAGTTCCTCCATCACCTTTCCAGCCAACCTGCTGGTTCCGACACGAAAATAATTTTTATTGTTAAAAAAGCACTGATGCTAAAAATGCCTCACGAAATCCATCTTCTCGTGTAGTATCCTTATGATTCTCACTGTACCGCTTTGCAAAATTCTATAGAAAATAATATGCCTTCCGCAATGGAAGCCACGATAATCAGGTTTAATTTCTGAATATGATCGTCCAACAGAATCCGGATGACCTGCTATATACTCAAACGATAAAACAAGGTTTTCATAATATTTGTCTGCCTGTTCCTCCGACCATGTCCTCTCAGTATAGTTCCAAATATCACGCAAATCCCCCAACGCCTTCTTCGACAAAATAAAATTAGCCATTCTTTTTCTTTTCAGCTTTCAGTTCTTTTAAAAATTCTTTAGCATCAAAATCGGTTACATCAGGACTTGACTCACCTTCTTCCAATGCATTCTTGAGTGCAATAAGACGCGATTCATCCTCTTCTAAACGACGAAGACCCGCTCTTATCACTTCACTTGCATTATTATATCTACCACATTGAATGCTATACTGTATAAACTCTTCATAATGTGCACCCAAAGAGGCTGTTACCGTTCTTCCCATAGTTATGTGTTTTTTACTTTGCAAATATAAGAATATTTCTTACACAAAACCATTTTTTCAAAAAATTATTTCGTCAATTCCTCCATCACCTTGCCGGCAAGACGGCTGGTACCAACACGGAAATAATTCTTGTTCAGCCATTTCTCGCCAAGAACGTCTTTTACTATATAATAATAGGTGAGCGCGTCCTCGATGGTCGACATGCCACCAGCAGGCTTGAAGCCAATCATCTGGCCCGTCGCCTCGTAGTATTCCTTGATGGTGTCGCACATCACGAGAGCTGCCATCGGGGTTGCGTTGACAGCGATTTTTCCTGTCGAGGTCTTGATAAAATCGGCACCTGCGAGGATAGCTAACTCACTGGCTTTGCGGATGTTAGCCACAGTTTTCAGCTCGCCCGTCTCAAGGATAACCTTCAGATGAACAGGTGCTTTGCAGATATCACGGATAGCCTGAATTTCATTATAAACCTCGTCGTAATTTCCTGCAAGGAAAGTGCCACGTGAAATCACCATATCGACCTCGTCGGCACCTTGCTCAACGCAATATTGCACCTCTTTTTTCTTCAAATCGAACGGCATCTGGCCTGAAGGGAAGCAGCAAGCCACCGTCGCAACCTTTATTCCACTGCCTTTCAAGAGGCCCTTGGCCTGTTTCACAAAAGGACTGTAGATACAGATGGCAGGAACCGAAATCCCCATACTATTCTTCTGAAAATCAATGGCTTTAGCGCAAAAATCCTCAATCTTCTTGGCATTGTCAAACGCCTCCAAAGTGGTGAAGTCGATGCTCTGGAAAATGGTCTTCAAAGCCTCGCGACGATCGCTGTTTTCACTTTGTTTCTTGATGATTGCGTCAATTCTCGCCTGAAGCTCTTCCTCGGTATAATTGTAAGATTTGAAGTTCATGATTTTATTATTTTTAATGATTTGCAAAGATAGTGAATTATTTCTTATTTTTGCAGCAAATTTGATAACGAGTTTTAAATGATGAAAAAATTTTTATTTATAGCTTTTTTTGCGCTCATTTCGGCTTTCTCTTTCGCCCAGACGATGTCCAAGGAAAACGACTACGGCATCAAGAATCTGCGATTTGAAGCCAGGGCCGACTTCGACTGTTTTTCGCATAACGACAGCCTTTATTCGGGCTTCAGCGGAAGGTATCTCAACTTCGTCATCGCTGGCGACATCACCGAAAACCTGTATTACGCCTATCGTCAAAGAATAAACAAAATCCAGAGTATCAATAACTTCTTCGATGCCACCGATTATCTTTATCTAGGCTGGCGCATCACAAAAAACCTCTCTTGGACAGTAGGAAAAGAAGTCATTGCCATGGGCGGAATCGAGTACGACCTCGCCCCTATCGACGTGTATTTCAATTCGCAATTATGGAATCAGTTTAACTGCTATCGTTTCGGTACGAACGTCGAGTTCACCACCAACGACCGCAAGAATACCTTCACCTTCCAGTTCACCAACTCACCTTACGACAACAGCATGCTTTACGGAAGCCTTTACAACTACAGCATCCACTGGCGCGCCAACTACAAGCACTTCGGTCCGGTGTGCTCCGTCAACATGTATGAATACCGTAAAGGCGCCTTCCAAAACGTCATAGCACTTGGCACGACATATACTTTCGGACCTGTCACAGGCTATCTCGATTTCTTAAACCGTGCCCACGGTGACCAGAAGGACTTTTTCTTCAAAGATTTTACAGCTATCGCAAAAATAGGATATGTCTTTTTACAGGACAGAATGCATATCTATCTCAAGGCAGGTATCGATGTTAATGATTCTCAACCATTTACGACACCATACTTCGATGTTTACGATGTTTGCATCCTGCCTGGCACCGACATCAAGTTCTACGGCGGCGGATTCGAGTTTTTCCCTCTGAAAAAAAGCAAAGACATCCGTTTGCACGGCTTTTTCGCTGTCAACGACGCTTCAGAAAGCGATGTGAATTCAGCACCGATAACCTATCAGGCAAATATCGGCTTGACATGGCGTCTCAACTTCATCAAGAAATAACAAAAACTTCATATCATGAGAATAAGAAACTGGCAATTTTTAAGTAAAAGACGTCTCGAGGCTGGTATCTTCCTCCTCGTTTTCGCTCTTTTCTTCGGATTCCTCGGCACTCGCATGGGCACAGCCAACATGCTGAACACCATCATGCAGACTTCATACCATCTCCTTTTGGAGACTGTCTTCTTCCTGATGGCGGTGTGCGTCGTGTCAGGCGCTCTCGGCAAGCTTTTGGTGGAGTTCGGCGTGGTGCGACTCATCGAGTACATCCTTCGCCCGTTGATGAAGCCTATTTACAACCTCCCGGGCGTGGCCGCTCTCGGCGGAATCCTCACGTTTTTGTCAGATAACCCGGCGATTATCACCTTGTCGAAAGACAAGCATTTCTCGCATTATTTCAAGAAATACCAGCTCGCCTCGCTCACCAATTTCGGAACCGCTTTCGGAATGGGTCTGGTGGTGATTTTCTATATGCTCGGTCTCGGTTTCCTCAAGGGAGCTTTGGTCGGACTCATCGGCGCCATCATCGGAAGTATCGTCTCCACAAGGCTGATGCAGAAGTTCACACTCAAGGCGTACCCTGAACTCGATGCCGAGGAAGAGCCTGAAGGCGGCGATGAACAAAAAATCTCGTTCAAGTCGAAAGGCAACGCGTTCATGCGTTTCCTCGATGCCATCCTCGACGGCGGCAAGGACGGCGTGGCCATCGGTCTCGCCATCATCCCGGGCGTGCTCATCATCTCAACAATCGTCATGATGCTCACTTTCGGTCCGGCAGTCGGCGGCGAATACAGTGGCATGGCATACGAAGGCGTGCCGGTGCTGCCTTATCTCGCAGGTAAAGTCAACTTCATCTTCGACTGGCTGTTCGGTTTCAAGAACCCTGAGTTGGTGGCGTTCCCAATCACATCTCTAGGTGCTGTCGGCGCCGCTCTCGGTCTGCTGCCGAAGTTCATCGCCGAAGGCATCGTCAACAACAATGCCATCGCAGTATGCACAGCTATAGGCATGTGCTGGAGTGGCTTTTTAAGCACCCACACCGCCATGCTCGACTCTCTCGGTCACCGCGAGCTCATCCCTAAGGCCATCGGCGCCCACACCATCGGCGGCTTGGTCGCAGGAGTCTCAGCACACTGGATTTATGTTCTATTAGCATTTATATTCTAAATGAACAACATTAATTAACCGTTAATTGACCATTAATTGTTTTTAGGACAAATTTTAATTAATGAAAAATTAATGGCCAATTGATGGTAATTAATGTTTTTAAAACTAAAAATATTCCTTATCTTTGTGACGTTATTTTGAAAAATAGAATTTCGTCATGATAAATCGTGTTTATAAGTTCGGTGGAGCCTCGGTGAAAAACGCCGATGCCGTCAGGAATCTCAAGAAAATCATTGAGAATGAAGACCGTAGTGACCTGATGCTCGTCGTCAGCGCCATGGGAAAGACCACCAACGGCATTGAGAAAGCCCTCAAAGAATTCCGTGAAGCCGACGGTCACCTGCCGATTGGCGCACTCAAAGACCTCATGGAATATCATGAGAACATCATGATGGATCTTTTCGACAACAACACCGAACATCCTGTGTTTGAAGCGGTTACAAATCTGTTTCTGGATTTGTATCTCAACCTTCAGGAGACAGGCTACGACTACGATTACCAGTACGACCAGACCATCAGCTTCGGCGAGATGCTCTCCACCACTATAGCTTCAGCTTATCTTAACGAAAACGGCATCGCCAACAAGCTCCTCGACGCACGTCAATATATCGTCACTGACCACACTTTCCGCTCAGCCAACGTCGATTTTGATGAGAGCCGCCTGAGGATTCAGAAGCTGCAGGATGAACACGACGGCACGATGTACATCACGCAAGGTTTCATTGGCTCATCGACAAAACCTGTGGTGACAACGACACTCGGTCGCGAAGGCTCCGACTACACTGGCGCTATCTTTGCCAACTTGCTCAACGCCAAGGAGTTATCGGTTTGGAAAGACGTTGATGGAGTGCGCAACGCCGACCCGAAACGTTTCGAGCACACCGAGAAGATTCCGCATCTCTCCTACTCCGAAGCTACCGAGCTGACGTTCTACGGTGCCACTGTGCTGCACCCGAAGACCACAAAACCTTTGCAAAACAAGAACATCCCACTGAAAGTACGTTGTTTCTTGGACGCTTCATTGGAACCAACAATCGTTGACGGCAGCGACGAATATATCAAATATATTCCATCGTTCATAGTAAAGGACAACCAAACGCTGGTCACCATCCGTCCGCGCGACTATTCCTTCATGAACGAGCAGAACCTCGGCATCCTCTTCGGCATGCTCAACGAGCTGAACATCCATGCCAACATGATTCAGACCTCGGCCTTGAACCTCTCCATATGCTTCGACGAAAACGAGCGCAAGCTCACACAGCTCATCGCCGCCCTCGAGCAGTCGTTCATCATCCGCTACAACAACGGCCTGCAGCTCTTCACCATCCGCCACTACAAAAACGGCATTGAGAAAGATTTCATCAAAGGAAAAGAGGTTTTTGTGGAACAAAGAAGCAGAAGCACGCTGCAATTAGTTATCAGTTAATAATCAACCTCGCAGCCTTGAATCCATTTATTGATGACTTGAAGGGTCAAGTTTTGCATAAACTACCGAATCCTCATTAACCGTGTGCTCGCAATATCCGGCATCGGCAAACATTCCTTCAAAACTTAAATCCTCATCAATTTGAGGCCAATAAATGCCAAGATAGTTTAATTGGAAATCTTCGCGTTGCGCTTTGGTGGCATTCGCGAGGCGAGGCCATTGTGAAAAAGCATAGCTTGCCACAAGACCATCACCAGTCTCAACATAAACGTTGTTTTCGTCAACCCAAACTTTTTTAACTTTTCTATTCATAACCTCATTTTTTAAAAATTGATTTCCATTTATCAATTATCACATCTTTCTTTTCAGCAACAATCTCCTCAATCTCTTTAATCTCTTGCTTTTTAAAACCTTTACAATTAACTTGTTCTACTGGTTCAACATTATATTTTGCAATACAATTGTCTTTTTCAACATGTACATGAATCGGTTCATGATCATCCGAATAAAACATGAAACGATAACCTTTTATATAAAAAACAGTTGGCATAAACATTAATTTTAAGTCCTTATATCAACTGCAAAGATAATAAAAATTTTAAGAAAAGAAACATTGTTCTCAAAAATATCAAAACTTTAGGTTTTTTCCCCATTGACATCTGGAAAATTTTATTTAATTTTGCATCATCTTTAATTTGAATGATTATTTTAATAAAATATATAAATCACATGAAAAACAAGCATATACACATCCTGACGTTAGCAATACTTTTGCTTTTTATGACAAATTGCAAAAAAGAATCAAAAGACATAAGAAACAATTACATCGGGAATTGGAATTTTGAAGTCGTGCGAAGCTCATTCATAATGGACAGTCTATACACCGTTGACACAGTCAATTATATGGGAAGCATCAGCTCGGGCAATTCCAACAATGAAATAATACTACAATATACTGATGAAAATTCAATAATTCTGAATATCGATGATAATGGCGTTATGTCAGGATTTCCCACCCAATATTCTGGCGGCGAGTTTAATGGGAAAAACAAAATACATCTCTATTTAAGATGGGGAGGTTTAGGCGGTGGGACCACCCATACTATCGATGGTGTGAAACAATAAAATAGGGTAAAAAAATAAGGGCGAAAAATATTTCGCCCTTACTAACGTCTAATGTCTAAAGACTAAGGTCTATTCCGCCCAGTTCAGAATCTTTCTGAAATCGTAATCCGCCGGGTTTTCAACGTATTTCTTCGCTCCTTCGTAGTCGGCTGGGGTTATGTACTGCATGCAGTGGTTGAACACTAATTTTGCCTTCTCGCCTTGCATGTTCACCAAACGTGGTTTCACCTTGCCATTCTCGTCCTCCACATCCTTCAGATACAGCGGACTGACCTGGCCCTTCGGATCGGCAGTGACCATGGCGCCTGTGATGCCCATATCGAACAGCTTTTTCACACCGTAACCAAGGATTGAACAATATTGCAAATCAAAAGCGCACGGGTCGACGCAACGAATCTCATAACCGACTTCCACCGGACGGCTCTTGATGTTCAAGCCGAGAAGCTTCAAGCGCTGTTGCAGTAACATATTGAAAATGTGAGCCTTACTAACGTTGCCGAGCTCCGGATGTCCGTGCTCATCGTATGTAAAGTTCACGCCTGAATTCTGGATTTCCTCATCTGTCATGAAGTGGAAAACACCCTCAGAAACGCTCGCCACGCCGTAGTTGATGCCCAGCATCTTACGCTTGATCATCGAGCTGATGATGAGGTTCAAAATCTTGTCGAATGTCACTTGTGTCTTGTAGAACATCTCAGGGATGATAATCATCGGGTAATGGCAGGCATAGCCCATGCCGAATGCAAGGTGACCTGCCTCACGACCCATCGCCGACACCACAAACCAGTTACCGCTGGTGCGCGCATCTTCGTAAACAGTCTGCAAAATCTTCACACCAGCTTCTTTAGCTGAATAATATCCGAATGTCGGGCTGCCTTCAGGCAACGGAAGGTCGTTGTCGATGGTCTTAGGCACGTGGATGTTCTGAACGTGTACATTGTTCTTCATCAAGAACTTAGAGATGCGGTTCGCTGTTGAAGCGGTATCGTCGCCACCGATTGTCACGAGCAAATTGACATCGTTTTTCACAAAGAAATCAACGTTAAACTCCTCGTCTTTCGGTTTGTAACGGCTCATCTGCAAGGCCGAGCCACCCATCTTCATGATTTGGTCGGCATAGAGGAAGTCGATGTCGACAGTTCTCGGATTGGGTTTGAACAGGTTTTTATAGCCTTCGTGAAGTCCAATCACGCGGAAACCGTCGTTTAAGAATGTCTTTGCCACAGTGCTCACCACCGTGTTGATGCCTGGTGCCGGGCCGCCGCCGGCGAGAATAACTATTGATTTCATATTTTTAAAATTTAATAATTTCCAATGAGTTTCCTCGCACTACGTGCTCGGAATGACAATGTTTCCGACCGAAGGGAGGAATCTTATTTTTTATCTTGGCAAATTTACAAAAATAGTTTTAAAAACAAACAAAAAATATTCCTTTTTCGTACTGAAATTTTTATTATTTTTGCAAGTTTAAAGATAATAGGCAATTTTTGATATGTATAGTTTCATTTCTGGAACCGTTGTTGAGAAGAACCCAACTTATGTAGTGATTGATAATCAAGGGATTGGATATTTTATCAATATCACTTTGAACACTTTCACTGCCATTGGCGAGCAGCAGCACGTGAAGCTTTTCGTACATCTTGCAATACGCGAAGACGCTCACACGCTTTACGGATTCTACACCGAGGCCGAGCGCGAACTCTTCCTTCAGCTCATCACGGTGTCGGGAGTGGGATGCAACACCGCACGTCTCATACTTTCGTCGATGACGGTGAAAGAGGCTGTCGATGCCATCGCGACCAACAATATCCGGATGATTCAAGGCGTGAAAGGCATCGGTGCCAAGACCGCCCAGCGCATCGTCGTTGATCTGCATGACAAAGTCGGCAAACTCGAGGCGGGCGGCGGAGAATTTTCTCCTATCAGAAACAATACATTGAAAGAAGAGGCGTTATCTGCATTAATGGTCTTGGGATTCAACAAAACTAACATCGAAAAGACTCTTGACAAGCTCCTCAAACAGATGGAGAATCCTTCTGTCGAAGATCTTATTAAAGAGTCATTGCGGCTTTTGTAAATGTAAAATTATGATTATCAAGAAGTTAATATATATTTTAACAACAACACTTGTCTGCATCGGATTCTCTGCCAACGCACAGAGTAGCGACGATCCGTACGGTCAGGGCGAGACATCGGGCATCCAACTTAAGGAACCGTCAAACATCACCCGCACCATCGAATACGACCCCGTCACAGGACAATACGTTTTCGTCAGTAAAATCGGCGATTTCGTCATTAGCGACCCTTACACTATGACGCAACAGCAATATTCCGATTGTGTGCAGCAGAAAGCCATAAAAGACTACTGGAAAGAACGACGCGAACAGTCAATTGGCGGCAACAACGGCAACTCATTGATTCCGCCTATTTACATAGGAGGCAAGGTGTTTGACAAAATCTTCGGCAGCAATACCATTGACATCAAGTTACAAGGTTCCGCCGACGTGACATTCGGTCTGAAATACCAGCGCCGCCGCGACCCTTCGCTCACAGTAGCACAACAACGCACAACAAATTTCGACTTCAACGAGAATATCCAGATAAGTGCTTCAGCAAAAATAGGCGAGAAGATACAGTTCAAGATGAGTTACAACACCAAAACTCAATTCTCGTTTGAAAACAAATTCACTTTAAAATACGAAGGCGACGAAGACGACATCCTGCAACTCATCGAGGCTGGTAACGTCAGCATGCCTTTGCAAAGCACATTAATCACTGGTACTCAATCACTTTTTGGTTTCAAAACGAAGCTAAAATTCGGTAAGACGACTGTAACAGCCATCGCATCCTATCAGGAAAGCGAGACACAGAACATTGCAGTGAACGGAGGTGCGCTGACACAGGAATTCGAGCTCGAAGCCATTGATTATGAAGAAAACAGACACTTCTTCCTCAGCCAGTATTTCCGCGACAACTACGAGGCGGCACTCGCAACACTTCCTACGGTGACATCCGACATCAACATAACAAAAATAGAGGTCTGGGTGACAAACACCAACTCAAACTACGAAAACTGCCGTAACATAGTGGCATTCACCGACTTAGGAGAAGGCGAATACGATTGGATATACAATCACGAAAAGGTTCAGCCCAACATATATGCCGGCCAGAAAGCCTATCCGGACAACTATTCGAATAATCTTGTCCAAAACATGGACACAACACAAATCCGCAGCCTTAACACGGTGACATCCTATCTCACGAGTCAGGGATACACCTCGGGACGCGACTTTGAAAAAATCCAAAAAGCCAGAAAACTGAACGCCAACGAATACACTCTGAACCGCAAACTCGGTTTCATCACCTTAAACGTGACGCTCAATTCAAACCAGACACTCGCCGTAGCTTACCAATACACCGTCATCGGACAAGATGGAGTGTTTCAAGTTGGTGAGTTCTCCGACCAAGGCATACAAGACCCCTACATCCTGACTGCCAAGATGTTGAAGAGCACCACCATCAACACGAAGATGCCGATGTGGAACTTGATGATGAAGAACGTTTACAACATCCGTGCTTATCAAGTGGCTTCCACCAACTTCACGATGAACATTCTTTATCTTGGCAACGACAACGGCGTGGCCACCGGTTATTTCGTCGACGCACCTGACGATATCAAAGGCAACTCTTTGCTGAATCTCATGGGAATGGACCGCTTGAACAGCCAGAACAACCCTATCGAAGGCGGTGACGGCATGTTCGACTTCGTGAATGGCGCAGCGACAAATGGCGGTACCATCAACGCATCAACGGGACGTATCTATTTCACCGTGTTGGAGCCTTTCGGCGGACAAATCAGAAACAAAATCTTCCCTGATCATCCTGAGTTGGCCGACAAATACGCTTTCGACTCGCTTTACACCATGACGAAAGTGATGGCTCAGCAATACACCGACAAGAACAAATACCGTTTGGAAGGTCGTTACACCTCTTCGTCGGGAAGCGAAATCAACCTTAACGCACTCAACGTGCAGCCAGGGTCTGTCCGCGTGACGGCAGGCGGCATCCCGCTTATTGAAAACGTCGATTACACCGTCGATTACACCCTCGGCCGCGTGACGATTCTTAACGAGGCACTCCTCAACTCGGGTACCACCATCAACGTGTCGCTTGAAAACAACACTGCGATATCAACCATCAGAAAGACATTCCTGGGCGCCCGCGTTGAACACGAAATCAACCCGACATTCCGAATAGGAGGAACAGTTTTACACCTCAGCGAGCGCGCCTACACCACCAAAGTCAACTACAACGACGAGCCTATCCGCAACACCATCTACGGCTTCGATATCAACTATCAGACTGAGTCACAATGGCTTACCGACATGCTCGACAAACTGCCACTCTATGAAACCAACACCGTTTCCCGAATCAACGTATCCGGCGAATTCGCGCGTTTCATCCAAGGCATCAACAAAGACTCCAACCAGACCGGCACTTCGTATATCGACGACTTTGAAGGTGCTAAATCGACCATCGATATGCGTCAGTGGAACTTCTGGCGTCTCGCCAGTACGCCACAAAACCAAAGCAACCTTTTCCCGGAAGGCTCGGCAGTGGGTCTCGAAAATGGCATGAACCGCGCCAAATTGGCGTGGTACACCATCGACCAGTCGGTGTTCTACGACAGATACGGCAACCTATTGCCATCAAATATCACCAACGAAGAGCTTTCCGACAACCGCGTGCGTCAGGTGCTGCTCACCGAAATATATCCTAACCGAGATATTCAGGCTGGAACATCCACAAACATGTCAGTGCTCAACCTCGCTTACTACCCTAACCAGCGTGGCCCTTACAACTATGACACACATCATGTTAACGAAGACGGCACCTTCGATAACCCAGAAGACCGCTGGGGCGGTATTATGCGCGCTATCGAGTCGTCAGACTTTAACTCCACAAACGTGGAATACATAGAATTCTGGATGATGGACCCATTCTATGAGGGACAAGACCAGACAAACATCGGTGAGCTGTATTTCAACCTCGGCGACGTATCGGAAGATATTCTCCGCGACGGACGTAAATCTTATGAACATGGCTTGCCGACAACAGCAACCGTCGAAAACGTCGATACAACAGTCTGGGGACGCGTTCCTTCACTGCAGGCACTTGTGGATGCGTTCAACACCGACCCCGATTCACGTCAGTATCAGGATATCGGTTATGACGGATTGAACGACAACGACGAGCGTTCGTTCTTCTCCGATTTCTTAAACACAATGCGCTCCAAACTCAATACCGCAGCTTACAACCAGCTCAGTGCCGACCCGTCGTCCGACGATTATCATTATTTCCGTGGAAGCGACTATGACAGCGACCCTGTCTATTCAAGCATTCTCGAACGATACAAGAGATATAACGGCAACGAAGGCAACTCACCGTCCGAGACTCAATACACAGAAGAATACACCACCAATAACAGCACACTGCCAGACCAAGAAGACATCAACAACGACAACACTTTGAGCGAATCAGAGAACTACTATCAGTATGTCGTCGAACTCAATCCTGCCAAGATGCAGGCCTCGGGTCAGAACTTCATCTCCGACATCCGCGAGGCAGTGGTGCAGGTCGCCAACGGCTCAACTCAGCGTGTGAAATGGTATCAGTTCCGTATCCCGGTGCGCGAGCCTAGCCGCGTGGTCGGTAACATCGAAGGCTACAGTTCCATCCGTTTCTTGAGAATGTTCCTCAAAGGATTCAAGAGCGACATCGTGATTCGTTTTGCAACCCTCGACCTCGTGCGCGGCGAATGGCGCACATACTACAACGCCATCCAAGCTCCAGGCGAATACCAGCCTGGCGACCAGACCAACCACACTGTGTTCGAAATGTCGGCAGTCAACCTGGAAGAAAACAGCGGTCGCTACCCAGTGCCTTACTGCATCCCACCAGGAATAGAACAAGAAGTTTATACCGGAGCCACCTCAACAGTACGTCAGAACGAACAGGCACTGCAACTTACTGTTAAAAACCTCGTCGATGGCGATGCACGCGCAGTTTATAAAACCACAGAATTCGACTTCCGATTCTATAAGAAACTCAAAATGTTCGTTCACGCCGAGAGTCTTTACCAAAACGACCCGGTATATGACAACGAAGTAACAGCTTTCATACGCTTCGGATCCGACCTCACCGACAACTACTACGAATACGAGGTTCCTCTGAAGATGACGCCATGGGGCACATCAATAACCGACGAATATGGCATATGGCCCGAGTCAAACAACTTCGATATTGAATTTGACAAGGTCGTGAATGTGAAATCAAATCGTAACACAGCCATAGCCAGCGGCAATACAGACGTGAGAATCAACAGGTTATATATTGAAAGAGACGGCAAAAACTACATCAAAGTGCTTGGTAACCCAACCATCAGCGAGGTGCGTTCCATGATGATAGGTATCAGAAACCCGAAATTTGATGATGAAGTGTCACAAGACAAGAGCGTGATAGTGTGGATCAACGAGTTACGCATGACCGACCTTACCAGCGGCGGAGGTTATGCCGCCACAGGACGTGTCGAGGCATACTTGGCCGACCTCGGACGCGTGGCAGTGGCCGGCTCCTATAAATCAGCAGGCTACGGCTCTCTCGAGACGAAAATCACCGACAACGAACTCGAATCCAACAGATATTACAGCGTATCAGCCGATATCGACCTCGGAAAATTCATGGCGCCACAGAAGACCGGCATGACAGTACCAGTGCATTTTGACCATAACAACACCACAATAACGCCCGAATACAACCCTCTCGACCCCGACGTTAAGCTAAGCAGATCGCTCCAAGACCTCGACAAACATGGAAAAGACTCGCTGAACGCATTGGCAAGAGACGTCACGACGCAGACCAACTTCAACATAACCAACATGCGCAAAAACCGCGTCGGCTCTAAGAAACCGCATTTCTGGGATGTTGAAAACCTCAATGCATCATACGCCTATACAAGTCAAGAACAGTCAACACCTGATATGGAATACAACCGCCAGAAGTCGCATCGAGGAGGCATCGGCTATTCCTACTCTACTGGCGCGAAACCTTGGACTCCATTCGCGAAGAAACAATGGGCTTCATCGTCATATATGCAGGTTTTCAAGGATTTCAACCTCTATTATCTGCCAAAGAGCTTCTCGTTCAACACCGAGATGTATCGTCAGACTCACACCCAGAAGATGCGTAACAAGTCGTCTGGCTTGATTCTCCTGAAAGAGACAACGGCAAAAAGCTGGGACTGGAGCCGTAACTACGACTTCCGTTACGACATCACGAAGAATCTCAACTTCACTTACACAGCGGTATCACAAGCCTACATCTATGAGCCTGCCGGTAACCCGGAGCGCGACAGCGACGAATGGAAAGCCAACCGCGACACTATACGTGACGAATTATTAAATTTCGGCTCGATATCGCGATTCAATCAGATGGTTAAACTGAGCTATACATTACCTATTAATAAATTACCATTCTGCGACTGGCTCGGCTCGACAGTGAACTACACCGGCAACTATCGTTGGATCGCCAACTCACGATACACACAGGCCAAACTTGGAAACACCATCGAAAACGACAACAACATACAGTTCACCGCAACAGCTGATTTGACAAAACTTTACAACAAGTCCAACTACCTTAAGTCAATCTTGACGCCAAAACGTAATGCCAATAACCCAAGGTCAAGAGTCGATAAAGAGAAGAACGACACTATCACAAAAAAGACTAAACAGGATGACAAATCAGTTGGTAAACTCATCGTCGACAACGCATTACGCATATTATTAAGTGTTAAGAAAGTATCGTTCACATATTCCAAGACAAGCGGTGTCGGACTTCCTGGCTTCATGAACAAACCAAGGTTATTCGGAATGGACAACTCTTGGTCACCGGGATGGGCGTTCGTGGTCGGACAGAACAACGATGTGCTTAACACAGCCATCAACAAAGGCTGGCTCACCACCGACTCCACGTTCAACCAGGCTTACACCGAACGAATGACCGAGACATATAATTATAAGGTGAATCTCGAACCGTATTCCGATTTCAAGATTGAGCTTTCCGGTAACCGCACCTATGCCGAGAACTTCTCCGAATACTTCCGAGCCGACGCTATGGGAATATTCCAGTTCTACACACCTACAACTGGCGGAAACTATAGCATTTCATACTTTATGGCCGGCACATCATTCACCGATGGCGACAAGCTTTTCGATAACCTATGCAAATATCGTCTTGAAATAGCCAACCGCCTGGCTCATGAAAACGGCGCGTGGGTCAACATGGGCGAACCATATTACTACGATGAAGTCGGGGAAGCCGACTACCCGTATGGATACACAGCTTCTTCGCAAGAAGTGGTCACTTACGCATTCTTAGCTGCATACAGCGGCCAAAGCCCAAGCAACATAGGTCTCAGACTCTTCCGTACCGTGGCCTTGCCTAACTGGAGCATCAACTTCACGGGATTGTCGAAGATTCCGGCATTGAAAAAACACTTCAAGACCATCACCATCACCCACAACTATAAATCGACATTCTCCGTCTCGGCATGGTCCAACAACGTCAACTACAACGCGAGCCAGCAGATGGCAGTGTTCACCGGAACCAATATGCGCATACCGCAATACGACATATCGCAACTGCTTC
Organism: uncultured Bacteroidales bacterium; assembly: GCA_905233445.1. Lineage (GTDB taxonomy): Bacteria > Bacteroidota > Bacteroidia > Bacteroidales > F082 > Limimorpha. The sequence goes on along the minus strand of CAJOEP010000001.1, from coordinate 8,281 downwards.
TCACAGAACAATATTCGCCTCTTATCGGTATCACCTTAGCATTCAACAACACACTAACGCCGTCAATCGAATATAAGAAATCGAGAACTATCACGCTGGGCTTCAGTAACAACCAAATCACTGACGTCAACGGACGCGAAATCGTGATCGGATGCGGTTATACATTCAAAGACCTCGGCTTCAGCCTGTCGCTGTTCGACGGAAGTGGCTCGCGTAAAGTTAGCAACGACCTTAAAATCAAGCTCGACATCGGATTCAGACGCGACATCACCACTTTAAGAAGCATCGACGAACGCCATAGCCAGATTTCAGCCGGCCAGAACAAGGTAAACATCTACCTCACAGGCGACTACACTTTCAGCCAGCGTCTTAGCGCACAGGTGTTCTTCAAATACGACATGACCAACCCGTTCATCGCCAACGCCTACAAGACCACCAACGTGTTTGCAGGCATCACCGCACGCTTCAGCTTGACGCAATAAAAAATATTTTTATAATTGTTAATCATGATAAAATAAATTGTATTTTTGCAAAGTCATTTTTCAGTCAAAATAATTTTAAATATTGAATTTTAAATTTTAAATAAAAGATATGAATATTCCAACAAACTTAAAGTACACTAAGGATCACGAATGGATCCGTTTAGAAGGAGACAACGCATACATCGGTATCACCGACTATGCACAACACGAACTTGGCGACATCGTTTTCGTTGATGCTGACACCTTGGACGAGACACTCGAAGCTGAAGAGACATTCGGCACAATCGAGGCTGTTAAGACATCATCAGAGATGTTCATGCCAGTGGGCGGCAAAGTCATCGAATTCAACGAGGCTCTCGCCGACGCACCAGAGACAGTCAACAACGACCCATACGGCGAAGGCTGGATTATCAAAGTTGAAGTGACTAACGCAGCCGAGATGGACAACCTCCTCGACGCAGAAGGTTATAAAGCCCTCATCGGATAATTGAAAAGTCTGATCAGACATATTTTCCCCGGCTTGCTATGCGGTATCGTCATCATGATACTTTGTGGTATGCCGGGGTCTTATTTTCCAAAAGTCAGAAATTTTTGGGAATGGATAGGCCCTGACAAGATAGTACACACTGTCATGTTCTTGGTCTTTGCTTTTCTGATAATCTTCGGCTATAGAAACGAATATTGCGAAAAAGACAAAGTCTATCGTATTAAGCTTCAATGGATTACGTTGACTGTGGCAGTTTTTTACGCTGCCTTGACTGAAATACTGCAGAATTATGTATTCATCGGAAGGTATGGAAGCATATACGACTTTGGGGCCGACGTAATCGGTTGTGTATTAGGCATTTTCATCTTTAAAATCATTTTTCGAAAAAAAATGATAAAAAATTGTTCGCATATTCAATAATTTTTGCTAACTTCGCAGCGTTATTTAAACAGGATAAAATTTAATATTATGGAAATAAAAAAATCACCTAAAGCGGATCTTGACAGCAAAAAATTGACTTTCACGCTCGTTGGATTGGTTGTTGCTTTATTCGTAGTCTGGCGTGTCTTTGAATACAAAAGTTATGACAAGCAAAACCTCGACACTTTCGCAAGACAGGTCGAAGTGATGGAAGAGGAAATGGTTGAAATCACAAAACAGGAAATGCCAAAACCACAAGTTCAGGCTCCAAAACCACAGGTCACACAAATCCAGGTCGTGGAAGATGACGTTGAAGTTGAAGATATCGATATCAACGCCGAAGTTAACCAGGACGAAATAATCGAGGAATACGTTTACGAAGCTCCTGAAATCGAAGAAGAGGAAATCGAGGAAGAGGAAGTGTTCAAATCAGTTGAGGAACAGCCTGAATTCCCCGGCGGAGTAGCAAAGCTTCTCGAATACGTCCAGAAGAACCTCAAATACCCTATGATGGCTCGTGAAAGTGACATCCAAGGTAGAGTGTTCGTGGGATTCATCGTCGAGAAAGACGGCTCGATCACCAACGTACAAGTGCTGCGTGGCATCGGCGGCGGCTGCGACGAGGAAGCTGTTCGCGTGGTACAAAGCCTGCCTAAATTCAAACCTGGAAAACAGCGCGGTAACCCAGTGCGTGTACAGTACACACTGCCTATCGTGTTTAAGCTTCAGTAGTGGATACAACAAAGTATAAACTGAAAATTTTTGGCAATAAGGAGCTACCAAGCTACCTTTTGGAAAAAAATAATGTGGTGAGGATGATACTCTTCACCACTGTTTATTCTTTGGTATTCATAAACATATTCCGCCCGTTCAACTCCGAAACGTGGATCCACAATATCAACAGCATCAACTACATGATGTACTCGTCACTGATGGTGCTGATCGGCATGGTCGTGGTGTCACTCAGCCGAGTCATCATGAACCTCGTGGTGAAAAAAGTCCAACTCACCTACCCCGACTACGTAATCTGGCTCGTCAGCGACGCATTCATAGTGTCGATATTCTACACATTCATAGCTTATAAAGTCGGCTTCATCGACAACTTCCTGCAAGACAATCCCGAGACGACAACATGGGAAGCCATCTATTCCATATTCTGGAAATCGACAGCCAATACCGTTTGGATGCTGCTTATACCATACACCATCTCGCTACTTTTCCTTGATAATCAACATCTTAAAAACAGAATCAAAGAATTGGGCGAGAAAGGGTCCGACAACAATATCGTGCATTTCAAAGACGAGAAAGGCGAAGTAAGACTGTCAATCAATATTGAAAACGTGCTTTATACCGAAGCAGCCAATAACTATGTGATTGTCAAATACATCAACAACGACAGGATTGTTGATTTTTTACTTCGCACAAACCTAAAGAAACTCACTGATGACATGCGCGACACCCCTATCCAGCGCTGCCACCGCTCCTTTATGATAAACCTGCTCCATGTGACATCTCTCAAAAAAGACCTCACAGATTTTATAATCCAGTTCGACACCACAAGCATCAAGGACATCACCGTGTCGAAAACTTATCAGGATGCCATTATGGAAGCTTTCATGAAATATCATAAATAGTCTTGAAAAAGATAGTCATCATATTGTTTTTACTCCTCTTTCCTATAACGGAGATGCTTGCCCAAATTAACCACAAGCATTATGTTTTGATGGGAAAAATCGAGCTTTCAAAAGAAAACTACACCGAGGCTATTAAGAATTTCAACGTCGCCGTCATCGCGAAACCCAACGACTTCGAGGCATATTTCCTTCGCGGAATAGCGAAATACAGTCTCGGCGACTACAGCGGCGCCGTTGACGATTTCTCTCGGACATTGGAGATTCATCCATTGTATGTGCGCGCTTACCATTACCGCGGTGTCGCTAACGACAGGCTCTCTAACTACGCCGATGCCATGTCGGATTTCAGGCGGGCCATCAGCCTCGACCCGTTCAGCGAGGACCTACACATCGCTTCTGGCTCCACACTCATGCATCTAAACGACTATCCTAATGCTGTAGCTGAATTCGACACCGCATTGATTATCAATCCGGAAAACGCCAACGCCTACATCTCTCGAGGCATCGCCAAACGTTATCTGCAAGACCTCGACGGCTCACTAAATGACATGAATAATGCCGTTTATTACGACTTCTTCAACATCGAAGCCATTGTGCGACGCGGCATGATAGAACTTGAACGCGAGGAATACCAAGAGGCGATGAATGATTTCAACAGCGCACTGCGCATGGACAAAGACAACCCGCTCATCTATTTCAACCGCGCCGTGGCATTTCTCAATCTGGGCGACACCACAGCCGCACTGAACGACTACGAAACAGTGAACAAACTCGACCAGCGTAACGCCCTCACCTATTTCAACCGCGCCATCATTTATTCCATAAAAGAAGAATACGACATCGCTCTCGCACTATACAATAAGGTAATCGAAATAAACCCGCAAAACATCTACGGTTATTTCAACAGAGGCATCCTGTTCTTTAAGATGAAACAATGGGATTACGCCGAAGACGATTTTTCAAGAGTCATCGAACTCTTCCCCGATTTCATCGACGCTTGGATAAACCGCGCCGTGGTGCGTTTCGAGAAAAACGATATGCAAGGCGCCGAACAAGATCAATGGCAAGCTAAGCAAATAATGGCTTTTGTAAGCGAAGACAAAGCAAATGTCGATTCGCTATACGCACATTATTCTAAAATGGATTACAATAAAATCATCAGTTTCGAATCGGATTTTGTTGATGGCAACCGCCACAAATCACTAATCCAGTTTTCCGACATCAATATCCGTCCGCGAGGCTCTTTGGTCGTAAACATCACCAACGGCAACAAATACTATATCGACGCCACTCTAAGCCAGATATCGCAAACCAATGATTTGAATGGAAAATTAGCCTTTGTTGTGAACGACATATTCGACGAAACACATATTTCGTTTATCAACGATTCCATCATTGAAAGCATTGATAACCTGTCATTTAGATCATTCGTTAACGGAATTTACAATTTTGAGATATTCAACTATCAGCGTAGCGAAAACATCTTTGGCGAGCTTCTCGACGACCCAGTTTTCGGGCTTTATGCCGGAATAAATCTGTCGGTGCTGCAAAATGCCAAAGCAGAACTCATCGTGAACGATAAAAACTACGACAACTCTATTTACATCACTCAAAAAAGAGCCAACGAAGCATTCACCACTACTCAGGAAAAGCCCGATTATCAACAGTCGTTGGAAACTATCACCAAGCTTTTGGGTAAAAACAAAAAGAACCCATATGTTTGGTACAACAAGGGCAACATCCACTTGCAGATGCAGGATTTCGAGAAAGCCATCGAGGCCTACTCCAAGGCAATACAATATGAGCAGAATCTCGGCGAAGCTTATTACAACCGCGCTTTGACCCTGCTCTATCTCAATCGCAAATCACAGGCTATAAAGGATTTAAGCAAAGCTGGAGAACTCGGAATCCCTGAAGCTTACGTGGTGATGAAACGTTTCACTGAATAAGCTGCAACTCCTCAACTTTGGAGAAAGTGTGGTTCACACCATATTCGTCGCCATATTTCATGGTGTCTATTTCCAAATATTCCATCTTGAAAGCTTTCGGAATGACACCTCCGATTTCCATCTTGTAATAATGCGTAAACATGTCACCCTCAAGCGTCCATGTCAGTTCGGAGCCCTCGTCTTCCATAACATCATCGGAAAGGTCCCAATTTACTGCCGTTCCGTCGTCATTGTAACGATAGTAGTTTTCACCTTCACGCCAAACGCCAATCAATAAGTCGGCATCAAATTCAAGATCGTGAAACACCTCAGGCTCATCAACTTCCGGCTCAACCCAATCCTTATGGAACCAGATGTAATATGCAGCAACAGCGGCACCTGCAGCAGCTAAAATTGCTATTATTGCAATTAAAACTTTCTTTTTCATGGTTATTTCCGTTAATCAGTTGTTAAGTTAGTCAGTTGTTTATTATTTCGTTTTAAGTTTTATCGGCTTTGGTGTCTTACCTTTATACTGCGTCATGGTCATGCCTATTGATGCGTTGATGTATGTCGGGTCGCACACATAATATTTCTTGCCTCCGTACATAAAACCGTCGCCTGTCACGTTGGCATCGTCGCCGAAATAAACAGCCGTCGCCACATGTCCCTCATATTGCAATCCGATGACTTTAGCATTGGTGTATCGCTCGACAAGCCATGCGAACAATGCCGAACGGTCTTCACAGTCGCTGTATGGATAGCCAATCACCTCTTCAGGATAGAAATATTTCTCATATCCGAACTGGTCCTCATCGGTTTTATACTCAAAAGCTGTCTGCACAAAATGCAGCAACATGCTGATAAACTGCGTCGGGGTGTATTGCGATTTCATCTCATCGAAAGTCTTAAGCAATGACCTTTGCGCCTCAATTGACACGGATGTCGTGAAATAAACCGGCAAAGCAGTCATCGGGACATCGTCGAGATAGTCCATATGCGACTGGTTGTAAGGCAAGGTGATTTTTCTGTCCTTGGTGAGTTGTAACTCCCTGTTTTTGTTGCATTCACCCATATTCAAATTCTTGCTGAAATCGAGCGTCATCTGGCGTTTTGCGGCATCCTGCTCACTGAAACTATATGAATACAAAGCCTCTTTGGCTTTTCCACCGCCGTAAACGCAGTAATACTTCACCTTGGTGCCTTTGGAATCGTCATCAAAGCTGAAATATGTGTAGGAATAAACCTTCTTGCTGTTGTCGAGAGCAAGAAGCAAAGTAAGATTCTTGGTGTCTTTACCACGCCCTATACGTGTCTTGAAATCGCCTTCATTTCGAAGCATATAAAAACAGAACAGCACCCTGTCGTTGACATTGGTGAAAACTTTTTCTGAGAGAGTGCGAAGCAGGCAGAAATAGCCCCATTCATTCAAACCGAACTGATCAACAACACCTGAGAGTTCTTCCCACAAAGCTTTTGTCTCAGTGCGGTATCCCGCAATATTCTTAAAATAATCAGCCACGTTTTTCTCCTCTATGCCCGCGCTTTTAATTCTCAACTTCGGGTCAAGATGGATGTTGATTTGTCTTCCGTAAAAATTCAAAAGGATATTTTCCCTGTTGTCTATCGCCAGTTTCTTGGTTTTTTCGAAATCCTTAGCCGGCAACTCACCCTCACCATTCTCGCTGATAGTCACTCTCTGCTCGTAATTATCGTCGTTCTCCTTTTCATAAGCCACAGATACTGTGTGTGTTACATCAGGAAGTTCTTTCTCCATATTATATTTAATCTCAGTGGAAGAAAACATTTTCTCGTCATTATTCACTTCCGCCTTTGGCATCTTTGCCGGCTTCGGTTGGGTCATTTCAAGTCCATCCTTGGCAAAATCATTGAACAACACCCACTGTTTGGCTACAAAATCAGCAAATTCCGAATTCTGTTTGTCAACAAAATCCTGAAATTGCTTTGTCTTCGATGCAACGAATTCATGGAATATGTCTTCTTGGGCTTGGCCAGAGACTGCTACGAGCATAATTATCAATACAAAAAGAGACTTTTTCATATCAAACCATTTAATTATTTTGCAAAAATAACAAAAAAATCTTACATAATTAAAAATGTTGAAAATAAGTTTGAAAATGGGTTATATCTTAAGAGAAAAATTTTTATTTTTGCAAAAATTTAGAAAATGAGTTTTAAAGGCTTTTTAAAGAAGTTATCGAACAAATATGTCATCGCAACGCTGATTTTTGCCGCACTCATTGTGTTTATTGACCAATACAACATTTTTGAGCAGGGTCGGAGTTACAGGAAGCTTCGCAAGGTAAAGAAGGACGTGGAGTATTACGATGGCGAAATTAAGAAAGAGATGCAGACGCTCAACGAGTTGAAGAGCGACACCGCGCTCATGGAGAAGGTGGCACGCGAACAGCATCTGATGAAGCGCGACGACGAAGTCATTTATGTTTTGGATATAAAAGAATAAATTCATAAAAATCAACTAATATTAAAAAATATGGCAGAAAAAAAGTTTATGACATGCGACGGTAACCAGGCTGCGGCCCATGTTGCCTACATGTTCAGCGAAGTTGCCGCCATTTATCCTATCACCCCGTCATCACCGATGGCAGAGTATATCGACGAATGGGCAGCAAAAGGTCAGAAAAATATTTTCGGCGACACAGTGAAAGTCGTTGAGATGCAGTCCGAAGCTGGTGCTGCAGGCGCAGTGCACGGCTCATTGCAGGCTGGTGCTTTGACCACCACCTATACAGCATCACAGGGATTGCTCCTTATGATCCCTAACATGTATAAAATCGCCGGTGAGTTGCTCCCAGGCGTATTCCACGTCTCAGCACGTGCTCTCGCAGCACAGGCATTGTCAATCTTCGGCGACCACGCCGACGTGATGAGCGCCCGCCAGACAGGTTTCGCAATGTTGGCAACAAGCTCAGTGCAGGAAATCATGGACCTCGCCCCTGTTGCTCACCTCGCAGCAATCGAAGGCCGCGTCCCGTTCCTCCACTTCTTCGACGGATTCCGCACATCACACGAAATCCAGAAAGTTGAAGCAGCCGACATGGAGAAACTCCGCAAGCTCGTCAACTACAAGGCTTTGAAGGCTTATCGCGACAGAGCTCTTAACCCAGAGCACCCTGTGACACGCGGTACAGCACAGAACCCTGACATCTACTTCCAGACAAGAGAGTTGCAGAACAAATACTACGACGCTCTTCCTGACATCGTAGCAAAATATATGAAACAGCTGAGCAAGATCACTGGTCGTGAATATGCTCCATTCGTATACTACGGCGCAAAAGACGCAACAGA